>NZ_JBHVSD010000028.1:0-126580 GCF_042885395.1 Kitasatospora sp. NPDC058063
GCGCCGATGGTACTGCAGGGGGGACCCTGTGGGAGAGTAGGACGCCGCCGAACAATTCTTCAGAAGAACCCCCATCCGGGATCCGGATGGGGGTTCTTCGCATTTCCGGAAGTTTCCGGAAGTCTCCGGAACCCAGTTTCCGGGGAATCAGTTGCTCCGGCGGGACAGCCAGCTTCGTCGGCGCGGTGCCGCCACCGTGCCGACGGGCGGCAGGTGCAGGGTGGCCACGGCGCTGCGGATCAGGATGCGGACCCCCTCGGCGGCCGTCTCGGCCGACATCGAGGCGCTCTGCTCCCGGCCGGAGGCCTGGCTCGGCAGGTACGGAAGGCGCGCGAACCCGCCGCGCAGCTCCGGGCGTTCGGTGGCGATCAGGTGCGCCAGCCCGTAGAAGACGTGGTTGCAGAGGTGGGTGCCGGCGGTGTGGGAGACGGTGGCCGGGATCCCGGCCTGCTGGACCGCCTCCACACAGGCCTTCACCGGCAGGGAGGAGAAGTACGCGGCCGGGCCGTCCGGCACGACCGGCTGGTCGAGCGGCTGGTGGCCCTTCCGGTCGGCTGTCCGGACGGCGTCGTCGAGGTTGATCGCCACCCGCTCGACCGTGAGGTCCGGCCGGTTGCCGCCCTGGCCGGTGGCGATGACCAGGTCCGGCTCGAACCGGGCCACCGCCCGGCGCAGTTCGGCGATCGAGTCGCCGAACGCCCAGGGCAGCCCGGCGAACTCAAGGGCCACCCCGGCCGGCGGACCGGCGGCGACCAGCCGGCCCGCCTCCAGGGACGAGTTCAGGGGATCGCGGCCGAACGGTTCGAAGGCGGTCAGCAGGACGCGGATGATGGCGGACCTCCGAGCGTGCGGGAACGTACGGACCCGATTTGTGCCGTTCGAGCGTAGGGCCGTCCCGAATGTCCCGGCAAGCCCCGCCGCTTTCCGGTGGACACGATGACCTGATTCCTCGTCGCGACCTGACCTCTCGTGACCTGAATTCTCGTCATGTGCGGCGCAGTGCGCCGTCCGCGCGGAGGGAGGCGAGGGTGGGATAGCCGTCGACGGCCATCAGGAGGTCGGCCTCGGCGAGCAGGGAGCGCAGTACGTGGATGATGCCGTCGGTGCCCTCCAGGGCCAGGCCGTAGGCGTAGGGGCGGCCGATTCCGACGGCGGTGGCGCCGAGGGCGAGGGCCTTGACGACGTCGGTGCCGGTGCGGACGCCGGAGTCGAAGAGGACGGGCAGGCCGTCGGCGGCTTCGACGACGTCGGGGAGGGTGTCGAGGGCGGCGAGTCCGCCGTTGGCCTGGCGGCCGCCGTGGTTGGAGCAGTAGATGCCGTCGACGCCGCCGTCCCTGGCGCGGCGGACGTCCTCGGGGTGGCAGATGCCCTTGAGGATGATGGGCAGGTCGGTGAGGGAGCGCAGCCAGGGCAGGTCGTCCCAGGTCAGCGGGTTGCCGAAGACGCCGGCCCACTCCAGGACGGCCGCCTGCGGGTCCTCCTCGGGGGTCTTGGCGAGGCGGGCGCGGAACACCGGGTCGGAGGTGTAGTTGGCCAGGCAGTGGCCGCGCAGCTGGGGGAAGTTGGCGGTCGCCAGGTCGCGGGGGCGCCAGCCGGTGACCCAGGTGTCCAGGGTGACGACGATGCCCCGGTAGCCGGCGGCCTCGGCGCGGTGGACCAGGCTCTCGGCGAGCGCCCGGTCGGTGGGGGTGTAGAGCTGGAAGAAGCCGGGGGTGTCGCCGAACTTGGCGGCCACCCGCTCCAGCGGATCGACGGTCAGGGTGGAGGCGACCATCGGCACACCGGTCCGGGCGGCCGCGCGGGCGGTGGCCAGGTCCCCGTGACCGTCCTGGGCGCACAGGCCGATCACCCCGATCGGAGCCATGAACAGCGGGGTCGGCAGCCGCATCCCGAACAGGTCCACCGAGAGGTCCCGTGCGCGCGCGCCGACCATCATCCGCGGCACCAGGCCCCACCGGCCGAAGGCGGCGACGTTCGCCCGCTGGGTGGACTCGTCGCCGGCCCCGCCCGCCACGTAGGAGAGCACGGAGGGCGCCAGCGCCGTGCTCGCACGCGCCTCCAGTTCGGCGAAGGCCATCGGCATCGTCGGCAGCACGCCGCCGAGCCCGCGCAGGTAGATCTCGCTCTGGTAGTCGCCGAACCGCCCCTGGAACGCCGGATCCGTCCGCTGGCTGTCCATCCGTCGGCCGTCCTCTCGTCCTCGGCCGCCCGGGACCGTCCCGGCCGGCGGTGCCGTCCGCGGCTCCGTCGTACGGGACGGACGGGCTGACGGCACCCCGGCATTCTCACTGCGGACGGAGCGGACGGCCAGGGTCCGGCCGGGGGTGTGTCACCGCGTCGGCCGTCTTACGGCGTCGGCCGTCTCACCGCGTCGGTTCGGGACGGACCCGGTGGCCGTGCCGCCACACGGCGGCCGCGGCGAGCAGGGCGACCGTCCCGCCGAGCAGCATGACTGTGCCCGGGGAGGAGTGGTCCACCGCCAGGCCGCCGGCCAGCGCGCCGATCGAGAAGGCGGCCTGGAACGCCGAGGTGAAGACCACGCCGGCACCCTCCGGGGCGTGCGGGGCCGCGGCGAGGAACCAGCTGAGCGCGCAGACCGGGACGGCCCCGTAGGCCGTGCCCCAGAGCGCCAGCAGGACGGCGGCGCCCGGACCGCCGGTGCCCAGCAGCGGCAGCAGCAGCGCCGCGGCGGCGAGCAGGACGGCCGTCGTGCCGAACACCGGACGCAGTGCCCCGGCCGCCCGGCCCCCGGCCAGGACGTTGCCGAGCAGTCCGGCGGCGCCGTAGAGGAGCAGCAGGGCGGTGATCAGGCCGGGGCCGGCGTGGGTGGTGCCGGCGAGGAAGGGCGTGACGTAGGTGTAGCTGCCGAAGTGGGCCGGCACGATCAGGAAGGTCACCAGAATGCCGGTCCGGGTGCCCCGGCCGGCCAGCAGACCGCGCAGCACTCCCAGCCCGGTGACGGTCAGCGGGGGCAGCGGCGGCAGGGACCGCAGGAGGGCGGCCAGGGCGAGGAGGGTCAGTGCGGCCATCGCGAGGAAGGCCGTCCGCCAGCCGGCCAGGGAGGCGAGGAACACCCCCGCCGGGACGCCGAGCACCGAGCCGAGCGGGACGGCGGAGAAGATCACCGTGTTGGCCCGGGCCCGCCGGTGCTCCGGGACGAGGCGCGGGGCGAGCCCCGAACCGATCGACCAGAACGCCCCGATGACCAGGCCGAGGACGATCCGGGCGGCCAGCACCGCCCAGTAGGCGGGGGCGAGGGCGCTGAGCAGGTCCGCCAGGGTCAGCACCAGCAGCAGCGCGCAGAGCATGGTCCGCCGGTCCGCGCGCCGGGTCATGACGGTCACCAGGGGCGCGGCCACCGCGGCGACGATGCCCGGCAGGGTCATCATCAGCCCGGCCGTGCCGTCGGAGATCCGGAAGGTGGCGCCGATCGGGGTCAGCAGGCCGATCGGGAGGATCTCGGTGGTGACGATGGAGAACACGCCGGTCGTCACGGCGAGGACGGCGAGGGTGCCGCCGTCCCGGGGGCGCGGGCCCGGGGCGGTCGGGGCTGGATGGAGGGTGGTGCCGGTCGGCATGCCGGAGGTCCCGTCGCTGGGTGGTGGGTTCGTGACCCGAAGTCCAGCAGTACGAACGGGGGTTGGGCTGGCGTGAATCCGACGTCAACGCTTCCGTGCCGGGTCCGCGGCCCGGCCTTCCTCGGCGGCGGGGGGTTCCTCGGCGATGCGGCGCTGCTTGGCGCGGTGGGCGAGCACGCCGAGGATGCGCTGCCAGGTCGGCGAGGCCTCGGCGAGCCGGGAGAAGATCACCGCCTGCTTGCCGGGCCGGCTGCTGTCCCGCCCGTGGGCGGCCTCCCAGGCGTCCAGGTCGTCGATCAGCCGGTCCACACGGGGGTCGTCCGGTTCCCAGTCGAGCGACTGGTCGCAGAGCAGGAACAACCGCATCGTCTCGGCGTCGCCGAAGCTGGCGTTCTTCTCCCGGATGCCCCGGCGCATGGCCTCCGGGTCCAGGGCCTGGTGCAGGATCCAGGTGTCCCGTTCGAGCAGCACCGACCGCTCGCTGACCCCGAGCGCGCGCATCCGGTCCAGGATGGCGACCACCTCGGGCGGCAGCGCGAGCCGCTCGCCGCTCGCGAGGTCGGCGATCCGGCGGCGGTGCTCGGCGAGTTGGTCGATCCGGTGCCGCAGTTCGGCGTCGAGGTCGGTGATGGCGGCGGCGAACTCCTCCGGCTGCGCGTGCAGCAGCGCGTCGATCCGGGCCAGCGGCACCCCGGCGTCGGCGAGCGTCCTGATCCGGATGAGGTCCACCGCGGCCTGGGCGCTGTACCGGCGGTAGCCGGAGCGGTCGCGCTCGGGCTCGGGCAGCAGCCCGACCTGGTGGTAGTGGCGGACGGTGCGCACGGTCACGCCCGTGGTCGCGGCGAGTTGACCGATCGTCAGCACCGTCCGGCTCCGGTTCCGTTGTTGAGGCTTCGTGGCTGTGGCCGTGGCCGTGGCCGAAGTCTAGGCGCGGCCCGCCCGGTCCACGACATCGCGGATCGCCTGGACCACGACATCGGTCCGCTCGAAGACGAACTGGCTGTGGCCGGTGTCGGCGAGGAGGCGCTGCTCGCCGTTCGAGACCCTGGCCACCATGTCCGCGTACAGCCGCGTCTTGCCGTCGTGCATCGCCTGGAGGAGCTCCTCCGACATCAGCGCCTGCTGGCCGGGGTCGACGCCCAGCGGGGTGAGCGCGATCAGCGGGACGTCGGGGAGGTCCGCCCCGGCCCGCAGTTCGACGGCCAGCTCGGGCATCGAGGCGCGTTCGGCGATGCCGGCGTGGATCCAGCGCTCGCTCACGTGGTACTCGGTCACCGCGTCGCGGACGTCCGCCGGGTAGTCCACGAGCAGTTCCTCGCACAGCTGCCGGATGGCGGGGAGCGCCTGCCGCAGCTGCTCCTCGGTGGGCGACAGGCGCTGGGTGGCGGCCAGGCTCGCCTCGGCGGGCATGTAGTCGTCCCAGTCCCGGTGGAAGGCGTCCAGCCAGACCAGTCCGGCCACGTCCTGCGGGTACCGCTGGGTGAACCCGTGGGCGTACGCGCCGCCGAGCGAGTGCGCGACCAGGACGTACGGGCCGGGAACGCCCTGGGCACGCAGCAGTTCGCGCAGTTCGGCCGCGACCTCGGCGGCGGTGCGGGGCAGTGCGGCCTCGTCGCTGAAGCCGGTGCCGCCGCGGTCGTACACCACGGCGGTGGTGAACTGCGCGACCCCCTGCTGGACACCGAAGTAGTCCAGGCCGATGGCGCTGGCGCCGGGCAGGAGGACGACTGCGGGCCCGCCCGTGCCCTGGCGGTGCAGGTAGAGGTGGCGGCCGTCGACCTCCTGGAAACCGCCGACCGGGGGGTGGAGCGGGGCGGTGGAAGTGCTCTCGTTCGTCATGCGGCAAGCCTCCAACCCTGACGCAGCGTCAAGGTCAAGCGTTCGTCGCGGGAGCCTTCGGGACCTTCGGGTGCTCGGGTGCTCGGGTGCTCGGGTGCTCGGGCGCGGAGTGAGCCGGATCGGGGGTTCGGCGGGCAGCCCGAAGGCCCGGTCGGCGTCGGCCGGCCGGGTTTGACGGCGGGTCCGCCTTCCACCACCCTTCCACTAATCAAATAGTGAAAGGGTACTTTGCCGATGCCCGCTTCCGTCTCCCCACCGCGAACCCTGCTCCCCATGCCCTCCGCGCCCTCCGCCCGGTTCGCGACCCTGGTGGCCCTGCTCGCCCGCCGCCCCGCCGCGCTCGCCTGGGGCATGGCGGCCGGGTTCGCCGCGCTCTACATCTGCGTCGCCGTCAACCGGCACCGGCGCGGCCTCACCAAGGCCTACGACCTGGGCATCTTCGAGCAGGCCGTCCGGGCGTACGCCCACGGGCAGGCGCCGATCGTGCCGCTCAAGGGGCCCGGCTACCACCTGCTCGGGGATCACTTCCACCCGCTGATCGCCGTCCTCGCCCCCGCCTACCGGGCCTTCCCGAGCGCGCTCACCCTGGTCGTCGCCCAGGCGCTGCTGATGGCGCTGGCCGTCGTCCCGCTGACCCGCTGGGCCCACGAGGTGGCCGGGGCGAGGGCGGCACTGGTCGTCGGCTGCGCCACCGGGGCTTCCTGGGGGATCGTCCGGGCGGCGGCAGACGACTTCCACGAGATCGCCTTCGCCGTCCCGCTGCTCGCCTTCGCCGCCACCGCCCTCGGCCGGCGCCGGCCGCTCGCCGCCGCGCTCTGGTCGCTGCCGCTGCTGCTGGTCAAGGAGGACCTGGGGCTGACGGTCGCCGCCGTCGGCGTCCTGATCGCCTGGCAGGCCCGGCGGGAGCGCCGCCGCAGTCCGTTGCCCGGGCTCGCCCTCGCCGTTGTCGGCCTCGCCGCGACCGTGCTCACCGTGCTCGTCGTGCTGCCGGCCTTCAACCCGAGCGGGGGCTTCGACTACTGGCAGCAGCTGGACGGCGGTGGGCAGGGCGGGCAGGCCTCGCTCCGGGCGCTGCCGCTGCGGCTCGGTTGGCCGCCGGTCAAGTGGCTGCTGCTGTTCCTGCTCGCCGCTACTGCCGGCTTCGCCGGTGTGCGCTCGCCGCTCCTCCTGCTCTGCGTGCCCACCCTCGCCTGGCGGCTGCTCTCGGCCAACCCGCACTACTGGGGCGTCAGTTACCACTACAGCGCGGTGCTGATGCCGATCGCGCTGGCGGCCCTGGTCGACGTCCTGCGGCATTGCGACGCCCGCCGCGTCCGCCGCGCGCTCGCCGTCAGCGCCCTGGTGACCGCCGTGACGCTGCCGCTCTACCCGCTGCACGAGGTGGTGATGCCCGAGGCCTGGCGCACCTCGCCCCGGCTCACCGAGACCCGGGCGATGCTCCACCGGATACCCGACGGCGCCGCCGTGGCAGCCTCCAACCGGCTGGCGGCGCAGCTCACCGGTCGGGCCGAGGTCACCCTGGTCTGCCGGGCGCCGGTGGGCCCCGGACCGCAGTGGGTGGCCGTCGACCTGCGCGACCCGAGCGTGCAGGCCCCGTGCGCCACCGCCGACACCGCCCGGATGCTGGCCCTCTACCGGGAGCGCGGCTACCGTCCGCTGGTCGAGCAGGACGGCCTGCTCCTGCTGCGACGTCCCTGACGGACCTCTGTCGGGACACCCTCCGGGGGTCCGGCTTGACCCGCGTGCCGCCGTGGGCCACTATTCCACTATTGAACTAGTGAAAGGCCGAAACGCCGGTGATCGAGTACCGCATTGAGCGGCGCAGCGGCGTCTCCACGTACCAGCAGATCGTGCAGCAGACCAAGCAGGCCCTGCGACTCGGACTGCTCCAGCCCGGAGACAAACTGCCGACCGCCCGTGAGGTGGTCGAACTGACCGCGATCAACCCGAACACCGTGCTGAAGGCCTATCGCGAACTCGAACGCGAAGGGCTGGTCGAACCCCGCCCGGGTCTCGGCACCTTCGTCCGGCGCTCGCTCGCCCGGCCGGAGGCGGCCGCGGACGGGCCGCTGCGCGCGGACCTGGTCGGGTGGGTGGACCGGGCCCGGGGGGCCGGCCTGGAGCGCGAGGACATCGCCGCGCTGATGGCCTCCGTCCTGGAGCAGCGCTTCGACACCGGGGCCTCCGGCTCCGACACCGGGGCCTCCGGCTCCGACAACAAGGCCTCCGGCTCCGACAGCGGGGTCTGAGGACCCCTCGGCAACATCGAACAGAGAACAGTGGGGGGACCGGGTGGACGACCCGACGACCACGGCGCCCGCGTCGGCGCCGGCCCTGGAGGCCGAAGGCCTCGGCAGGAGGTATCGCGGCGGCTGGGCCCTGCGCGGCTGCGACCTCACCGTCCCGGCCGGGCGGATCTGCGGAGTGGTGGGCCCCAACGGCGCGGGCAAGAGCACCCTGCTCTCCCTCGCCGCCGGCCAACTCGCGCCCACCGAGGGCGGACTGCGGGTGCTGGGCGCCACCGCCGGTGATCCCGGGCTGCGCGCCCGGATCGCCTACGTGCCGCAGGACAAGCCGCTCTACCCGGGCCTCACCGTCGCCGAGACGCTGCGGATGGGCCGCGAGCTCAACCCGGTGTGGGATGAGGACGGAGCCCAACAAATCGTCGACCAGGGCGAGTTGAACCCCGACGCGCGGATCGGCTCGCTCTCCGGCGGCCAGCGCACCCGGGTCTGCCTCGCCCTCGCCCTCGGCAAGCTCCCCGACCTGCTGCTGCTCGACGAGCCGATGGCCGACCTCGACCCGCTCGCCCGGCACCAGCTGATGGGCGCCCTGATGTCGTCCGCCGCCGAGCGCGGCACCAGCATCGTGCTGTCCTCGCACATCCTTCCCGAGCTGGACGGCGTCATCGACCACCTGCTCCTCGTCCAGCGCGGACGCGTCCGGCTGGCCGGCGACCTGGAGGAGATCCTCGACGGGCACCGGCTGCTCACCGGCCCGGCCGCCCAGGAGTCCTCCCTGGCCGCCGAGTCGGTGGTCGAGCAACGCGTCAGCGGCCGTCGGGCCATCGCCCTGGTCCGCACCGACGAGCCGGTGGACGGCGAGTGGGAGAGCGAGCGCCCGAGCCTGGAGGACCTGCTGCTCGGCTACCTCCGCGGACCCGCCGAACCGGCCGACCGCAAGGAACCGAACGAGGTGGCCGCATGAGCACGACCGTCCTGCCCGACCGCACCACCGCTCCCGCGGCCTCCACCAAGCCCGCCCTGCGCGGAATCCTCTGGCTGGTGCTCCGCCAGAACCGGCTCCTCCTCTGGACCCTGGGCATCCTGCTGGTCCTCGCGGTGGCCGACCTCCTGTGGATCCACTTCGCCAGCAGCGGGATCGTCAGCGAACTGCGCCGGACCGACTGCTACTACCCCGAAACCTGGGACCGGCGCGAGTGCTGGAACCGCCTGGAGCCGATCGACCGCCCGAACTTCTGGTACCTCCAGGTCCTCCAGCCCGCCGTCACCGCGGTCCCGCTGCTGACCGGCGTGTTCGTCGGCGCCCCGCTGCTGGCCCAGGAGTACGAGCGCGGCACCATCCGCCTGATCCGGGCCCAGTCCGTCAGCCCGGTCCGCTGGCTGACCGTCCGCCTCGCCGTTCCCGGCCTCGCCGTCCTGGCCGCCGCCGGCGTGCTCGCCTCCCTGATGACCTGGGTGTGGTGGACGGACATCGTGCACGGCCCGGCCGCCTTCGACCCGCCGTTCCAGTTCTTCACCTACCCGGTCCTCGGCCTCGCCCCGATCGCCTGGTCCCTGTTCGCCCTGACCCTCGGCGTCCTGATCGGCCAACTCGTCCGCCGCACCCTGCCCGCGATGTTCCTCACCGGCGCCCTCGTCGCCGCCGCCCACGGCCTCGTCCTCTGGGTCCGCCCCCACTTCTACCCGGCCGTGGAACAGATCGCCGCCGTGGGCACCCCCCAACCCACCAACGCCTGGCTCCTCGGCCGTGGCATCGTCCTGCCCGACGGCACCCACGCCAGCACCGACTCCTGCCTCTTCTCCGCCCGCGCCCCCGGCTGCGACGAGGCCATCGCCTCCTGGGCCCGCTTCCACCCGGCCGACCACCTCGTCCCCATCCAACTCGTCGAGGCCGGCATCCTCCTGGCGCTGACCCTGGCCCTCCTGATCGCCGTCTTCCGCCGCATCCGCGCCTAGCGTCACCGCTCCGTCGAGCGGGCGACGACGACCCACGGCCAGGCCCCGAGTCACCGACTCGGGGCCTGGCCCGTTCTGCCGGCAGCAAGAGGCGGACTCCCGCAGCGCCCGGCGTGGCAGCCTGAGGGACCCCGCAAGGACGCAGTCCGTGCCGGGGGGCGCGTCGAGCGGGGCGCGGGACGGCGGGTGGTCAGTTGTCCGCGAGTGCGCGCAGGTAGGTGAGGACGGCGCGTACCCGGCGGTGTCCGGTGTCGGGGGTGGGCATGCCGAGCTTGCCGAAGATGCTGCCGATGTGCTTGTTCACCGAACTCTCGGCGAGGAAGAGGAGCCGGGCGATGGTCGGGTTGTTGTGGCCCTCGGCCATCAGGGCGAGCACCTCCCGCTCGCGCGCGGTGAGGGCGGCCAGCGGGTCGGGGCCGGTGCGGTGGGCCATCAGCTGGGAGATGACCTCCGGGTCCATCGCGGTGCCGCCCTCGGCGACCCGCCGCAGCGCCTGGAGGAACTCCTCGGCGCGGCCGACCCGGTCCTTGAGCAGGTAGCCGACGCCGGTGGCGCTCTGGGCGAGCAGCTCGGCGGCGTAGGCGCGTTCGACGTACTGGGAGAGGATCAGGACGGGCAGTGCGGGCAGTCGGCGGCGGGCCTCGACGGCGGCGCGCAGTCCCTCGTCGCGGAAGTCCGGCGGCAGCCGGACGTCGACCACGGCGACGTCGGGGCGGTGGTCGAGCAGGGCGGGCAGCAGGTCGTCGCCGTGCTCGACGGTCGCGCACACCTCGTGTCCCTCGCTGTGCAGCAGCAGGACGAGGCCCTCGCGGAGCAGGGCGTTGTCCTCGGCGATCAGGATCCGCACGGGATCTCCACTTCCAGGATGGTCGGGCCCCCGGGCGGGCTGGACAGGCGGGTGGTGCCGTCGAACGCGGCGACCCTGCGGCGCAGGCCGGGCAGGCCGCTTCCGGCGCCCTCGACGGCGCCGCCCCGGCCGTCGTCCTCGACCCGGACGGCGATGGCGGCCGCGGTGATCCGCAGCCGGACCAGGGCGCCGCGGGCTCCGCTGTGCCGGGCGACGTTGGCGAGCGCCTCGGAGACCACGAAGTAGGCCGCGGCCTCGGCGGCGGCCGGTGCGCGCGGTGGCGGGTCGGCCGGAGAAGGGGCGGCCCGGCCGTCCCCGGTGTCCGGTTCGCCCCGGCCGTCCCCGGTGTCCGGTTCGCCCCGGCCGTCCTTGGTGTCCGGCTCGACCCGGGTGGGCACGGCGCAGCGGGCGGCGAGCGACCGGACGGCCTCGGCGAGACCGCGGTCGGCGAGCAGTGGCGGGTGGATGCCGCGCACCAGGGCGCGCAGCGACTCCAGGGCCTGCTCGGCGACGAGTTGGGTGGAGTCCACCAACGCGGCCGCCTGCTCGGGACGTTGGTCCAGCGCGCGGCGGATCATGCCGAGCCGGAGCGAGACGGCCACCAGGTTGGCCTGGGCGCCGTCGTGCAGGTCCCGTTCGATCCGGCGCAGTTCGGCGGCGTGGGCGTCCAGCGCCTCGGACCGGGTGGTGGTCAGCTCCTGGACGCGCCGGGCCAGCGAGGCGCGGGGCTGGGCGACGAGCAGCCGGCGGGAGGCCCGGGCGTGCAGGTCGGCGGCGGGCGCCAGCACGGCCAGGGCGACCACCGCGTAGCCGACCCCGCCGACCGCCGCCGCGACGGCCACCGGCCAGGAGTCGACGGTCAGCAGGATGATGCTCCCGCGCTCGTCCGGCAGGAGCCGCCACCACACCGGCGCCGTCAGCCAGTTGACGGCGTGGCTGCACAGGGTGAGGGCGGCGGCGGACAGGGCCGTCCCGGCGGTGGCGTGGGCGAGCAGCCACACCAGGTCCTTGCGGACGGCCGGGTCGCGCAGGGACGTCCGGTCGCGGTACGGGGTGCGCGGCCGGTCGCCGCCCAGCCGCCGGCCGGCCCGCCGGCGGTGGAACTCGGCGAAGCGGCGCAGCAGTCGCAGGGCCGGCGGCAGGAGCGGCAGGCCCGGGCCGACCGGGCAGAGGGCGAGGACGACGAGCAGCAGGCAGAGTCCGACCAGCGCGGCCGCCCCGGTGCCGAGGCAGAGCAGGAGGTGGCCGGCGGCGGCGGGGGAGCGGCGCACCGCGGAGCGGGCGGCGGACCGGACGGCCGACCGGACCGTGGACGCGGCAATCCTGGGCGCCCGCACGATGGTTCAGTCCTCCGAGCCTCCGAGCCGACTGTTCGATCACCCTAACACCGGCCCTGGAAGCGGCTCCGGGACCGGCCCGGAGGCCGTCACGGGGCGCGGCTCTTCCGCCGCCGTACCGGACACCTCCACAATGGGGCGGGTCGATCGCGGAAGTGGGGGAACCGGGGTGGAGTGGCTGCTGGGGATCGGTGGGGCCCTGCTGCTCGGGGTGGTGACCAATCTGGTGTACGACTTCGCCAAGTTCGGCGGCTCACGGCTCGGTTCCCGGGTGCCGGTGCCGCGGGTCCGGCGGGCGAGCCTGACGGCGGCGGCCCGGGCGCACGACGTGCGGGCGGACGGGCTGGCGCCGCTGATCACCTGGTCGGCGACCCGGCCGCTGGCGCC
Source organism: Kitasatospora sp. NPDC058063 (assembly GCF_042885395.1). Taxonomy (NCBI): domain Bacteria; kingdom Bacillati; phylum Actinomycetota; class Actinomycetes; order Kitasatosporales; family Streptomycetaceae; genus Kitasatospora; species Kitasatospora sp. NPDC058063. Next base: position 12,188 of record NZ_JBHVSD010000028.1, read on the forward strand.
GAGCACGCTGGTGACGGCGCACCGCGGGCGGGTCGAGCGCCCGCACGTGCTGGACGCGGCCGGGTGGGCCGAGGAGGTGGTGCGCCGGAGGGCGGCCGGTGCGGCGGGCCGCACCGCGTACATCTCGCGGCTGACGGTCGATCACGGCGAGCACGGCGGTGCGCGGGTCTGCGAGGTGGACATCGCGGAGAGCGACTACGCGGAGTGCATGGCCACCACCGGGATGGGCCGGGAGGACCCGGAGGCGGCCCGGCTGCTGCACGAGGCGCTGGACCAGGGCCTGACGAGCTTCGTGGCCGTCGCGCCGCCCACGATGGTCAGCGCCTGCGTCGCGGTGCGGGACCGGCTGGGCCGGCTGCTGCTGCTCCGCCGCTCGCTGGCGGTCCACACCTTCCCGGCGCAGTGGACGGTCGGGATCAACGAGACGATGAAGTACCGCGACGAGCCGGGCGCCGCCGAGGACTTCTACGGGCTGGTCCGGCGGGCGCTGGAGGAGGAGTTGGGGCTGCTGCCCGACGATGTCGGGCCGACCGTGATCACCTGGCTGGGCTGGAGCGAGCCGGCCTCCTGCTACACGCTGGTGGCCACCGTCCGGTCCCGGCTGGACGCGGCCGAGATCGACCGCCGCCGCGAGGCCTGCCACAGCACCTTCGAGCACGACATGGCCGTCTGGGTGCCGTTCACCCGCCGGACGGTCTCCGAGCTGATCGAGGGCGGCACCTGCCCGGACGGCTCGCGGCGCTGGTCGTACCTCGCGCCGCTGGTGGCCTGGGAGGCCTGGCGGGCGGCGCAGCAGGAGCGGGCTTAGGCCGGAACTCGCCTCGCCGGGACGGGTGTTCCGTTCGGAGTGGGCACAGTCCGTGCGGAGTGGCGCAGTTCCGCGCGGAGCGGGCACCGTTTCGGATGGAGCGGGCGCCGTTTTCGCGCGGGGAAGCGCGGCCCAGGAGGAACCGGCGTGCCGGGCCCGGCCGCCCGGTCAGCCGACGGCGGTGCGCCAGTCCGCCGGCCCGCTCGCCGGGAGGTGCCCGGGCAGGCCCGGGGTCCAGCGCTTCGAGCCGTCCGGCAGTACGGCCAGGGCCTCGATGCCGGGTCGGCGGGCGGCCCAGGCGAGGGCGCGGTCCGGGCCCATGGCGAAGGCGGCGGTGGCCCAGGCGTCGGTGCGGGCGATGCCGGTGCCCGGGGCGCCGACCAGGGTGAGCGAGGCCAGGGCACAGGCCGGGCGGCCGGTGTGCGGGTCGAGGATGTGCGCGCCGCGCTCGGCGGTGCCGGAGGTGGCAACGGCCAGGTCGTGGCCGGCCAGGACGGCGGCCAGCAGACCCGGTCGCCGGGGGTCGGCGATGCCGATCCGCCACGGTCCGCCGGCGCTCTGCACGTCTCCGCCGCCGCTGACGCAGTACTGCCGGGAGCCGGAGGAGCGCAGCAGGGCGGCCGCCTGCTCGACCGCCCAGCCCTTGACCCAGCCGCTGGGGTCGAGCCGGCCGCCCGGCCGGTCGGTGAAGTAGCCGTCGGTCTCGGCGGCCACCTCCCGGCAGGCGGCCAGCACGGTGCGGACCTCCGGATCGCAGTCGTCCAGGGCGAGTTCGCCCCGGTCGAGGCGGCTGATGTCGCTGTCCGGCCGGTACGTCGAGAACACCGCGTCGATCCGGTGCAGCCGTTCCGCGATCCGCTCCAGCACGGCCGGGGTCCCGGGGGCGCGGTCGCGTACGGTGACCGAGAAGACGGTGCCCATCACGGGCTCGGCGTGGCGCAGCACGGGCGCCTCAGCCCTTGGCCCGGTCGAGGGCGCTCTGCAGGGAGCGGACGTAGCCGTCGCTGGTGTACGTCGCGCCGCTGACCACGTCGATCCGGGCGCTCTGCGCGGCTATCGCCTCCTGGTTGAGGACCGGCAGCGCGGAGGTGTTGATCTCGCGGTCGCGCCGTTCGGAGCTCGGGTACTTGACCACGTCGACGGCGGTGATCCTGCTGCCGGCCAGGGTGACCTGGACCTGCACCGGGCCGTAGCGGGTGTTGACGGTGTCCCCGCTGACCTTCCTGGTGGCGCCCGAGGCGGATGCGGGCGCGGGTGCGGAGGCGGAGGGCGCCGGGGCGTTCGACGGTGCCGAGACCTCGGACCCGGTGCCGGAGCCGGTGCCGGAGCCGGCGGTGGTGCCGGCGGTGGTGCCCTGGCCGGTGCCGCTGCCCGGCCCCGAGCCGATCACCGGCGCGGGCCCGGCGGCCTCGTGCGGTTTGAGGGACAGCAGCAGGACCACTCCGGCCGCGGTGGCGGCGCTGGTGACGACGGCTCGGCGCATGGAATGGACGCTCCTCGGGTGCTCGGGTGCTCGGGTGCTCGGGTGCTCGGGTGCTCGGGGGCGAGCCGAACGGGCTCAGAAGGAAAGGCTTCAGAAGGAAAAGCTCTCGTGGTGGATGCGTCCCGGCCGCACCCCCGCCGCCCGCAGCGCGCGGACGGCCTCCTCGGTCAGGGCGTCCGGGCCGCACAGGTAGACCTCGTGCTCGGCGAGGTCCGGGACCAGCCGGGCCAGTGCGGCCCCGAGGTCGCCGACCTGCTCGCGCGGGCCGAGCAGCTCGTGCACCGCCGCGCCGCGTCGCCGGGCAACCTCGGCCAGCTCCGCCCGGAACAGCACGTTCTGCGGCCGCCGGGCCCGTTGGACCAGCGTCAGCTCGCCCGGCAGGGTTTCGAACAGGGCGCGCAGCGGGGTGATCCCCACCCCGGCGCCGAGCAGCAGCACCCGGCGCTGCCGCAGCCCCCGCCCGGTGAACGCCCCGTACGGGCCCTCGGCGCGCACCCGGGTTCCCGGGCGCAGGGCGGCCACCGCGGCGCTGTGCCCGCCGAGGTCCTTGACGGTGAAGCGCAGGAAGCGTGGGTGCGGCGGCGCGGACAGCGAGTACGGGTTGGCGGCCCAGCGCAGCCCGGGCGCCTGGAACTGGAGCCGGAAGAACTGGCCGGGCTCGGCGCGGAGTTCGTCCAGCCGCCGCCCGCGCAGGAACAGCGACACCACCCCGGGGCCCTCCGGCCGTACCTCGGCGACGGTCAGCCCGTGCCGCCGGTCGAGCAGCCACGGCCGCAGCAGCCGGTACCAGCCCAGCAGCGCCGCGGTGCCGAAGTAGAGCGCGTACCAGGCCGCCCGGCCGGGGCCGCCGCCCAGGTCGGCGCCGGTGGCCAGTTGGTGGGCGAAGGCCAGCGCCACCGCGAGGTAGGTCGCCAGGTGCAGGTAGTACCAGGCCTCGTACGGGAGACGGCGGCGTGCGATCCGGGCGGAGACGGCGCCGGTGCCGAGCAGCAGCAGGGTGCCCAGGGTGGCCTTGAGCATCTCGGGGTAGTGGAAGACGATCTCCACGCCCTCGCCGATCGGCCCGCGCCCGTCGGTCAGCGCGTAGCCCCAGACGACCGTCAGCACGTGCACCGTGACCAGGGCCACCGTCCAGCGCCCGCCGAAGGCGTGCCAGCGCGCCAGCCGGTCCGCGCCGACCCCGCGCTCCACCGGCGGCAGCCGGGCCATCAGCAGGACCAGCACCGGCGCGGCACCGCCGGCCAGCAGCCCGGTGATCCGGCCGGCGCCGGTCAGCCAGCCGTCCGCGCCGACCACGGCCGGGGTGCCCGTCCACCACAGCGCGAGCACGCCCAGCACGCCCGCGGCGATCAGGCCGAGCGCCGCGCGCGGGTCGAGGGCGAACGGCGGACGCGGCGCCGCCCGGTGGCCCGGGCGGTCGGGTGCCCGCCGGGGCCCGGGCCGCGGCTTCGGGGCGGCGGCAGTGGTCATCGGATCCTCCTCGGCGCCCGGCGGCGAGTGCCGCCGAGGCCGTCCACGATCGCACCGCAAGCTCTGAGCTGGCTCTGAACCGGGCCGGCCCCGGCGCCCATCGGTGAGTGGAAAAGGGCAGCTCAGGGTGGGCATGTCGGCCTACGAACCGTTTTTCGGGGTCTCACCGGTTTCTCATCGGGACCGGCCAGGATGACCACCGCGCAGCACCCGACACGAGGAGCCCCATGGACGAGACCGCCGACCGCCCGGACTGGCGGGTCCTGGTCGTCGACGACGAACCGGACCTGGTCGAGGTGGTCTGCGGAGCCGTCCGCTACGAGGGCTGGCAGGCCCGCGGCGTGACCACCGGCCTGGCCGCCGTCGAGGCCGCCGCGGCCTGGCGGCCGCACGCCGTGGTGCTCGACGTGATGCTGCCCGACCTCGACGGCCTGGAGGTGCTGCGCCGCGTCCACGCCGGGCAGCCCGAGGTGCGGGTGCTCTTCCTGACCGCCCGGGACGCCGTCGAGGAACGGATCGCCGGCATCGCGGCCGGCGGCGACGACTACGTGACCAAGCCGTTCAGCCTGGCCGAGGTGGTGGTCCGGCTGCGCGGCCTGCTGCGCCGGGCCGCCCCGCCCGCCGCGGCCGGGCAGCCGCCGCCGCACGCGCTGGTGCTCGGCGACCTCGTGCTGGACGACCGGGCCCGCGAGGTCACCCGGGGCGGGGAGACGGTCGAGCTGAGCCCGACCGAGTACGCGCTGCTCGCCCACCTGATGCGCCATCCCCGGCAGGTGCTCAGCAAGGCGCAGATCCTGGACGCCGTCTGGTCGTACGACTTCGGCGGGCAGGCGCACATCGTGGAGCTGTACATCAGCTACCTGCGCAAGAAGGTGGACGCCGGCCGCAGCCCGATGATCCACACGGTGCGCGGCGCGGGGTACCTGATCAAGGCCGCGACATGAAGCCCCGCGCGGGGCGCTCCCGTCCACGGCCGGCCCGCCGCCCGGGCGGACGCCGTCCACGGTTGGCCCCCCGCACCCTGCGCGCCCGGCTGATCGCCGGCCTGCTGGTGCTGCTCGTCGCCACCTGCGCCGCCGTCGGCCTCGCCACCACCGCCGCGCTGCGCCACTTCCTGGTCGACCGCCTGGACCAGCAGCTCGCCGAGTCCGGCGGCCGCTACGCCGCGAGCCTGGAGCACACCGGCCACGGCGCCGGCCCCGACACCCGGGCCCAGACCCCCGGCACCCTCGGCGTACGGCTGCTGGGCGGGCGGGTCACCGCCGCGGGCGTGGTCGACGGGGACGCCGACGACGTGGACGACCCCGGGAACGACGACGACCGGGTCGCCTTCGCCCCCGACCGGGAGCACGCCCTGGCCGCCCTGCCCGTCGACGGCCCGGCCCGCACCCTCGACCTCGGCCGGGCGCTCGGCCACTACCGGGTCCGCGCGGTCGCCGGGCGGGACGGCGACGTGCTGGTCAGCGGCCTGCCGCTGCGCCCGGCCGAGGACACCGTGGAGCGGCTGGAGAGCCTGGAACTCACCGTCTTCGCGATCTCCGTCGCCGCGGCGGGCGCGGCCGGGGCCGCCTGGGTCGGCTTCTCGCTGCGCCCGCTGCGGCGGGTGGTGGGCATGGCCGAGCGGGTCAGCGCGCTGCCGCTCGCCAGCGGCGAGGTGATGCTCGCCGAACGCGTGCCGGACGACGACCCGCGCACCGAGGTCGGCCGGGTCGGCGCCGCGCTCAACCGGATGCTCGGGCACGTCGGCGACGCGCTGGCGCGCCGGCACGCGGTGGAGGAGCGGCTGCGCGGCTTCGCCGCCGACGCCAGCCACGAGCTGCGCACCCCGGTCGCGGCGGTCCGCGGCCACGCCGAGCTGGCGCTGCGCCACCCCGGGCCGGTCCCGGCGCCGGTACGGCACTCGTTGGAGCGGATCGACGCCGAGGCGCTGCGGATGGGGGCGATCGTCGAGGACCTGCTGCTGCTCGCCCGGCTGGACGCCGGCCGCCCACTGGCCGAGGAGGAGGTGGACCTGACCCGGATCGCCCTCGACGCGGTGGCCGACGCCCGCGCCGCCGGGCCGGAGCACCGCTGGCGGCTCGCCCTGCCGGAGGAGCCGGTGCTGGTGCGCGGGGACGAGCACCGGTTGAGTCAGGTGGTGGCGAATCTGCTGGCCAACGCCCGGACCCACACCCCGCCCGGCAGCGAGGTCCGGCTCTGCCTCGAACGGACGGACGGCCAGGTGGAGTTGAGCGTCACGGACGACGGTCCTGGGATCGCGCCGGAGCTGGCCGACCGGGTCTTCGAGCGCTTCGTCCGGGGCGACCGGGCCCGCTCCCGCGCCACTGGCTCGACCGGGCTCGGTCTGGCGATCGTCCGGGCCGTGGTCGGGGCGCACGGCGGCACGGTGGCGGTGGCGAGCCGGCCCGGCCGCACCGTGTTCACCGTCCGGCTGCCCTGACGGTCACCGCCGTCGCCGTCGCCGTTCCCGTCGCTGGTGTCGTCGCCGTCGGTGCCGTCGCCGCCGTCGTACGGAAGCGCTGCCGGTAGTCGGTCGGCGTGGTGCCGAGGCGGCGGCGGAAGGCGCGCACCAGGGTGTCGACGGTGCCGAAGCCGCAGACGGTGGCGATACGGTCGAGCGTCGCGTCGGTGGACTCCAGCCGGTGGCGGGCGAGTTCGACCCGGGCGGACTCGACGTAGGCGCTCGGGGTGGTGCCCAGCTCGGTCTTGAAGATCCGGGTCAACTGCCGTTCGCCGACGTGGGCGTGGGCCGCGAGGTCCGGGACGGTGAGCGGCCCGGCGAGGTTGCGCAGGATGTGGTGGCGCAGCTCCTCGATCCGCCGGGTGGTCGACACGGGGTCCAGCGGGACGCTGAACTGGCTCTGGCCGCTGGGTCGTTTGAGGTACATGACGAGCTGGCGGGCGACCCGCAGGGCCAGCTCCTCGCCGAAGTCCTCGGCGACCAGCGCGAGCGACAGGTCCAGGCAGGCGCTGATGCCCGCACCCGTCCAGACCTCGCCCTCGCGGATGAAGATCGGGTCCGGATCGACCTCGACCTCCGGGTGCTCCTCGGCGAGCTGGCCGGCCGTGGACCAGTGGGTGGTGGCGCGCCGCCCGTCCAGCAGCCCGGCGGCGGCGAGCAGGTGCGCGCCGACGCAGACGCTGGCCACCCGGCGCGAGCGGGCGGCCAGCGTGCGGACCCGGTCGACCACCGCCGGGTCGGCGAGCGCGCGGACCCGGCGGTCGTCGTCCACCTCGACCGAGCCGGGCACCAGCAGGGTGTCGATCCGGCTCCGGGCGGCCTCGTCGAAGGTGAGGTCGGGCAGGATGCGCACGCCCGCCGCGGTGGTGACCGGCTCCGCCGTCTCGGCGGCGAGGACGACCCGGTAGCCGGTCGCGTCGCCGGTCTCCCGGCGGACCAGTGAGAACACCTCGGGCGGGCCGGTCACGTCGAGCAGGTCGACGCCCTCGAACAGCACGATGACGATCAGCCGTTGCGCAGCGGGTGCGGGCACCGCGTCCCTCCTCCTCGTCCCTGCTCGATGTCGGAATCTGCAGGTTAGACGACATTGCCGACACCCGAGCGCCGACCGTAGCGTTTTCAGGGCCGGCCGCACCCGCAGTGGCCCGCGAGATCCCCGACTCCCGACCGTGAAGGCGGTACCCCGTGCCCACCACGACCCTGCGCACCCTCAACGGCCTCGACGAGAAGCCCGCCGTGCTCGGCGACTCGACCCTGATCATGATCGACTACCAGAACACCTATGTGCGCGGCGTGATGGAACTGGCGGGCTGGCAGGAGGCGCTGGCCGCCGGCGCCGACCTGCTCGCCCGGGCCCGGGAGGCCGGCGCCACCGTGATCCACGTGATCAACGACGGTGGCGAGGGCACCCCGTACGACATCCGGGCCGAGATCGGGCGGATCCACTCGAGCGTGGTCCCCGCCGAGGGCGAGCGGGTGGTGGTCAAGCAGGCCCCGGACGCCTTCGTCGGCACCGACCTGGGAGAACTGCTCGACGCGGCCGGCCATCGGGACGTCGTCGTCGCCGGATTCATGACCCACATGTGCGTCGCCTTCACCACGGCCGGCGCCTTCCTGCGCGGCAACCGCCCGACCGTCGTGGCCGCCGCCTGCGCCACCCGCCCGCTGGAGTCGGCCGGCACCGGGCTGACGGCCGCCCAGGTCCACCGCGCCGCGCTGGCGACGATCGGCGACCTGTACGGCGTGGTGGTGGAGTCCCCGGCCGACCTCGGCTGAGCCTCGGCCGGACCGCCCGCCGAAGCGGTCCGCCGTGGTGGTCCACCGTGGTGGTCCGGGGCGTCGAGGGCGCCCGGAAACGCCACCGATCCGCCCCCGCCTCGTTGACCAGTCCGCGCACGGTGTCGGCGGAGGGCGGGGAACGGGCATGGCGGGGAACGGGGCGGCGGCCGTGGGCGGCCCGCCGGAGCTGGCGGAGTCGTACCGCGTCTGCGAGCAGGAGGTGGCCGACCACGAGGCCTCGCTGCGGGCGATCAGCGACACACTGCCGCCCGAGGTGCGGCCGTACTTCCACGCTGTCAACGGCTTCGCCTCCCGGTCCGACCGGATCGCCGACGATGCCCCTGACGCCGATATCCCTGACGCCGACGCCCGCAACGCCCGGGCCCAGGCCGCCCCCGCCGAGCGGCTGCGCCGGTTCGCCCGCTGGCGGGCCGAGACCCTGGCCGAGCTGGCGGCCGGCCGCAGCGAGCACCCGCTGCGCCGGGCCTTCGTGGACACCGTGCGCCGGTGGGAGCTGGACCCGGCGCTGGTCGAGGAGTTCCTGGACGCCACCCAGGGCGACGGGGCCCACCCGCCGGTCTTCGAGACCCGTGCGGACCAGCGCCGCCACCTGCGCGGCGTCGCGGGGACGATCACCGAGCTGTGGGCCCCGCTGCTGGGGGCGCGGGGCCCGCGGGCGGCGGACGCGCTGTCCGCGCTGGGGGAGGCCTGCCAGCTGGCCGACATCCTGGAGGACCTCCCGCTCGACCTCGCGGCCGGCCGCTGCTACCTGCCGCAGCAGGAGCTGCGCCGGCTCGGCCTGACCGTCGCCGACCTCGGCCGACCCGATCCCCGGGGTCGCCACCGGGCCGCCCTGGACACACTGGTCGAGGGTCAGCAGGCGCAGTTGCACCGGCTGTTGGAGCAGGCCCTGCCCGTCACCTGGCTCGCCGCCCCCGGCTGCCGCCCGTTCCTGCACACCCTGCTGCTCGGCGCCCAGCTGCAGTACGACGAAGTGACCCTGGCGCGCTCGCGCGTCCTGTCCGAGGGCCTCACTCCGCTGAGCTCCGACGGCGCCACCCCCCGCCGTCGCGCCCGGCCCGTGGCCGCCGAGGTGGCGCCCGCCCACGTCGCCGTGATCATGGACGGCAACCGCCGCTGGGCCGAGGCCCGCCGACTGCCCGCCCGGCACGGCCACCAGGCGGGGCAGCGGGCCGCCCTGCGCCTGGTCAACGCGGCGCTGCGGCTGGGCATCCGCCACCTGAGCCTGTACGCGTTCTCCACCGAGAACTGGGACCGCCCGCCCGAGGAGCTGACCGCGCTGTTCGACTCGCTGGCGGACGGCCTCACCCGTGGCGCGGAGGGCCTGCACGCGCTCGGGGTGCGGATCCGGTGGTGCGGCCGGCGGGACCGGGTGGACGAGTCGCTGGCCTCCGCGATCGCGCTGGTGGAGAGCATGACGTCCAACAACGGCACGCTGACCCTGACGGTCTGTGTGGACTACGGCGGACGGGAGGAACTGGCCGCCGCGGCCCGGGGCCTGGCCGCTGAGGTGGCGGCCGGGGGGATCCGTCCGGAGGCGATCGGCCCGGCCGATCTCGCCCGGCACCTGTACCTTCCGGACCTCCCGGACGTCGACCTGCTGATCCGCACCTCGGGGGAGCAGCGGATCAGCAACTTCCTGCCCTGGCAACTCGCCTATGCCGAGCTGCTGTTCGATCCCACGCCGTGGCCCGACTACGACCTGGCCCGGCTGCGCGGGGCCGTCCGCGCCTACGCGGCCCGCGAGCGCCGCTTCGGCGGGGGCGTGCCCGCCCAGTCCCGGCAGTCGCAGCAACCCGGGCCGCCGCAGCCGTCCGGGCCGTCGCAGCACTCGGGGCCGTTGGGGCCGTCCGCGCCGTCCCAACGGTCCCAGCAGTCCCAGCAGCCCCGGAAGCCCCCTACGAGTGCTGCTCCTGCGCCGCCGCCGGGGGAGGAGGGGTGTACGTTCCCTGGGCCGTGACGTACGCCAGCACCGTGTCCACGGTCACGGGGTGCGCGCCGAAGTTCGCGGTGTACGTGTCCACTGCCTCCTGGGTGGGGCGCAGCGGCACCCCGGTGAGCCGGACCTTGATCGGGTGCCCGGCCGGTACCGGATCGGCGGTCAGCTTGCCTTCCGTGAGGCCGCAGCGAAAGGCCGAGCGGTGCCCCATCTCCGCCCCGCCGACCTCGCACCGGCCGGAACCCAGGCCGTCCTTGATCGCGCCGGCCAGGTTCACCACCCGGTAGTCGCCCCGGGAGGTGCGGACGGACACCCCGCCGTCCAGTGCCCCGTCGCCGTGCGCCTTCGGCGGGTTCGCGAGGGACGGGTCGCCCACGGCCGAGCGGATCGGCAGGTGGACGGCCGGGCCGTGGCGGTCCATCACCATGCGGGCCGGGGCGACGACGTCCACCATCGCGTGGAAGCGGTCCAGCTGGGCCTGCGCCTCCGGGGTCCAGCGCACCTCGACCCAGCCGTTGGAGAGCGTTCCCAGGTTTCCGGAGCGGTCGGTGCCGCCGTCGACGGCACCGGCCGCCGTCCCGGTGAGCCACCCCAGTAGCGGGGCGCCCAGCGCCGCGCCCAGCAGCGAACGCCGCGTCGTGCTCATCGTCCCGAACCGTCCTTCCCGGGCCGTCCAGCACGGCCCTGGGACGGATCATCCGTCCACCGACCGTCTCCGAGGCCATTCCGGAGAACGAAACCACTCGCACGGGGGGAGTGGGACGCAGCCACGGGTGGTCCGTTCGGGAACATGAGCCCCCTGGGACGGCTGCCCGCCGGGTGTCCGCGCCGGGCCGTCCCGGCCGTTCGCGTACCCCCGCCGTACCGCCCCCACCCCGAGTTGAACGTGTTCAAAGTCGTGCGCCATGATGAGGACGCGCGAGAACACCCCACCGCGGCCTGCGGCGGAAGGCGGTCCCGTGCTGCCCCGTCACGCTCCGAACCCCCGTACCCGACCCCGGAGTCGACCGTGCGACACCTGCTGCAACGCCACCCCTTCGCGATGCGCACCCACTTCGCGCACTCGCTCGTCCTCACCTACGCCCTGCCGCCCCGGCTGCTCGCCCCGCTGGTGCCGCCCGGCCTCGCCCTCGACACCTACACCGACCCCGACGGCACCGAGCACGGCTTCGTCGCCGCCGCCGTCGTGGACACCCGGGCACTGCGCCCGGCCGCGCTGCCCGCCCGCCTCGGCCGGGACTTCATCCTGACCGGCTACCGGGTCTTCACCCGCTTCCCGACCCCCGGCGGCCGCACCATGCGCGGCCTGCGCATCCTGCGCTCGGACACCGACAGCCGGATGATGGCGCTCGGCGGCAACGCCTTCTCCCGCTACCACTACCGGCACGCCCGGATCGGCACCCGGGTGGTCGGCGACACCCTGGAGTTCAAGGTGGTCAGCGGCGACGGCCGCGCCGACCTGCACGTGCGCGCCGACCTCGGCGGCGCCCCCGCCGCCCTCCCGCCGGGCAGCCCGTTCGCGGACGCCCGGGCCGCGCGGCGCTTCGCCGGCCCGCTGCCGTACACCTTCGAGTACGAGCCGCAGACCCGCTCGATGATCGTGGTCAAGGCCACCCGCGCCCACTGGGACCCGGTCCCGGTGGCCGTCGAGGTGCCCCGGCTCACCTTCTTCGACCACGGCCCGCTGGCCGGCAGCCGGCCCCTGCTCGCCAACGCCTTCCACGTCGCCGGCCTCGACTACGGCTGGCACGCCGGAGAGCGCCGCCACCTCACCGGAGCCGCCCGATGACCGCCCCCGCCCCGGCCGGGCCCGGCCCGTCCGCCGCCCGCCCGTTCGCCGCCTGCTCCGCCGTCCTGTGCCCGTCCACGGCCCGGACCGACGGCCCCCGCCCGTCCGGTGTGCGCGAGGTCGTCCGCTACAACTGGCCGATGTATGCCGCCGGCGCGCTCACCGTCGCCGTCGGCGGGGCGCTGGCCGGCCGGCTGCCGGGCCCCGCCGCCGGGCTCGCCCGGGCGGTCGCCGCCACCGCCGCCGGCTACCTCGCCGTCAGCACCCTCGCCACCTGGTGCGTCTACGACCGCTCCGCACTCCACCGCTACGACTGGCTGCCGGAGCTGCTGCCCGACGGCCCCGGCGACCACCTGGTGATCAGCACCGGCCTGGACGAGGCCAGCCGCCCGATCGCCGCCCGCCACCCCGGTGCCCGCGGACGGCTCGCCGACCTGTACGACCCCGCGCTGACCGCGAGCGGCTCGATCCGCCGCGCCCGCCGCCACGCCCCGCCCGCCCCCGGCGGCATCCCGGCCCGCCCGGACGCCCTGCCCGCCGCGACCGGCGCCCTGGACACGGTGTTCGCCGTCTTCGCCGCCCACGAGCTGCGCCGGCCCGCCGACCGCACCGCCCTGTTCGCCGAGGCCGCCCGCGGCCTGCGCCCCGGCGGCACCCTGCTGCTGGTCGAGCACCTGCGGGACGCCGCCAACACCGCCGTCTACGGTCCCGGCGCCTGGCACTTCCTGCCCCGCGCCACCTGGCTGCGGCACGCCGCCGAGGCGGGCCTGCACCCGGCCGCCGAGCGCCGGATCGCCGGCCTGGTCACCGCCTTCGCCTTCCGGAAGGCCTCGTCATGACCGGGCTGGTCACCCTGGAGGCCCAGCTGCGCCTGGTCGGTGCCGCCCTCGTGACCCTCGGCCTGGTCCACGCGGTGCTGCCCCGCGCCATCGGCTGGCCCGCCGACCTGTCCGGCACCACCCTGCTGACCCGGCAGGTGTCCTACGCCCACCTCTTCTTCATCGGCCTGGCCTGCGCCCTGCTCGGCCTGCTCCCGCTCTGCCTGGCCCCCGACCTGCTGGCGGGCGGCCGGCTCGGCACCGCCCTGCTGGCGGGCCAGACCCTCTTCTGGGGCCTGCGCTGGCTCTTCGAGTTCGCCTACTTCTCGCCCCGGCTGTGGCGCGGAGACCGCCTGCGCACCGTCGCCCACCTCGGTCTCTGCGTGCTGTGGACCTGGGTGACGGCGGTCTTCGCCGGAGCCCTCTGGCACACGGTCTAGGATCAGTCGCGACCCCAGGAGCCCACACACCCCTCAAGGATCATGCGGTGACCGTTGCTTTCCCCCGTGCTCGCGCCGTGCGGTCGGCCCTGTCGGCCGGCGTCGTCCTGCTGGCGGCCACCTCCTGCTCCGGTTCGTCCGACGCGGCGCTGACCAGCGCCCAGGCCAAGCAGAAGACCGACCAGTACTTCTCCGAGACCTTCCTCGCCTTCCCGAAGCCGATCTCGCCGGTGGTCGACCGCGACGGCGAGGAGCAGTGCTTCAAGAAGGGCGCCCCCTCGGAGCCGGACGGCCGGGTGAAGGCCGTCACCTACCGCTTCCTGCGGGACATTCCGGCCGATCACCACGACACGATCTTCGACGCCTTCCGCGGCCACCTCGTCGTGGCCGGGTTCCGGGTCACCGACAGCAGGCCCGGTGTGATCGTCCTCACCAACCCGGACAACGGCTTCAAGGCCTCCATCTCGGACGGCGACAACTGGCCGGCCACGCTGAAGGTCGGTTTCGAGTCCCCCTGCGTCTCGCCCGACGGGGCCAAGGCGGCCACCGGCTGAGCACCCCGGCACCTCCTCGCCCGGGCGGACCGCTTTCGCGGGCCGCACCGGCCGCCGGCCCGGACGGGCAGCCCGCTCCGCCGCTCCGCGGGGCCCGTCCCGTCAGACGTTCGCCGGCAGGGCCGGCGCGCGGCGCGGCTGGGGCGGGAGGGCGAGGGTGAGGGCCTCGCGGGAGGCGGTCGGGAGGGCGAGGGCGGAAGCGGTCTCGGCGGGGAGCGGCTGGAGGCCGAGCAGCGCGGTGGTCAGCCGGGTGGTGGCGCGGTGCCAGTCGGGGATCCGCCGGAGCATGGCGTGGCCGCTGCCGGTGACGGTGTATCCGCAGACCCTGGCGCCCGCGGCGCGGCTGCGGGCGGCGAAGGCGCGGGTGTCGGCGGGCGGGGTGACGGTGTCGCGGTCGCCGTGCAGCATCAGCACGTCGCGTCCGGCGAGCTGCTCGCACGGGTCCTCGGCCGGGCACCACGGTGCGAGGGCGACCAGGCCGGTGACGGACGGGTGCCCGCCGGCCCGGAGCGCGGCGCGCCCGCCCATCGAGTGGCCGACCAGCACCGTCGGCACCGGCCCGAGCAGCGCGGTCAGTTCGTCGAGCGCGGCGGTCGCGTCCTGGGCGGCGTCGGCCCGTTCGCCGTTCCAGCCGCGGTGGCGGTAGCGGACGGTCCCGATGGCGACGCCGGCGTCCGCGGTCGCCCTGGTGAGCCCGCGCAGGAAGCCGTGCATCCGCAGCAGCGGGAGGTTGAGGCGTCCGGGCCGGGAGAAGTTGTGCTCCTCGCCGCCGTGCAGCACCAGGACGGCGGCCCGGGCCGCGTCCGGCCGGACCTGCCAGTGCAGCGCCCGGTGGTCCACCGCGCGCTCCGCCGCCGTACCGCTCACTGCCGCACCGTCCCGTCCGTCCCGCCCGTGGCCCGTCCCCCCGGACCGCCACTGTACGCGTGCGGACGGCCGGACCGTTCACCCGAGGGAACCATCCCGGACACCGGGCGCGCGCGGCCGGAGCGGGCGCCTGCTATTCACGAAGGGTGGGGGGCCGCAAGCGCCCGCTCGTGGCGCCGTGTCACCGAGTGGAGGACTCCGTGGCTCAGCAGCTCGCTCTGTCCGTCGACTTCGGGTCGGGTTTCACCCAGGCCTGGTCCAAGATCGCCAAGGTCATCCCGCAGTTCATCGCCTTCCTGGTGATCCTGTTCATCGGCTGGGTCGTGGCCAAGGCGATCGCCAAGCTCCTCGACCGGGTGATGCGCAGGCTCGGCTCGGAACGGGTCGCCGAGCGGTCGGGGATGGCCGCCCGGCTGGCCGGCTCCAAGTACGACATGACCGGCATCGTCTGCAAGGTCGTCTACTACATCGTCCTGCTGATGGCCCTGCAGCTGGCGTTCGGAGTCTTCGGCCCGAACCCGATCAGCGTGATGATCCACAGCATCGTCGCCTGGCTGCCCAGGGCGATCGTCGCGGTCGTGATCCTGGTGGTCGCGATGGCCATCGCCAACGGCGTGCGGGACATCGTGGGCAACTCGCTGTCCGGAGCCTCGTACGGCCGGGTGGTCGCCACCACGGTCTGGGCGTTCATCGTCGGCCTCGGTGTGATCGCCGCGCTGGGCCAGGTCGGGATCGCCACCGCGATCACGACCCCGGTGCTGATCGCCGTGCTCGCCACCATCGCCGGCGTGCTGGTGGTCGGCGTCGGCGGCGGCCTGATCCTGCCGATGCGCCAGCGCTGGGAGCGGTGGCTGGACGGTGCCGAACGGGAGACCGCCCGGCTGCGCGGCACTGCCTACCAGGCCGGCCGCTCCGACGCGCTGTCCAACCAGCCGGTCCGGCCGACCACCCAGACCGGTCCGGGCACCCCGCCCGCGCCGGGCATCGAGGGCGACCAGAACCGGTAGCCGCCGCCACAGCCGGTCGCCGGGCAGGGCCCGCCGGGGCTCAGACCTCCAGCAGGCCCTGCTCGCGCACCAGCCAGCAGATCGCGGTGAGCCGCATGACGGCGTAGTCGTAGCCGACCGGCTCCCGCCAGCCGATCTCGTCGAGCGCGTCGACGAAGCCCAGCGCGTAGTCCGACAACTCCTCACGGTCCAGGGGCCGGGGCGCCAGCTCCGGTCCCTGCGCGTACAGCAGTTCCCGCAGCATCGCCGCGTGCTGGTCGACCGCCGCGACGAAGCCGGGCTCGAAGGCGAACTCGGCCAGGCGGGGCGTGAAGGCCGTCACGATGCCGGGCAGCGGACAGCCGGCCGGCTCGTCGGGGGAGCGCCGGAAGGAATCGTCGGAGGTGGCGAACATCCGTCCACGTTAGGCGAGCCCCGGAGCCGGAACGGGCGCCCGTGACGGTTCCGTGCTGAGACCTTGGCCACCCCGCCCGCGCCACCGCCCGCCGCGGCGACGGTCCGTGTCCCGTCCGGTTCGCTCTGCCGATCACGGGGTGCTCCGTACCAGAATGGCCGGCATGGATCTCCGCATCTTCACCGAACCCCAGCAGGGCGCGAGCTACGACACCCTCCTCAAGGTGGCCCGCACCGCCGAGGAACTCGGGGCCTTCAGCGCCTTCTTCCGCTCCGACCACTACCTGAAGATGGGCGACGTCGACGGCCTGCCCGGGCCCACCGACGCCTGGATCACCCTGGCCGGCCTCGCCCGCGACACCAGCACCATCCGCCTGGGCACGCTGATGACCGCCGCCACCTTCCGGCTGCCGGGCGTCACCGCGATCCAGGTCGCCCAGGTCGACGCGATGAGCGGCGGCCGGGTCGAGTTCGGCCTCGGCGCCGGCTGGTACGAGGCCGAGCACACCGCGTACGGCATCCCCTTCCCGAAGGAGAAGTTCGGTCGGCTGGAGGAGCAGCTGGCGATCATCACCGGGCTGTGGCGGACCAAGCTCGGCGACACCTTCGACTTCGCGGGCGAGTACTACACGCTGACCGACTCGCCCGCGCTGCCCAAGCCCGTCCAGGAGCACGTCCCGGTGCTGGTCGGCGGGCACGGCCCCCGGCGGACCCCGGCCCTGGCCGCCCGCTTCGCCGACGAGTTCAACCTGCCGTTCGCCTCGGTGGACGACACCGCCGCCCAGTTCGGCCGGGTCCGCGCCGCCGTCGAGCACGCCGGGCGCGCGGCCGACGACCTGGTCTACTCCAGCGCCCTGGTCGCCTGCGTCGGCCGGGACGACGCCGAGGTCGCCCGCCGGGCCGCCGTGATCGGCCGCGACGTCGACGAGCTCAAGGAGAACGGGCTGGCCGGCACCCCGGACGAGGTCGCCGAGAAGATCGGCCGGTACGCGGCCGTCGGCAGCGAGCGGATCTACCTCCAGATCCTCGACCTGGACGACCTCGACCACCTGGAGCTGATCGCCTCCCGGATCGCCCCGCAGCTCGCCTGAGGCACGCCCGGGGCCCGTCGGCGGTCCGAACGCCCGGCGGCCCGGGCCCGGCCGGGGTCGTCCGTACCCGCCCCGACCTCCGCCCTTTACTCGTTCTTGGGAATGCGCCATGCTCCTTGGACGGGAACGGCGGGGGGAGACCGGGTGAGCGGGACGAGAACGGTGCGGACGGCGGCGGCGCCGAGGGTGCCGCCGCCGCGCACCGCCGGGGAGCGCGTCGTCCTGCCCGCGCCGCACGACCCGCCCGCCCGGCACGAGCTGCGCGGGCCCGGGCCGGCGGTCCTGCGCTACCCCGCCGGGGACCTGCTGGTCGTCACCGGCCTGCCCGGCAGCGGCAAGAGCACCCTGATGCGCCGCTGCGTCCGCGCCCCGCTGATCGACTCCCAGCTGGTCCGCGAGGAGTACGCGGCCAGGCTGCCCGGCCGCCTGCCGTACGCGCTCTACCGCCCGCTGGCCCGGCTCGCCCACTACCGGCGGCTGCGCCGTGCCGTCCTGGACGGCGGGCCGCTCGCCGTGCACGACTGCGGCACCCAGCCCTGGGTGCGGGCCTGGCTGGTCCGCGCCGCCGCCCGGCAGGGCCGCCGGGTGCACCTGCTGCTGCTCGACGCCGACCCGGCCGAGGCCCTGGACGGGCAGCGGCGGCGCCGGCGCGGCGTCTCGCGCTACGCCTTCGCCCGGCACCTGGCCGCGGTCGCCCGGCTGCGCCACCGGATCCTGGAGGCCGGCCGGTTGCCGGCCGGCTGTGCGTCGGCCGTGGTACTCGACCGGGCCGCCGCGCGCGCCCTGCGGGAGATCGACTTCACGGCGTCGTAGTCTCGGCGAGTCCGCGCCGGGCGCCGGCGGGTCCGGCCGGAGCAGGCCCGGCACGCGGCCGAGACCACGTCAACTCCCCCGTCAGGAGCGCTGATGCGCCGTACTGCCCGGGTGCGCTCGCGTGCCCCCCGCCTGTTCCCCTGCGCCGCCGCGCTGGTCGCCGCGGCCGGCCTGAGCCAGTTCGCCGCTCCGGCCGCACACCGCGCCACCGCGGCTCCGGCCGCCGCGGTGGCCGGGTGCGCGGACGGCGGCGCCGATGCGGCCGATGCCGCCGGGGAGGCCGGTGCCGCCGCCCGGCGGCCCGCCGGCAGCCGGCCGGGCGGGGACCCGAACGCGGTCGGCGCCGGGCAGGCCCGGGCGATGCAGGCCGACCTCGACCGGCGGCTCGCCGAACTGGGCGCCGGCCGGCGCCGGGCCACTACCCCGACCACCGTCCCGGTGTTCTTCCACGTGATCCACGACGGCGCCGCCGGACGGCTGGACCAGGCCGCCGTCACCGGCCAGATCGACCACCTCAACGAGAGCTACGGCGGCCGGGGGCAGAACAACGTCGCGAGCCCGTTCCACTTCGAGCTGGTCGGCGCCGACTGGACCGACAACGCGTCCTGGTACACCGGCATGACCCCGGGCTCGCCGGCCGAGCAGAACATGAAGACCGCCCTGCGCAAGGGCGACCAGGGCGTCCTCAACCTCTACACGGCCCGCCTCGGCGACTCCCTGCTCGGCTGGTCGACGTTCCCGGACGCGTACCGGACGAACCCGACCGACGACGGTGTGGTGGTGCTCGACGCCTCCCTGCCCGGCGGCGCCGCCACCCACTACGACGAGGGCGACACCGCGACCCACGAGATCGGCCACTGGCTCGGCCTCTTCCACACCTTCCAGGGCGGCTGCCGGGCCCCGGGCGACTACGTGGACGACACCCCGCCCGAGCGCACCGCCGCCTCCGGCTGCCCCGAGGGCCGCGACACCTGCGCCGGCCCCGGGCTCGACCCGATCCACAACTTCATGGACTACAGCTACGACTCCTGCATGACCGGGTTCACCCGGGGTCAGGTCCAGCGGATGGCCAACGCCTGGGCCGCCTACCGGAGTTGAGCGGCGGCGGCGGCGGCGCGGGCAGGGCGGCGCGGCAGGACGGCACGGGGCTCAGCAGAACACCACCAGGTAGAGCAGCGTCCGGCCGCCGGAGGCTCGGAACTCGTAGGCCAGGTGCTCCAGCTCGCAGGCCTCCCGCCAGGCGGCCGGACGCTCCTCGGGGGTGAGCAGGGCGGGCACGAAGACGCCCGGGGAGACCTCCTCCAGCTCGCCCCGCAGACCCAGCGTCATCTCGTCCGCGTCGACCGCCAGCCGCTTCGCCAGCCGCCGGTCCACCGGGCCGCGGGCCAGCCGCCAGTAGCGCCCCCCGGCGTCCACGAAGCCGCCCGACGCGAGCGGGTCGGCGAGATCCCAGTACTCGCGCTCCTCCTTCGGGGGCAGGGCGGCCAGGACGTCGGCGAAGCCGCCCGTACGGCGGCGGGGCTTGCTCGGCATCCGGGCATCCTCCCAGGCCCGGAACCCCGGCCGCGATCGAATTGAATGCGGCGGGTCGCTTTCGGCGTGGCAATACCGAGCGTTTGTCCGATTTGATCTATGTTCAGAGGGTCGGGACCGATCAGGAGCAACCGAAGGAGCAAGGCCATGAGTGCCAATCCCCGGATCGTCGTCGGCGTGGACGGCTCGCCCGCCTCGGAGCAGGCACTGCGCTGGGCGATCGACTACGCGCGGGCCGTCGGCGGGACGGTCCACGCGATCGCCGCCTGGGAGTACCCGGCCTTCTACGGGTGGGCCGGGCAGGGCGTGCCGACCGTCGAGGCCTTCAACCCCGAGGAACTCGCCGGGAAGACCCTCAGCGAGACCATCGCCAAGGTGGCCGGCGACGACGCCGGCGTGGCGATCGCCGAGAGCGTGATGCCCGGCAACGCCGCCCAGGCGCTGCTGGAGGCCGCCAAGGGCGCCGCGCTGCTCGTCGTCGGCAGCCGCGGCCTGGGCGGCTTCTCCGGCGTGCTGCTCGGCTCGGTCAGCCGCCACCTCACCGAGCACGCGCCCTGCCCGGTGGTCGTGGTGCGCGAGGGCCAGGCCGCCCCGGGGCAGTCGGCGTAACGCACCGGGGCCGGTGTCCCGCCGGGCCGCCGCGCGGACCAGAATGGAGACATGCCAGAAGGTGACTCCGTCTACCGCGTGGCGGCCCACTTGCGCGAGGCCCTCGCCGGACAGCCGCTGACCAGCGCCGACCTGCGGGTGCCCGCGCACGCCACCGCCGACCTCACCGGCCGCCGGGTGCTGGAGGTCGCCCCGCGCGGCAAGCACCTGCTCACCCGCTTCGAAGGCGGCCTCACCCTGCACACCCACCTGCGGATGGACGGCCGCTGGGAGGTCTACCGCCCCGGCGAGCGGTGGACCGGCGGCCCCGACCGGCAGATCCGCGCCGTCCTCGGCACCGACCGGGGCACCGCCGTCGGCTACCGGCTGCCCGTCGTCGAACTGCTGCGCACCGCCGACGAGCGGCGGATCGTCGGCCACCTCGGCCCCGACCTGCTCGGCCCCGACTGGGACCCGGTCGAGGCCGTCCGCCGGCTCCTCGCCCACCCGGGCCGCCCGGTCGTCGAGGCCCTGCTCGACCAGCGCAACCTCGCCGGGATCGGCAACGTCTACGCCAACGAGCTGTGCTTCGTCGCGGGCGTCACCCCCTGGACCGAGGTCGGCGAACTCCCGCACCCCGACCGGCTGGTGGAGCGCGCCCGGCAGATGCTGGAGGCCAACAAACTGCGCCCCGGCCACATCACCACCGGCGACACCCGGCCCGGCTACCAGCACTGGGTGTACGGCCGGGCCGGACGGCCCTGCCCGCGCTGCGTGACCCCCGTGGTCGCCGGCCGCCAGGGCTCGCCGCCGCGCGACCGGGCGGTCTTCTGGTGCCCCTACTGCCAGCGCGGCCCGGCTCCGGAGGTCACGGCCGCTCGACCAGCGCGGGGTGGCGCGGGTCGTCCACCCGGACGGTGACGTCGGCGGCCTCGGCGGGGACGGTCTGCGCCTCGTAGCGGGCGAAGGCGGGCAGCGTCCACTGCTGGTCGGCCGGGGTGCGGCGGGCCAGCGCGGCCGGACCGAGCGCCAGGTGGACGGACAGCTCCAGCGGCAGCCAGCGGCCGAGCAGCAGCGCGCCGTCCAGCAACAGCACGCCACCGGGCGGGAGTTCGGTGTACGGGGCGCGGGTCGAGCGGTCGGTGACCGGGTCGCGCAGCGAGGGCAGGACACGGCCGCTGCCGCCCGGCTCCAAGGGGTCGAGCACCTCGCGCGCCAGGGCGCCGTCGTCCAGCCAGAGGTCGTGGAAGGCGTCCGCGTCCTGGTGGCCGTACTCCAGCCGGATCGAGGCCGGACGCAGGAAGCCGGAGGCCGAGACCCGCAGCGTCGGGTGGCCGCGCAGTCGCAGCGGCTCCACCAGCGCGTCGGCGAGTGCCTCGGGGCGGGCCGCCGCCGCGCCGTCCACGGCCACCCGCAGGCGCCGGTCGCGGGCGCCGGGCAGGTCGGCGATGCGGTCGGCGAGCAGCTCGGCCAGCTTCTCGGGGGAGATCGGGCGTACCTGCATCGGGCCCTCCTGCCGGGTCGTCGGGACGGGTCGTCGGGACGTTCAGTGTCGTCGGGACGCTCAGTTCAGCGGAAGGGCGTGCAGGACGTCGTCGTGGCCCGCGTAGAGGCGGGTCCCGTCGTACTGGTGGGTCGCGTCGGTGGCGAGGGTCCAGACGTCCTTGCCCGGACCGGAGTCGTGGAAGGTCCACCCCAGCTCGCCGGTCGCCGGGTGGATCGCGCTGACCCCGCCGACCGACGTACCCGGGACGAACAGCGTGCCGTTGGCGACCAGCGGACGGCTGCGGCGGTCCAGCGGGAACGGCAGCCGGCAGGACCACAGCTCGGCGCCGTTGGACACGTCGAGGCAGCTGACGACGCCCTGGTCCCACGGGATGTACACCCGGGTGTTCTGCGCGACGGGCGGCAGCGCCCGCCAGGACTCACGCCGGTGGGGCGAGTGGGTCCAGCCCGGTTCGCCGGTGGGGAGCAGCATGCGCACGCCGCCGTTGCCGTCGGGGACGTAGACGCCCGTCGCGCCGGTGACGCACCAGCGCAGGTCCTCCTCGCCGGGGGCGGTCCACAGCTCGCGGCCGGTGGCGGCGTCCCGGGCCACCAGCTCGGTGCGGCCGTCGACGAATCGGATGCAGGCGAGGAGGCTGCCCCCGCCGAAGGTGGCGGGCGTGACGGGCTGCTCCGTCCGCTCGGTGCGGACGGACCAGAGCAGGGCGCGGTCGATGACCCGCAGGGCGAAGAGGCGGTTGTCCGTCGAACTGCCGTCGGCCCGCGGGTGGCCCCAGGAGTAGCCGTAGAGGATGCCGGGGTCGCGGTCGTAGCCGGCCAGGCGGACCTGCCCCTGCAGTTCGTCGGGCAGCGGCAGGCTCCAGTCGGCGGCGGGGTCGGTGAAGTGGCGGGCTTCGAGGTGGCCCTGGTAGGTGGCGGTGAAGAGGTGGTCGGGCCCGACCACCACCTTGCCGAGCATGTCGAGGTCGCTGGGCCAGCTGCGGTTGGCCGGTGGGTCGAAGACCAGCAGCCGGGCGGCGGTGCCCTTCGCCGGGTCGAGGACCTGCAGACCCTTCCGGGAGAGGAAGACGGGGCGGCGGGGCGGGTCGGTCAGCCGCTCCGGGGTCATCGCCTCCGGTCCGCGGTAGGTCCAGAGCGGCGTCGGGCCGGACAGCGCGGTCGGCGGCGGCCCGGTCGGCCCCGGCGAGGGACGGGCCCCATCGCCACCCGAACGGCCGAGCGCCCAGGCGGCCCCGCCCGCCGCGAGCGCCCCCGCCCCGAGCAGCAGCCGGCGCCGGCTCGGCCCGGTGCGCTCCCCGCCGCCCGCGATCACGTCCTCGGTGGCCCCGCCGCCGTCCGTCTCCTCGTCCCACTGCCACGACGTTCCGCGCGCGGGCCCCCCGGACGACGACTGCATACGGCTCTCGCTTCCCCACCGGCGGCCCCACGCCGCCACCCGTCCGGAGAATATCGAACAGTCCCCGAACCGTCCGAAACCGCCGCAACGCTCGTACGAGGGCTCGTACTAGGCTGTGGCACACAGAGTGAGGCCCGGCCAGCAGCCCAGGGGAGGTACGCCGTGACGGCCGAGTTGATCGCACCCGAGTGGATGCACCGGCAGATCACCAGTGAGCAGTACGACTCCTGGACCGAGGAGCAGTGCGCGGGCATCGAGATCGTCGACGGGATGGTGGTCGTGTCCCCAAGCGCTTCCAAGCGGCACAACCGGCTCGCCCGGCTCCTGGCGAACGCCCTGGACGACGCGGGCGGCATCGAATGGAACGCCGACACCGACTTCGACGTCCGGCTGCAGGACGTGCCGCTGAACAACCGCCGGCCGGACGTGGTGGTCTACCGCGCGGACACCATCGACGAGTCGCCGACCAGGCCCGACCACGTCCTGCTGGTGGTCGAGGTGGTCTCGCCGGGCTCGGAGACCACCGATCGGATGGTCAAGCCGGACCAGTACGCCAAGGCGGGCATCCCGTTCTACTGGCGGGTCGAGCAGGCCGCCGGCCGCGTGCCGATCGTCCACACCTACGTGCTGGACGAGGCCGAGGCCGCGTACCGGCCGGGGGAACTGTTCACCGGGCTGGTCAAGGCCGCGGTGCCGTACCCCGTGGCGGTGGACCTCGCCGGGCTCTGAGCCGCCCGGCCTCAGTTCGGCGGGTGGTCCGCGAGGTCGGCGAGGACGTCGGCGTGGCAGGGGAGCGGGGCGCACCAGCAGCCGAGGCGGTGGCCGCGCAGGGGCGGGACGAGGGCGAGCAGGTCCGGGCGGGCGAGCAGGTGCTCGCGGTACTTGACGACCATCTCCTCGCGGGTGAGGTCGGGGCCCGGGCGGTACGGGCAGTGCAGCGGGGACTCGGCGAGGTGCCAGCCGCCGCGGTGCATCGCGCGGCCGACGTAGACGACGTCCGCGTACCCGGGGTCGTCGCGGTGGCCCTTGAGGTTGACCACGGTGGTGCGGCGGGATCGGCTCGGCATGCCGTCCATGCTGGTGCACTCCGCGCCCCGGGGCAGCCCGGGCCGGTACGGGCTCGCCTTGACACGGTTGCGGGCCGGGCGTAGCAAAAGAGCATGCGCCATCCGCACGCGACCGGTGGGGCCCCTGGTACGCGGCCCGGTCCGGACCGGCCGTCGGAGCCCGGGGCCGGCGCGGAGGCGGACCGGGTGTTCCCGCCGTCCGTCCGGGACCCGGCCCCGCAGACGGACCAGCGGCGGGACGAGCTCCTCGCCGACGCGGTGCGCCGGGCGCTGGGGACGACCGGGGTGTACGGAGTGATGGTGTACCTGCGCTCGCGGGACCGCCGCTCGCTGGTGCTGCGCACGATCGCGGGCGTGCCGCTGGCGGTGATGAGCCCGTTCCGGCGGGTGGCCGCCGCCGGCCCGCTGCCGGTCGCGGTCTGCTTCCGGACCGGGCACGTGATCACCCTGACCGACACCGAGGACACCATGCGGCGCTTCCCGCAGCTCGCGGTCGGCCTGCCGTACGACTTCGCCTCCGTCTGCGTGCCGGTGGCGCACGGCGAGGAGCGCTTCGGCGTGCTGAGTGGGCTGTGGCCCGCCTCGGACGACGGGCTTCCGGAGCCGGCCGCCCGGCAGCTGGCCGAAGCGGCCGCCGGCCTGGGCGAGCAGCTGGCCGAACTGGCCGGGACCGGGCAGTCGGTGGAGCCGGGCGGCGAGGTGGCCGTGGTGGAGCTGCCGCCGCCGTCGTCGGTACCGACCACCCGGGTCGGGCTGTTCGACTGGGACGTGGCCACCGGGGCGCTCGCCGCCGACGAGCAGTTCCGGGAGATCTTCGGCTTCGGGCCGGGCGAGTTCGACGGCACGGTGGCCGCGCTGAACCGCCGGGTCGCCCCCGGTGACCTGCCGGCGTTCCGGGCCGCCGCCCGCGTCGCGCTGGAGCGCGGCGAGGTGCTGGCCGCCCGGGTCCGGGTGCTCGGGCCGGATGGCCTGCCGTACCCGGTGGAGCTGTGGGCCCGGGTGCCCGTGGCGATCTCCGACGGCCGGACCCACCTGGTCGGCGCGGTGCTGGACGTGCGCGACCTGACCGCCGCCGCGGCCGCCGTCGAGCGGCTGCAGGAGGGCGTGCTCTCGCTCGACCCCGACGGCCGGATCAGCTACGCCAACCGCGCCACCGAACCGCTGCTCCGGGCCCGCCGCGAGGACCTGCTCGGCCACCACCCCTGGGACGTGCTGCCCTGGCTCGCCGACCCGGTCTACGAGAACCGCTACCGCGCCGCCCTGTTCTCCCAGCGGCCCACCGCCTTCCTGGCCGCCCGCCCGCCGGACGGCTGGCTCGCCTTCTCGCTCTACCCGGACCCGCACGGCGTCACCGCCCGGGTGGTCGCGGCCGAGCCGCCGCCGGGCGCCGCCGAACCGCCCGCCACCCCGCCGCCCGCCGGCCGCACCGGGGTCGGCGGCACCCACCACCTGCTCCAGCTGGCCAGCGCCCTCACCGAGGCGGTCACCGTGCGGGACGTCTGCCGGGCGGTGGCCGAGGAGGTCCTGCCGTCCTTCGGCGGCCAGGAGCTCGCCATCTACGCGGCGCGCGACCAGCAGCTGCACCTGCTCTCCCAGGCCGGCTACCCGGACGGCTTCCTGGAGGCCTTCGAGGGCACCCCGATCGACGCCCGGGTGCCCGGCGCGGAGACGCTCAGCACCGGCACCCCGGTCTTCTTCGAGTCGGTGCGCGAACTCGCCGCCACCTACCCCGGCCTGGCCCTGGACGGGATGGGCGCCTGGGCCTTCCTCCCGCTGATCGCCTCCGGCCGTCCGGTCGGCACCTGCATCATCGGCTTCGACCGGCCGCGCCCGTTCAGCGTGGAGGAGCGCGGCCTGCTCACCGCGCTCGGCGGCTTCATCGCCCAGGCCCTGGAGCGCGCCCGGCTGTACGACGCCGAGTTCGTGCTGGCCCGCGGCCTGCAGCAGGCACTGCTCCCGCACCGGCTGCCCGAAGTGCCCGGCATCCGGATCACCGCCCGCTACCTGCCCGGCACCCAGGGCATGGAGATCGGCGGCGACTGGTACGACGCGATCGTCACCGGCGGGGACGTCACCCTGGTGATCGGCGACGTCGAGGGCCACAGCGTCGGCGCGGCCGCCACGATGGGGCAGCTGCGCAGTGCCGTGCGCGCCTTCGCCTCCGGCGGCGACCCGCCCGACGCGGTGCTCGCCCGCACCAACCGGCTGCTGCTCGACCTCGACCCCGGGCTGCTCGCCAGCTGCTGCCTGGTCCGGCTGACCCCGGCCGTCGGCCTGGCCCGGATCGCCCGGGCCGGACACCTCCCGCCGGTGCTGCGCCACCCCGGCGGGCGGGCCGAGGCGCTGTACGTCCCGGGCGGTCCGCTGCTCGGGGTGCACGACCTGGCCGACTACCCGGTCAGCGACCTGCGGCTGGGCAGCGGGGCGGTGCTCGCCCTCTACACCGACGGACTGGTCGAGGACCCCGCGGTGGCGATCGACCAGGGCGTGGACCGGCTGCGGGCCGCGCTGGCCCGGGCCGCGGCGGGGGAGGGGCTGGAGCAGGCGGCCGAGCGGCTGCTGCGCGAGGTCGGGTCGACCCGCCGGGTGGACGACGTGGCGCTGCTGCTCACGGCCTTCGGCTGAGCGGCCGGCGGGCGGTCGGTCCGGCGGGTGGTCCGGCAGGTGGTCCGGCGGGCCGACCAGGCGACTTTCGTCGGCGGGGGCCGCGACGAAGGAGGACGGCGGGTGCCCCGGCCGGACCGATAGCCTCGGTGCGTGGAAGCGATCGCGCGGGCCTGGAACACGGTGGTACGGACGGCGCTGCCGGGGCCCTGGCGGCCCCGGCGGGTGGTGGGCGAGGCGGTGGCCGCCCTGCTGATGGGCGGGTTCGCCGCGCTGTTGGAGCTGCTCGCCAACACCGGCCTGGCGCTGCCCCTGGGCCTCGCCGTCGCGGTGCTGTGGGTGCTGCGCAAGGGTCTGCCGGCCACCGTGCTGCTCGCCGCCGCGGCCCTGGCCGGCTGGTCGGTCGGACCGATGCCGCTGCTGGTGTGCGCGGGCTGGACGGCCGGCGCGCGGATCCGCCGGGTCTGGTCGCTGGTCGGCGCCTTCGTCGTGGGCTGGGTGCTGTTCACGGTGACGGGAGTGGTGAAGGACGTCGCCTCGCTCTCGCCGAAGCTGGTGCTGTCGCTGTCGCTCGGCTTCTTCCTCGTGATCGCCGTGCTGCCGGCGCTCTACGGCCGCTACCGGGCGCAGCGCCGCGCCCTGCTGGACGCGCTGCGCGAGCGCAACGAGCAGCTGCTGCGCGAGCGGGTCATGGTGGCGCACCAGGCGCGGCTGCGCGAACGGCACCGGATCGCCCAGGACATGCACGACAGCCTGGGCCACCAGCTGGCGCTGATCTCGGTGCACTCGGGTGCGCTGGAGGTGGACCGGACGCTCACCGACCGGCAGCGCGAGGCGGTCGGGGTGCTGCGGCAGGCGGCGGTCGCGGCGATGCGCGAGCTGCGCGAGGTGGTCGGGGTGCTGCACGACGAGTCGACGGCGCTGCCGCCGAGCGCCGGGACGGCCGCCGCCGGCCCGCCGGCCCGGGGCGGGGTGGACGGGATCGGCGGTCTGGTGGAGTCCTCCCGGGCGGCCGGGGCGGAGGTCGACCTCACCGTGGAGGGCGGCCGGCGTCCGCTGGCGGCCGCCGTCGACCACGCGGCGTACCGGATCGTGCAGGAGGCGCTCACCAACGCGCACAAGCACGCCCCGGGCGCGCCGATCGCCGTCGCGCTGCGGTACGAGCCGGACGCGCTGGTGGTGGAGGTGAGCAACACCCGCGCGCCGGAACTCGTGGGCGCACGCGGCGGCGCGGGCGCGGCGGTCAGCGGCGGTCAGGGGCTGACCGGCCTGCGGGAGCGCGCGAGGCTGGTCGGCGGCATGGTGCACGCCGGGCCCACGCCGGAGCAGGGCTTCCGGCTGGCGGCCGTGCTCCCGTACGAGGGAGCGGAGCAGGACGCGGCGGCGGCGACGGGCGGGGCCGAGGACTGGATGCTGGACGGCCTGCCGCCCGTCGAGGAGCCGGAGCGCGGGCGGCGCAGCCCGGCGATGGGCTGCGCGCTCGGGGTGGTCGCGGTCGCGCTGATCGTGCTCGGCCTGGTGGTCTGGGGCGTGATCGCCTTCGTCCAGGGCACCAACGACGCGACCGTGCAGAAGCCGATGTACGACCAGATCAGGGTCGGCACCGCCGAGGCCGAGGTGCTGCAGACGCTGCCGCGCGGCAACAACTTCTTCACCGACACCTATAAGGGGACGGGGCCCGAGGTGCCGGCGGGCGCGCACTGCCGCTGGTTCGTCCTGAACGGTGCGCCCGGAGCCGGCTGGAACGAGGAGCACGTGGCGCGATTCTGCTTCCGGGACGGGGCGTTGGTGGAGAAGCAGGAGTACGTCGCCAGGGGCTGAGTGCTCCCGTGCGCGGGCGGGTGCCCCGGCGGGGCGGGCCGGGCCGGTTTCGGAGCAGGGTGGTCCGGATCGGGGTGGTTCGGAGCGGTCCCGCCGGGATGTGAGGATGGTGCCGCAGCCGAAGCACCGTTCGAGGGGAATGACCAGCGTGATCCGAGTCCTCGTCGCCGACGACGAGCCGCTGATCCGGGCCGGGATCAGGATGATCCTCGGCTCCGCCGCCGACATCGAGGTGGTCGCGGAGGCCGCCGACGGGCGCGAGGCGCTGGAGCTCGCGCGGGCGCACCGGGTGGACGTGGTGCTGCTGGACATTCAGATGCCGGTGATGGACGGGCTGACGGCGCTCGGGGAGCTGGCGAGGGTCGCCCCCGGCGCGCGGGCCCTGATCCTCACCACCTTCGGGGAGCGCGAGAACGTCCTGCGCGCCGTGACCGAGGGCGGTGCCGGCTTCCTGCTCAAGGACACCGCGCCGAACGAGCTGATCCAGGCCGTCCGGGCGGCGGCGGGCGGCAACGCCTTCCTCTCGCCGGCCGCCACCCGGCACATCGTCGACTCGCTGGCCTCCGGCCGCAGTGCCTCGCTGGCCGCCCGCGCGGTGGCGGCGCGGCGCCGGCTGGAGGTGCTCACCCCGCGCGAGCTGGAGGTGTTGGCGCTGCTCGGAGAGGGTCTGTCCAATGCCGACGCGGGGGCGCGGATCCACATGAGCGAGGCGACGGTGAAGACCTACGTCAGCCGGATCCTGGCCAAGCTGGGCTGCGAGAACCGGGTCCAGGCGGCGTTGTTGGCCCGGGACGCGGAGCTCGACGGCCGTCACTGAAAGTCCCCTTTCGATCGCGGTGCGTGTCGGGCGTGACGGATGCCACTCGGCGGCGGCGCGGAACCGGGAACTCCGGACCGGATGGTGACGGTGCGTCAGCTGACGATTCCTCCGTGTGGATGGCGCGTGAGCTTTCTCGGAGGGATAGGTGTGAGCGAGGGCACGGATTTCGATCATTCGATCTTGAAAATTCGGTCAAAAGTATTCAAATCAGGCGCATCTTCTTGATCAATACCGCCGGTAACAGTCAACTGACCTGCGACGTCCAAGAATTGCTTGCTGCGTCCGGGTGATGCCCCCTAGCTTCATTGGCGGCGCAACGAGCGCCACCCGGGTCCACCCCGACGCACTGCCCGCCGCCTGACCAGCGGCGCGAGGGCGGTGCCCGCCGACGAGGCCGGCTCCAACAGGCCGTCGGCGTGCGGAGGTGACCGGGGCGGCACGGCACGTCCGACACGTGTCCGGCCGCCCGTCGAGTGAGGTGAGCGAAAAACTGCCGGCCCATGTCCCGGGCCTGGTTCCGCATGCCCACCCGGGACTTGTCGAGAGGACTTGTATGAATCCCCGTCACGAGACCGCCGCTGCCACCGACACCACCGCCACCCCCAAGCGCCGCCGCGTTCGGATGGCGGTCGTCGCGGGCGCCGCCGTCGCGGCCCTGCCGGTGGCCGGCCTCGTCACGGCCACCTCGGCCTCCGCCGCTACCGCCTCCACCTGGGACGCCGTCGCCCAGTGCGAGAGCGGCGGGAACTGGAGCATCAGCACCGGCAACGGCTTCCACGGCGGACTGCAGTTCTCCCCGTCCACCTGGGCCGCTTACGGCGGGACCGCGTACGCCTCCCAGGCCAGCAAGGCGAGCAGGGCGCAGCAGATCGCCGTCGCGGAGAAGGTCCTCGCCTCGCAGGGCCCGGGTGCCTGGCCGGTCTGCTCGCAGAAGGCGGGTCTGAGCAGGGGCGGCGCCCCGGCCGCCGTCGACACCTCGGGCGGTGCGGAGGCCAAGCCGGCCGCGAAGGCGGCCAAGCCCGCCAAGCCCGCCGCCGCGCCCGCGGCCAAGCCCGCCAAGCCCGCCGCCCCCAAGGCCGCCGCCGCGCAGCAGGCGCCCCAGGGGCAGCCCTCGGCCAAGCCGGCCCAGTCCGCGCCGGTCGCGCCGAAGAACACCGCCGCGGGCGGCTACACCGTCAGGAGCGGTGACACCCTGAGCGAGATCGCGGCCAAGTTCGGCACCGACACGGACAGCCTCTACCGCAAGAACGTGCGCACCATCGGTGGCGACCCGGACCTGATCTTCCCGGGCCAGACGCTGACGGTCTGACCCTTCGACGGGAGGCCGTCCGGCGGGGAGCCGCCCGACGGAGCCCTGCCGACCGGCCGGAGCGGCCACCCTGGACGGGGTGGCCGCTCCGGCCGGTTCCGGTGCGTTCGCGGGCCGTTAACGGCCCGTTACGGCCCGCTGCGAGCCCTGGTGGGCCCTGGCAGGCCCTTGCGGGGCCCCGTCCTCCGCGTGCGGTCGGCCGTCGCGCCCCTCGCCGGTAGGGTCGGCCGATGGTCCGACTGATCGACGACAGTGAGCTCACCGCCTCCCCGGTGGTGGCCAACAGCACGATGAACCGCGAGCGCGGGCTCACCGGGGTGAACAGCTACGCCCGCGAGCTCGGCTTCGACCCGCTCGCCTGGCTGGTGGAGCACGGGGGTGCGACGCCGGGGTGGCTGGACCTGTGCAGCGGCGAGGGCCGGGCGCTGCTGGCGGCGGCCCGGAGCCGGACCCCGGGGGCGGTCGTGGAGCTGACCGGTGTGGACCTGGTCGGCCCGCCGGCCCCGCCGCCGGACCTGGCGGAGCTGCCGCACCTGCGCCTGGTCACGGCGGCGGTGGCGGACTGGGAGCCGGAGCGGTCCTACGACCTGATCACCTGTGTGCACGGGCTGCACTACCTCGGCGACCAGCTCGGTGCGATCACCCGCGCCGCCTCCTGGCTGACCCCGGACGGCCGGTTCGCCGCGCACTTCGACCCGGAGTCGGTGCGCCGCCCGGACGGCTCCGGCGCGGCCCGCGCGGTGGTGGCGGCGCTGCGGTCGGCCGGCTTCGAGTACCGGGCGCGCCGGCACCTGCTGGTCCTGGACGGCGGGCGGAAGGTCGCGCTGCCCTTCGCCTACGCCGGAGCCGACCCGGCGGCCGGGCCCAACTGGACGGGTCAGCCGGCGGTCGGGTCGTTCTATCACCAGCGGGCGTGTGCGCCGGGGTGAGGGGCGCCGCACGGAATTGTTGAACGTTGAACGCAACGTCCGAATACCGCCGGAGGTTTGAAGCCCGTCGGACCAGGATCGAGTCATGTCCGAGATCGGAACGAGGAGTTCTGGAGATATGACGATGAACGGTGCGACGGTGCTCGACGGCAAGGTGGCCCTGGTGACCGGCGGCAGCCGGGGAATCGGGGCGGCGGTCGCCCTGCGGCTGGCCGAGGACGGCGCCGACGTGGTGGTGACCTACCAGGGCGGTGCGGAGCGGGCCGAGGAGATCGCCGCGAAGATCACCGCGATGGGGCGGACCGGCTGGGCCGTACGGGCGGACAGCGCCGACCCGCAGGCGGTGGAGGGCGTGGTCGAGGCCGTCGTCGAGCGGTTCGGGAAGCTGGACGTCCTGGTGAACAACGCGGGTGTCGGCGTCCTCGGCCCGATCGGCGACCTCACCCTGGCGGACGTCGACCGGGTGCTGGAGGTGAACGTCCGGGCACCCTTCCTCTACGCCCGGGCGGCCTCCGCGCACCTGGCCGAGGGCGGACGGATCGTCACGGTCGGCAGCTGCATCGCCCAGCGCGTCGCCTTCCCCGGCGCCACGCTGTACGCGACCAGCAAGGCCGCGCTGATCGGCCTGACCAAGGCGCTGGCCCGGGAGCTCGGGCCGCGCGGGATCACCGCCAACCTGGTCCACCCGGGGCCGATCGACACCGACATGAACCCGGTCGACGGCCCGTCGGCGGAGTTCCAGAGCGGGCTCACCGCGCTGGGCCGCTTCGGCACCGGCGCGGACGTCGCCGCCGCCGTCGCCTACCTGGCGGGCGAGGACGGCCGGTACGTCACCGGCGCCGAGCTGGCGGTGGACGGCGGCTTCGCCGCCTGACGCGCGGGACCCGGCGGCACGGCACGGTGTCGTGCCGGGCGGTTGTCGGCGCCCGCGCTTACGATCGCCCGGCACGACCCGTGCTCCCGCACCGGGACCCCGTACCGAGAGGTGTGCCATGACCGCAGCGGAAGACCCGATCGGGCTGCTCGCCCGGGCCCTCGCGCAGACCGCCGGGCTGATCGACGGCACCGGCGTCGAGCTGGCCGGCCACCCGACGCCCTGCCGCTCCTGGGACGTCGGCGACCTGATCAGCCACCTCCTGTACGACCTGCGGCAGTTCACCGTACGGGCGAAGGGCGGGCAGCCGGACTGGTCGCAGCCCTTCGAACGGGTCGAGGACGACTGGCTGCACGCCTTCGAGGCCGGGGCGGAGGAACTGGTCGACGCCTGGCGCGCGGCCGGCGACCTCGGCGGCACCCTGGAGGTCCCCGGCTTCGGCGCCCTGCCGGCCCGCTTCCCGGTCGACCAGCAGACCGCCGAATTCGCCGTCCACGGCTGGGACCTGGCCCACGCCACCGGCCAGTCCACCGAGGGCCTGGACCACGAGGTCGCGCTCGCCGCGCTCGCCTGGGCCGGCGGTGCGCTCAAGCCCGAGTACCGCGGCGCGGAGGAGGAGCGGCACGCCTTCGGCCCCGCCGTCGCCGTCCCCGACGACGCCCCGGCGTACGACCGGCTCGCCGCCTTCTTCGGCCGCGACCCGGCGGCGGGCCCGATGGGTTAGGCAGGGCCTCTCTTCGGACCCCCGGCTGCGGGGAGGCGCGCCCCGGCCCGGCGGCCGGGAGGTGCTCCCGGCTGCGCCGTGCGATGCGCGCACCCCGGCGCCGGGGTGCCTACGAGTGGCTCCAGCGGAACTCGATCTCCGGGTGGCGCGGGGACGGGGCGTCGAGGAGCGGGGCGGGGCGGCCGAGGAGGAAGTGGTCGGCGAAGGCCCGGACGTAGGTGCGGGTGAGCGCCGTGGCGCGGGCGGGGGCGATGGTGCCGAGCAGGGTGGTGTAGACCTCGGGGGGCAGGTGGGCCGGGAGGTTGCCCGGGACGGCGGCGTGCGGCAGGTCGGTGAAAGTGAGGTGGCCCGCGCCCAGGGTGCGCAGTTGGCGGCCCCAGGCGTGGTGGTGCTCGCGCCAGCGCTGCCAGGTGTCGTGGTCGTCGATCGAGGTGAGCAGCAGGAACGGCCGGTCCAGCCCGAGCTCCGGGACGGGAGAGCCGAACAGGCCGCCGTCGAGGTCGAGGCCGATCCGGAAGCGCGGGTCCAGACGCAGTGCCTCGGCGGCCGCGGCTCCGCCCATGGAGTGGCCGAGCACGCCGATCCGCTCCTCGTCGACCCGGAACGGCAGTCGGCCGTCGGTCAGTTCATCGGTGACGAAGCGCAGGTCGCCGACCCGCGCGGCGATCTCCTTGCGCTCGGCGGCGTCCCAGTCCGGCGGATCCTCCAGCAGGACGCTGCGCACCAGCCGGCCGTCCGGGAACTCCACGGCGGCGGCGTCGTAGGTGTGGTCGACGGCCGCGACGAGGTAGCCGTGCGCGGCCAACTCCTCGGCCAGCGCGGTGCAGTTGCTGCGTCCGCCGGTGCGGCCGTGGCCGAGCAGCAGCAGCGGGAGCGGGCCGGGGTGGGCGGGTGCGCCGGCGCGGGCGGTGGGGCGGACCAGGTCGAGGGTGCCCGGGTCCAGCGGCAGGATCCGCTCGATCGCGGCCGCGACCCGGGGGGTGGTGTAGGGCGCGCGGGGCCGGCCGGCGGTGCCGCGCGCCGGGTACCAGAACTGCACCATCAGCTCGCGCGGGCCGGGGGTGGGTGCGAACGGGTCGGGTCGGTCGTGGTCCACCAGGTGCAGGCTCGTGGTGCCGACCGGCCGGCCGACGGTGGGCGCGGGCAGGTCGATGGTGCGCGGCGGTGCGGGCAGGTCGACAGTCCGCGGCGGGGCGGCCAGGGCGGGCCCGGCGGGCAGCAGGGCGGCGGAGCCTCCCAGGCCCGCGAGGGCGAGCAGTGAACGGCGCCTGATCATGCGTCATCCTTGCCGGCTCGGCGACGTGGTCCGGCAAGCCTAGGTGCTCCGGGCCGGCCGGACCAGGGGCCGCAGGGTGCCGGTCGGCCCACGGCGGCCCAGGGCGGCCCAGGGCGGTTCAAGCCGACTCGGGGCGGCTCAGGGCTTGGCGGCCTGCCGCGCGGCGGCCTGCTTGATCGCCTCGCGGATGCGCGGGTAGGTGCCGCAGCGGCAGACGTTCTGGATCCGGTCGATGTCCGCGTCCGTCGGGTTCGGGGTGCGGCGCAGCAGGGCGACGGCGGTCATGATCTGGCCGGGCTGGCAGAAGCCGCACTGGGCGACGTCGCAGGCGAGCCAGGCCTCCTGGACGGGGTGGAGGACCTCGCCGTCGGCCAGGCCCTCGATGGTGGTGACGGTACGGCCCCCGCAGTCCTTGACGGACCGGGTGCAGGGCTGGAACTCCTCGCCGTCCAGGTGGCTGGTGCAGGCGCGGCAGACGCCCACCCCGCAGCCGTACTTGGGGCCGGTGACGCCGAGCTTGTCGCGCAGGACCCAGAGCAGCGGCATGTCGTCCGGGGCCTCGACGCTGACGGGCCGCCCGTTGAGGACGAAGGTGTGGGTGGGCATGGGGAGTCGGGATTCCTCAGCAGGTGGTCGGATGGTGCCGGGGGTCAGAAGAGGATCGGGAAGGAGCGGGGGCTGGTGCCGGTCGCGCGGGCGTAGGCGTTGGCGACGGCGGCCGAGGCGGCCGGGACGCCCAGCTCGCCCGCGCCGCCGGGCGGTCCGCTCGGCGGCATCAGGTGGACCTCGACCACCGGCGGGGTGTGCCGCTGCCGGGCGTAGTGGAAGTCGCCGTAACTTCCTTCCCGGAAGGCCCCGTTGTCCAGGTGGTTGCCGGCCTGCAGGATCACCGAGATGCCGTCGATCAGCGCACCGGTCAGCTGGGCCTCCAGGCCCCTGGGGTTGATCACCCGGCCGACGTCGGCGACGACGACGGCCTTGGTCACCCGGGGGTTGGCGCGGTCGGTGGCGTCCAGCTCGACCAGGTACCCGGCGCTGGCGCTGTGCTCGTCGTGGTAGCCGATGCCCTGGGCCTGGCCGGGAGGCATCGGGCGGCCCCAGTTGCCGCGCTTGGCGAGCTCGTCCAGCACCGCCCGCCCGGCGGCGCTGCGCATCCGGTCGCGGCGGAAGCCCAGCTCGTCCTGGCCCATCCGGCGGGCGAGTTCGTCCATCATGATCTCGTCGGTGACCCGGACGGTGCCCGAGTAGACCGAGCGCCAGCTTCCGGTGTTCAGCTCCAGCGGCACCTCGGCGAGCAGCTGGGTGGGCACTCCGACGTCGTACGGGATCTTCTCGGTGAGCAGGAAGAACAGTTCGGAGGCGGTGAGCCCGGCCAGCGGGAGGTTGTAGCCGGCGGCGGTGAGCATGTCGCCGAGGCCGTGTCCGAGGTCGGTCCGGACGCCGGCCACGTGGTGCTCCCAGCTGAACACCTGGCCGAGGCCGTAGGTGGCCCGGATGACGTGGTGGCTGGCCGGGCGCACCCGGCCGTGGCGCATGTCGTCGTTGCGGGTCCACATCAGCTTGACCGGGCGGCCGGCGGCCTTGGAGACCTGGGCGGCCTCCAGGGCGGCGTCGAAGAACAGCCGGCGGCCGAACGAGCCGCCGCCGCGCACCACGTGGACGGTGACGGCGTTCTCCGGCAGGCCGAGTTCGGCGGCGATGGTGCCCTGGGCGAGGATCGGGCTCTGCGAGGCGAACCACAGCTCGGCGCGGTTCGGCCGGACGTCGGCGACGGCGGTGAGCACCTCCATCGGGGCGTGGTTGACGAAGGCGAAGTCGAACTCCGCCTGCACCCGGTGGGAGAGCAGCGGCGGCGGGAGCGAGGGCAGGTGGGCGGCGCGCAGCCGGGACCGGACGTCGGCGTCGGACAGGCCCGCGACCGGGCCCGGGTTCCAGGTGGTGCGCAGCGCGTCGCGGGCCTTGAGCGCCTGGTCGAAGGTCTCGGCGAGGACGGCGACGCCGGTCGGGATCCGCACCACGCCGAGCACCCCGGGCATGGCGCGGGCGGCGGAGGCGTCCAGGGACTTGAGGGTGCCGTTGACGGTGGTCGGCCGGGCGACCACGGTGGGCACGGCGCCCGGGATCTGGAGGTCCCCGGCGTACTTGGCGCGGCCGGTGACGATGTCGCGGGCGTCGATCCGGCCGGTCGGCCGGCCCACCAGGCGCAGTTGGTCGGGGGTCTTGGGGACGGCCGGGACAGCCGGTACGGCGACTTCGGCCGCCTCGGCGGCGAGGTCGCCGTAGCCGAGTCGGCGGCCGTCGGGGGCGAGGACGGCGGAGTCGGCGGTGCGCAGGGTGGCCGCGGGAACGTTCCAGCGCTTGGCGGCGGCGGTCACCAGCCGGGCGCGGGCGGCGGCGGCCGCGGCGCGCACCGGGTCGTAGAGCGAGCGGATCGAGTTGGAGCCGCCGGTCAGCTGGTTGAAGAGCAGCTCGGGGCGGGAGTCGCAGAGCGGGACGTCGACGTCGGAGAGGCGGGCGTCGAGCTCCTCGGCGACGATCATGGCGATCGAGGTGGTGAGGCCCTGGCCGACCTCCAGCCGGGGCAGGTGCAGCGCGGCCCGGCCGGCGGGGGTGACTTCGAGGACCAGCAGGTGCGCGGTCGGCAGGCCGGCGATGATCATCGCGTCGCCGAGGTCGACGATGTCGGGGATGCCGGGCAGGCCGATCAGCTGATGGGGGAGGGCGGTCTCCCGGACCGGTACGGCGGCCGGGGCGGGCCGCGGGACGGGGGTCGGGGCGGCGGCCCGTGCGGGGGCGGGCGCGGCGGCGTCGAGGCCGGCGGCGACGGTGAGGGTGGGCGCGGCCAGCAGGTAGGTGAGGAAGCGCCGGCGGCGGGTGGCCCCGTTCGGGGCCGCGGTGTCCGGGGCGGTAGGGGTGTCCGGAGCGGTAGGGGCGGTGGGGGCGGCGGCGGTGTCCGGGGCGGTGGGGAGGGCGCGGGTGTGCGGGTGGTCGGTGCCGCCGGGTCGGCTGGGGGAGTCCGAGGGGGCGGTGGAGGTGCTGATGGGGGGCCACCCTTCGAGCCGGGGACGGCGACGGGACGGGCGGGCGGTGTGGCCCCGGCCCGGTGCCGGATCGCGAACGCCGTTGAGCATAAAAGGGCGCTACTGACGGGTCAACACGGTCAAAGTTGGCCCCTGGTCTGCCCGATCGCGGTTTCGCGGCGGGCGGCCGGAGTGGATTCGGAGCGGGTACGGACGGCGCTTCGGAGGCGCGGGCGAGGCCGGGGCGAGCTCGCCCGGAAGGGCTCGGAGGCGCCAACTGGCGCCTCTCGCACGCGGGTTCAGGGGTCGGTCGGCGGTGCGGCGGCGCGACGGATTGGCCCAGGGAATTCCTTGATCACTGGACCGTTCCACTGGGCCGGTTTTTCCCTAGAGTGGGGGCGTGCCGGCACCGGCGGTCGCGGAGATCGGCTCCGCGCGCCGCCCGTCCGGCGGTCGCGGGCAGGGGTGACGGTCCGTGAAGACGTTTACGCAGGTGGACGCGTGTGGGTGACCGCCCGGATCCGCCCGGCGGGTGACACCCGCTCACCAGAGAAGGAGGAGCATGCCGACCGACCGAGCCGCCCGTTGGGACGCCCTGCCGCCCGCCGGGCCCCAGCGGACCCTCGCGGCCGCCCAGTTGGCCGCCGCCGTGGGCGACGGCGCCTACTACACCTGCTCCGCGCTCTACTTCACCCGGGTCGTCGGGATGTCGCCGACCGCCCTCGGGCTCGGCCTCACCCTCGCCTGGGCACTCGGCTCCGTCGCCGGCGTCCCGCTCGGCCACCTCGCCGACCGGCGCGGCCCGCGCCGCACCTCGGTGGCGCTCGCACTCGGCACGGCGGCCGTGGTCGCCGCCTTCCTGGTGATCCGCTCCTACCCGCTGTTCCTGCTCGCGGTCTGCCTCTACGCCACCGCGCAGTCCGGCCTGACAGCCGCCCGCCAGGCGCTGGTCGCCGCCCTGGTGCCGCCCGCGCAGCGCACCGCCCTGCTCGCCCACATCCAGTCGACCCTCAACGGCGGACTGGCCGTTGGAGCGGCGATCGGCGGCATCGCGCTCGGCGTCGGCACCCGCGCCGCCTACCTTTCGGCCTTCGCCGTCACCGCGTTCGGCTTCCTGCTCAGCGCGCTGGTCCTGCGGCGGCTGCCCGAGGCCCCGGCCCCGGCGGGGCCGTCGGACGCCGGGCCGCGGCTCGCCGTGCTGCGCGACCGCCGGTACGCCGCCGTCACCGCGGTCAACGCCGTCCTGCTGCTGCGGATGCCCCTGCTCAGCCTGATCATCCCGCTCTGGATCGCCGCGCGCGCCCCTGGGATCGGCTGGCTCGGCTCGGCGCTGTTCGTGCTCAACACCCTCGCGGTGCTGGCCTTCCAGGTCCGGGCGGCACACGGCATCACCGGGCTGGACCCGGCCGCCCGGGCGGTCCGCTCCGCCGGGCTGCTGCTGCTCGGCTCCTGCGCCGTCTTCGGGCTGTCCGCGCTGGACGTGCCGGTCTGGGCGGTCGGCGCGCTGCTGGTCGCCGCCTCCGTCCTGCAGGTGGCCGGGGAGATGAAGCAGTCGGCCGGCAGCTGGCAGATCGCCTTCGACCTCGCCCCGGCCGGGCGGATCGGCCAGTACCAGGGCTTCTTCGGCACCGGCGTCGCCGTCGCCCGCACCCTCGGTCCGCTGCTGCTCACCACGCTGCTGCTGGACGGGGGCCTGGCCGGCTGGCTGGTCCTCGGCGGGGTCTTCCTCGCGGCGGGGTACGCGATGGGGCCGGTCGCCCGCTGGGCGGCGCGGGACCGCGGCCCCGCGGTGCCACCGCCGTCGCCGGTGGCCGCGGGCGCGTCGCCGGGGGCCTGACGGCGAACGCCGCGGTGGCGGCCGCCCGGGGACGTCGGGCCGGGGCCCGACCCGGGAGGCGGCGACGGCGGGTCCGACCCGGGAGGCCGCGACGGCGGGCCCGGGGAGCGGGCCGGAAACCCGGTGGCCCCGGCCCGCCGCCCGCTGTCATGCTGGCCGCGTGGACCGACCTCAGATCCGGCTCGACTTCGCCCCCGAGCTGCACCTCTTCGTCTCCGCGCCCCGGCGGGCCGGCCGCACCGCGCTGCGCACCGACGGCAGCTCCACCCTCGGCCACGTCGTCGAGTCGTTGGGCGTCCCGCTCACCGAGGTCGGCGGCCTGCTGGTGGACGGCCGGGCCGTGCCCGACACGCACGTGCCGGCCGACGGCGAGGAGATCGCCGTCCTGGCCGTGGCCAGGCCGCAACCCGTGCCCGGCCCGGCGCGCTTCCTGCTGGACGTCCACCTCGGCACCCTCGCCCGGCGGCTGCGCCTGCTCGGCGTCGACGCCGCGTACGAGAACCCCGACATCGGCGACGCCGCCCTGGCCGCCCGCTCGGCCGCCGAACAGCGGATCATGCTCTCCCGCGACCGCGGACTGCTGCGCCGGCGCGAACTGTGGGCCGGCGCCTATGTCTACAGCCACCGCCCCGCCGAGCAACTGCGCGACGTGCTCTCCCGCTTCGCGCCGCCGCTCGCCCCCTGGAGCCGCTGCACCACCTGCAACGGCACCCTGCACCCGGCCACCAAGACCTCGGTGCGCGAGCAGCTGCGGGACGGCACCGAGCGCTCCTACGACGCCTTCGCCCAGTGCGCCGACTGCGGCCAGGCCTACTGGCGCGGCGCCCACCACGCCCGGCTGGAGGCGATCGTCACCGAGGCGGTGCGCGACTTCGGCGACGGCCCGGCGGGCGGACCCTCCCAGGACTCCGGACACGTCCAGGACTCCGGGGAGGGTCAGGGCCGCATCGGGGTCGTCTCAGGGTAGAGCGCTCTGGTGGACGGCCGGGCGCGCGTGGTCCCATCGACGGTGGGGGACGGGACCACGCTACTCGCTCGTACGAGAGAGGCCAGGTCGTCGCAATGAGCAATCAGGCAGGTCGGCAGCCCTTCCACAGCGCGGACGTCGGGGACGCCGCCGTGGTGACGGTCCCGCACGGCGCCGAGGTACGCCCGGAGGAAGGCCCCCGGAAGGCGACCGTCCGATGAGGCGGGGGATACCGCGCCGCCCGCTGGCGGCGCTGGTCGCGGCTGCCGCCGCACTCGGAGTCTCGGTCGTCCCGGCGGCCGCCGCCGGGGCCGACGCGGGGCCCGCCGAGCCGCATCTGCGATCGCGCTACGTGACCATGCCGGACGGGGTCCGCCTCGCCGTTGACGTCTACCTACCCGAGGGCACCCGGGCCGGCGCCCACCTGCCCACCGTCCTGGTCACCCAGCGCTACTGGCGGGCCCGGGTCCGGGCCGGCCAACCCGGCGGCACCAGCGGCGAGGCCGACCGGTGGACCGCCCGCGGCTACGCCTTCGTGACCGCCGACCTGCGCGGCACCGGAGCCTCCTTCGGCACCCTCACCTCCGAACTCGGCGCCGACGTGACCGCCGACAGCGGCCCGCTCGGCGACTGGATCGCCGCCCAGCCCTGGTCCAACGGCCGGGTCGGCACCACCGGCATCTCCTACGGCGGCGACACCGCGATGCTCGCCACCTCCCTCGGCAACCACCACATCACCGCCGCCGCCCCCATCTCCTACGACTTCGACCCGTACGAGGACCTGGTGCGCCCCGGCGGCGTGCTCATCGAACCGCGGATCGCCCAGTACGCGCTGCTGCTGCGCATCCTCGACGGGGCCGGCGGCACCACCTGCGAGACCGACGAGCAGACCCGCAGGCTCTGCTCGGACGTCGGCCTCACCGGCTTCCAGCCGCGGCCGGTCGACGGGCCCGACGGCCCGGCCCTGCTCGCCGCCGCGCGCGCCGAGCACACGAACAACGCCAACCTCGTCGAGATGGCGCACACCGGCGTCCACCGCGACTACCGGGACGGCCCGAAGAGCTGGACGGTCGGCAGCGTCGGCGAGCGGACCGACGCCGTCGAGGCCGGCCGGGTGCCCGTCCTCACCCGCGCCGGCTGGCTCGACGCGGGCACCGCCAACGGGGTGCTCTCCCAGTTCACCGGCCTGTCCAACACCCAGGACGACTGGATCGGCCCGTGGAACCACGGCGCCGGCTGGCTCGCCGACCCGTTCCAGCCCGCCCGTCCGCTCACCGCGCGGGAACACGAGGAGAACGACCGGCGCGTGGTCGACTTCTTCGACCGCTACGTCCGGGGGAACGCCCGCCCCGACGGCCGCCGGCAGGTGCACTACTACACCTTCAACGAGGGCGTCTGGCGCACCACCACCCGCTGGCCGGTGCCCGGCACCCGCACCCAGCGGTTCCCCCTCGGCGCGGGCGGCACCCTCGGCGGCCTGGCGGACGACCGCCGCGGCGGCTCCGACCTGCTGCGCCTCGACCCGACCGCGGGCACCGGCCCGCTGGACCGCTGGAACACCAACCTCAGCGGAGACGAGGTCAGTTACCCCGACCGCGCCGCCGTCGACGCCAAACTGCTCAGCTACACCACCGCACCGCTGACCGCCGACACCCGGGTCACCGGCAACGGCAAGGTCGCCCTCGACGTCACCGGACTGGCCGGCTCGGCGCGCGGCGCCCTGCACGTCTACCTGGAGGACGTCGCCCCGGACGGCCGGGTCACCTATCTGACGGAGGGTCAACTGGCCCTGACCGAGCGGGCGGTGGCCGACCGCGACGACAACCCGGACTGGCGCCGGCTGCGCACCCCGCGCAGCTACGCGGCCGAGGACGCCGAGGACTTCCCGCAGGGCCGCGCCCAACGCGTCACCATCGACCTCCAGCCCGTCTCGGTGCTGTTCCGACCCGGAGACCGGATCAGGCTCACCGTCGCCGCCGCCAACCCCGACTCCTTCCAGCTCCTCCCCGCCGACGGGCAGGCGGGCTACCGGATCGGCTGGGGCGGCGACCGCGGGTCGGTGCTGGAACTGCCCGTCGTGCACTGAGAGTTGTGCCGATAGTTGCGACGAGAGCTGCGACGAGAGCTGAACGGCGGGGCACCCGGTGGCGGCCAGGTGCCCCGCCCCGTCACGCGTCCACGACCTCGAGCCCGTACGCGGTCACGGCCTGGCGCAGCCCACCCGGGTACCCGGCGAGCGCCGGGGTGAACTCCCAGTCCCCGGAGGGATCGCGGTCGAACCGGCCGAGCCGCATCGCGGTGTTGGTCTCCGCGCCGTCCGCCAGGTGCACCACGGCCGCGTCCTGCCCGGAGCCCGCCTCCAGGATCAGCGCCGGCCCGGCGAATCCGCCCATGGTGGCCCCGGGGTGGTTCTCGGTGTCGGCGGCGGCGATGACGACCAGCCGGTCGACCTCGGCGGGCAGCGCGTCGAAGTCGACCATCAGGCAGGCGTTCGCGTCTCCGTAGCCGGTCACCAGCCGCACCGAACCGTCGGGCGTCGAGCCGTTGTTGTAGAAGACCAGGTGGTCGTCGGAGAGCGCCGCGTTGCCCGTGCAGACCAGCGCGGCGATGTCGTACTCCTCCTCCCCGGTCCAGTGCAGGAGCAGTCGGGAGGGCTCGGTGGCCACCTCGATCGCGGGCAGGTGGTCCAGGGCGCCGGCCGTGGCGGAGGCCTCGTCCTGGGCGTCCGCGAACACCTCGTCGAAGCCGTGGTGCCTGAGCAGCCCGACCAGTTCGGAGCCGTTGATCAGGCTGATCGGCTTGCCCGCGACGAACTGGTGCGAGCTGGGGCCGAACTTGCTGGTGGTGACCAGGACGGCCTTGGTCGCGTCCCGGTCGTGCCGCAGCGTCCCGTACAGGTCCCGCACCGCGGAGGGCGTCACCGTGTCCCGGTACCGCTTCACCTGCACGATGACGTTGCCGCCCCGGAACGGGTCCGGGTCGATGCCGCGGACGTCCACGCCGCCGTCCCGCGACCGGGCGGTGAGCTCGACCTTCATGCCCATCGCCTCCATCAGCCGGCCGATGAGGCCCTCGAACTCGACCGGGTCCATCGCCAGCAGGAGTTGGAGTTCGCGGACGCGCCTGGCCATCCGGCCGCGGTTGGCGTTGGTGTCGTCGCGGAGGTGACGGAACAGCGCGCGCTGGGCGCGGCGTTCGTCGGCGTCGGGGTTGCTGAGGCGGTGGAGCTTCCGGCTCCGGGACATGGGCGTGCCCCCTCTTGCGTGGTGACGGTTGTTGCAGGCGTCACGGTAGGGGAATCGTGGACGAAGAACTGGCGGGCCGTCGGTTCCGCCGCACAATCGAGACCTGGGCCGATACGGGCCGCTGCGGCGGGCGCGGGCGCGGGTGTGGGTCCGGGTGGCGCGGGTGCCCGTCCGGGGCGGGGGGCGTTCGCGCCGGGGGGTGGCGGCGCCGGTCGAACGGCGGGGGTGCTTTCGATGGCCGTCCGGACGGCGGACAATTCCCCCAGGAGCCGAGGAGGAGGCCGCGGTGGAGTTCGAGGTCATGATCGAGATCCCGCAGGGGTCGCGGAACAAGTACGTGATGGACTTCGAGGCGGGCCGGATCCGCCTGGACCGCACCCTCTTCACGGCCACCCGCTACCCGGCCGACTACGGCTTCGTCGAGGGCACCCTCGGCGGCGACGGCGAACCACTGGACGCCCTGGTGCTCGGCGGCGAGCCGGCCGTTCCCGGCTGCGTGCGGACCTGCCGGGCGGTGGCCATGTGGGTGATGCGCGACGAGCGCGGCCCGGACCAGAAGGTGCTCTGCGTCCCGTCCCGCGACCCGCGCTACGCGGACCTGCGGGACATCGACGACCTGCGCGGGTTCGACCTGCTGGAGATCACCCACTTCTTCCTGGTCTACAAGGACCTGGAGCGCGGCAAGTCCGTCGAGGGCTCGCACTGGGCGGGGCGCGACGCCGCCTACGCCGAGATCGCCGAGTCGCGCGCCCGCGCGGTGGGCACCCGCTTCGCCGACCCGGTCTGAACGGGCGTCCGGGGGCGGGCCGGTGCGCCGGCGCCCGCCCCCGGACGGTCCGTCAGAGCCGGGCGGCGCTCAGGATCGCCCGCACCTCGTCGCCGATCGCGGTCTCGTTCCGCTCGAACTCCGGTGCGGTGAGCAGGTTCGGGTCGGCCGGCAGGCCGGTCAGGACCGGGGTGTGCAGATGGCCGCCGGGCAGGCCCGGGGCGAGGATCGTGCGCAGCCGGTTGGAACGGTAGGCGACTTCGTTG
This sequence comes from Kitasatospora sp. NPDC058063, assembly GCF_042885395.1. Classification (NCBI taxonomy): domain Bacteria; kingdom Bacillati; phylum Actinomycetota; class Actinomycetes; order Kitasatosporales; family Streptomycetaceae; genus Kitasatospora; species Kitasatospora sp. NPDC058063. The sequence goes on from NZ_JBHVSD010000028.1 coordinate 56,469, forward strand.
GAGAGGTACCCGCCGCCGCCACCGGAGACCGCGCGGGAACCGGGGGTGGGGCCGTCCGGCCGGAACACGGGGGCGGTGGCGCCCGCCGGGATCTCGGTGACGAAGGTGTTGAGCAGCACCGGGTAGGGCTGCTGGACGGCCCTCATGGCATCGGTCGGCAGGGTGGTGCGGACGAACTGCGGCCCGGGGGCCAGCCCCGGGGCGTCCACCGGGTGCTGGGTGGTGCCGCCGGAGAGCGCGGCGACGTTGTCGGTCGCCGGGTCGGCGGAGCGGGCGCGCCCGGCCCACTCCTCCAGGGTGAACTTGCCCGGGTAGCCCTGGCTGATGCTGGTGATCAGGTCGGCGGACTGCCGGCCCGGCCGCAGGTGCGGGGCGAAGGCGCGCTCCACGATGCCCCCGTCGAAGTCCCCGTAGCGCACCGGCAGCACGACCGCCCGGACCTCCGCGGTGCTGCCGTCGGCGAGCGTGATCCGCTGCCCGTGCAACTGCAGAACGGCCGAGCCGGAGGGGTTGGCGCGGCGCGGCTCGGTGTCCAGGCCGAACGGGTCGAAGCCGCTGACGAAGATCCGCCGGACGCCGCGGGCGGAGTCGAAACCGTCGTCCAGGCCGCGCGAGGCGTCCTCGAAACGGGACCGCAGCGCGGCGTGGTCGACGCCGAACCGGGGCTGCCAGCGGGCGAGCTGGACGGTCATGGCGAGCCTGGTCCAGTACAGCGGGCGGTCGTCCCGGGCGGGCAGTTCGCCGCTCGGCCGCCGGCCCTGGGCGCGGTCCAGGCCGGCCTGCCAGAGGGTCCGGCCCCAGGCGGTCACCACCCGCTCGGCCTGCCGGGCGTTGCGGGCCTCGCACAGGGCGGAGGGGAAGCCCCCGGGCAGCTCGCCCAGGCCGGAGCGCTCGGTGAAGCCGGTCGTGCGGGCGTCCTGGAGGCGGGCCTGCTCGGCGTCCAGCGGCACCGTGGCGGAGGTGCGGCAGCCGGCCGGGGCGGCCTGGGCGGCGGCCGGGGCCAGCAGGGCGGCGAGTGTTCCGGTGAGCGCGGCGGCCAGTCCGGCGGCGCGGCGTAGATATGTCATGTCCGCTGACAATAGGTCCGGACCTGACGGCCCGCCAGAGCGCCGACCCGGCGTCCCCCGCTGCCGGGACGGCTGCCGCCGGGGCGGCCGGACGGTGTTCCGCCGCTGGTGGGGCGCTGTTCCGGCCTTGACGGAAAACTGATGGTTCGACCGGGAACCGAGGCAACTTCTACAGCGTTGTCGTGGTCGAACAGCGGTACTCGTACGGTGGTGGAGGAGTTCCATGAGCGTGGCCCTGACGAAGGGCGGCAACGTCTCCCTGGGCAAGCAGGCCCCCGGGCTGAGGGTGGTCCGGGTGGGCCTCGGCTGGACGGCCGGAGCCGGGTACGACCTGGACGCCAGCGCGCTGCTCTGCGGGGCGGACGGGAAGGTCGCCTCGGACCAGCACTTCGTCTTCTTCAACAACCTGCAGAGCCCGGACGGCTCGGTCCGGCACCAGGGCGGGTCCGGCGGCGGCTCCGACCGCGAGCAGATCGAGGTCCGGCTCGCGGAGGTCTCCGCCGGGGTGGAGAAGATCGTCTTCGCGGTGGCGATCTACGACGCGGCGCAGCGGCGGCAGTCCTTCGGGCAGGTCCGCGGCGCCCACATCCGGGTCGTCGACCCGGACACCGGTGCCGAGGTGGCCCGGTACGACGTGGCGCCGGAGGCCGGCAGCGAGACGGCGATGGTGTTCGGCGAGCTGTACCGGCACGGCGCGGACTGGAAGTTCCGCGCGGTCGGGCAGGGGTACGCTGCGGGGCTCGCGGGCATCGCCGCCGACTTCGGCGTGGACGTCCTGCAGCCGGCGCCCGCCGCCGCGCCCGCCCCGGTGAAGCCGCCGGTCGCCCCGCCCGCGCCGCCCGTAGCGCTGCCCGCGCCGCCGGTCGCGGCCGCGGTGCCGGCCGTGCTGCCCGCCGCCGTACCCGCCGTTCCGACGACCCCGCCAGGACCAGGGAGTTCCCCCGTGACGTGTTTCTTCGACCCCTCGCACGGCGCCGGCACCACGGCGGTGTACTGGTCGCCGCAGTGGGGCGTGCCGCGCCAGATCGAGGCCTGCGTGGCCTGCGCCCAGCGGGTGCAGACCAACGTGCCGCCGTTCTACACCCCGCAGCCGGCCGGCTACCCGCAGCCGGTCCAGCAGCCGGTCCAGCAGGGCCAGCCGCAGGTGCCCGGCCAGCAGGCCCAGGGCGGGCGTCGCTTCGGCACCGGCGCGCTGATCGGTGCCGGCGCGGCCGGCCTGGTCGGCGGCGCGCTGCTGAACGAGGCCTTCGACGACGACCCGCAGGTCGTCGTCAACAACTACTACGAGGACGACGGCTTCTTCTAGGCCGTCGGGCCGGAGCCCCGGAAGGGCCGTCGGGGCCGTCCCCGGCGGCCCTCGCTGGCGGAGCGGTGCGCTTGAATGGCGCCGGAGTTACCGTTCCGACCGGGGGAGACGCACCGATGACCACGACCGACGCCGAGCTGACGGCCGCCGTCCGGAACCCCGACGCGGCCTGGCTGGAGTCCTGCTTCGGCCCCGGCACGCTGTGGCGGCCCGAGCCCGCGGCGCTGCCCGGGCGGCTGACGTCGAAGGAGGCCCGGGCGTTCCTGAGCGAGGTCGGCGTGCCGGCCGTCGAACTGGAATTCCTCGGCTTCGACGCCACGAAGCTGCCCGAGCGCGGGATGTGGGAGGCGGACCTGGATGAGCTGTTCGGCGAGCGCACACCGGACGACGACACCCCGCCGAACAACTGGGGGTACTGCGTCGGCACGTTCGACGACCAGCACCTGATGGTGGCCGGCGACACCGGCGCCGTTCGGATCTACGACCCGAACGGCTGGGACCACGGGAGCGGCTGCGGCGGCCGGGCGGCCGACTCGCTGCCCAAGGTGATCGGCGCGCTGGCGCTGCTGGCCCGTCTGGAGGGCCGGATCCGCGGTGGGGACGCCAGGGCCGCACTGGACGAGTTCGCCGCGCTGGTGGCCGCGGCGGGGCAGGGGCCGGACGAGTCGGACCTCTGGGTGGGCCTGTTGGAGAACCTGCGCGAGGAGTACGAGGACCTGGACGAGGGCTGACGCCCCGGGGCCTTCCCGGTCCTTCCCGTGCCCTCCCGGCCTCCTCCGGGCCCACCTCGGCCCGCCCGGGCCCGACGGCCGCACAACGCTTCGGCGCTGTGCGGCCGTTCGCGTCCCTGGGAACCGGCCGTTCGCGTCCGGGGCGTACCGGCCCTACGCGTCCCGGCGCCGGTACGCCCCGGCCCGGGCCGCCGCCTCGGCGGCCTCCGCCGCACGGTCGGCGGCCGCCTCGTCCAGCGGCTCCGCGGTGGTGAGCATCCGGTAGTAGAGCGGCGCCGAGACCGCCCGCACGACCTCGCACCCGTCGGTGTCCGGCGGGAGTTCGCCGCGCTCGACGGCCGCGGTGACGCACGGCGCCCACTCCTCGACCCGGCGCCGGTAGAAGTGCCGCAGGGCCTCGGCCGCGTCCGGGTCGCAGGTCGCCGCCACGATGACGGCGCGGAAGAGCGCGCCCTGCCGCGGGTCGGCCAGGGTGCGCTGGACGAGCCGGGCGTTGGCCCGCAGGTCCCCGGCGAGGGAGCCGCTGTCGGTGCGCGGCAGCGACTGCTCGGCCATGTCCGCGAGCAGGTCCGCGACCAGGGCGGTGGTGCTGCCCCAGCGGCGGTAGACGGTGGTGCGGCCGACCTCGGCCCGCTGGGCGATGTCGCCGAGGTCGAGGCCGCCGAAGCCGTGCTCGACCAGGGCGTCCTCGGCGGCGCGCAGGACGGCGGCGCGGACCCGGGCGGTCCGGCCGCCGGGGCGGACCGTGCCGGGCGTGGAGGGCTCGGGTGTGGAGGGCTCGACGGCCATTAACGGGATTCCTGTTCCATTAGAAGGTGGGAGTCTGCTAGGTTCAGGACATCCTAAAGGAACGGGAGTCCCATTAGGGGCTCGAGGGGAGAACCACCATGACCATCGCCACCGACATGGAGTACCGCCGGCTCGGCGCGTCCGGGCTCAAGGTGCCCGCGCTCAGCCTCGGCACCGGCACCTTCGGCGGCCGCGGCCCGCTGTTCGGCGCCTGGGGCACCACCGACGTCCAGGAGGCCCGTCGGCTGCTCGACATCGCCATCGACGCCGGTGTCACCCTCTTCGACACCGCCGACGTCTACTCCGACGGCGCCTCCGAGGAGGTGCTCGGCCAGGCGATCCGCGGCCGCCGCGACCAGGTGCTGATCTCCACCAAGGCCGGACTGCCCACCGGCGACGGCCCGCAGGACGCCGGCACCTCCCGCGCCCGGCTGGTGCGGAGCGTGGAGGACGCGCTGCGCCGCCTCGGCACCGACCACCTGGACCTCTTCCAGCTGCACGCCTACGACGCCGGCACCCCGATCGAGGAGGTGCTCGCGACCCTGGAGGACCTGGTCCGGGCCGGCAAGATCCGCTACACCGGCGTCTCCAACTTCTCCGGCTGGCAGCTGATGAAGTCCCTCGCCCTCGCCGACCGGCACGGCCGCCCCCGGTACGCCGCCCACCAGGTCTACTACTCGCTCGTCGGCCGCGACTACGAGTGGGAGCTGATGCCGCTCGCCCGGGAGGAGGGCGTCGGGGCCCTGGTCTGGAGCCCGCTCGGCTGGGGCCGGCTCACCGGGAGGATCCGCCGCGGGCAGCCGCTCCCGGACGGCAGCCGGCTGCACGACACCGCCGACTACGGCCCGCCGGTGGAGGACGAGCTGCTGTACCGGGTGGTCGACGCGCTGGACGAGGTCGCCGCCGAGACCGGCCGCACCGTCCCCCAGGTGGCGATCAACTGGCTGCTGCGCCGTCCGACCGTCTCCTCGGTCATCATCGGCGCCCGCAACGAGGAGCAGCTGCGCCAGAACCTCGGCGCGGTCGGCTGGGCGCTGACGGAGGACCAGGTGGCCCGGCTGGACGCGGCGAGCGTGCGCACCGCGCCGTACCCGTACTTCCCGTACCGCCGGCAGGAGGCCTTCGCCCGGCTCAACCCGCCCGTCGCGGGCTGAGCGGCCCCGCAGGCCGAGCGGCGCGGGGGGCGAAGCGGGACGGGGGCGAGGCGGCGCGTGGGCCCCGGCCCGGGAGATGTCCGGGCCGGGGCCGGACCGGCTGCTGCGGGGCGGCGGTCGGCCCCGTGCCGGTGGCTGCGGTGGTGGCTGCGGCGGCTGTGGCTGCGATGGCTGTGGCGGTGGCCCTCAGGCCTGCCGCCGGTGCCAGGCGGCGAGGAGTTCGGCCTCCCGCTCCGGGGCCAGGGCGTCCGGCAGGGGCTCGAACGGCCGGATGTCGCGGGCGGTCTCGGCCACCGGGCGGAGGGTCAGCCCGGTGGCGAGGGCGGCGGCCGGATCGGCGGTGCTGGTGGCGCGGATCTCCGGGGCGGCGGGCCACAGCGGCAGGGCGCGCTCCGGGACGCCGGCGGCGCGCAGGAAGTCCTCGGACACCCAGGTGAGGGTGGTGCCGGGCGGGGCGACCGCGGCGGCGACGGCGTCCAGGAGGTCGCCCATGCCGAACGGCGGGGGTGTGGCGGCGTGGTAGGCGCCGCGGGCGCCCTGTGCGAGGAGGCCGAGCATCCAGGCGGTGAGGTCGCGGACGTCGACCACCTGGAGCGGCGCGTCCGGCCGGCCCGGGGCGAGTACCTCGCCGCCCCGGGCGAGGCGCTGCACCCAGTGGTCGAAGCGGTGGGTGTAGTCGCGGGGGCCGATCACGTACGTCGGGCGGATCAGCAGCGTCTGCGGGCCGAAGGCCTCCCGGGCGGCGCGCTCGCACTGGACCTTGAGGACGCCGTAGGTCTCGGCGGTGACCTCCGCGGCCTCCGGGCCGTCGGCGGGGAGCAGCGGGGAGTCCTCGGCGAAGCCCGGGGCGGCCGGGGTGTCGTACACCGAGAGCGAGGAGACCAGCAGGTAGCGCCCGGCCGCGCCGGGATCGAGAGCGGCGGCCAACTCCCGTACCTGGCGTGGGAAGTAGGCGCAGAGGTCGACGGTGGCGTCCCAGCTGCGGCCGCGCAGCGCGGACAGGTCGGCGTCGCGGTCGGCGATCAGGTGGGTGGCGTCCGGGAGCAGTCCGGGGCCGGAACGGCCGCGGTGCAGCACCGTGACCTCGTGCCCGGCGGCCAGGGCCGCCTCGGCGAAGTGGAAACCGATGAAGCGGGTGCCGCCGATGACCAGAATGCGCATTCGGACATCGTGCCAGCCCGCCCCGCGCCGGGGCCAATCGGTGCGCGACCGTTGCTCAAGTTGTGCGTGGGGTGGGTGAGTCGGGGCGGATGTGCGGGGTTCCGGCGGGAAGCGTGTTCGACGGTCAACGGCGCGGGAGGGCGGCGATCGCCGGCGGCGGGGCGTGGCCGGACGGTCCCCGCTGGTCAGCCGGGTGCGGGCGGGGGCCGGCCGGACGGCCGCGACGGTCTCGTAACGCCTGATGACGGGTCAAAGTTCCTTGTTCCCCGGCGAACTTGTGTGAAGTCCCTTTAGGCTCCCGTTAACAATGGCGGCTTTCCGCCACTCTCGAACTCGCTCATGAGGTCGGGCGGCAGGCCCAACTTGACGATGAGAGCAGGGATGACGACGACAAGTGAACGAACCGCCGGTGCCGCGCGCGGCCCCGGCGGGCGGCGGACGGGCCCGCCCGGCCGCCGTGCCACGGGCCTTCGCACCGCGGGCGGCGCGGTGACGCTGGCCGTGCTGGCCGGTTCCTGGTCCCTGGCGGCGGCCCCTCCGGCCTTCCCCCAGACCGGTGACGGCACGGTGGCGGTCCATGTGATCCGGGCCGTGGACACCGACGGTGTGTGGACGCCCGGGCTGGAATCGGGCATGGCGGGCGTGAAGGTGACGCTCACCGACGAGGCCGGGGTCTCCATCGAGGGCACCACGGCGGCGGACGGCACGGTGACGCTGGCACCGGCCGCGAGCAAGCTGACCGGCGGCAAGTACCGGGTCCAGGTGGTGAATCCGAAGCCGGGCGTGCTCTACCCGGCCTTCGCCTCCCGCGAGGGCCTGGACGGCGGGGCGAACAAGCTGAGCTCCAACGAGGAGTTCGTCGACCTCTCCGGCGGCAAGAAGGTGGAGATCACCACCGGGCTCTGGAGCCCGGGTGACTACTGCCAGAAGAACGCGCCGCTGGTGTCGACCTGCCAGAACCCGCCCCGGGAGGGCGACGCCCAGCACACGCTGGTGTCCTTCCCGTACGACTCCCGCGGAACGGCCGGTACCGACTTCACCCTGACCGACGTGGCCACGGCCGGGCAGACCGGCAACCTGTACGGCATCGCCTGGAACAAGGCCGACCGGCGGGTGTTCTCCTCGGCCCAGGCCAAGCGGACCACCAGCTACGGTCCCGGCGGCCCGGGCGGGATCTACGTCACCGACTGGGCGACGAAGAAGACCACGCTGTTCGCCACCGTCCCGGACGCGGGCACCACCCCGCACAGCCCGGGCAACGACGACGACTTCCTGGCCGCGGCGGGCAAGGAGAGCCTCGGCGGCATCAAGATCACCGACGACGGCAAGGACCTCTTCGTCGTCAACCTGCACGACCGCAAGCTCTACCGCTACGACGCCACCGCGGCGACGGCGGCCACGCCCAAGGCCGCCTACGCCATTCCGGACCCGGGCTGCCCGGCGCCGGGAGACTGGCGTCCGTACGGCCTCGGCATCCAGGACGGCGCCGGCTTCCTCGGCGGCGTCTGCTCGGGCGAGTCCACCGGCAAGGCCTCGGACCTGCGGGCCGTGGTGCTGCCGTTCGACCTGGCCACCGGCGCGTTCAAGTCGGCGGTGCTGAACCAGCCGCTCGACTACCCGCGCGGCAACACGGTCGGTACCCCGTGCCCCGGCTCCAGCTGGTTCCCGTGGCAGGACACCTTCCCGACCGCCCAGAACGGCCATGCCTGCGGGGCCAACTACCTGGCCAACCCCGAGCCGGCGGTGGCCGAGATCGCCTTCGAGACCGACGGCTCGATGCTGCTCGCCTTCCGGGACCGCTTCGGCGACCAGTCGGCGGCCGGTCCGACGGCCGGCCAGGGCTCCATGGTCCTGCCCGGCGGCGACCTCCTCAAGGCCTGCCCGGTGAACGGCACCTACGTGCTGGACACCAACCTGGGCTGCGGGTCCACCGCCCGGGGCCAGCGGTTCTTCGACAACAGCCGGATCGGCCACAACAACCCCGCCAATGCCGGGATGGCGTTCTCGAAGGTCGAGGACTCCATCGCGATCTCGGGCTACGACAGCGACAGCAAGGCCTTCGGTTACGGCAGCGCCTTCCAGAAGCGCGACGGCAAGGCGGACGGCGGCGTGCGGCTCAACACGGGCCCGGGCGTCCCGCCGTTCGGCAAGGGCGCCGCGATGGGCGACCTGGAGGTGCTCTGCGACCAGGCTCCGCTCCAGATCGGCAACCGGGTCTGGTACGACCCCGAGCGCAGCGGCCTCCAACTGCCGGGCCAGAAGCCGGTGCCGGGTGCCACCGTCCACCTGTACGACGAGGCGGGGAAGCTCGTCGGCACGACGAAGACGACCAAGCGCGGCGAGTACTACTTCGACGACAGCAACGTCGAGGGCGGCCTCAAGCCGAGGACCAAGTACACGATCAAGCTGGACAACCCGGCGGACTACGCCAAGGACGGCCCCCTCTTCCAGTGGGTGCCGACCGACCACGACGTCGGTGACAACCACTTCATCGACTCCAAGGGCATCGTCCCGAAGGACGGCAGGTTCCCGGAGCGGGCGCTGACCACCGGCGGCCCCGGCGAGAACGACCACACCTACGACTTCGGCTTCCGGCTGCAGGAGGGCGCGCTGCGCCTGGTCAAGCACGACCAGGACGGCAAGCCGCTGGCCGGCGCCAAGTTCCAGCTGTGGCACGAGACCAACGGGACCGACGGGCTCCAGCCGACCGGCGACAAGCCCGACACCAAGGTCGGTGAGCCCTGCACGACCGGTGCCGACGGCATCTGCCAGGGCACCGGCGTGCCGGGGACGTACTACTGGCAGGAGCTGAGCCCGCCGGACGGCTACGCGGCGCCGGAGGTCACCGTCCTCGGGCCGCTGAAGCTGACCTCGGCGAACCTCGACGCCGGTGTGGAGGTGACAGCCGTCAACAAGCTGATCCCCACCCCGACGCCGACCCCGACGCCCACCCCGACCGAGACGCCGACCCCGGCGCCGACGTCGGCGGCTCCGGTGCCCCCGGCCCCGGTGCCCCCGGTGTCCGGGCACCTGCCCAACACCGGTGCGGGTGAAGGGATGCCGATCGTGTTGACCAGCGCGGCGGCGCTGATCGCCCTCGGCACCGCCACGGTGCTGATGGCCCGCAGGCGCAAGGCCGCCCGGCGCGGCTAGCCCCGCGCGGGGTACGTGAAAGGGGCCCGGCAGCGGGCCCGATCGGGCGGGTTCGTGGGACCGTTGGTCCCCGGGCCCGCCCGACTGTCGTGTCCGACCGAGGAAAGGGAGCGGCTGCATGCCCCGCAGGACGAAGGCCGAAGGCCGCGGGCCCCGGCGGTCCCACTGGCTCAAGGCCCTGATCGCGATCGTGGTGTGCGGCGCCGCGGCGGGCGGCGTGGCCGTCTACCGGACGGTCTCCGACGAGGCCGTCGAACGCCCGGTGACCACCGACGAGGCCGGCCGGCTCGCCCTGTCGCGCCTGAACCTCTACCAGGCGAGCCCGGTGGCGGTGACGCTCACGGCCGAGGAGGGCGGGGGCGTCACCATCCGGGTCGACGGGGTCGTCGACTACCGCAACCACCGGGGGGTCGGCCGCTACCGGACCACCGGTGCGAGCGGACCGCTGGACCACGGCCTGATCGTCTGGGACACCGGCGGCCTCGGGCTGGCCCCCGACCGGGCCGGCACCGACACCGCCACCGCCCCCGCCACCGATGCCCCGGCCTGGCAGCAGGCCGAGCGCATCCCGCGCCAGGGCTGGTCACCGCGGACCTACACGGCGGACCCGCTGGACGCCGGACTGAACCTGCTGGTCCAGCTCGGCGCGGACCGCCCCGACAACCCGCTGCTGCTCGCCCAGTCCGGGGCCCGCTGGCTGGGCCGGGACCGGATCGACGGCAAGGGCTACGACCGCTTCGCCGGTCCGCGCGCGCAGGGCTCCGCGCCCGACGGCGCCCGCTCGCCGCTGACCTACTGGGTCGACGGCGACGGCGGGCTGCGCCGGGTCACGATGCGGATGCCGGGGCTGGGGACCCCCACCACCGTCGAGCTCACCGGGCGGCAGGCGGACGCCAAGCTGCCGGAGGCCCCGTGGCTCACCGGCTGACCGGCTGACCGGCTGACAACTGACTGGTTGACCCGGTCGGTCGGGCACGGGCGGGCACGGTCGGGCACGGCCGGAAGTCCGCAGGACAGGGCGGTCAGCCGTACCAAAATCGTTGGTGAGGCAGCAATGGCTTCATCATCTTCCGTTCACCCGGACCCGGCTGCCAGCATCGGCGCACCGTCACCGCCCGAGGGAGTAGCCGATGAACCGCCCCCGTTCCCTGCGCTGTCTGGCCGCACTGTCCCTGGTCGTCCTGGCCGCCACCGCCTGCGGGCGCTCCGACCAGGGCGGCTCCCCGGCCGCCGGCGCGGCGCAGGCCGGACAGAACTCCGGGAAGAGCGCCGCCGAGCTGCTCCCGGCGAAGAACAAGCAGAGCGGCGTCCTCAGAGTGGCCACCTCCGTCGGCTACCCGCCGATGGAGATGTACAAGACCGGCACCACCGAGCTGACCGGGGTCGACCCGGACCTCGCCGCCGCCGTCGCCGGGAGGCTCGGGCTGAAGCTGGAGCTCGCCAACTCCTCCTTCGACGGCCTGATCCCCGGCCTCCAGGCCGGCCGCTACGACCTGGTGATGTCCTCCATGACGGACAGCGCGCAGCGCCGCCAGGCCGTCGACTTCGTCGACTACTTCCGCACCGGCGGCGTGATCATGACGAAGAAGGGCAACCCCGAGGGCATCAAGTCCATCGAGGACCTCTGCGGCAAGAAGGTGGTCCTCGCCAAGGGCAGCTCCAACCTGGAGATCGGCGAGCAGCAGAACGCCAAGTGCGCCACCAGGATGGCGATCTCGCAGAGCGAGGACGCCCCGACCGGGCTGCTCCAGCTGGACAGCGAGCGGGCCGTCGCCACGATCGTGGACTACCCGGTGGCGCAGATGTTCGTGCAGAACAGCGGCTCCTACGAGGTGCTGCCGGAGCAGTACGGCACGGCGCCGTGGGGCATCGCGGTCGCGAAGAAGGACGCCGGGCTGCGCGACGCGGTGCAGAAGGCGCTCCAGGAGCTGATCGAGAGCGGCGAGTACCGCAAGGTGCTGGACACCTACCAGGTCGGCGGCAGCGCGGTGGAGCGCGCCACCGTCAATGCGGCGCAGTGAGAACGGCGGCACCGACGAGATGAGCACCGACATGAGAGACCCCGGGATCCCCGCCGGCCCCGAGATTCCCGCTGAGCCCGCGATCCCCGCCGACCCCGCGACGCCCGCCCCGGCACCCCGAACGGCCGCCGCGGGCCCCGTCGACGACGACCTGGCCTTCGAGGTGACCGGCCGGCCCCGCCCGGCACGCTGGTTCGCCGTGCTGGCGGCCGCCTTCGTCGCCGTCTGGCTCGCCTGGACCGTCATCGTCAACCCCAACCTGCACTGGGACATCGTCGCCAAGTACCAGTTCGACGGCGTGATCCTGGAAGGGCTCTGGGTGACGGTCCAACTCACCCTGATCTCCCAGGCGGTGGGCATCGTCATCGGCGTGGTGGCCGCGGTGATGCAGCTGTCCGACAGCCCGGTGCTGCGGACCACCGCCGGCGCGTACACCTGGTTCTTCCGCGGCACCCCGCTGCTGGTCCAGCTGATCTTCTGGTTCAACCTGGCGCTGCTCTTCCCGGAGATCAGCATCGGCATCCCGTTCGACGGGCCCAAGCTGGTCAGCTGGCAGTCCAACACCCTGATCACCGGCTTCGTGGCGGCGCTGCTCGGCCTGTCGATCAACGAGGGCGCCTACATGTCCGAGATCGTCCGGGCCGGCATCCAGAGCGTCGACCCAGGGCAGCGCGAGGCGGGCGCCTCGCTGGGCATGTCCAACCGGCAGATCCTCACCCGGGTGGTGCTGCCGCAGGCGATGCGGGTGATCATCCCGCCGTTCGGCAACCAGTTCATCTCGATGCTGAAGACCACCTCGCTGGTCTCCGTCATCGCCGGCGCCGACCTGATGACCGTCTCCCAGCACCTCTACCTCGCCAACTTCGAGGTGATCGCGCTGCTGATCGTCGCGTCCATCTGGTACCTGGTGCTCACCACCGTCGCGAGCGTCGCCCAGCACGCGGTGGAGCGGAGGTTCAACCCGGCCGGCGCCCCGCCGGCGCTGCACCGCCGGGTGCTGGCCAACCTGCGCCCGGGGCGCGGCGGAGCGGGAAAGCGCGTGAAGAAGGGGGAGGTCAAGTGACGACCACGGACCTGGGGAAGCCGGCCGCCGAGGTGGTCCTGTCGGCCCGGAAGGTGCGCAAGCGGTTCGGGGACCTGGAGGTGCTGCGCGGCATCGACCTGGAGGTCCGGGCGGGGGAGGTGCTCTGCGTGATCGGCCCCTCCGGCTCCGGCAAGTCCACCCTGCTGCGCTGCTTCAACCACCTGGAGAAGATCGACGCCGGGCGGATCGAGGTGGACGGCGAACCGGTCGGCTACGAGTCGTACGGCGCCTCCGGCAGCAGGCTGCGCGAGCGTCGGCCGCGCGACATCCGCCACCAGCGCGAGCGGATCGGCATGGTCTTCCAGCGCTTCCACCTCTTCCCGCACCGCACCGCGCTCCAGAACGTCATGGAGGGCCCGATCGCGGTCAAGGGCCGCCCCCGCGGGGAGGCCGAGCGCCGGGCCCGCGAACTGCTCGCCCGGGTCGGCCTGGCCGACCGCGCCGACCACTACCCGGCCCAGCTCTCCGGCGGCCAGCAGCAGCGGGTCGCGATCGCCCGGGCGCTGGCCATGGAGCCGACCCTGATGCTCTTCGACGAGCCCACCTCCGCGCTCGACCCGGAGCTGGTCGGCGAGGTGCTCGGGGTGATGCGCGACCTCGCCCGCAGCGGCATGACGATGATCGTCGTCACCCACGAGATGGGCTTCGCCCGCGAGGTCGCCGACCGGGTCGTCTTCATGGACCAGGGCGCCGTCGTGGAGGCCGGCAGCCCGGCCGAGGTGTTCACCGCCCCGCGGCACGACCGCACCCGGGCCTTCCTCTCGACGGTGCTCTGATGGGAGCGATGGGACTGATGGGAGCGGACGTGACCACGACCCCGGTCGACCTGCTGCTGCGCGGCGCCACCCTGGTGGACGGCACCGGGGCGCCCGCCCGTCCGGCCGACCTCGCCGTCGCCGACGGCCGGGTCACCGTACTGCCGCCCGGCACCGCCGTGACCGCGGCCGAGACCCTGGACGTCACCGGGCGGGTCGTCACCCCCGGCTTCATCGACGTCCACACCCACTCGGACGCGCTCGCCGCCCCCTTCGGCGGCGGCACCCACACCGACGGCGACGCCCTGGACGAGCTGCGGCTGGCCCCGCTGCTCCAGGGCGTCACCACCGAGATCAGCGGCAACTGCGGGATCAGCCTGTTCCCGGCGCTGCCCGGGCGGCTGCCCGAACTGGCCGAGCACCTGCGGGTCTCCTTCGGCCTCGGACCGGTGCTGCCCGCCGAGGACTTCGACGCCTTCGCCGCCGGCCAGCGGCCCGAACTGCGCCGCAACCACATCGCCTCGCTGGTCGGCCACGGCACGCTGCGCGCCGGAGTGATGGGCTTCGAGGACCGCCCGCCCACCGATCAGGAGCTGGCCGCCATGTGCGGGCTGCTCGACCGGGCACTGGCCCAGGGCGCGGCCGGACTCTCCACCGGGCTGATCTACCCGCCCGGCGTCTACGCGGACACCGAGGAGATCGTGGCCCTGGCGAAGGTCGCCGCGCGGCACGGCAAGCCGTACGTGACGCACCTGCGCGACGAGATGTCCCAGGTGGAGAAGGCGCTGGAGGAGGCGCTGGAGATCGCGGTGCGCTCCGGCGCCCCGCTCCAGGTCTCCCACCACAAGACCGCCGGGCGGCACGCCTGGGGCGCCACCCTGCGGACCCTGCCGCGCCTGGAGCAGGCCCGCGCCGAGGGCGTGGACGTGCTCTGCGACGTCTACCCGTACACCGCCGGCAGCACCGTGCTGCACGCAATGCTGCCGCCGTGGACCAGCGAGGGCGGGCCGGCCGCGCTGCTGGAGCGGCTGCGCAGCAAGGAGGTGCGGGACCGGATCCGGGCGGACATCGCGCACGGCGTCGAGGGCTGGGAGAACACCGTCGGCAACGGCGGCTGGGACCTGATCTCGGTGGCCGCCGCGCCCGCCCGCCGGACGGCCGAGGGCCGCCGGATCGCCGACCTGGCCGCCGAGCGCGGCGCCGACCCGGTGGACCTCGTCTGCGACCTGCTGCTGGAGGCGCAGGGCGAGGTGACCATCATCAGCCACTCGATGCGCGAGGACGACGTCCGCCGGGTGCTGGCCAGCCCGCTGTCGATGATCGGCTCGGACGGGGTGCCCAAACCCGGCCGCCCGCACCCCCGCTGGGCGGGCAGCTTCGCCCGGGTGCTCGGTCACTACGGGCGCGAGCAGGGGCTGCTGCCACTGGAGCTCGCGGTGCACAAGATGACCGGCCTGCCCGCCGAACGGTTCCGGCTGGCCGGGCGCGGCGTGGTCCGGGACGGCGCCGTCGCGGACCTGGTGGTGCTCGACCCGGCGGCCGTCCTGGACGGCGCGACCTTCGAGCGGCCGCTGCTGCCGCCGGTGGGCGTGGAGGCCGTCGTGGTGGCCGGGCGGGTCGCGGTGCGCGGCGGCCGGCCGACCGCGATCCGGGCCGGAGAGGTGGTGCGGGTCCGATGAGCCTCGCCCAGGTGGCCGCCGCCGCGCGCAGCTCCGCGGCGCTGCCGCTGACCCTCGCGGTGGCCGCCGTCGACGTGGACGCCGCCGAGGCGGACCGTGGAGTCGACGCCGGTGCGGTCGGGGTGGACGACACCGTCGTCCTGCCTGTCGCCAGCGCCTCCAAGCTGCTGCTGCTCGCCGAGGTCGCCCGGCGGCTGGAATCCGGGGAACTGACGGCCGGACAGCCGGTGGAGATCCTCCCCGAGGACGTCACCGGCGGCACCGGCCTGCTCGGCCGGCTGAGCCGCCCCGACTGGACGGTGGAGGACCTGGCCTGGCTGACCGCCGCGGTCAGCGACAACACCGCCACCAACGCCCTGCTGCGGCTGGTCGGCCTGCCGGCCACCGCCCGGCTGGCGCGCGAGCTCGGACTGGAACGGCTCACCCTGCACGACCGGGTGCGCGACGAGCGCGGGCCGGACGTCCCGCCGGTCTTCGCCACCGGCACCGCCCGCGACCTGGCCCGGCTGGTGGCCCTCGCGGTCCGGGGCACCATGGCAGGCCCGGCCGCCTCGGCCCGGCTGCTCGGCTGGATGCGCGCCAACACCGACCACGGCCTGGTGCCCGCGCTGATCGACCACGACCCGTTCGCCCCCGGCTTCCCCGCGCCGCTGCCCGGCCGCCTGCTGGTCGCCAACAAGACCGGCACGGACACCGGGGTACGGGCCGACGCGGGCGTCATCGTGGGCGCCCGCCGGGTGGCCTACGCGGTCGTCGCGCACTGGGACGTGGCGCTCGGGCCCAGCACCGAACGGGCCGCCGTGCACGCCATCCGGGACGTCGGCCGCGCCCTCGCGGCCTGGGCCCAGCGACCCGCCTGAACCGGCCGGCCTGCGCCGAACCGCCAGAGCCGGCCGGCCTGAGCCGACCCGCCTGAGCCAGCGGGTGGGCTCAACGGCCGGTCGGCTCCGAGCGGTTCGGCGTGTGTCCGCCCGCGGTGGAGTCCTCGGCCTCCTCGGCGACGACGGAGGTCGAGGCGTGCCGGTCGTGGGTCGTCGCCGCCGTCGCCGCGACGGACAGCAGGGCCGCGGCGGCGACCAGGAGTGCGGAGATCCGGCGGATCACGGGGTTCCCCCTCGGTGGACGGGTGCTGGCGGGTGCAGCATCGCACAGCCGCGGCCCGCCGCACAGAGCCGGGAACCGTACAGCGCCGCGGGGGAGGTCAGGCGCCCCACCGCATGTCCAGCAGCGACCTGATCTCCCCGGCGGCGGAGCCGAGTTCGGCGAGGAAGGCGCGCAGCACCGGATTGCGGTTGGTGGGCCGGGTGGCCACCCCGATCCGGCGGTACAGCTGCGGATGGTCCAGCCGGCACACGTGCACCCCGGCGCTGTCGGCCAGGCCGAGCGCCGGGATCAGCGCGACGCCCATGCCGGCCCGTGCGAGGTTGATGGTCACCTGGTAGTGGTCGCTGCGGCAGCGCACCCGGGGGCGGAACCCCTCGGCGGCGCAGGCGCGTTCGAGCACCGGCTCGCCGGTGCTGCCGCCGTGGGTGCCGATCCAGCTCTCGCCCTCCAGCTCGGCCAGCCGCACCACCGAGCGCCGCCCGAGCCGGTGCCGCAGCGGCACCACGACCAGCTGCGGCTCGTCGAAGTACATCCGCACGTCCACCGCCGCCCGGCGGCACCACGGGTCCAGCGGGTGCTCGAAGACGACGGCCGCGTCCAGTCGGCCGGCCTCCAGGTCCGGGACCAGCTCGTGCGGCTGGCCCATGATGAGTTCCAGCTCCACCTGCGGGTGCCCGGCGGCGAAGGCGGCCAGCGCCCGGGGCAGCAGGTCCAGTCCGGCGGAGGCGAAGAAGCCGATCCGCAGCACGCCGGCCGCGGCCTGGGCGTGCGCCCGCAGGTCGTCCTGGGCGACGGCCATCAGATCGGCGATCGCCTGGGCGTGCTCGGCCAGCCGGACACCCGCGGGCGTCAGGCGCAGGGACTGCGGGGCCCGTTCCACCAGCGCGACACCCAGCTCCTGCTCCAGACGGGCGAGCTGGTGCGAGATGGCGGACGGGCTCAGGTGCAGGGCCTGTGCCGCGGCCACGATGGTGCCCCGGCGGGCGATCTCCAGGAGGACGTGCAGTCGGGCGCTGTTCAGCATCGGCCCAGGTTAGGCCGTGTGCGCCGGGAGGGCGGCCACCGGTTCCCCGGTCGGTCGCGCCGTCCCGTCGGCGGCGGTGTCCAGCCGGAGCAGGTCGTGCTCGGTCTCCCGGCGCACCACCACGCGGGCCTCGCCGTCGCGGACGAAGACCACGGCGGGCCGCGGCAGCTTGTTGTAGTTGGACGCCATGGCGTAGCCGTAGGCGCCGGTCACCGGGGTCGCCAGCAGGTCGCCGACCCGGAGGTCGGCGGGGAGCGCGGCGTCGTCGATGATCACGTCGCCGCTCTCGCAGTGCTTGCCGACCAGCCGGGCGCGCCGCGGGCGGGGCGCCTCGGGGCAGCGCGGCAGGAAGGCCTCGTAGCGGGCGCCGTACAGGGCGGGGCGCAGGTTGTCGCTCATCCCGCCGTCCACGCTGACGTAGGTGCGCACGCCCTCGATCCGCTTGACGGTGCCGACCCGGTACAGGGTCAGCCCGGCCCGGGCGGCTATCGACCGGCCGGGCTCGACGCCCACCGGGCCGTTCCAGCCGGCGCCGCGCACCGCCGCGCGGACCCGCTCGGCCCAGTCCGCGAAGGAGGGGGCGCTCTGCCCGCCCAGGTACGCCACGCCCAGGCCGCCGCCGACGGTCAGCCGGCGCAGGCCGTGCTCCACCGCGAACCGGGCCACCGCGGCGGCGCCGTCGGCCAGCTCGGCCGGGTCCAGCACCTGAGACCCGACGTGGGCGTGGACGCCCTCCAGCCGTACGGCGGCGCAGGCCCCGGCCCGGCGCACCGCGGCCGCGGCGGCGCCGTCGGCCAGGCCGAAGCCGAACTTGGAGTCGTGGCCGCCGGTCCGGATGGCCTGGTGGGCGCCGGCCGCGACGCCGGGCGCCACCCGCAGCTGGATCCGGGCCGGGGGCAGGCCCTCCTCGTGGTGCAGCCGTTCGATCCGGTCCAGCTCGTCGAAGCTGTCCACCACGATGTGGCGCAGGCCGACGGTGAGCGCGGTGCGCAGTTCGGCCTCGTCCTTGTTGTTGCCGTGCAGCACGATCCGGTCCGGGTCGACCCCGGCGTACAGGGCGGTGCGCAGTTCGCCGCCGGAGGCGACGTCCAGCAGCAGGCCCTCCTCGGCGGCCAGGCGGGCCATCGCGGTGCACAGGAAGGCCTTGGAGGCGTAGGCGACGTTGCCCCGGCCGAAGGCGGCCACCGCCTCGCGGCAGCGGCGGCGCAGGTGCTCCTCGTCGTAGACGAACAGCGGCGTGCCGTACCGGCGGGCCGCCTCGTCCAGGAGCACCCCGCCGACGGACAGGCCCTCGGGGCGGAACTCGGCGGTGAGCGGCAGCAGGCCCGGGTCGACGGGCGACAGGGCTGGCGACACAGGGGACACGGCTTTCCTCCCGAGGAGCTGGTTGGCCCCGCCCATCCTCGGTCCTGCGGAGGGGGTGAGAAAGCGCATTCTTCCGGCCCTGAGCAGTACGGAAACCGATGCTCCGTCCTGCGGGCGGCCCTGTCCGGAGCCTTGCATCTAAGCTTGCATCTATGGTGCTACGGTGTGGTCCATGGCCGACACCCCGCCTCCCGCCCGCGTCCCGGTCCCCGCCCGCGTCCCGGCCGCGGACCGCGCGTACGAACTGACCAAGGACCTCATCCTCGGCGGCGGCCTCCCCGGCGGGACGCTGATCAGCGAGGGCGAGATCGCCGAGCGCACCTCGCTCAGCCGCACCCCGGTCCGGGAGGCCTTCCTGCGGCTCCAGGCCGAAGGACTGCTCCAGCTCTTCCCCAAGCGCGGAGCCGTCGTGGTGCCGGTCGGCCCCGGCGAGGCCGAGGACGTGCTGGAGCTGCGCGAGGCGCTGGAGAGCACCGCGGTACGCCGGATCACCCGCCGCGCCGAGCCGCTCGACGACCTGCTGCGGCAGCTGACCGACCTGATCGACCAGCAGCGCGAACCCGCCCGCCGGGCCGACCTCGGCGCCTTCGCCGACGCCGACGAGGCCTTCCACCGGGGCATCGTGACGGCCTCCGGCAACGCGCTCGCCGAGCGCTTCTACGAGACGCTGCGCGACCGCCAGCGGCGGATGGCCGTGCAGTTGCTCCAGGTGCGGCCGGAGCGGCGGCCGCAGCGGCTGGCCGCGCTGGTCGAGGAGCACACCGCGCTGGTCGAGCGCATCGCGGCCCGCGACGCCGCCGGCTTCACCGAGGCGCTGCGCGCCCACCTGGACGCGCACCGCTGAGCCACCGCACCGCCGAGCCACTCCTCCCTCTCTTCCCCCGCGCGGCGACGGCCGCGCACCCCGACGGACCGCCGGGACCACCATCCGACAAGGAGCAGCACCACCATGAGCACCACCCGGCCACCGTCCGCCGGTCCCGTCGCGCCCACCGATCGGGGGAGGCCCTGGCTGGTCGCGGCCCTGGCCATGCTCTGCTGCGGCTGGGGCGGCAACCAGTTCACCCCGCTGCTGCTGATGTACCGCCACCTCGGCGGCTACTCCGAGGTCACCGTCGACGCCTTCCTGGGGGCCTACGTCCTCGGGCTGGTCCCCGGACTGCTGGTCGGCGGCGCGGCCTCGGACCGCTACGGGCGCCGTCCGCTGATGATCGGCGCGGTCGTCGCCTCGCTCGCCGCCAGCGGTGTGCTGTGCGGCGGCGTCACGGGCGAACTCCCCATCTACGCCGGGCGGTTCCTCACCGGCACAGCCGTCGGCATCGCGATGGCCGTCGGCACCAGCTGGGTCAAGGAGCTCTCCCAGGCCCCGCACGACCCGGCCGCCGACCAGGGCGCCGGCGCCCGCCGTGCCTCCCTCGCCCTCACCGTCGGCTTCGGCCTCGGCGCCGGCGTGGCCGGCGCGCTCGCCCAGTGGGGCCCCTGGCCGATGGTCACCCCGTACCTCGCCCACCTGCTGGTCACCCTGCCCGCGCTGTTCCTGCTCCCGAAGGCCGTCGAG
Source organism: Kitasatospora sp. NPDC058063 (assembly GCF_042885395.1). Taxonomy (NCBI): domain Bacteria; kingdom Bacillati; phylum Actinomycetota; class Actinomycetes; order Kitasatosporales; family Streptomycetaceae; genus Kitasatospora; species Kitasatospora sp. NPDC058063. The sequence continues at coordinate 76,420 of NZ_JBHVSD010000028.1, forward strand.
ACCCGGGCCCGCTCGGCCGCCGTCCGCAGCCTCTGGGCCGACCTCAAGGTCCCGGCGGCCGGGCACCGGCGCTTCCTGCGGGTGGTCCTGCCGATGGCCCCGTGGGTGTTCGGCTCGGCCGGCGTCGCGTACGCGGTGACCCCGCAGCTGGTCGGCGACCGGCTCGGCGACTGGTCGCTGGCCTACGCGACCCTGCTGACCGTCCTCACCCTCGGCACCGGCGCCCTGGTCCAGCCCCTCGCCAAGCGCCTGGACTCGCTGAACTCGGCGCGCGGCGTCGTCGTCTCCATGGTGCTGATGGCCTGCGGCATGGCCGTCTGCGCCGGCGACGCGGCGGTGCGCTCCCCGCTGCTCGGCCTCGGTGGGGCGGTCCTCCTCGGCGCCGCCTACGGCATCGGCGTCGTCTCCGGGCTGCTGGAGATCCAGCGCCTCGTCACCCCCGACGACCTGGCCGGCATCACCGGCGTCTACTACGCCCTCTGCTACTCCGGCTTCCTGCTGCCCGCCGTGCTCGCGGCGCTCTCCTCCCTGGCCTCCTACACCGTGATGCTCTCGGCGGTGACCGCCCTCGCCCTCGCCAGCCTCGCCGTGATCGCCTTCTCCTCCCGCCGCACCGCCCCCGCCCCGGTCCCGGCGGAAGCCTCCCGCTGACCCCACCACCGCCGCCGCCCCCGCCCGTTCCCGGGCGGGGGCGCAGAACGCTCTGCGAACCGGAAACCCACGGACATGAGCGGTCACGGCACGTCCAATTCCGGTCGGTCGGCCGGACGGTGGCATGGTCTGAGGGAGAATCACGGAGGAAGGAGACACGTTGTGAGTACGGCACCCCATGTCCCTGGCGACTACAGCACCGTCAGCGACCCCGAGAAGGCGTTGAAGTATGCGATCCGGCACATCGCGGGCGACCGGACCGAGATCATCGAGGGAGTCATCACCCCTATGTCGCCGTCATGGGCGCACGAGTCCGCTGCCGAGTTCGTCCGTCGTCAGCTCGGGCCTCGGATGGACGAACTCGACCTGGTGTCCGGTTCCGGCAATCTCGATCTGCCCGGTAGCGAGAACTGGTACATCCCGGATCTGGCCATCGTGCCCGCCGAACTCGCGATGAAGACCGAGGGCGCGCTGCTGCCCGATCAGACCCTCCTGATCGTCGAGGTCAGTTCTCCGTCGAACGCGGAGACCGACCGCGTCGTCAAGCGCCGCCGCTACGGTCAGTACGGCGCCCCGTTCTACCTCCTCATCGACCGGCAGAACCGCAGCTGCACCCTGTACAGCGAGCCGACCCGTCTCGGCTACGCCGCAGAGAGCGGGCCGCACCCCTTCGGCACGCCCGTTCCCCTCCCGGCGCCCTTCGACCTGGAGCTCGACACCTCCCGGCTGTAGGGCTAGACCTTCGCGTCGTCCTTGGGGCGGGCGTGGGCGGGGAGGCCGTTGGTGAGGTCCTCGACCAGGAGGCGCCAGGCGATGGCGTCGGCGGCGGCGCGCAGTTGGGGGCTGCGGGGGCGGCCGGCGTCGGCGTCGAGGCGGGCGTTGAGCCAGTCGGACCAGGCGTGGGCGAGGGTGCGGACCTCGTGGGTGCCGGCCTCGGTGGGGGAGAGGGCGTCGCCCTCGCGCAGGAGGTAGCCCTCGGCGGCCATCCGGTCGAAGACCGGCTCCAGCACCTCGGGCGGCACCCGCTTGCGGGCGGCGATGAGGTCGAGCGAGGCGTGGCCGACGGCCCTGGTGTGGCCGGCCACCTCCATCAGCGCCCAGGCCCCGGCCAGGTCCACCCGGGCGCCGGCGCCGGCGACGATCGTCCGGACGGCGTCGAGGTCCACCCCGCGCACGATCCGGCAGACCGAGTACTCCAGGTGCGGGTCGGAGTCGGCGGTGGTCGGCTGGGCGAAGGCCTCGCCCATGTCGGTGGAGCCCGCCCGGGCGGTGTCGCGCAGCTGCACCTGTTTGAGGAAGAGCGCCACCACGAAGCCGACCACGGCCACCGGGATGGTCCACAGGTACACGGTGTGCAGGGCGTCGGAGTAGGCCTGGACGATCGGCGCGGCCTGGTCGGCGGGCAGTTGGTGCAGGCCCTGGGGGCTCTGCGCGGCCTGGCTGAGCACGGCCGGGTCGGCGCCGGTCAGCCGGGCGGCGGTGGCGATCCCCTCGGCGAGTTCGGTCTGCAGGCTGTTGGCGTAGATGGTGCCGAACACCGCGGTGCCGAAGGAGCTGCCGATGGTGCGGAAGAAGGTCACCCCGGAGGTGGCGGTGCCGAGGTCGGCGTAGTCGACGGTGTTCTGCACGGCGATGGTGAGCACCTGCATGCTCAGCCCGATGCCGACGCCGAGCACGAACATGTAGAGCGAGGCCAGTGCGGAGCCGGTGTCGGGCTCCAGCCGGGAGAGCAGGTAGAGGCCGAGCGCCATCACCGCCGTGCCGACGATCGGGAACACCCGGTACTTCCCGGTCTTGCTGACCGCGTTGCCGCTGGCGATCGAGGCGATCAGCAGACCGATCACCATCGGCAGCGTCCGCACGCCGGAGACGGTCGCCGAGTCGCCGTCCACGTACTGGAGGAAGGTCGGCAGGAAGGTCAGCGCGCCGAGCATGGCGAAGCCGACGATGAAGCTGAGCACCGAGCAGACCGTGAACACCGGGTTGCGGAACAGCCGCATCGGCAGCATCGGTTCGACGGCCCGGGTCTCCACCCAGCAGAACAGGCCGAGCGCCAGCGCGCCGCCGACGAACAGGCCGATGATCACCCCGGAGCTCCAGGCGTACTGGTTGCCGCCCCAACTGGTCGCCAGGATCAGCGCGCCGGCGCCGACCGCGACCAGCACGATGCCCAGGTAGTCGACGACCGGGCGGGTCGCCGAGCGGACCGAGGGGATGGTCCGGGCGGCCAGGAGGACCACCACGACCGCGATCGGCACGTTGACGTAGAACGCCCAGCGCCAGGACAGGTGGTCGGTGAACAGCCCGCCCAGCAGCGGCCCGATCACCGTGGCCACGCCGAACACCGCACCGATCGCGCCCTGGTACTTGCCGCGCTCGCGCAGCGGGATGACGTCCGCGATCAGCGCCATGGAGGTGACCATCAGGCCGCCCGCGCCGAAGCCCTGCACGGCGCGCCAGGTGATCAGCAGGGTCATGTCGGTGGCCAGACCGCACAGGAACGAGCCGCCGACGAAGACGATCGCCGAGACCTGGAACAGCAGCTTGCGCCCGTACAGGTCGCCGAACTTGCCGGCCAGCACGGTGGCCACCGTCTCGGCCAGCAGGTAGGAGGTCACCACCCAGGACATGTGCGCGGCTCCGCCGAGGTCCGCGACGATGGTGGGCAGGGCGGTGCCGACGATGGTCTGGTCGAGGGCGGCCAGCAGCATGCCGAGCACGATGGTGGCGAAGACGACGTTCCGCTGCCGGACGTCCAGCACCGGAGGGGCGGAGGGCGGGGTCTCGGTGGCGACGGTCATGCCGTCAGCCTCCGGGGTGCGGACGGCGGTCGCGATCCGGTTCGGCCGTTCGGGTGAGGACGGGCGGCGGCGGCCCGGGCGGCGCCCCCGAGTGCCGGGCCGAGTGCCGGGCCGGGCGGGGGCGCGAGCGGGGGCGCGAGCGGGGGCGCGAGCGGTGGCCCGGGTGGCGGCCCCGGGAGGCCCGGGCGACGATGGGCCGAACGAAGCCGACCGACGACGGGCCGAACGAAGCCGACCGGAGATCATCCACCGACCCGGACGCCCCGGCCCCGGGAAGAGGCTCCCCATGAACGCCGACCCCCCGCGCAGCAGCGTGCACCCGCCCCGGCCCGGCGCCACCGCCGTGGGCGCCCGGGCCGCCACCCGGCGCTGGCGGGCGCTCACCGTCTGCCTGGTCGCCGGCTTCATGACCCTGCTGGACGTCAGCATCGTCAACGTCGCCCTGCCGACGGTACGGGCCGGGCTGCACATGTCCGACAGCGGCCTGCAGTGGGTGCTCAGCGGCTACGCGCTGGCCTTCGGACTGGTGCTGGTGCCCGCCGGGCGGCTTGGCGACGCGCGCAGCCGACGGGCCGTCTTCCTCGCCGGGCTGGCGCTGTTCACCGTGGCCAGCGCGCTCGCCGGGGCGGCGCAGAGCCAGGAGTGGCTGGTGCTGGCCCGGCTGTTCCAGGGCGCGGCCGGCGGGGTGCTGGTGCCGCAGGTGTCCGGCTTCATCCAGGTGCTGTTCCAGGGCGCCGAGCGCGGCCGGGCCTTCGGCGCGCTCGGCGCCACCATCGGGCTGTCCACCGCGGTGGGGCCGCTGCTCGGAGGGCTGCTGATCCACCTGGTCGGCCCGCAGGACGGCTGGCGCTGGGTGTTCCTGGTCAACCTGCCGATCGGCGTCGCCCTGCTGCCGATCGCCCGCCGGCTGCTCCCGGCGCCCCCGCCCGCCGACCAGCGGGCCGGGCACCGGGACTTCGACCCGGTAGGCGTGCTGCTGCTCGGCGCCGGGACGGTCGCGCTGCTGCTGCCGTTCGTCCAGGCGCAGCAGTGGCACGGCTCGGCCCGCTGGCTGCTGCTGCCGCTGGCGGCGGTGCTGCTCGCGGCCTTCGCCGGCTGGGAACTGCACTACGGGCGGCGGCGCGAACCGCTGGTGAGCATGGCGCTGTTCGCGGTGCGGCCGTACGCGGCGGGCACGCTGCTGTCGCTGGTGTACTTCGCCGGGTTCACCGCGATCTTCTTCATCTTCACGCTCTACCTCCAGGCGGGCCTGCACTACTCGGCGCTGACGGCGGGCCTGGCGATCACGCCGTTCGCGGTCGGCTCGGGGGTGTCCGCGGCGGTGGGCGGGCGCCTGGTGAGCCGGCTGGGGCGGCGGCTGGTGGTGGCCGGACTGGTGCTGGTGCTGGCCGGGCTGCTGGCCTCGGCGCTGGCGGTGCAGCTGTGGTCGGGGCCCCGGGTGGGCTGGACAACGGCGCTGCCGCTGCTGGTCGCCGGGGTGGGCAGCGGGCTGGTGATCGCCCCGAACCAGACGCTGACCCTCCAGCAGGTGCCGGTGGCCCGGGCGGGCAGCGCGGGCGGGGTGATGCAGACCGCGCAGCGGGTCGGCTCGGCGGTGGGCATCGCCGTCGTCGGCTCGGTGTTCTTCGCCCACGCGGCCGGCCCCCGCCCGGACTGGGCGCTGGCCTTCCAGCTGGGCGTGACGGTGGCGGCCGGGCTGGTGCTGACGGCGCTGCTGGTGGCGGTCGCCGACATGGCCTCGGGCCGGGGCGGCTTCCGGGCCGCCGGGCCGCGAGTGGGGAACGGGCCGTGACGGGCGCCCGGAGGGACTTCCTGGCCGCCGCCGGTACGGCCGAGGAGCTCCTGCGCCGCCCGGAGGTGGCCGGGGCCTGGCAGCGGCCGAGCGCGCTGGCGCGGTGGAGCGTCGGCGGGCTGGCCGGGCACCTGGCCTACCAGGTCCTCTGCCTGCCGGAGCTGCTGGCCGCCGCCGTGCCGGCCGAGCCGGTGATCGGCCTGCTGGAGCACTACGCCCGCTCGGCCTGGGTCGGTGCCGCGCTCGACGCGGACGTCAACGTGCGGATCCGGCAGGGCAGCGAGGCCTTCGCGGCCGACGGTCCGGCCGCGCTGCACCGTCGGCTGGCCGCCGTGCTGCCGGAGCTCGCGGGCACGCTCGCGGCGGCGGACGGCACCCGGCCGGTCCGGCTGCCGTTCTGGGGTCCGTGGTCGCTCACCCTGGACGACCTGCTGGCCACCCGGACGATGGAACTGGCCGTCCACGGCGACGACCTGGCGGTCAGCGTCGGAGTGCCGGGCCCCGAACTCCCGCCGGAGGCCTTCGAGTCCGTCGTCGTTCTGCTGACCCGGCTGGCCGCCCGGCGGCACGGCCGGGCGGCGGTGCTGCGGGCGCTCAGCCGGGCCGAGCGGGCGCCGGGGAGCATCGCGGCGTTCTGAGCGCCTCCGTTCGGGGCCTTCCGGTGCGGGGCTCTCCGCTGCGGGCCACTCCACTGCGGGGCGTTCCACTGCGGGGCTCTTCGCTGCGGGCCTTCCGCCCCGGGGAGCCCTCCCGGCCGTCAGTGGTCCCGGCGGTGGACCGCGGCCGCGGCGACCGCCACCGAGGCCAGCGACCACACGGCGAAGGTGACCCAGGCGCCCGTGACGGTGGCCGGGTACTCGGACGGGCGCATTCCCGCCAGGGTGGTCCGGGCCAGCCGCTGCCAGGCGGGCATCGGCAGGGCGTGCAGCAGGTCGGCGCTCCAACGGTAGCGCTCGGTGACCAGCGAGGGGAGGAAGAACAGCACCACGACGGTGCCCACCACGGCGCCCGCGCTGTGCCGGATCAGGGTGCCGAGGCCGAGCCCGACCAGGGCGCAGACCGGGCCGAACAGCACCGCCGCCGCGACGTACCGCAGCGCGGCCGGGTCGGTGACGGACTGTCCGAAGCCGGTCCCGGCCAGGATCGCCTGACTCCCGCCGAAGGAGACGCCGACGGTGAGCACCCCGTAGCCGAACAGCACGGCGGCCAGCACGCAGGCCTTGGCGAGGATCACCGCCCGGCGGTCGGGCACGGCCGCCAGGGTGGTGCGGATCAGCCCGGTCGCGTACTCGCCCGCGATGACGATCGCCCCGAGGCCGCCCGCGACCAGCAGCAGGATGTCGGCGGAGGCGAGGTTGAAGGCGTCGTTCAGCGCGGTCTGCGCCATGACCGCCGGATCGCCCTCGCCCGGCGTCCAGTGGTCGCGGGTGTACACCGCGGACTTGAGGTTGGCGGCGATGCTCGCCAGGGCGCCGAGGCCGAGCACCCAGGGGATCGAGCGCAGTGACCAGAGCTTGATCCACTCGGCGGCCAGCAGGTCGCCGAAGCGGGCGCGCGGCTCGGTGGCGGTGCGGCCGGGCTCGGTGGCGGTGCCGGTGGGCTCGGCGGCGGTGCGGGTGGGCTCGGCGGCGGTGCGGGTGGGCAGGGTGCTCATCGGGGCTCTCCGGCGAGGTATTCGACGCTGTCGGCGGTCAGGTCCATGAACGCCTCCTCCAGGGAGGCGCCCCGGGTGGTCAGGGCTTGCAGCAACAGGCGTTGTTCCAGGGCGAGTTCACCGATCCGGGTGGCGTCCAGGCCGGTCACCGCGAGGGTGCCGTCCGGGCCGGGCCGCACGGCCGCGCCCGCCGCCGTCAACACGGCCGCCAGCCGGTCGGGTTCGGCGGACCGGACGGTGACGGCGGACCGGCCGGTCCGGGCGGCGAACCCGGTGAGGCTCTCGTCGGCGAGCAGCCGGCCGCGTCCGATCACCACCAGGTGGTCGGCGGTGTGCTCCATCTCGGCCATCATGTGGCTGGAGACGAAGACCGTGCGGCCCTCGTCCGCGAGCCGCCGGAACAGCCCGCGCACCCAGAGCACGCCCTCCGGGTCCAGCCCGTTCAGCGGCTCGTCGAACAGCAGCACCGGCGGGTCGCCGAGCAGCGCGCCGGCGATGCCCAGACGCTGCTTCATACCCAGTGAGTAGCCGCCGATCCGCCGCCCGGCCGCCGCGGCGAGCCCGACCTCCTCCAGCACCTGCTCGACCCGCGCGGCCGGGATCGCGTTGGCGCGGGCCAGCGCCCGCAGGTGGGCCCGGCCGGTGCGCCCGCCGTGCGCGTCGCCCGCGTCGAGCAGCGCACCGGCGTGCCGCAGGCCGCGCGGCCTGCCGCGGAACGGCCGGCCGTCGACGGTGACGGTGCCGGAGCTGGGGTCGCCCAGGCCGAGGACCAGTCGCAGGGTGGTGGACTTCCCGGCGCCGTTGGGGCCGAGGAAGCCGGTGACCAGGCCCGGCCGGACGGTGAAGGAGAGGCGGTCGACGGCGGTGCGGACGTGCCGGCCGCGGCCGTAGCGCTTCGTCAGTTCGGTGACTTCGATCATGGGTTCCACGGTGCCCGGGGGAACCGGCCGGCCGCATCGGACCGGCGTCGACACCGCAGGTCACCCGCGGTCGTACAGCCAGGGTTGGATGACGGCGGGCGGCGGCCGTCGCTACGATCTCGAACCATGCCCTCGACCCCCTCCCCGCCGCTGTTCCGGCGCGTCCCGCCCGAGGTCTGGGTCGCTCTCGCCTGGTGCGCGGCCGCCGGCTACCCCGCCGTACGGCTCGGCGGCGACGCCGCGCAGCACCCCGGCGCCGCCGCGCACGGCGGCTGGGCGTTCACCCTGGCCGACACGCTGCTCGCCTTCACGGGCGCGGCGCTGGTGCGGCGGCTGCCGGTGCTCTCGGTCGCCCTGCTGCTGGTCGCCGCGTTCACCGAGACCGACGGCTGGGCCGGCGGCGCCCAGGTGCCGCCCGGTGCGCTGCTGGCCGTGGACACCGCGCTCTGCCTGATCACCGCCGACCGGCCCCGGCGCAGCTCCCGGGCCGCGTTCGCGCTGGTCATGGTCTTCCTGGTGCTGCACATCGGCCTGGTGCGCGGCAGCACGGTGGGCATCTTCACCGGCACCCACATCGGCTCGGCCGACGGCGCCGCGCTGCTCGCGCTGGTCGCCTGGCTGGTCGGCCGTTCGGTGCGGCAGAACCGGGAGCACGCCGAGGCGCTCAGCGCCCGGGCGGCCGAGGAGGCGGTCACCGCCGAACGGCTGCGGATCGCCCGCGAGATGCACGACACCGTCGCGCACAGCCTCGGCATCGTCGCCCTCCAGGCCGGTGCGGCCCGCCGGGTGATCGACCGTCGGCCGGAGCGGGCCGCACAGGCGCTGGGCGAGATCGAGGCCGCCGGGCGGGAGACCCTGGCCGCGCTGCGCCGGATGCTGGTCGCGCTGCGCCGGGCCGACGGCGAGGCCTCGGCGACGCTGTCGCAGGGCCTGGCCGACCTCGACCGGCTGGCCGGGGCGACCACGGCGGCGGGGGTGCGGGTGGAGGTCCGGCGGCACGGCGAGCCGGGGCCGCTGCCGCCGGAGGTCGACCTGGCGGCCTTCCGGATCGTCCAGGAATCGGTCACCAACGTGGTGCGGCACGCGGACGTGGACGCCTGCGTGGTGACGGTGGACCACCGCACGGCGGGGGAGCTGTCCGTCGAGGTCACCGACCGGGGGCGGGGCCGGGGCCGGGCGCCCGGGGCCGGGTTCGGGCTGGCCGGGCTGCGGGAGCGGGCCGTCCTGCTGCGCGGGGAGTTCGAGGCCGGGCCGCTGCCCGGCGGCGGCTTCCGGGTGGCGGCCCGGCTGCCGGTGCCGGTGTCGGTCTCCGGGCCGGTCCCGGTCGAGGGGGCGGGCGCGTGATCCGGGTGGTGCTGGTGGACGACCAGCCGTTGGTGCGCGCCGCGCTGGAGATGGTGATCGCGGAGACGGACGACGTCGAGGTGGTGGGTGAGGCGGGTACCGGGGCGGAGGCCGTCCGGCTGGCCGCCGAACTGCGGCCGGACGTCGTGGTGATGGACATCCGGATGCCGGGCATGGACGGCATCGAGGCCACCCGGCTGGTGACCGCCGACGGCGGACCGACCCGGGTGGTGGTGCTCACCACCTTCGACGAGGACGAGCACGTGTACGCGGCGCTGCACGCGGGGGCGTCCGGCTTCCTGGTCAAGGACATGGCGCTGGACGACATCCTCGGCGCGGTGCGGGTGGTCGCCGCAGGGGACGCGCTGATCGCGCCGGGCGTCACCCGGCGGCTGATCGGGGCGTTCGTCGCCGGCCGCCCGCAGTGGCCCGGGGGCGGTGGGCACGCCCCTGCCGCCGCCGCTGCGGTGGCGGCCGAGCGGCGGCTGGCGGCGATCACCGGGCGCGAGCGGGAGATCCTCACCCTGGTCGGCCGGGGTCTGTCCAACACCGAGATCGCCGCCGAACTGGTGCTCAGCATCGCGACCGTCAAGACCTACATGACACGGCTGCTGGCCAAGCTCGACGCCCGGGACCGGGTGCAGCTGGTCATCCTGGCCTACGAGGCGGGCCTGGTCTCCGTGTCCGCCTGAACGGGCCTGCCTTTGACGGGCCTGCTGGAACGGTCCTGCCTTTGACGGGCCTGCTGGAGCGGGCCCGGCCGGCCGGGCCCGTCGCAGAAACGATTCAGCACTCGATCACGAGGACCGGGGCTCAGCGCTTGACCGCCACGCCCGCGTACATCGCGATGTCCCGGTCGCGGACGGGCGGGGCGTCGGCGTCCGGCCGCCAGTGGTGCACCAGCGTGACGCCCGGGTCGAGCAGCTCGTAGCCCTCGAAGAACGCCTCGGCCTCGGCCTTGTCGCGGATCTGGAGCGGGATGCCGCGCGCGTTGTACTCGCGGCCGACGCCACCCACGCCCACCGGGTCGGTGTCGCCCGTGAAGACCGTCAGGGCGAGGAAGCTGCCGGGGGCCAGGGCGTCCATGAAGCGGCGCACGATGCCCTGCGGGTCGTCCTCGTCCAGCACGAAGTGGACGATCGCGATCAGCGACAGCGCCACCGGCTGCGAGAAGTCGAGCACCTCGCGCAGCCGGGGGTTGTTGATGATCGACTCCGGGTCGCGGAAGTCGGCGTCCACGTAACAGGTGCGGCCCTCGGGCGTGCTGTCCATCAGGGCCCGTGCGTGGGTCAGCACGATCGGGTCGTTGTCCACGTACCCGACCCGGGCCCCGGGCGCGATCGCCTGGGCGATCTCGTGCAGGTTCGGCGAGGTCGGGATGCCGGTGCCGATGTCGAGGAACTGCCGCACGCCGTACTGCTCGGCGAGTCGGCGCACCGAGCGCTGCATGAAGTCGCGGGTGGTGCGCATCGAGATCGGCAGCGACGGCCAGGCCTGCACCGAGGCGTGCGCCGCGACCCGGTCCGCCTCGAAGTTGGTCTTGCCGCCGATGAGGTAGTCGTAGACCCGGGCGGAGTGCGGAACGTCCATCCGCAGGTCCACCGATGGGTAATCCTCGTGCGGACCGCGCTCCGCCCGGATCTCGTTCGCCATGCTCGTTCTCCCGCTGCTGGGCGTCCGTCAGTGACCGCCGAGGTGGCGGCCCATGGTGCGCATGGTAACGGTCGACCGGTGCGGCGGAATGACGGGCCCTCAGGCCCGCGCCTCCGGGTGCTTCGGGCCCGTGCCTCCAGGTGCCTCAGGCTCGCGCCTCCGGGTGCTTAGGGTCGAGCGCGGCGGCGCCCGGCTGACGGGGGACGGCGGCGGATCCGGCGTCGCCCCGGCCGTGCGCCGCCAGTTCGAGTGCGGCGCCGATCCACGCGATGCCGAAGGCCCATGTCGCCAGCCACTCGCACAGATACAGCGGCCGCACCGACCAGCCCGAGCCGAGGCCCGTCACCCCGGCCAGGACGGAGAGCGCCAGGGCGACCAGGATCACCACCCCGGCCACCAGGTAGGCCGTGCCCACCCGGGCCGGCTGGGTGGAACGGGGATTGCGGAAGGAGTGGAGGCAGAACAGTGCCAGCATGACGAACAGCAGGCCGGCGAAGACCAGGTGGAACACTCCGACGGTGCGCTGGACGCCGGAGGCGCCCGCCGGGGCCGTCGGGCACAGCGCGACCCCGACCGCGAAGAACCCGGCGGCCGTGCTCCAGCGGTCGTCCCGGCGGTCGAAGCGGTAGCAGATCAGGAACACCCCGAGGGCGCACAGTCCGCCGACGAAGAGGTTCCGGGTGTCGGTGTAGTAGGCGGCGCTCATCGAGCCCGGCCAGAAGTCGTCGGTGCTGCGCCCCGTCACCTCGGCGGCCAGCCAGTTGCCGAACGGCAGGGCCGGCGGCAGCAGGACGCCGATCAGGCCGATGCCGAGGCGGAGGATCGCGATGGTTCGAACGTCCTGGATGCTCCGCCGGACACCGGGGGAGTTCTGCGTGCGCGAGTCGTGCGTCACGGACGCCTCCTTGCCTTTCCACGGGCTCCTCGGCCCGCTGTTCCTCCGGTCGCGGGGGACGGGGTGGGGCGGCGTCGGACGGGCGCCGCCACACACCTGAGCGACCGTCACCTTGTGTACCCGCATCGGCGTTCGAAGCACCACCGATTTGAGCGGTTTACGCCCTCAATGACCGTCCGGAGAACCTCGGGTCACCATTCACCACGGCCGTGACGGCTCCACCGGTTCAACTCCTTCGTGGAGAGCCGGGAAGGCGGCTGCCACCAGCCCAATCGTCACTGACCGAGCGGGAATTGATTTATGCGATTCCCTTCCGATCGGCGATCGGATCTGACAACATCGTCCGCTGTCCGGTCGCCGGAGCCCCGCGCACCGGTGACCCGTGCGCCGCCGTGCGCCGTGTCCACCCCGGCCGATCGGCGGCCGCCGTCCCGCTGCGCCTCGTGGAGGAACCGTGACCACCAAGGCCGACCCCGCCGGGACCGCCCTCCGCCCGGCCCGCTGGGTCCGCACCCGGCTGCGCGCCAGCCCCTCGGCGGCCCTGCTGACGGCCGCCCTCGCCTTCGTCACCGTCCTGCTGGCCGTGGCCGTCCCCCGCGTCACGGACCGGAACGCGGACGCGGCGCTGCGGGACTTCGTGCGCCAGAAGGGCATCCACGCGACCAGCCTGCACTACGCCTCCAAGGCCCGCCCGACCGACACCGCAGCCGCCCTCGACGCCGTCGACCGGGACATCGTGGCGAGCGTCGGCGCGACGGTGGCGCTGGCACCGGACCGCCTGGCCCACGGCACCAGGACCGAGACCAACCCGGTGTACAACCCGGGCTACCACCGGGTGAGCCAGGACATCCCGCCCAGGATCCTGCTGATCCGGCTGCAGGGCCTCGCCGACCGGGTCACCCTGACCGAGGGCAGCTGGCCCGGCCCCGCCGCGGCCGGCGACCCGGTGCCGACGGTGGTGAGCCGGGCGGCCGCCGAGGCGATCGGCATCAAGGTCGGAGACGTCCTCGACAACGGCAGCAGCGGCCCCGACCGCCGGCGGACCACCGTGGTGACCGGCATCTACCGGCAGAACGACCCGTCGGACCCGTTCTGGGTCGGCATCGGCTGCCCGAACCGCCCCTGCCTGGGGCTCGACCCGGAGCACGGCAACTGGCAGGAGGTCACCGGCTTCGTCGACGACGGCAGCGTGGGCGCGCTGACCGCCTGGAGCCCGTCCGTCCAGAACTTCTGGCGGGTCTCCGTCGACCCCGCCCCGCTGCGCGCCGACCGGCTGGAACGGACCCGCGCCGCCGTCGCGCCCCTCCTGGCCGGGCCGGAGGCCGACGCCCTGGTCACCGCGACCGGGCGCGCCGACCTGCGGGTCGTCTCGACGCTGCCCGTGGTCCTCACCTGGGCGGCCGAGCGCTACCGGGCCGCGATGGCACTGGGCGCGGTCGGCCCGGCCGGCGTCGCGGGCGTCGCCGCCGTGGTGCTCTGCCTGGCCGCCGCGCTCGGCACCGACCGGCGGGCCGCCGAACTGCGGCTGCTCCGGGCCCGTGGCTGCTCGCGCGGCGGGGTGCTGCTGCGGCTGCTCGGCGAGAGCGCGGTGACGGTCCTGCCCGCCGCGGCACTCGGAGCGGTGCTCGCCCTGGTGCTGCTGCCCACCCCCCGGTGGGGCTTCGCGGTGGCGGCCGGCCTGGTCGCCACGCTGTTCGCCCTGCTCGCCTTCCCGGTGCGCGCCGCCCTGCTCCGGACGCACCCCCGGCGGACCGGGCCGTGGCGCCGGCTGATCGGCGAAGGCGCGCTGCTGGCCGTCACCGCGGTGGCGGTGGCCGAGGTCCGCCGGCGCGGCGTCGGCCACCCCGACCGGGGAGCGGATCCGCTGCTGGTGGCCGCGCCGCTGCTGCTCGCCGTCGCCGGCGGGCTGCTGCTGGCACGGATCGAGCCCGTGGTGATCGGCCGACTGGCCGCCCTGGCCCGCCGGGGCCGCGGCCTGATCGGCTTCCTCGGCCTCTCCCGGGCCTCCCGCGACCATTCCGGCCGGCGCCGGCCCTCCGCGCTGCCGCTGCTCGCCCTGCTGATCGCCGTCACCGCGACCGGCTTCGGCGCCACCCTGCTCGACGCGGTGGACCGCGGCAGGCTGAGCGCCGCGCGCCTCGCGACCGGCGGCGACGTCGCCGTCTCCGTCCCGGGCTACGCGACCCTGCCGGAACCGTTCCTCAAGGCCGCGGGCGACCTTCCGCAGGTCCGGGGCGCGACGGCGGTCCGGGTGGACCCCCGGGCGCTGTTCGTCGGCGCCGACGCGAACAACTACACCAAGGTGACCCTGGTGGTCGCCGAGCCGACCGCGTACGCCGAGATCGCCCGCACCCTCGGGGCCGGCGAGTTCGACCCGGCGAAGCTCGCCGGCACCCCCGGCGGCCCGGACACCCCGGTGCCCGCGCTGTTCAGCCGCGACCTGGCCGCGCGACTGGGCGCCGGCGCGCCGACGGTGCACCTGTCCACCGCGAGCGAGCTGCGCACCACCGTCGCCGGGATCGTCACCGCGACCCCGGCGCTGCCGGAGCCGGCCCTGCCCTTCGTCGTGGTGCCCAGCGGTCCGGCGGTGGAACGCCTGCCGGAGCTCGGCCGGTGGACCGGGTGGCTGGCCGTGGGCGACGGCCTCGACCCCGGGCGGATCAGGTCGCTCCTCCTGGAACGCGGCCTGGTCGAGGCGACCGGCCTCGCCAAGCTCATCTCGGAGAACGCCGCGGCGGACGGCAAGGGCGACCACGGGCTGCCGCCCGCCTACGCGGTGGGCAGCAGCCGCGAGTACGCCGCGCAGCTCGCCGACGACCCGCTGCAGCAGGCCGCCGGGCGGCTGTTCTGGTACGCGGCGCCCGCCAGTGCCGGATTCGCCGTCCTCGCGGTCCTGCTGACGCTGCTGCGCGCCGCGCCCGACCGGACGGCGGTGCTCGCCCGGCTGCGCACCATGGGCCTGCGGCCCCGTCAGGGGCTGGCGCTGATCGTCGCCGAGGCACTGCCGCGGACGCTGGCGGCGGCCGTCGGCGGTGCGGTGGTCGCGGCGGTGGCCGCCGTCCTGCTCGGGCCGGCCTTCGACCTCTCCACCCTGATCGGCGCCAGGGCCGGCGACGGCCTGGGCCCGGCGGTGCTGCCGGTGCTGCTGCCCACGGCGGGACTGGCGCTCGTGGCCTGCCTCGGGGTGGTGCTGGAGACGCTGGTCGCGGGACGGCGGCAGATCGCCACCGAACTGCGCGCGGGGGAGTCCTGACGGCGGTGCGAGCGGTGCGAGCGGTGCGAGCCGTGCAGGCCGTGCGAGCGGTGCGAGCGGTGCGAGCAGTGGAAGCGGTGGGGCGGTCCGGCCGTGGTGGCCGAACCGCCCCTTCGCCTCCGCCGAACCGGTTCAGCCGGCCGGCTGCCCGGCGCGCGCGATCAGCGCGTTGAGCAGGGCCGCCCCGCGCTCGGCGTCGTCGACGCTGACCGCGAAGTCCGAGCCCTGACGGGTGCGGACCACCAGGCAGACGCCCCCGCGCAGCATCACGGTGGTGCCGAGCCGGTTCATCCGGTAGCCCCAGCCGCCCGCCTGCGCGGCGGTGCGCTGCTCGGCGCGGGCGGATTCGAGCTCGGCGGGGGACCAGTGGCGCACGGGCCGGCCGAACGGGCCGAATCCGACGGTCAGGCCGCCGGCGGTCACCCGCGCCCGCACCGAGGAGCAGGCGAGGCACGCGAGGGAGACGACGGCGAACGGCACCACCAGCGCCCAGTCCAGCTCGGCGACCCCGCTCGCGGCGGCCAGCACTCCCGCCACCGTCACCAGCGCGAACACCGCGGCGGCCAGCTGCAGCCACGGGTTGGCGGCCCGGGAGAGCCAGACGAACCGCTCGCCCGCGGGCATCTCCAGCGGATCCGCCCCGGCCGCCGGGAGCCGCTCGGGCCGGCCGCCGAAGCGGCGGCCGGCCAGCAGGGCCAGCAGCCCGGCGAGGCCGGTGGCCAGCAGGATCAGGACCACCTCGACGCCCATCGGTGCGGCGTCCTGCCAGCGGGCGCGGTCGAGGTTGGCGTGCACGATCGAGGTCTGCGCCCCCGTCAGCAGCACCCCGCCGGCCGCCAGCGTGGCCGCCGCCGCCCCGGGCGACCGGTCGGCCCAGTACCGCCGCACGGCCACCGAGGTGAGCACCAGGACCGCCCAGAACGCGGCCGGGAACAGCGCGGCCGCCGTCAGCGACATCGAGCCGTTCGGCTCCCGCCCGCCCCAGTGGGTGGCCAGCGGGTCCGGCAGCCGGTGGCGCGCCACCAGCGGCAGGGCGATCAACAGTGCCAGCACGCCGACGGACCAGGCCGCCGCGGCCCAGAGGGCACCGCGAGCCGCCGGTCGCTCCGCCGTGGTCGCTTCCTTCGTTGTGCCGTCGTCCGTCACGACATCCCCCTGATCATGTCCACGAGATCGTTCCTGCTGTAGCCGAACCGGGCCGCGTCCTCGACCAACTGCCGTACGCGGTCCACCAGTTCGGAGCGGGTGTCGGCGCCGGTCGCGATCGTGATGCCGCGGCCCCGGCGGAACTCCAGCACCCCCTCGTCGCGCAGCGTCCGCAGTCCGCGCAGGACGGTGTTGGTGTTCACCCCCAGCGCCCGGGAGAGCTCCCGGGCCGGGGGCAGTTTGTCCCCGGGGGCGCACTCGCCCTCGGCGACGGCCCGTCTGATCGCGCCGGCGACCTGTTCGTGCAGCGGTCGGGTGTCCCCGATGTCCAGCTTCAGCAACATAGTGCTACTGACGATAGCACCATCCATGTCTTGTGCCACCGCCCCGAGGCCACTGCCACTGCGCTCGGGGCGGTGCTCCCCGCTGCCCCGGCGGCTACCTCCGCTCGTCCTCGATCAGGCCGAACTCCTGCAACAGCTCGCCGACCTCGGTGGCCTCCAGCCGCCGCAGCAGCCGCTTGCGCAGGAACTCCGGCCCGGGCAGGTCGAGTTCGGCGCCGTCGCGGAGCCGGGTGGTGGCGGCGAGCAGCTTGCGCACGTCGTAGGTGGAGTTGAACACCTCGGGCACGCCGCGCTCGACGTCGAGCAGCCGGTAGACGGCCTCCATACCGGTGCGCACCGAGTACTCGGTGGTGAAGACGCAGTCCCGGGTGGTCTCCGCGAACTGGCCGATGAAGGCGAAGTTGACGGCGCCCTCGGGCACCACGTCCGGCCGGTCGCCCGCGTGCCGGGGCAGGAAGAACGACGTCACGTACGGCATCATCACCGGCACGCAGCGGGCGGCGTTCGCGGCCAGGTCGGGGATCTCGCCGACCGGCACGCCCAGGTGGTACAGCCACTCCTGGGTGATCTCCTCGCCGGTGCACGCCTGCATGGGCTTGCGCACGAAGTCGCCCGGGCGGTCGACGAACAGCGAGTAGACCCAGACCACGATCCGGTCGGCGGGCTGCTGCTTGAAGTGCGGCTGGCGGTTGACCGTCCAGCTCAGCAGCCAGGAGGAGTCCCGGGCGGTCACGATGCCGCCGGTGACCACGCCGCCGCTGAACGGGTCGCGCCTGGCGACCTTCTGGATGTAGTGCGGGATGCGCGGGTCCAGGGTGGTGACGGTCGCCGACTCCCACTTGCTCTCGGCGATGCTGCCGCAGAACACCTCGGGGCGGCCGAAGGCCGGGTCCTTGGCGGCGATCCGGCGCCACAGGTCCCAGGCCGGGGCCGGGCCCTCGTCCAGCCGGGCCGGGGTGTGCTGGTCGCCGTCGTCGGAGTTCTCGGTGAGCGAGCCGATGGTGGTGAACACCAGGTCGTCCGGGCCGAGGTCCACCCCGCCCTCCCGGCCGGCCTCCCGCCAGTGGATCCGGGTGGCCTGCTTGCGGCCGGGGGCGTCCCGGGTGGCGGGGGAGATGTCGAAGTCGATGTCGGTGACCTCGACCTCGTACCGGAACCGGACGCCCTGGTCCATCAGCCAGTGGGTCAGCGGCAGGACCATCGACTCGTACTGGTTGTACTTGGTGAACTTCAGCGCGGACAGGTCCGGCAGGCCGCCGATGTGGTGGATGAAGCGGTGCAGGTAGAGCTTCATCTCCAGGGCACCGTGCCACTCCTCGAAGGCGAACATGGTCCGCCAGTACAGCCAGAAGTTGCTGTCCAGGAAGTGCCGGGAGAAGACCTCGTCGATCCGCTTGCCCTCCAGCTCCTCGCGGGTCGCGAGGAAGACCCGGACCAGGTCCTTCTGGGCCTTGTCGTCGAGTGCGAACAGGCCGTCGGTGCGGGCGTCCTGGCCGCGGCGCTCGGTGACCCGCTGGAGGGAGAGGTTCGGGTCGTCCTTGTTGAGCCAGTAGAACTCGTCCAGCACGGACGCGCCCTCGATCTCCAGCGAGGGCACCGAGCGGAAGAGGTCCCACAGGCACTCCATGTGGTCCTCCAGCTCGCGCCCGCCGCGGACCACGAAGCCCTTCTCGGGCACCTCGATCCCGTCCAGCGCGCCGCCGGCCAGCTTGAGCCGCTCCAGGATCGTGATCCGCTCGCCGGGCACCTGCCCGTCCCGGACCAGGAAGGCCGCCCCGGCCAGCGCCGCGAGCCCCGACCCCACGAACCACGCCCGCTTGCGCTCGGCCCCCTCGGGCTTCCTCGGCCGGGCGAACGCCTCGTAGTTGCCGCTGCTGTAGTACAAGACCGTGCTCCCTGGAACGTTCGGCATCGAACCGCCCGTCGGGCATGCCGCATCCCGGCGGGCCGTCTCCATCCACCCATCCGGCGGTGCTCCTCGCCTGTTGAGTAGGCCGAACGGGTGAGGCCCGGACGGCCCGGACGGTCCGGACGCCCGGCGGGCCGCGTATGGAGCGCGTTGGGAACACCGGCCGGAACGTCAGGAAGCCGTCAAGGAGAGCAGGTCAGCCCCTGTAGCGGCGGTTGGGTGGAGGACGACGGCGAACACGACCACACGAGGACGGATCATGCACGGCAACGGGAGTTCGAAGGCCGCCCCCAGGGTGGTGGTCGGGGTCAGCGGGTCGCTGGGAAGCCTGGCCGCCCTGCACCGCGGCGTCGCCGAGGCCCGCGACCGCGGCGCCGTCCTGGTGCCGGTGCTCGCCTGGGAGCCGCCCGGCGGCGAACACGGCTACCGGCGCTCGCCCTGCCCGCCGCTGCTCGCCGCCGTCCGGGAGGCCGCCGAACGGCGGCTGCGGGACGCCCTCGACGAGGCCTTCGGCGGCGCCGACCCCGGCGTGCCGCTGAGCCCGGTCGTGGTCCGCGGCGAGCCCGGACCGGCCCTGCTGCACATCGCCGACCGGCCGGACGACCTGCTGGTCCTCGGGCGCAGCGGCGGCCCGCTGCACCGCCGGCTGCGGCGATCGGTGCCCGGCCACTGCGCCCGGTGGGCGGGCTGCCCGGTGCTGACCGTCCCGGTGCCCGAGCTGCTGCACGACCTGGAGGCCCTGCACCGGCGCACCCGATGGCACCTGCCGGTCGCCACCGAGCGCGAACTCGCCTCGATGCGGCGGTAGTCCGCGGTGCGGATGTACTCGGCCCGGCCCGGCGGGCGGCGCTTTCGCCCGGTGCTCGACCGGTTCCCGGACGGCACCTCCGGCGCCGTCGCGCTGCTCGCCGGCGGCGCTCTGGCGCTCGCCCTCGGCGCCGTCGGTGAACTGCACGCCGGCCCGCTGCCGTACCTCGCCCACCTGGCGCTGTGCGCCCTGGTCGGCCGCCGCTCCCGGCCGGTGGACGCACCGCTGATCGGCCTGGCCGCCTGGCTCTGCCACAACGCCTTTTCCGAACACCGCCACGGCGAACTCGGCTGGGCGGGCCCCGGGCCGGAGGTCGGGCACTACGCGCTGTTCACCGCCGCCGCGCTGCTGGCGGCCCTGCCCGCGGCCCTCCCGCGCCGCACCGTACGGGCGTTCCCGCCGCGCCCCGACGGCCCGCGCTGAGGCGCCGCCCATGGACGGTCCGCCCGTTCGGACGTACTGCCCGTTCGGACGGACCGCACCGGGGAACCGCGGTCCCGGCCGGTATCCGGAGCCCGCGGCGAAACGGTGGAGGCAGGAGGCAGGAGGCAGGAGGCCGGGCGCACGGAGCGGTCGCCGGTTCGGACAGCGGGCCCGCCCCCACGGACGGGCCCGCCCGCGACCGCCCCGCGCGCCCGGCCGGCGTCGCGGGGCGCCCGGCCGCTACAGGGTGAGCAGGGTGCGGTGGGCCAGGGTGGTGTCCCGCAGGGGCCTGAGGGCGAGCCGGACCAGGGTCAGGGCGTTGTCGTCCCCGGCGATCCGATTGGCGCTCAACTCGCCGCAGGACAGGCACTGGTGGATGATCATCCACTCGCCGTCGGCGCGGACCGACAGGCTCAGCGCGGTCATCCGGCCGCCGCAGTCGGCCGCCCGGTCACCCGGTGTCCGGCCGTCGACATGACGGCTGGCCAGGCAGTTCGGGCAGTGGTTGCGGTGGGCGCTGCCGGGGGCGTCCACCGGGACGTCCAACCGGCAGCCCACGCAGCGGAAGGAGCGCGCCCGGTGGCCGCCCCGTCCGTGCAGGACGTCCTTGTACCGTTGCGGGCGGCGTTCCCGCCGGCCCCGGCCGCCGGTGTTCCTGTGTCGTGGCACGGTTCGGTGCTCCCCTCTTCCCCGCGCGGTTCAGAGGGTGCCGAACGCTTCGAGTGGGAACGGCGGTTGGGCGAGCGGCCGGACGGCCATCCGCATCAGGACGAGCTGGTTGTCGTCCGTGCGGACGGGCGTGGACGTCAGCTCGTCGCAGCGCACGCATCGGTGGACGACCGTCCAGTCACCGGTGCGCAGCACGGCGATGGCGATCGGCGACATCCGGCCCAGGCACTCACTGGGACCGCCCTCGACGTGGTCGAGGACGTGCCGTGAATGCAGGCAGGACGGGCAGTGGTTGCGCCGCGTGCCGTCGGCGGCACAGGTGGAGACGGTCAGACCGCACCAGGTGCAGGCGAAGGTGGAGGTCTTCAGGACGGGGGGCGTGCTGGAGGTGCTGGACACCCGGGGTGCTCCTTGCTGAGGGGTTCTGCGATGGCAGCAAGAGCAGGCCGAGTGGCCTCGACGGTTCGTCGGGCGGTGGTCGTCAGCCGGCGTGGCGAGGCGCACTCGGCGCGAGGCGGGACATCAAGACACCCTCTCCGGTCGGGCGGTGGCCCGGGTCGATCGGTACGGAACGGCGTCAGCGTAACCACACCGGTCGCACGGGCGCCAACGGATTTCCGTGCCAACGGATTTCCGTGCCACCGACCCTCGCCGCCACGACGGGGATAAGGGCGCGCACGATGTCCGTATGCAGATGACCAACGTGCCGCGGCCGGCGGCCCCCGACGACGCTTCGGCCATCAGCCGATTACTGGCCCTGGCCTTCGCCGACGACCCGGTGATGTGCTGGTTCTTCCCCGACCGGGCCACCCGGCAGGCGGGACTGGGCGGCTACTTCACCACGCTGTTCACCCGGCAGTACGGCCGGCACGGCGTGTGCGAGCGGACCGCGGACGCGGCCGCCTTCTGGATGCCGCCGCGGGCGCAGGACAAGGCGGTCCCGGACGAGGAGACGCTCCGGGAGCTGGCGGGGCTCCTCGGCGACCGGGCCGAGCCGTTCCGGCGCTCCGTCGGGGCGGCCGCCGCCAACATGCCGCAGGAGCCCTACTGGTACCTGGCGGTCATCGGCGCCGACCCGGTCGCCCGGGGCCGGGGGCAGGGCGGCGCCCTGCTGCGCTCCGGACTGGCCAAGGCCGACGCGGACGGGCTGCCCGTCTATCTGGAGTCCTCCAAGGAGGAGAACCTGGCGGTCTACGGACACTTCGGCTTCGAGGTGCTGGAGGAGGTCCGGCTGCCGGAGGGCGGGCCGGCGCTCTGGGTGATGCGGCGTGCGGCCCGCGCCTAGGGACGTGTGCCGCCGGGCCCCCCGCTCCCGCTCGGGTCCCGGGCCGCGGTCAGTCGTCGACGGGCAGCTCCGTCGGGACGGCGAGCACGTCGACGAGGGCCTCGCCGCGCAGGACGGTCAGCGGCAGCGGGCGGCCGATGGCGTCGGCCAGCATCAGGCGCTGGAGGGCCTGGGCGCTGCCCATCGGCTCGTCGGCGGCGGTGAGCAGCAGGTCGCCCTCGTGCAGCCCGGCGCGGTCGGCGGGCGCGCCGGGCACCACCTCGACGATGCGCAGGCCGGTGGGCTGCCCGGTGCGGTGGCGCAGGGCGGGCGGCAGGGGCGCGGGCACTCCGGCGAGGCCGAGGTAGGCGCGGCGGATCCGGCCGTCGGCGAGCAGGGCGGCGACGATCCGGCGGCTGGTGGCGTCGATCGGGACGGCCAGGCCGAGCCCGTTCCCGGCCACCGCCGTGGTGATGCCGACGACCTCGCCGTTCGCGGTGGCCAGCGCGCCGCCGGAGTTGCCCGGGTTGAGTGCGGCGTCGGTCTGGATCACGTTGTCGATCACCCGCGCGGTGCTGCCGGAGCGGGCCGGGATCGAGCGGCCGAGCGCGCTGACCACGCCCGCCGTGACCGTCCCGGCCAGCCCCAGCGGGTTGCCGACGGCGACGACCAGCTGTCCGACCCGCAGGCCGGTCGCCTCGCCGAGGGCCACCGGCTTCGGGGTCGGCCCGTCGGCGCGCAGCACGGCGAGGTCGGAGAGCGGGTCGGCGCCGATGGTGTGGAACGGGGAGGTGGTGCCGTCGGCGAAGGCGAGCGTCCCGGCGTCGGCGTGGCCGACGACATGGGCGTTGGTGAGCAGGAACCCGTCCTCGGTGAAGACCACGGCCGAGCCCAGCGCCGTGCTGAACCAGCCGCCCCGGCCGCGCCGGGGGACCTGCAGTGCGGCGACCCGCGGGGTCAGCGTGGCGGCCACGGTGGTGACGATCAGGGAGTAGGCGTCCAGCGGGGCCTGGGCCTCGGGGACCGGGCCCGGCCCGGGGAGCGTGTCGGCCATGGTGCTCACCCCTCTCGCGGGCGTGGTTCTCACGATGGCACCAGGTGGCAACAACGCTGGGGCGCCCGGTCTTCCGCGTTCTTGCGCAGGTGCCGTCCTGACGCGTTCTTGACGCGCGGGAAATTCCCAAGAGAAGGAAAAGCGGGAATATAGTTCGAGTAAAGCCGCAGTCGTGGGAGGGGCCGATGGACACGACCATGCTGGAGCCGGACTGGCACGCGCTCGGCGGGCCGGGGGACGGGCCGCTGGGGACGGAGCACCTCCTGGTCGCCGTGGCCGGGGAGACGGGCCCCGCCGGTGCGGCCCTCGCCGCGGCCGGGGCGGGCGCGGACACCCTGCGTGCCCTGGTCCGGGAGCGGAAGGGGCGCTGGACGGCCGACGACGGGCCCGGCGTCGTGTCCGCCGCCGTGCCCGCCGCCGTGCCCGACCGGGAGACGCCCGGCGCCGCCGGGGCGGACGGCCGGCCGTTGAGCGGGGCCGCCGCCAGGGCACTCGCCGTGGCGACGGAGCACGCCCGCCGGGACGGCGAACCCGCCTGCACGGCCGTACACCTGCTGCGCGCCCTGCTCGCCGACGGGCGCGACGGGCACGGCGACGGGAACGGCGCGAACGGCGACGGGAACGGCGCGAACGGCGGCGGGCCCGGCGACCGGACCCGCGCCGCCGAACTGCTGCGCGCGGCCGGCGTCGCGCCGCAGGCCGTCCTGGACCGCCTCGACGGTGCCGTGCGCCAGGGCGGTGGCCTCGACCCGCTGCTCCACCCCACCCGGGAGACGCTGCTGGCCCGCCGCGGCCACCGGGCCCCGCGCTGGAAGCGCCTGCTGCAGCCGGGCCCGTCCGGCCCGGCGGCCTGGATCCGGCCGGAGGCCGACGCCCAGGCCGAGCGCCTCGGCCGCCGGACGCCCGGCACCGAGCACGTCCTGCTCGCGCTGCTGGCCGTTCACGAAGTGGCCCGCCACGAGCCGGGGTTGGCGGCGGAGGACGGCGCCGGCGAGCTGCTCGCCGGGCTCGGCCTCGACTACGCCCGGGCGCACGCCGCGCTCGACTCCGGTGGGGTGACGCTGCCCGCCGACCCGCGCGCGGTCGAGGCCTATCTGACCGAGATCGCAGGTCAGGGCACTGATCGGCTGCTCCGGGCGTTGCTGGAGGAGGACACCCGGGCCCGGCGTCTGGTCGAAGCCCTGCGCGGCTGAGGCCCCGGCGGGTCGGTGAACCGCGACACGGAGAAGAGAGGAAGGGACACCCGATGCACGTCACCCTCGCCGAGGAGCTGATGCTGCTCTCGCTGGACGACGAGTCCGGCGTGGCGAAGGACGCCCCCACCGCCGCCTGGGCCGCCGCGGGCGGCATCCTGGCCGAGCTGGTGCTGGCCGGGCGGGTCACGATCGAGGACGGCCGGCTCACCGTCGCCGACCGGACCCCGACCGGGGAGCCGCTGGTGGACGGCCGGCTGGCCCGGCTCGACGCGTGGGCCGCCGGCCGCCGCTCCGGCAAGGCCAAGGCGGGCGACTGGCTGACCAAGGACCGGTCCACGGCGGTCGCCGACACGGTCGGGCGGCTGTGCGAGCGCGGCCTGGTGGTCGAGGAGCGGCGCCGGGCGCTGGGCCTCTTCCCGGTCCGCCGCTACCCGGAGGCGGACGGCAGTGTGGAGCGGGAGCTGCGCGGGCGGCTGGCCGCGGTCGTACTGAACGGCGCCGAACCGGATCTGCGCACCGCCGCCCTGGTGGCCCTGCTGCACGGCTCCCGGCTGCACCGGCTGGCCTTCCCCGAGCTGCCCCGCAAGCAGGTCGAGCCGCGCTTCGCCGAGATCGCCGCCGGTGACGGGGCGGCCGAGTCCGTCCGCGAGGCGATCCGGGCCGTGCAGCTCACCATGGCCGCCGTCTCCATCGCGGCCACCGTGGCGGCGACCACCGCCGCCACCGTCTGAGCGCGCCGGGCGGGCTGCGCGCGGAGCCGTGCGCGGCCCGCCCGCCGGTGCGGCCCGCCCGCCCGTGTGGACCGCCCGCCCGTGTGCGCCGCCCCGTTCGGACCGTTCAGAGCACCGCGGCGCCGAGGGTGATCGAGCCGAGCACCACCAGCACCCCGAGCGCGAGGAACCCGTACTCCAGCCCGGCCCGCTCCCGCCCGTCCACCAGCACCTGCCGCGGGTCCGACGGGTCGTAGCGGACCGGGACGAAGCCGCCGTCCGGCAGCGGGTGGCGGGCGGTGGAGGGGACGGGGGAGAAGACCTCGACCACCCGGCCGTCCTCGGTCTCGAACTGGAGCAGCGGCCGCGGCGGCAGCGCGCGGTCCTCCGGTGCCGGGGCGCGTTCGCGCACCAGCGCCCGCACCGGAACGCCGACCCGGCGCAGCCGCCGCAGTTCGCGCAGGCCGACCACCCCGGCGAGGTAGGCGACCACGCCGCCCAGCGCACCGAACACCACCACGGCGAACCCGGCCGTTCCGCCCACCGCCGCCTCCCTGTCCGAGACTCCCCCAGGGCTCCAGTATCACGCCGCCGGGGCGCTCTTGACGTCCCGGAATGGTCCAGTCCACGCTGAGCGACGGCATGTTCCTGCCACCACTGGGCCGCCCGCCGCCCCGCCCGGCCCCGACCACCGCAAGGAGCACCGTCCGTGACCAAGCGCCCCGCCGCCCTCGCCGCGCTCACCGTCCTCACCCTCGGCTGCGCCGCCCCCGCGGCCGTGGCCGCCCACCCGGCCGCCCCCGAGGCCGTCGCGGCCGTCGTCAAGGTCGCCACCGCCAAGCAGCTCCAGAGCGCGCTCGCCGCCGCCGTGCCCGGCCGGACCATCCAGCTCGCCGACGGCACCTACTCCGGCAACTTCAAGGCCACCGCCCCCGGTACCGCCGCCGCCCCGATCACCCTCACCGGCTCGGCGAAGGCCGTCCTCACCACCCCCACCGGCGGCGGCTACGGCCTCCACCTCGACGGCGCGAGCTACTGGACCGTCCAGGGGCTGACCGTCACCGGCGCCCAGAAGGGCATCATGGCCGACTCCGCGGACCACGTGGTCCTCGACGACGTGACGGTCCACCACACCACCATGGAGGGCGTGCACTTCCGCAACTCCAGCGCCTACGGCACGCTGCGCAACTCGCGCATCCACGACACCGGCCTCGGCCGGGACGGCATGGGCGAGGGCGTCTACGTCGGCACCGCCAACACCCTGACCGACCGCAGCGACCACGTGCGGATCACCGGAAACACCTTCGGCCCGAACATCGGCGGCGAGAACGTCGACCTCAAGGAGGGCACCACCGGCGGCCTGGTCTCCGGCAACACCTTCGACGGCGACGGCCTCACCGGGCGCAACTCCGACGACTCCTGGGTCGACGTCAAGGGCAACGACTACGTCATCGAGAACAACACCGGCCGGCGCACCACCGACGACGGCTACCAGACCCACAGCCTCCGGCCGGGCTGGGGCTGCGGCACCGTCTTCCGGGGCAACCGCTCCGACCTCACCGGCGCCACCGGCCCGGACCGGTACGCGATCGACGTGACCGACTACGACGCGGCGACGTGCAAGGTCACGATCGGCGCGGGCAACACCGTCACCGGCGGCCGGGGCCTGGTCAACCCCGGCGTCCCGGTGGGGTGACCGCCGGCCGGTCGCTCACACGTCCCCGAGCGGCACGTTCGGGTCGGCCAGTGCCTTGGTGTCCACCACCCGCCCCGAGCACACCAGTTCGCGGATCGGGTCGGTGACGTCCCAGACGTTGACGTTCATCCCCGCGAGCACCCGGCCGCCGGACAGCCAGAACGCGATGAACTCGCGGGTGGAGGGGTCCCCGCGGAACACCACCCGGTCGTAGCCGTCCGGCTCGACGTAGCCGACGTACTCGGCGCCGAGGTCGTACTGGTCCGTGAAGAAGTAGGGAACGCGGTCGTAGACGGCGTCCTCCTGCCCGAGCAGGGCGCGGGCGGCCGTCTGCGGCTGGTTGAGGGCGTTGGCCCAGTGCTCGACCCGGATGTGCCGCTCGAACAGCGGGTGGTAGGCGTTGGCGACGTCTCCGGCCGCGTAGACGTCCGGGTCGGAGGTGCGCAGGTGCCGGTCGGTCCTGACGCCGTTGTCGATCTCCAGCCCGGCCGCCTCGGCGAGGCCGGTGGCGGGCGAGATGCCGATGCCGACCACCACCGCGTCGGCGGCCACCGTCGTGCCGTCCGCGAGCCTCACGCCGTTCACCGTGCCGCCCTCGCCGGTCAGTTCGGCCACCTTGACGCCGAAGCGCAGGTCCACGCCGTGCTCCCGGTGCAGGTCGGCGAAGACCTGGGCGACCTCCCGGCCGAGCACCCGCAGCAGCGGCAGTTCGAGCGCCTCCAGCACCGTCACCTCGGCGCCCGCCTCCCGGGCCGCGGCCGCCACCTCCAGCCCGATCCAGCCCGCGCCGATCACCGCGATCCGGGCCCCCGGCCGCAGCGCCGCCTTGATCCGGTCGCTGTCCTCGACCCGGCGCAGGTAGAGCACCCCGTCCTGGTCCGCGCCGGGCACCGGCAGCCGGCGCGGCACCGAGCCGGTGGTCAGCAGCAGCTTGGCGTACTCCACCCGGCCGTCGTCGGCGAGCGTCACGGTGTGCCCGGCCGGGTCGATCGAGGCCACCGCCGTGCCCAGGCGCAGCGTGACGTCGTGCTCCGCGTACCACTGCGGCGGGTGGACGTAGATCTTCTCCCGGGGCGTCTTCCCCAGCAGGTAGCCCTTGGACAGCGGCGGCCGCTCGTACGGGCGCTCGTGCTCGTCGCCGATCAGGACGATGCCGCCCCGGTACCCGGCCTCGCGCAGCGCCTCGGCCGCCTTCGCGCCGCCCAGGGACGCCCCGACGATGACGACCGGGCGCTGCCGCCCGCCGTCCGCTCCGGTGGTCCCGGTGTCCGTGCCCGCCATGCTCGACTCCTCGTTCTCCGGCCGTGATCGGGGTCAGCCTGCCGCCGTGCGGGTGGTCTGTCGAGACCGCGCCTGGCGCGCCGCGCCGCGCTCGCCCGTACGAGTGAATGCGACCCCGGTCGGGCCTCAGCCGGTCATGGCCTCCCTGACCAGTGCGGTGTCGGTGAACTGCTCGAAGCGCACGATCCGGCCGCCGCGCACGGTGAAGCGGTGGGCGATCCGGACGGCGAGCGGTTTTCCGGTGGTCTTGTGGACCGCCGTGTAGCGGCCCAGCACCACCACGGTCTCGCCGTCCACCACATAGGTGTCGTCGTGGGCCGTCCAGTCGTCCCACTCGGCGGCCAGCCGCTCCATCACATGGGCGGTGACGCCCTTCGGGGTGCGGTAGGTGCCGGCCAGCGGGAAGCCGGCCATCTCGGTCCACTCCACGTCGTCGGCCAGGGTGGCGCGCAGCGCGGCCAGGTCGCCCCGGGCGGACGCCAGGTACTGGCGGCGCACCACGTCGGCGGGGGCGGACGACTCGGCGAAGGAGGAGACGTCCCGGGGGATCTCGATCATCGTCCGCTCACCCCCAGGCCATCTCGCCCATGGCGACCTTGGTGCCGATGTCCACCGCGATCCGCAGCCCCAGCTTCGGGAAGCGCCGCTCCAGCGACTCCTTGGCGGTGGCCGCGTCCGGGGCCCGGCCGATCTCGGTCTCGAAGGCTCGCAGGTAGGCCCGGGTGTGGTCGACGGCGTTCAGGTCGGTGGGCGCGCCGGCGACCCGGTGGCCGGCCGCCACCCAGGTCGGGTGGAGCGCCTCGATGCCGTCCAGCAGGTCGATCCAGGCGGCCCGCTGGGCGGAGGTCGGGGTGTCCGCCGTCCACACGTGCAGGCCCTCGAAGAGCAGCACCCCGCCCAGCACGGCGCGGTGGTGGTGCTGCCAGAGGTAGTGCCGGTCCGGCAGGTGGAAGTCGGCGCCGCGCAGCTCGAAGCGGTGGCCCTCGAAGACCAGCTCGTCCCCGTGCAGCACCTCGGGCCGCACCAGCCGGGTGGGCAGCTCCGGGCCCAGGTGCGCCCAGGTGCGCAGCTTGGCCTCGTACGTCTCCTGGATGTGCTCGACGGTGGAGGCGGTGGCCAGGAAGCGGGCCTGCGGGAAGGCGTCCTGGACCTCCTGGGCGCCGAAGTAGAAGTCCGGGTCGCCGTGGCTGACGAAGACGGTGGTCAGCCGCTTGCCGCTCGCCCCGATCCGTTCCACCAGGCGGCGCCCGTCCGAACGGGTGAACCCGGCGTCCACCAGCAGGGCGTCCTCCGGGCCGGTGACCAGGACGGAGGTCTTGTTGAGCGAGCTGTCGGGGGTGTCGACGATCTCGAAGTCGAGTGCACTCATGCGCCCACCTCGCACCGCTCGATGGTCCGCTCACTGCGTTCGCTCACGTTCGGTGTCCTTCCTCTGGCCGGGCACGCCTCGCCGTCAGCATCGGCGGTCCGCGGCCCGTCCGCATCCGGAGCCGGAACACCTACTGGCGGCTCCAGAGCGCGAGGTCGCTGCTGGTGGCCACCGCGAGGGTCCGGCCGGTCGGGGAGAAGCCGGCCGCGCGGAAGGCGGACCGGTCGGAGTCGAGGACCAGCCACCAGCTCTCGCCGTGCTCGCCCTGCCACGGCCCCCGGCCGCTGGCGAGCAGCACCCGGTGGTGCGGCCACTCCGGGGCGACCACCTCGATGTGCCAGCCGCCCTCGGCGGCCGTGTGCAGCCCGCCGCCCCACGTCCCCGCCACCGGGATGCGCACGTCCGCGACCTGGCCGAGGCCGGGGCAGGAGAGGTCCAGGCCGTCCGGGTCCTCGGTGGGCTCGTGGTCGCGGGCCAGCTTGAGGCCGGTCACCGCGTCGAACAGGCCGTGGCCGCCGTGCGAGACCGTCAGCACCAGGTCGTGCCCGCTCTCGGGGTGGACGGCGAAGCCGATGCCGAGCAGCCCGCCGACCGCGATCAGCCCCCGGCCGACCGGCCGCCACGGCTCCGGCGGGGCGGTCACCCCGGCGGCCATGATCCGGTCGCGGAGGTGCTGCTGGTGCGGGGTCAGGGCCATGCAGCCGATCATCCCACCGGGGCGTTCCCGGCGCGCCGGCCCGTCGGCGCGGCGCTCCTCCGGTCCTCCTCCGGTCCTCCTCCGGGGCTCCGTCCTGTCAGTGGGCCGGACCCAGCCGCAGCACCGCCAGCGCCCCCAGCGCGGTGGCCGCGGCCAGCGGCACCCACAGCTCCCCGGAACCGCCCGCCAGCAGCGCCGTCAGCACGGCCGGGGCCGCCGCCCGGCCCACCCCCGCCGACAGCTCCCAGCGCGCCAGCGCCCGCCCCAGCAGGTGCGGCGGGGCGACGGACGCCACCAGCGCCGTGCCCGAGCCGGTGTAGAGGATCTCGCCCAGCGTGTACAGCACCGAGACCGCCGCGATGCCCACCGAGCCCGGCACGCCGCCCAGCGAACCGACCGCCCAGAAGCCCAGGTACGACACCGCCAGCAGCGCCCCCGAGGCGGCGAGCACGACGTGCCGCGGACGGTCCGCCAGCCGCAGCACCAGCGCCAGCTGCAGGGCGATCACCAGCACCGTGTTGCCGACGAAGATGCCCGAGGACCAGGCCGGCGAGGCGTGCAGCCGCAGCACCAGCAGCGCGGGCAGCGCCACCTCCAGCACGTCGAAGCAGAACGCGTACGGCAGGTTGGCGACGCCCAGCAGGGTGATCCGGCGCAGCGGCTCCGCCCGCTCCGGCGCGTCCGCCGGCCGGTCCAGGCGCGGAGCCCGCACCCGCAGCGAGCCCACCAGGACGGCCGCGCCCAGGCAGGCCGCGCCCGTCACCCCGGCCAGCAGCCGGATCGCGCCCGCCCCGCCGCTCACCGCCAGCGTGGCCAGCAGCGCGCCCGCACCCATCCCGGCGTTGCGCAGCGACCGCCCGGCGGCCAGCGCGGCATCCCGCAGCCGGCCCTCGGTCAGGGTGCTCACCACCGCCGCGTGGGTGGTCGGCCAGGACTGGCTGCCCACCCCGAACAGCACCGCCGCCGCCGTGAACCCCGGCAGGCCGTCCGCGAGCAGCAGCGTCAGCGCGCCCGCCGCCCGCAGCAGCAGGGTGGCGGCGGCGGGCAGCGTCCGGGCGCCGCGGTCGATCCACCGGCCGGTCAGCGGCACCACCAGCAGGCCCGCCAGCATCCCGGCCGAGAGCGCCAGCCCGGCCGCACCCGCGCCCAGGTGCAGCATGCCGACGCCGTACAGCAGCAGGAACGGCCGCAGCAGGCCGCCGCCCACCGCGTCCACCGCCAGCGCGACGGCGTACCGGGGCCCGCCGGCCGCGGTCAGCAGGCCCAGCAGCGTGGACGGGCTCCGGCGGCCCGGGCCGGCCGGCGGAGCGGGTGGCCCGCCGCGGCGGTCGGCGGTGCGGTCGTGGACGGACTTCTCCCGGATCAGGCTCATGGCCGGTACCGTCCGCCCGGGTCGGACCGCGGGGCACGCGGATTGACGCTTCCCGTCAATCCGCGGGAGCCCGGTCGACGGCGGGTGGCAGGATCCCCGGTGTGAGCTTGACCATCGACATCACGGGCCTGCCCGACGAGCGCCTGCTCTTCACGCCCTCCCCGCTCGGCGAGTTGAACGCCATGCTGCACGTGCTCGCCGAGCCCGCGCACCACCCCGCGCTGCAGGGCTGGGCCGGCTGCACCGCCACCGTGATCCCGCCCGAGCTGTCCGAGCGGCTGCTGGAGGCCGACTTCCTCTGGCGCTCCTCGCGCGCCGACTTCCTCGTGCCCGGCCTGCCCGGCGCCACTCTCGCGGAGGAGCTCGACGCCGTCGACCGGATCGACGACGAGCTCTACGTCGCCGCCGCCCTCATCACCACCTGCGGCTCCTCCCGGCTCACCCGGCGGATGGGCTCCCCGCTCACCGACCCGGAGGCCAACGAGCGGGCCCGGGAACTCGCCCTCGCCCGAGGCCCCCGGCAGGCCGCCTTCGCCGACCGGCTGCTCGCCGACCCGCCGGCCGTCCGGGGCCTGGTGCGGCGGTTGCTGGAGGACTGCCGGTCCGCGTTCTTCGCCGACGCCTGGCAGCGCGTCCTGCCCGACCTCGCCGCCGACGCCCGGCGCAAGGCCGACCTGCTCGCCCGCCGCGGCCTCGCCGAGGCGCTCGCCGACGTCTCGCCCTCCGTCTCCCTCGACCAGAGCGTGGACGGGCGGCGCCGGATCGTCATCGACAAGCTCCAGGACAACACCACCAGCGGCACCGAGGCCGGCGGCGTCACCTTCATCCCCACCGCTTTCGGGCGCCCGCACCTCCTGGTGGTGCACGCGCGCGGCTGGCGGCCCGTCCTCCAGTACCCCGTCGCCGAGGCGGGCCTGCCCGAGCCCGTCTCGCTCGCCCTCGTCCAGCAGCGCCTGGAGGCGCTCGCCCACCCCGTGCGGCTGCGCCTCGCCCGCACCATGGCCCGCGGCCCGCACACCACCGGCGAACTGGCCTCGGCCTGGCAGCTCAGCGCGCCCGAGGTGTCCCGGCACCTGGCGGTCCTGCGCAGGGCCGGGCTGCTCACCACCAGGCGGCGCGGGCGGTACATGCTCTACGAGCTGGACCTGGCGGGCAGCGCCCGGCTCGGCTCGGACTTCCTGGAGGCGGTGCTGCGGTGAGCGGAGGCGCCGAGGCGGGAGGAAGTGCTGCCGTGCGGGGAAGCGCCGCGGTGGGCGGGAACAGTCCGCGCACCCGGCGCGTTCGTCCGGTCATGATCGACGACGCCACCCCCGAGATCCTCCGCTACGCCGCCTTCGCCACCCGCCCCGAGGGCGGCAACCCGGCCGGCGTGGTGCTCGACGCCACCGGACTGACCGACGAGCGGATGCTCGCCGTCGCCGCCGAGGTCGGGTACTCCGAGACCGCCTTCCTGACCGCCGGCCCGACCGAAGGCACCTACCGGGTGCGGTACTTCAGCCCGCTCGCCGAGGTGCCGTTCTGCGGGCACGCGACGGTCGGCTCCGCCGTCGCCCTCGCCGAGCACACCGGCCCCGGACGGTACGTCTTCGCGACCGCGGCCGGGGACGTCCCGGTCGAGGTCGAGCGCGGGGCCGACGGGCTGCTGCGCGCCACCCTCACCAGTGTCGAGCCGAAGGTCGAGGAGGTGCCGGCGGCCGACGTGGCGCAGGCGCTCGCCCTGCTCGGCTGGTCCGCCGACGACCTCGACCCGGTCCTGCCGCCCCGCGTCGCCTACGCGGGCGCCCGGCACCTCGTCCTGCCGGTCGCCACCCGCGAGCGGCTGGCCCGGCTCGACTACGACTTCGACGGCCTCGCCGCGTACATGCGCGCCCGCGACCTGGTCACCCTGCAGCTCGCCTGGCGGGAGGCCCCCGAGGTCTTCCACGTCCGCGCCCCGTTCCCGGTCGGCGGCGTGGTCGAGGACCCGGCCACCGGCGCCGCCGCTGCCGCCTTCGGCGCGTACCTGCGGGAGCTCGGCGCGGTGACGGCCCCGGCCGTGCTGACGCTCCACCAGGGCGAGGACCTGGGCCGCCCGGGCGTCCTGCGGGTCGAGCTGCGGACGGAGGACACCCGGGTGCGGGTCTCCGGCACGGCCGTGGCGATCGGCTAGCGATTCCGGGCCTCAGGACGGCGGGGGCTGGAGCAGGACCTGCCCGCCCTCGCCCCGGGGCTCCTCGAAGCCGGTGAAGCAGCGGTCGGGCAGACCGCACATCAGCACCACCGTGCTCGATCGCCTTGTCACCGGCCCAGGTTGGCCCCGCAACGGCGGGTGGGCCGCCCTGTCCTGTGCGGAGAGCGCCGCCGCCGGGCGAAGTCCCTCGTGTCCGACCGGGAGCAGGTACGGGCGGCGGCAGGCGAACGGGCCCGGGCGGCGGTGTTCCGGCCGGTGCGGGCGGAAAACCGTTGGCACGGGCCCGCCCCGGTGGGCGAAGCTGCTCCGATGCAGCGAGCGAGCAACCGGACCGTGACGGTCGATCTCACCTACGGCGACGAGTACTTCGGGCAGCTGGGGCCCTTCGAGGTGGAGCTCGGCTGGTGGTCCTCCGTGGACGAGGTGGTCGCGCGCGCGGCGGCGTCGGCCGGGGTGCCGGTGCTGGTGGCGCGGCTGGTCGACGGGCGGAGCGAGGAGCCGGGCCACGGCGGGCGGGTGCGCTACCACGCCGAGGCGAGCGAGCGGCCGAGGGCGCTCGACTCCCGGCCCCCGGAAGCCGGGACGGCCGCGCTGCTCGGCCCCGCCGAGCGCCGCGCCGCCTGGGCCACGCCGGAAGGGCTGCGGTCGGCGCTGGGCTGGGCGGAGGCGGAACTCGCCGCCGTCGGTCGCCCGCCGGCCGGGCCCGCCCGGCAGATCCGGACCTGGAACCTCTCCGGCCTCTTCCGCCTCCCCACCGCGACCGGCGTGGACGCCTGGCTGAAGACCACGACGCCGGCGTTCAACGCCCACGAGGGCGAGGTCGTCGCGCTGCTCGGCGGCGTCGACCGCACGCTCGTCCCGACCGTCCTCGCCGCCGACCCCTCCGGCGGGCGGCTGCTGCTCGACCACGTCCCCGGCGAGGACTGCTGGAACCCCTCCGCCGGGACCGTCGCCGACGTCGTCCCCCGGCTCGTCGCCGCCCAGGCCGCGCTCGCCGGCCGTCCGGACGACCTGGCCGCCCTGCGCGACCGCACCCCGCGGGCCCTGGCGGCCCAGCTGACGGCCCTGCTGGACCGGCTCGCGGAGGAGACCGACCTGACGCCCGAGGAGCTGGACCGCCTGGCCGGCTTCGCCGCCGGCCTGCCCGGGCTGCTGGACCGACTCGCCGCCTGCGGCCTGCCGGAGACCCTGCTGCACGGCGACTTCCACCCCGGCAACTGGCGTTCCGACGGCGAGAGCACGGTGGTCGTCGACTACGCCGACTCCTGCCTCGGCCATCCGGCCCTGGACGGGCTGCGCCCGCGCGCCTACCTCGGCCCGGAGGCCTGGCGGCACCACGTCGCGGTCTGGGCGGAGGCCTGGCGGCGCCACGTCCCCGGCTCGGACCCGCGCCGGGCCCTCGAACTTGCCGAGCCGCTCTACCACTTGTCCTACGCGCTGCGCTACCAGGAGTTCCTGGACCACATCGAGCCGAGCGAACGCCCGTACCACGAGGGCGACCCGGCCGCCGAGCTGCGCGCCGTGCTGGCCTGCGGCCCGGTCTCCGGGCGGAGGTAGCCGGCCGGGGTGCGACGGCCGACGCCGGCACCCGGGCCCTCGGAACCGCCGGTGGTGCCCGTCGCGGTCGTCGCGGCGGGCACCACCGGCGTGTTCACTCGGCGGGGGCGATCCGGTAGCCGCCGCGCGCCGAGTGGAGGCTGAGCGCCTCGACCGGGCAGAAGTCCACCGCCTCGCTCAGCCCGTCCGTCAGCCCCGCGCCGCCGTCCGCGTACTCGGCCAGCGGTGCGGCCAGCCCGTCGGAGCCGAGGACCAGCGAGTCGGGGGCGCTGAGGGCGCACATCCCGGAGCCGATGCAGCGGTCGCGGTCGACCCGGACGACCACCGGCTCGGTGTCCGCACGGCCCGTCACCACTCCACCCGCAGGGAGTTCGGGCTGCGGGTGAGCAGGCCGCGCCGCCAGTCGATCCGGTCGACCGGATCGGCCAGCCGCAGGGCGGGCAGCCGGCGGGCCAGCCGGTGCAGGGCGAGTTCCAGCTCCATCCGGGCCAGCCAGGCGCCCAGGCAGTGGTGCGGTCCGGCGCCGAAGGTGAGCATGGGGGCGGCCAGCGGGGAGAACAGCTCGGTGCGCAGGTCCCCGGTGAAGGCCTCCGGGTCGTGGTTGGCGGCGTTGGCGTCGGCGGCGACCACGCTGCCGGCCGGGATGACCACGCCGCCGATCTCGACGTCCTCGACGGTGCGGCGCATCAGTCCGGGCATGTGCTCCTGGCGGTCGCCGAGCGGGACGGCGCGCAGCAGCTGCTCGGTCGCGGCGGCGGCGCTGGCCTCGTCGGAGGAGAGCCGCTGCCAGGCGTCGCGGCCGTCCTGGAGCAGGTAGACCAGGGCGTTGCCGAGGCTGGTCATGGTGGTCTCGTGGCCGGCCACGACCAGGCCGATGACCAGGACGACCAGCTGGCCCTCGGTGATCGAGCCGTCCTCGGCGGCGGCCGCGAGCAGCCCGCTGACCAGGTCCTCGCCGGGGGCGGCCCGGCGTTCGGCGATCACCTCGGCGCCGAAGGCGGCGAACTCGGTCATCGCGGTCACGATCGCCTCGGCGCTGTGGGCGGTGGTGGAGAGCGCGTGGTCGCTCCAGTGCGCGAGCCGCTTGCTGTCCAGGTTGTCCAGGCCCATCAGCCGGCTGATCACGGCGACGGGCAGCGGGCGGGAGTAGCCGGCGATGATGTCGGCGGGGGAGCCGTGGTCGATCAGCTCGTCGATCAGCGACTCGACCACCGAGGCCACCCAGGGCCGCCAGCGTTCGATCGCGCGCGGGGTGAAGGCCCGCTGCACGGTGCGGCGCAGCCGCTGGTGCTCGGTGCCGTCGATGTTCAGCATGCTCTGCGGGTCGTCGAGGATGTTGGGCGTGACCGTGATCGGCGGGGCGTCCGGCGCGTAGAGCGGGGCGCGGCCCAGTCGCGGGTCGGTCAGCACCTGGCGCACGTCGGCGTGCCGGCTGACCAGCCAGACCGGCGTGCCGGTGGGCAGCGCGGCGAGGCGGGGCGGGCCGGGTTCGAGCCGGCGCATGCAGTGCAGCGGGGGGAGCGGGGCGGTGCCGGCGCTGGTCGCACTGTTCTCGGTGGACATCCGTACTCCAGACTCCAGGGCGGTGGGCCGCGGGACGCGACCCGACGGGGGGTGAATCCGGGGATCGTGCGGGGGACGGGTGATGCGGCCGGCTGGCGGCTCGACACGGGCCGGGGTTCGGTCGGGCTCCTACGGGGTGGGGCGCGAAATGTGCGCGGGTGCACGGTCGGTGCGCACCCGGCGCGGTCGGTGCGCGGTCGCGCGCCGACGGGTGGGGCGGGTGTGCTGAGCGTGGTCGCGTGGACCGTCTCAGCTACGACCGTACGTGGGTGGCGGGGCGCCCGTCTGCGGCACTTCCAGCCAACGCGGGTGCTTTCCGGGCACTTCGGGGCGTGCTGACGGGCGCTCGGCGACGCCCGTGCGCCCCCGTCGGCAGGGCCGCGCCGGGCGGTCCCCGGGCGCTCGGCGGATACCCGGGCGGCACATGCCGCGGGGAGGGCCCGTGAGCCGGCGCGGCGGTGTCGGACACGCCGTCGGCGGGTCCGGTGAGCCGTATCACACCACGTCACACCGGATCGCCCGGGACGCTCCGCCGGGGACCGGCCGGGCGGGCGATACGCTTCGTGGGCAGTTCGTCTTGCAGTCGTGTTGTCGCAGGTCACGCCGGTGCAGAGCCGCACCGGCAGACGGAGGTGGAATCGGATGCCCCAGCAGGTCAAGGCAGTCATCGCGCGCGCCAAGGGCGCGCCCGTGGAGGTGACCACGATCGTGGTGCCGGACCCTGGCCCGGGCGAGGCGGTGGTCCGGATCCAGGCGTGCGGCGTCTGCCACACCGACCTCCACTACCGGGAGGGCGGCATCAACGACGAGTTCCCGTTCCTGCTCGGCCACGAGGCCGCGGGCATCGTGGAGTCGGTCGGCGAGGGCGTCACCGAGGTCGAGCCCGGTGACTTCGTGGTCCTCAACTGGCGTGCGGTGTGCGGCCAGTGCCGCGCGTGCAAGCGGGGCCGCTCGCAGTACTGCTTCAACACCCACAACGCGAAGCAGCGGATGACGCTGCTGGACGGCACCGAGCTGTCCCCGGCCCTGGGCATCGGCGCGTTCGCCGAGAAGACCCTGGTCGCGGCCGGCCAGTGCACCAAGGTGGACCCGGCGGCCGACCCGGCCGTCGCGGGCCTGCTGGGCTGCGGTGTGATGGCGGGCCTCGGCGCCGCGATCAACACCGGCAACGTGGGCCGGGGCGACTCGGTCGCGGTGATCGGCTGCGGCGGCGTCGGCGGCGCGGCCGTGATGGGCTCCCGGCTGGCGGGCGCGGCGAAGATCATCGCGGTGGACATCGACGACCGCAAGCTGGAGACCGCCCGCGGGCTGGGCGCCACCCACACCGTCAACTCCCGCACCACCGACCCGGTCGAGGCGATCCGCGAACTGACCGGCGGCAACGGCGCGGACGTGGTGGTCGAGGCGGTCGGCCGGCCGGAGACCTACAAGCAGGCCTTCTACGCCCGGGACCTGGCCGGCACCGTCGTCCTGGTCGGCGTGCCGACCCCGGAGATGACGCTGGAGCTCCCGCTGCTCGACGTCTTCGGCCGCGGCGGCGCGCTGAAGTCCTCCTGGTACGGCGACTGCCTGCCCTCGCGGGACTTCCCGATGCTGATCGACCTCTACCTCCAGGGCCGCCTGGACCTCGGCGCCTTCGTCACCGAGACCATCGGGCTCGACGCCGTGGAGCAGGCCTTCGAGCGCATGCACCAGGGCGACGTCCTGCGTTCGGTGGTGGTCCTGTGACCTCGGCCCGCGTCGACCGGCTGGTGACCGCCGGGACCTTCGAGCTCGACGGCGGCAGCTGGGAGGTGGAGAACAACGTCTGGATCGTCGGGAACGACGAGGAGGCGGTGGTGATCGACGCCGCGCACGACGCCGAGGCCATCGAGGCCGCGCTCGGCGGGCGCCGGCTGCTGGCGATCGTCTCCACCCACGCGCACAACGACCACATCGACGCGGCCCCGGCGCTCGCCGACCGCACCGGTGCGCCGATCCTGCTGCACCCGGACGACCTCCCGCTGTGGAAGCTCACCCACCCCGAGCGGCTGCCGGACGGCGAACTGGCCGACGGGCAGCGGATCGAGGTGGCCGGCACCGAGCTGACCGTGCTGCACACCCCGGGGCACGCGCCGGGCGCGGTCTGCCTGTACGCGCCCGGGCTGGGCACCGTCTTCACCGGCGACACCCTGTTCCACGGGGGCCCGGGGGCCACCGGCCGGTCGTTCTCGCACTTCCCGACGATCATCGACTCGATCCGCGAGCGGCTGCTGACGCTCCCGGCCGAGACCGTGGTGCGCACCGGTCACGGCGACCCGACCACCATCGGCGCCGAGGCCCCGGCCCTGCCGGAGTGGATCGCGCGCGGGCACTGACGCCCCGCCCGTACGGCCCCCGGGGAACGACCGTTCCCCGGGGGCCGTACCATCGCGATCATGGCCCATGACCCGCGCGACCTCGACGACTCCTTCCTCGCCTTCTGGCGGGAGCGGCACATCTCCACGCTGACCACCACCCGCCCGGACGGTACGCCGCACGTGGTGCCGGTGGGTGTGACGTACCAGCCGGAGACGGGCACCGCCCGGGTGATCACCAGCCGCACCAGCCGCAAGGCCCGCAACGTCGCCGAGGCCGGGCCCGGGGGCCAGCGGGTCGCGGTCTGCCAGGTGGACCGGGCCCGTTGGTCGACCCTGGAGGGGGTGGCGGTGGTCCGCGACGAGCCCGAGCAGGTCGCCGAGGCGGAGCGCCGCTACGCCGAGCGCTACCGGGAGCCGCGGGTCAACCCGGACCGGGTGGTCATCGAGATCACCGTCGACCGCGTCCTCGGCCGGGCCTGAGCACGCCCGCCCGGAGGCCGTCCGTCCGGTGTCCGGTGCCGGTGTTGCCGGTGTTGCCGTACAGGCAGCGGCCGCCCCCAGCACCGGAATCAGCTGAAACGGTGGCGGATTCGTCACCGTCGGTGACGTGAATGCCGTATGAAAGCTGCGAACTTGCCTCCACAACTTCTTCCATGACGGCGCGTTGATGTGATCTGATTGGCCGCGCACGGTCAAGCGGAGGCGATGGGTATCAGTACACCCGCCTCGGCGAACTCGGGGGAACGACGCCGGGGACGCGAATTCCGCGTACCCGAAGGTGAGCACTCGGGAGGGGGGGATGGATCGGTGTGCGGGAGTGCCGGACGGCATCCCGCCGTTCTCCGGTCGGGGGCGCGGTACCGGTGGCCCGCAGGTGCGGCCGATGGTGTGACGGCCCGGCGATAGCGGCTCGTCGACGTGAACAGGCGTCGGAAAGCCGGGCCCTTGTGCTGCCCATTCGCCGCCGACAGCGGAAGCCGCCGCCCTGTCGAACCCTTCAGTGGCCGGCCCCGGATTCGGGCCGCACGCATTTCCCGGCCACCCGGCACGACGACCCCATGGGGTCGATGACCGTGTTCTCGGTTCAGAGGTTCTGATCGCGATCCAACTGCCCTGGGGCGACCGCGGCACCATGCCGTCGCGCTCCGTCATGAGGAAGGTGCATCGAGTCATGTCTTCTGCAAGAACTGCGCCACAAGAGCTGGACTGGACCCTTGAGAAGGGCAAGCCGGCCACCCTCGTCGTCCCTCGATTCGAAGGCGCCGACGAGGCCTGCGCGTGGCTGAACGCGCTCCTGCCCGACATCCGTACCGCGCTTCAAAGGTACGGCGCGCTGTACCTGCGCGGGCTTCCGGTCGCCTCCGTCGAGGACTTCGCGCTCGTGCGGGACGTCCTCGTCCCGCAGCGCACGCCCTACCGGGAGAAGGCGACGCCGCGCAGCAGCTTCGGCAACGACGTTTACTCGTCCACCGATCTGCCGCCGGCCCAGTCGATCCGGATGCACAACGAGAACAGCTACACCCTCACGTTCCCCGGGCTCCTGATGTTCGCCTGCCTGATCGCCCCGGAGGAGGGCGGGGCGACGCCGGTGGCGGACTGCCGGGAGGTGCTGCGGAAACTGCCCGCCCCGCTCGTCGAGCGGATCCGCGCCAACGGCTGGACCCTGCACCGGAGTTACTCCGAGCACATCTCCGTGAGCTGGGAGAAGGCATTCGCGACCGAGCGCCGGGAGGACGTCGAGCAGTACTGCTCGGAGAACCTGATCTCCTGCCACTGGGACGACGAGGGGAATCTGCGGACCGCGCAGCGGCGGCCCGGAATCATCCGGCACCCGGCGACCGACGAGGAGGTCTGGTTCAATCACATGGCCTTCTGGAATTCCTGGTCACTGGACGAGGAACTCCGCGAGACGCTCGTGGACGAATTCGGCGCGGACGGCCTGCCGTTCGAAACCGGAGTGGCCGACGGGAAGCCCCTGACCCGGGACGAGCTCGACATCATCAACACCGCCTACGCCGAGGCGACGGTGCGTCAGACCTGGCAGCCCGGCGACGTCATGCTCGTCGACAACGTGCTCACGGCCCACGGCCGCGACCCGTTCCGGGGCGACCGCAAGATCGTCGTCGCCATGGGCAACCCGGTCGACCTCGACGAGTGCCGGCCCACCGTGCCGGCCGCGGCGGGCAACGGCGGTGCCGCGTGAGCATCACCGAGGAGCCCCTGGCCCCGGCGGCCCCGACCGTGACGGTCGACCCGATCGTCCGGTTCCGGCAGGCCGTCGCGTCCACCCCGGACCGGCTGGCCGTACGCGGGACCGACCGCACCCTGACCTTCGCCGAACTCGACCACGACGTACGCCGGTTGGCCGCACAGCTGGCCGAGCGCGGCCTCGGACGCGGCGCCCGGGTGGGCGTCAGCATGCACCGCGGCGCGGACCTCGTCGTCGCCCTGCTCGCCGTGTGGC
The DNA here is from genome assembly GCF_042885395.1 of Kitasatospora sp. NPDC058063. Taxonomy (NCBI): domain Bacteria; kingdom Bacillati; phylum Actinomycetota; class Actinomycetes; order Kitasatosporales; family Streptomycetaceae; genus Kitasatospora; species Kitasatospora sp. NPDC058063. Next base: position 117,414 of record NZ_JBHVSD010000028.1, read on the forward strand.
ACGTCGGCGCCGCCTACGTGCCGCTGGACCCCGCCTACCCGCAGGACCGCCTCGCCCACATGGTGGCCGGCGCCGACCTGCGGACCGTCCTGGCGGAGCCCGGCAACGGGCCGACGTGGCCCACCGGCGTCGACGTCATCACCCTCGCCGACGCCCTCGCCGCGCCGACCGCGGCTCCGGAAACGCCGGCGGCGGAGACCTCCCCGGCGGACCCGGCGTACGTGATCTACACCTCCGGCTCGACCGGAACGCCGAAGGGCGTGGAGGCCACCCGGGGCGGCGTGGCCGCGCTCGCCGCCGACCTCGAAGAGGCGGGCTTCTACGCCGACCGGCCGCGCACGGTGGCCTGGAACGCGAGCATCTCCTTCGACGCCTCCGTCCAGCAGTGGGCCCGGATCTGCCGGGGCGACAGCATCGTGGTGATCGGCGAGAACGAGCGCACCGACCCGGCCGTGCTGCGCGCCCTGCTGGACGAGCACGCCGTCGACGACCTGGACCTGACGCCCTCGCACTGGGAGGTGCTGCGCGAGGCCCTCCTCGCCCCCACCGCCGACGGCCGCGTGCTGCGGCTGTTCATGGGCGGCGAGCCGGTACCGGCGGAGGTCTGGCGCGAGCTGGGCGAAGCCCGCGACGCCGGGACGGTCGAGGCGATCAACCTGTACGGCCCCACCGAGTGCACGGTGGACGCCACCGCGGCCTGGATCACCGGCGCGGGCCCGCACATCGGCCGTGCGCTGCCCGGGTTCACCGCCCACGTGCTCGACGAAGGGCTGCGCCCCGCGGCCGCCGGCGAGCCGGGCGAGCTCTACCTGGCCGGGCCCTCCGTGACCATCGGCTACGTCGGCCGGCCCGCGCTGACCGCTCAGCGCTTCGTCGCCGACCCGGCCGGTACCGGCCGCCGGATGTACCGCACGGGCGACCGGGTGCGGCTGCGCCCCGACGGCACCATCGACTACCTGGGCCGGGTCGACCGGCAGATCAAGATCCGCGGCTACCGGGTGGAACTCGGCGAGATCGAGGCGGCGCTCGCCGCGCACCCGGAGGTCAGGACCGCCGCCGTCGTCCTGCACACCACCGAGACCGCCGGCGACCAACTGGTCGGCTACGTCGTCCCGGAGGACGGGAGCGCCCCGCGCGCCCGGGAACTCCAGGAGCACCTCGGCGGCGTGCTGCCGTCGTTCATGGTCCCCTCGGCGTTCGTCACGCTCGACGCCATGCCGCTGAGCGTGAACGGCAAGGTGGACCACCGGGCCCTGCCCGCCGTGGACGAGGCCCTGTGGGCCGACGGCGAACAGGAGCCGGGGGACGAGCCGCAGGGCGAGTTCGAGACCCTGATCGCCGGCGTGTGGGCCGAGGTGCTCGGCCGCCAGCGGATCAGCCCCACCGACAACTTCTTCTCGCTGGGCGGCCATTCGCTCATCGCGCTGCGCGTCATCGGCCGGCTGAAGAAGCAGTTCGGCATCACCGTGTCCACGAAGGAGGTCTACCGGCACCCCGAACTGCGGTCGCTGGCGGAGTTCGTGGCGTCCCGTCGGACGGAGGGCAAGTGAACACCGCACAGGACACCACCGTCATCAGCATCCGGCGCCCCAAGGACGCCGCCCTGACGCTGATCTGCCTGGGCTTCTGCGGGGGCGGCACGGCCTCCTACCACCTGTGGGGCGACGCCGTGCCGGACGACATCGCCCTGTCGGCGATCTGCTACCCGGGCCGGGAGGGCAGGTTCCTGGAGGACTTCGCCACCGACTGGGAGGAACTGGCCCAGGACGCCACCGCGGCGGTGCTGTCCGCCGTCGACGGCCCCTACGTGCTCTTCGGGCACAGCATGGGCGGCTGGATGGCGTTCGACGTCGCCGCGCGGATCGAGAGCGACGGCGGGCCGCTGCCGCGGAACCTGGTCGTCTCCTCGGCCAACGCGCCGGCCCGCGGGCTCACGCCCCGGGACATGTTCCCGTCCCAGCAGGACGACGACGACGGTCTGCTGCTCTGGATGAAGACCCACGGCCTGATGCCGGCACACGTCCTGGAGGACCCCGAACTCCAGGAGATGAGCGTCGAGCTGATGCGCGCCGACATCCGGGTCCGGGACACCTTCCGGTACACCGAGGGCGCCACCGTCAGCATGCCGGTTCAGATGCTGTCGGGCGCCGACGACGACGTCATCGAGGCGAACGCGGGCGAGCAGTGGCGCACGCTGGCGCTGGGCGAGTACCGCCACGACGTCCTCCCCGGCGGCCACTTCTACACCCCGGAGGTCTGGCGGACCCTGCCCTCCAGGATCGCCGCCCTCGATCCCCGCGAGAGGAGCCGACGATGAGAACGGACGCCACGCTGGACGTGATCGTCAGCGGCACCGAGTCGGACTCGCACACCTGGAACCTGGTCTTCCTCCAGCTCCAACTGGAGGACTGGGGACACCGGGTGCAGAACCTCGGCCCGTGCCTGCCGGGCGGGGAACTGGCGGCGGAGTGCCGGCGCGGCGCCCCCGACCTCATCGTGCTCAGCAGCGTCAACGGCCACGGCGAGAGCGACGGACTGTCCGCCGTCGCGGCGCTGCGCGCCGACCCGGAGCTCGCCGACACACCGATCGTCATCGGCGGGAAGCTCGGCACCGGCAAGCAGCTGCGGGCCGGTGCGGACGGGGCCGCCGGCGGCGGGATGACGCGCCGCCTGCTGTCCGCGGGATTCTCCGCGGTCTTCCACGAGTCGTCCGGACTACCGGAGTTCGAGAGGTACGTCGCCGCCCTCAGCGCCGAGAAGGCGAGGCGGGCCGGCCGCGTCCTGGAGGAGCTCCGCGCCGCCCCGACCCCATGAACGACGGGCCGGTCAACGCGTTCGCGGACTTCGTCGGACGGTCGCACGAACAGGGCAACCTGGTGGTGCAGCCCCGCATGGGCTTCGGCGACCCGCGGGCCATGCGGGACGGGCTGATCGCCGTCAAGGGGGCCAACGCCACCACGGTCGGCACGATCACCCTGGACAGCTACACCCGGCTCGGCAAGCTCGCCGACGCCCGGCGGGCCGTCGACGAGGGCGGCGACCTCAACGGCTACCCGATCAGGACCCACCCCCCGGACACCAACCGGGGGGTGCTGGACGGCGTGCGCGAGCGCGACTTCCCGGTCCAGGTGCGGCACGGGTCGGCGAGCCCCTACGGCATCATCGCGGCCTCGCTGGAAGCGGGGCTCGACACCACCGAAGGCGGCCCGGTCTCCTACTGCCTGCCGTACGGGCGCCTCCCGCTGCGCCAGGCGGTGCGGAACTGGGAACAGTCCTGCGAGCTGATGGTCAGGGCCCGTGACCACGGCATCGAACCGCACGTCGAGACCTTCGGCGGCTGCATGCTCGGCCAGCTGTGCCCGCCCAGCCTGCTGGTGGCGATCAGCCTCCTGGAAGGCGTGTTCTTCCACCGGCACGGCCTGCGCAGCATCTCGCTGAGCTACGCCCAGCAGACCAACGCCGAGCAGGACCGGGAGGCGGTGCTGGCCCTGCGCCGGCTCGCCGGTGCGCTGCTGCCGGACGTCGACTGGCACATCGTGATCTACAACTACATGGGGGTCTACCCCAGCACCCGCTCGGGCGCCCTGCTGCTGCTGGAGCAGGCCGCCGAGCTGGCCGTCCGCACCGGATCGGAACGGCTCATCGTCAAGACGGCGGCCGAGGCGCACCGGATCCCGACCGTCCGGGAGAACGTCGAGGCGCTGGAGATCGCGGCGCTGGCCGCCCAGAACGCGGGCGGATCGGCGCCGCCGGACACCGGCGCGGACAGCGAGGTCCTGGCGGAGGCGACCGCGCTCGTGGACACCGTCCTCGGCCTCAACACGGACGTGGGCGCCGCCCTGGTCGAGGCGTTCAACCGCGGGCTGCTGGACGTCCCGTACTGCCTGCACCCGGACAACGCCGGGCGGGCCAGGAGCTACATCGACTCCGACGGGCGGCTGCGCTGGTCGCACACCGGCTCCCTGCCCGTACGGCCGAACGGGCGGTCCACCGGCAACCGCTCGATGAGCGCGGCGGACCTGCTCCGGGCCCTGTCCCACGTCGCGCGGTCGTTCGACGAGCGCGCCGCCACCACGCTGGACCGGCTGCCCGGGATCCCCAGCTGAACCCCCTGCCAGAACCGCAGGACCAGAGAACCGAAGGAAGAGACCCCTTGACCAGCGAGTTCGAGTCTGCACGGCCCGGTGCACTGCCGGACCACCTCAAGAACCCCGTGACGCAGTCCGTGCTGCGGATCCAGAACCAGATCGTCCAGGCGGGCCGCGAACTGCTCCTCGGCGAGGGGTTCGTGGAGCTGCTGCCGCCGATCATCGGACCGGTGACGGACCCGGGCGGCCGTGGTGCCAAGCAGGTGGACGTCGACTTCTACGGCCACCGCTACAAGCTGATGACCAGCGCGATCCTCTACAAGCAGGCGTCGCTGCTCGCCTTCGACAAGGTGTTCTACGTCGCGCCGAACGTCCGGCTCGAACCGCTGGAGACCGCGAACATCGGCCGCCACCTGGCGGAGTTCCACCAGTTCGACGTGGAGATCGCCGGCGCCACGCAGGAGGACGCGATGGGCGTGGCGCAGTCCATCGTGACCGCGGCGATCGAGCGCGTGGTGCGGACGATGGGCGCCGAACTGGACGTCCTGGGCCGCGACGCGGACGCCTTCACCCCGCTGCTCACCCGCGACGCCCCGTTCGAGCGGATCAGCCACGGCGACGCGATGGCCGAGCTGGCCCGGCTGGGCCACGAGCAGAACCACGACGCCGAGATCGACTGGCAGGGCGAGGGCCTGCTCTCGCACAAGTCGGACGCGCCGTTCTTCATCATCGACTACCCCAAGGGCTCGCGCGGCTTCTACGACCGCGAGGACCCGCAGCGCCCGGAGGTCCTGCGCAACTTCGACCTCATCGCCCCCGAGGGCTTCGGCGAGCTGATCAGCGGCAGCGAGCGGGAGTTCGACTACGCGCGGATCATCGCCCGGATGCGCGAGAGCGGCGAGAACCCGGCCAAGTACGAGTGGTACCTGAAGATGGTCCGCGACGGGATCCCGGGCAGCGCCGGCTTCGGGATCGGCATCGAGCGGCTCACCCGCTACGTCGCCGGGCTGGACGCCGTCTGGCAGGCCACCCCGTTCCCGAAGATCCCCGGGGTGGTCTCGCCGTGAGCGGGGTGCTCAGCGCCCCGGGCTTCCCGGAGGCCGCGATCCGGTCGCGGGCCAGGGAGGGCGCCGCCCGCGCGTTCCCGCCGATGGACGGCTACGGCCTGACCCTGTTCGGCGCCGGCGGCACGGGCGGCGTCCCGCAGCCGGCGGCACCCCACGGTACGGACCTGCTGGACGCGATGCGCCTGGTCCCGCCGGTCTTCATGCCCCAGCGGCTGGAGAAGCTCACCGACCTGGCCCGCGAGCCGCTCTACGGCGACGTCGAACTCGCCACCGACATCGGCGGGTTCCGGTCGTCGCTGCCGGTGTACGTCTCGGCCTTCGGCTCCACCCAGGTGGCCTCCTCCGGGCTGGGCCTGGCGGCCAGCCGCCAGGCCGGACGCCTGGGCATCCCGCTGGTCATCGGCGAGAACGTGGTGCCGACCAACGGCTTCGCCGACGGTTCCACCGGCAGCCCCGAGGACCGGTCCGCCGACGGCTCCGCCGACACCGGCGACAGCATGCTCGCCCGGCTGCGCGCCTACGAGCAGGAACTCCCCGAGGGCATGGGCGGGCTGGCGTTCCAGCAGAGCACCGAGGACGCCGACGCCGAGGTGTGGAACCAGATCTACAGCGCCCCGGCCGCGAAGGCCCTGCTGGAGTCCGGCCGGCTGGCGTTCGAACTGAAGGTGGGACAGGGCGCCAAGCCCGGCCTCGGTGGGATGACGGTGCTGAAACGCTCCGTGGCCGACCAGCTGGCCGACCGGTACAGCACCGACGAGAACGTCTTCGGCGGCGGACACGACCGGGTGCTGCGGTCCAGCAGCCCGGGCACGTTCACCGCGGAGATCCTGCGTCAGCAGATCCGGTTCATGCGCAACAACTACCCGCGCGCGCGGATCTGGGTGAAACTCCCGCCCGGGCGCGACATCCGCGAGGCGGCGGCCGTGGCCCGGGAGAGCGGCGCGGACTCGGTGACCGTGGACGGCGCCGAGGGCGGCAGCGGCTGGGCGCCCAGCAGCTTCCTCGACCAGGTGGGTCTGCCGCTGGGCGAGTGCCTGCGCCGGCTGGAGCCGCGCTCCTCCTCTTCCTCCTCTTCCTCCTCTTCCTCCTCGTCCGACTGCCTGCTGGTCTCGGGCCGGATGTGGGAGGGCGCCAGGGCCGTGAAGGCCCTGGCGCTGGGCGCCCGCGCCGTCGGACTGGGCCGGGCGGCCCTGCTCGCGGCGGACGAGGACCCGCAGGACGGGATCGCCCGGCTGGTCTCCTGCCTCGCCTTCGAACTGCGGCTGCTGATCAGCGCGCTGGGCAAGTACACGCCCGCCGCGCTGGGCCCGGAGGACGTCTGGCTCCCGGGAACGGCCGGCCCGCACCTCCACCCGTAGCACGCCGGACCCCGCCCCATCGTGGCCCGGTCCCTTTACCCACCACCAACATTCACCCCGCGAAGAAGGAGCACCGCTGTGACGAATCCGTTCGAGGACGCCGACGGCCGCTACGTGGTCCTGGTCAACGACCAGAACCAGCACTCCCTGTGGCCGAACGCGATCGAGGTCCCGGCCGGCTGGGCCACGGCCTTCGGCGAGAACGACCGCCAGGCCTGCCTGGAGTACATCGAGCAGAACTGGACCGACCTGGCGCCGCGCCCGACCGCGGTCGGCTGACCCGCGGACCCGATTCCCTTTTTCCCATTCCTTTCGCACACCCGCGTACGGCCCCGGCCAGGTGACGAAGCACCCGGCCGGGGCGTCCGGTCACGCACATCGATCACCGCCGGATAGGCACCAGAGGGAGATGTCATGGCTCAGCAGAAGGAACCGACGGTCGGGCAGAAGGTCATGGCCGAGGACGGCCGCGGTCCCGGATCGGTGCAGGAGGAGATCCTGTGCGGCCTTTTCGCTGAGGTCCTCGATGTGCCGTCGGTGGGGATCGACGACAACTTCTTCGCGCTGGGCGGTCACTCCGTACTCGCGACCCGGCTGATCAGTCGCATCCGCGGCACGCTCGGCGCGGAGCTCGGCATCCGTGAACTGTTCCGGAACCCGACCGTCGCCAAGGTGGCGGAGAAGCTGAAGGACGGCCGCCCGGCGCGTCCGGCGCTGGTCGCGGGCCCGCGGCCGGAGGTGCTGCCGCTGTCGTTCGCGCAGCAGCGGTTGTGGTTCCTCGACCAGTTGGAGGGGGCGTCGGCGGCCTACAACAGTCCGTTCGCGTTCCGTCTGCACGGCACGGTGGACGTGGAGGCTCTGCGTGCGGCGATCGGTGACGTCGTCGGCCGGCACGAGGTCCTGCGTACGGTCTACCCGGCGGTCGACGGTCAGCCGCGCCAGCTGGTGCTGCCCGCCGGCGACGTCGAGGTGCCGTTCCGGGTCGAGCCGAGCACGGCGGAGGAGGTGGCGGAACGGATCTCGGCCGAGGCGTTCGCCGCCTTCGACCTCTCGACCGAACTTCCTTTGCGGGTCGCGCTGTTCACGCTCGGTGAGGGTGAGGGTGAGGGTGAGGGTGAGGGCGAATCGGTGCTGGTGGTGACCTTGCACCACATCGCGAGTGACGGTTGGTCGATGAGGCCGTTGTGGGAGGGGGTGGCGTCGGCCTATCGGGCGCGGTTGGCGGGTCTGGCGCCGGAGTGGGAGCCGTTGGCCGTTCAGTACGCGGATTACTCGCTGTGGCAGCAGGAGCTGCTGGGCGGGGTCGTGGACCAGCAGTTGGCGTACTGGTCGGAGGCGCTGCGGGATTCGCCGCAGGAGGTGGCGCTGCCGTTGGACCGGCCTCGGACGGGGGTGGTTTCGCGCGCGGGTGGTCGGGTGGAGTTCGGGCTGGATGCCGAACTGCACGCCGAGCTGGAGGGGTTGGCACGTCGGCACGGTGTGACGCTGTTCATGGTGCTGCACGCGGCGCTGGCGGCGTTGTTGTCGCGGTTGGGTGCGGGGACGGATGTTCCGATCGGGACGGTGGTGGCGGGGCGTTCGGACCAGGCCTTGGACGAGCTGGTCGGGTTCTTCGTGAACACGCTGGTGCTGCGGACGGATGTGTCGGGTGAGCCGACCTTCGGTGAGCTGCTGAGCCGGGTCCGTGACACGGATCTGGCGGCGTTCACCAACCAGGACGTGCCGTTCGAGCGGCTGGTGGAGGAGCTGAACCCGGTCCGCTCGGCCTCCGTGCATCCACTGTTCCAGGTGATGCTGGTTCTGCAGAACAACAGCGAGGGGGTGCTTCAGCTCCCGGGCGTCACGCTGGAAGCGGAGGCCTTCGCCGACGCCCCTGCCAGGTTCGACCTCAACCTGATCTTCTCCGAGGGCCGCGACGCCGCCAACAACCCCGCCGGCATACGGGCCGAACTCCTCTACGCCGCCCAGCTCTTCGACCACGGAACCGTCGCCGCGCTGGCCGAGCGCCTGCGCCTGGTGCTGGCCGCGATGGTTGCGGATCCGGAGCGGTCGGTCGGGTCGGTGGATGTGTTGGTGGGCGGTGAGCGTGAGCTGATCGTGTCGGGGTGGGGTGGTGGTTCGGGGGCGGTTCCGGCGGGGACGGTGTCGGGGTTGTTCGCGGAGCAGGTGGTGCGGGCTCCGGGTGCGGTGGCGGTGGTGGATGGTGATCGCCGTTTGTCGTACGGGGAGTTGGATGTTCTGTCGGATCGGATGGCTTCGCGGTTGGTGGAGTCCGGTCTGGTGCGGGGTGGGTTGGTGGGGGTCTGCCTCGAGCGTGGGGCGGATCTGGTGGTGGCGTTGTTGGGTGTGTTGAAGGCGGGTGGTGGTTACACGCTGCTGGATCCTGAGTTTCCTCGGGAGCGTTCGGCGGTGGTGGTGGCCGAGGCGGGTGTGGGTCTGGTCGTGTCGAGTTCAGGACTGCGGGAGTCCGTCGAGGGGCTCGCCGAGCGTGTGGTGTGGGTCGACGAGGAGTGGGAGCCTGCGCCGTCGGCCGGTGATGTGGCGCCGTCGGTGGTGGTGGGTCCGGATGATGTGGCGTGTGTGATGTTCACGTCGGGTTCGACGGGTCGGCCGAAGGGTGTGGTGGCGCCGCATCGGGCGTTGGTGGGGACGTA
>NZ_JBHVSD010000029.1:0-53709 GCF_042885395.1 Kitasatospora sp. NPDC058063
ACATTCCGAACCCGGAAGCTAAGCCTTACAGCGCCGATGGTACTGCAGGGGGGACCCTGTGGGAGAGTAGGACGCCGCCGAACAATTCTTCAGAAAAGCCCCTGATCCACTCGGATCAGGGGCTTTTCGCATTTCCGGTCCGGATGGGCTGGATGGCCGGACGGGCCCGACGGGCCGGCTCCGGTGCCTCCGAACCCTCCCGGATGACCCCCGCCGAGTGGCTGGTCCACCGTCAATATGCCGCTAAAACCGCCTGATCAGCGCACTGATCAGCGGAAAATCGCGTCGCACACCGTAGTCTCGAAGGCAAGGGGAACAGGTGTCCGGGGGTGTCCTCCGGGCCGGGTCGGATCAAGAATGGTGCTCATGGGACGAGGCAGGCTGCGCATCTACCTCGGGGCAGCCCCCGGGGTCGGCAAGACGTACGCCATGCTCGCCGAGGCGCACCGGCGCCAGGAGCGTGGCACGGACGTCGTGGTCGCGTTCGTGGAGGACCACGGCCGCCGGCGGACCGCGGACATGGTCGCCGGGCTGGAGGTGGTGCTGCGCCAGCAGGTGATGCACCGCGGTGCCCGTTTCTCCGAGATGGACCTGGACGCCGTCCTCGCCCGCCGCCCGCAGGTGGCCCTGGTGGACGAGCTGGCCCACACCAACGTCCCCGGCTGCCGCAACGAGAAGCGCTGGCAGGACGTCGAGGAGCTGCTGGCGGCCGGGATCGACGTGATCTCCACCGTCAACGTCCAGCACCTGGAGTCGCTCGGCGACGCGGTCGAGGGCATCACCGGGGTGCGCCAGCGCGAGGCCGTGCCGGACGAGGTGGTCCGGCGGGCGGATCAGATCGAGCTGGTGGACATGTCCCCGCAGGCGCTGCGGCGGCGGCTGGCGCACGGCAACGTGTACGCGCCGGAGAAGATCGACGCCGCGCTCGCGAACTACTTCCGCCCGGGCAACCTGACCGCGCTGCGCGAGCTGGCGCTGCTGTGGACCGCGGACCGGGTGGACGAGTACCTCCAGAAGTACCGGGCCGAGCAGGGCATCGAAGGCACCTGGCAGGCCCGGGAGCGGATCGTGGTCGGCCTGACCGGCGGGCCCGAGGGGGCGACGCTGATCCGCCGGGCGGCCCGGATCGCCGCCCGGGTCTCCGGCGGTGAGCTGCTCGCCGTGCACATCTCCCGCTCGGACGGGCTGGTGGGCTCCGGCTCGCCGCAGACGCTGATCGAGCAGCGCGTGCTGGTGGAGAGCCTCGGCGGTTCCTTCCACGCGGTCCTCGGCGACGACCCGGCCGGCGGGCTGCTGGACTTTGCCCGGGGCGTGAACGCCACCCAGATCGTGCTGGGCACCAGCCGGCGGCCCGCCTGGCAGTACCTGTACGGGCCGGGCGTCGGCACCACGGTGACCCGGGAGGCCGGGGACATCGATGTCCACATGGTCACCCACGAGCACGCCGGGCACGGGCGGCGAGGCAAGATACCGGTCCGCCGGATCACCGACCTGGGCCGCACCCGGACGGTCGGCGGCTGGCTGATCGGGCTGGTCGGCCCCCCGGTGCTGGCGATCGTGCTGACCGCGATCGGCGGGCTGGGGCTCTCCACCGACATGCTGCTGTTCCTGTCGCTGACGGTGTGCGCGGCGCTGGTGGGCGGGCTGCTGCCGGCCATCGGCTCGGCGCTGGTCGCCTCCTCGGTGCTGAACTACTACTTCACCCCGCCGCTGCACACCTTCACCATCAACGAGCCGCAGAACATCATGGCGGTGGCGATATTCACCATCGTCGGCATCTCGGTGGCGTCGGTGGTGGACCTCGCGGCCCGGCGCACCCAGCAGGCGGCCCGCAGCCAGACCGAGGCGCAGACGCTCAGCGCGCTGGCCGGCACGGTGCTGCGCGGCGCGCCCAACGGCGACGGGGTGCTCACCGCGCTGATGGAGCAGGTGCGGGAGACCTTCGGGCAGGAGAGCGCCGCGCTGCTGGAGCGGCCCGATCCGCTCGCGCCCTGGGTGCCGGTGGCCACCGCCGGCCCGCGCCCGCCGGAGCGGCCGGAGGAGGCCGACGTGGACGTCCCGGTCGGCGACAGCCTGGCACTGGTGCTGCGCGGCCGGGTGCTGCCTGGGGCGGACCGGCGCCTGCTCGGGGCGTTCGCCGCGCAGGCCGCCGTGGTGCTGGAGCGCCGTCGGCTGGCCCGGGAGGCCGCCGAGGCCCGCCGGGAGGCCGAGGGCAACCGGATCCGGACGGCTCTGCTGGCGGCGGTCTCGCACGACCTGCGCACCCCGCTGGCGGGCATCAAGGCCTCGGTGAGCTCGCTGCGTTCGGCCGACGTCGACTGGGACCCGGAGGACGAGGCCGAGCTGCTGGCCGGCATCGAGGCCGGGGCGGACCGGCTGGACCACCTGATCAACAACCTGCTCGACATGAGCCGCCTGCAGACCGGTACCGTCACTCCGCTGATCCAGGAGACCGACCTGGACGAGGTGGTGCCGTTCGCGCTCGGCGGGGTGCCGCTGGAGTCCGTCCGGCTGGAGGTGCCGGAGACGCTGCCGATGGTCCGGGCCGACGGCGGGTTGCTGGAGCGCTCGCTGGCCAACCTGGTGGAGAACGCCGTCAAGTACAGCCCGGACGGAGTCAAGGTGCTGGTCAAGGCCGACGAGCTGCGGCAGCCGGGGCGGCCGGCCCGGGTCGAGCTGCGGATCGTGGACCGCGGCCCGGGGGTGCCGGAAGAGGCGAAGGAGAAGATCTTCGCGCCGTTCCAGCGGTACGGGGACGCGCCGCGCGGTGCCGGGGTGGGCCTCGGACTCGCGGTGGCGCGCGGTTTCGTCGAGGCGATGGACGGTACCGTCACCGCCGAGGACACCCCGGGCGGCGGCCTCACCATGGTCGTCAGCCTGCCCGTGGTCGACCGGCCGCCCGAAACGGGGGAGCCGGGCGGCGAGGGTGGCGGTCCGCTCCCGGAGCTGATCACCTGAGAACCGGCGGCGCACCGGCCGGGCCGGGCGCCCCTCCCGGGGCCGCGCCGCAGCGAAAGTCGTAGAGCCAGTCCCCAGTCCGTATGTCAGACAGCCCCGAAAGGCGGAGCCCGCACATGACCCGGGTCCTCGTCGTGGACGACGAACCGCAGATCGTCCGCGCGCTGGTGATCAACCTCAAGGCCCGCAAGTACGAGGTGGACGCGGCCCATGACGGCGCGAGCGCCCTGGAGCTGGCCGCGGCCCGCCATCCGGACGTGGTCGTCCTCGACCTGGGCCTGCCCGACATGGACGGGGTCGAGGTGATCCGCGGCCTGCGCGGCTGGACCCGGGTGCCGATCATCGTGCTGTCGGCCCGGCACGCCTCGGACGAGAAGGTCGAGGCCCTGGACGCCGGTGCCGACGACTACGTCACCAAGCCGTTCGGCATGGACGAGCTGCTCGCCCGGATGCGGGCCGCCGTGCGGCGGGCCGAGCCGGTGGCCGGGGAGGCGGACTCGCTGGTCGTCACCGAGTCCTTCACCGTCGACCTCGCGGCGAAGAAGGTCAACCGGGACGGCGCCGACGTCCGCCTCACTCCGACCGAGTGGCACCTGCTGGAGGTACTGGTCCGCAACGCGGGGCGGCTGGTCAGCCAGACCCAGCTGCTGCAGGAGGTATGGGGCCCGGCGTACCGCACCGAGACCAACTACCTGCGGGTCTACCTCGCCCAGCTGCGCCGCAAGCTGGAGCGCGACCCCTCGCACCCGCGCCACTTCATCACCGAGCCGGGCATGGGATACCGGTTCGAGAGCTGACCCCGGCCGCCCCCGGCGGTCGAGCGACCTGCCGCCGGGGGGCCGGAACCCGGTACCCTTCCGACATGAGTGGTGACAACAGCAGCGGCCAGCCGCAGGGGCGGTTCCGCCGCATGCTCAGCCGGCTGACCTCCTCGGCCGAGGAGCTGGACGCCGAGGAGCTGCGTCAGGAGATCGCCGCGGAGTCCGGCTGCACGCCGATCGCCGGCTGCGGGGACCGCGATCTGGTCACCGTCGCGGGCACGCTGCGCACGGTGACGCTGCGCCCCCGGGCGGGTGTGCCCGCCCTGGAGGCCGAACTCTTCGACGGTACCGAGGCGCTGGACGTGGTCTGGCTCGGCCGCCGTTCGATCGCCGGGATAGAGCCCGGCCGCCGGCTGGTCGCCAGCGGCCGCATCGGTCACGCACGCGGGCGCCGCGTGCTGTTCAACCCCCGCTATGAGCTGCGTCCGGTCGGACACGGGAGCGAATGAGCGTGAGCAACCAGCCCGGCGGCGAGGCCGCCGCCCAGCTCGACCTGGCCGTCGAACCCGCGGACGCGGAGGCCGCCCGCAGGGCCGCCTCCAAGGAGGCCGCCGACACCGTGCTCCAGGCCTTCGGCGGCGTGCGCGGCATGATCGACATGACGCTGCCAGGCCTGGTCTTCATCGTCACCTACAACCTGACCCACCAGGTCAGCACCTCGGCCTGGGCCGCGCTGGGCCTGAGCGCCCTGTTCGTGGTGGCCCGGCTGGCGAAGCGGCAGACCATCCAGCACGCCTTCAGCGGGGTGTTCGGTGTCGCCCTCGGCGCCTGGATCTCGATGAAGAGCGGCAAGGCCGAGGACTTCTACCTGCCCGGCCTGCTCTGGAACGTCGGCTACTGCATCGCCCTGGCGGCCTCCGCGCTGGCGCGCTGGCCGATGATCGGGGTGATGCTCGGCCCGATCACCGGCGAGATGTTCACCTGGCGCAAGGAGAACCCGGGCCGCCTGGCCGCCTACACCAAGGCGACCTGGGCCTGGGTGCTGATCATGGGCCTGAAGCCGGTGATCCTCTTCCCGCTGTACTTCACCCACAACGTCAACCTGCTGGGCTGGCTGAAGGTCGCCCTCGGCATCCCGCCGATGCTGCTGGCGATGTACGTGACCTGGCAGATCCTGCTGAAGGCGCCGCCGCCGATCAAGGCGCAGTTGGACGAGGAGGAGCCGGCGAAGTAGCCGCCTCCGGCCGGCCGGGAGGCCGGTCCGAACGACGGCGAAGGGCCCGCACCCCGACGAGGGGTGCGGGCCCTTCCGCTGTGCTCGCGCGGCTACTGGGCGCCCGAGGTCGCCGAGAGGAGCTGCTCCAGCTCCTCCTCGCGCTCCTGCGCGGCGACGAAGAGCAGCTCGTCGCCGCCCTCCAGGGTGTCGTCCTTGCCCGGCACCAGCACCCGGCCCTCGCGGATGATGGTCACCAGCGCGGTGTCCTGCGGCCAGGCCACGTCGCCGACCCGGATGCCGACGAGCTCGGTGTCGGAGGCCAGGGTCAGCTCGACCAGGTTGGCGTTGCCCTGGCTGAAGCGCATCAGGCGGACCAGGTCGCCGACGCTGACCGCCTCCTCGACCAGCGCGGACATCAGCCGCGGGGTGGAGACGGCGACGTCCACGCCCCAGGACTCGTTGAAGAGCCACTCGTTCTTGGGGTTGTTCACGCGGGCGACCACCCGCGGCACCGCGTACTCGGTCTTGGCGAGCAGCGAGACGACCAGGTTGACCTTGTCGTCACCGGTCGCGGCGATCACCACGTGGCAGCGCTGGAGCGCGGCCTCGTCCAGCGAGGTGATCTCGCAGGCGTCGGCCAGCAGCCACTCCGCCATCGGAACCCGCTCCACCGAGATGGAGTTGGGGTTCTTGTCTATCAGCAGGACCTCGTGGCCGTTCTCCAGCAGCTCGCCCGCGATCGAGCGGCCCACGGCACCGGCCCCGGCAATGGCGACCCGCATCAGTGACCCTCCTCCTTCGGTCCCTGCGCGAACGCGGCCTCGACGGCCGTCAGGTCGGCCCGGCGCAGCATCACATGCACCAGGTCGCCCTCCTGCACCACCATCTGCGGCGAGGGGAGCATTCCCTCGCCGAGCCGGGTGACGAACGCCACCCGGGTGCCGGAGGCCTCCTCCAGCCTGCTGATCCGGTGGCCGATCCAGCGCGGGTCGTACGCGACCTCGGCGAGCTGCACGCCACCGCTCGGGTCCTGCCACAGCGGCTCGGCGCCGCTCGGCAGCAGTCGGCGCAGCATCTGGTCGGCGGTCCAGCGGACCGTCGCGACGGTGGGGATGCCCAGGCGCTGGTACACCTCGGCGCGGCGGGGGTCGTAGATCCGGGCGGCGACGTTCTCGACGCCGAAGTTCTCCCGGGCCACCCGCGCGGCGATGATGTTGGAGTTGTCACCGCTGGAGACCGCGGCGAAGGCGCCGGCCTCCTCGATGCCCGCCTCGCGCAGGGTGTCCTGGTCGAAGCCGACGCCGGTGACCCGGCGGCCGTTGAACCCGGCGCCCAGCCGGCGGAACGCGGTCGGGTCCTGGTCGACCACGGCCACCGAGTGGCCCTGTTTCTCCAGGGCTCTGGCGAGGGCGGAGCCCACGCGGCCGCAGCCCATGATCACGATGTGCACCGGCGCTTACCTCACCCGTCCCGAAGGGGCCTTGACCTGCGCAAACACCGTTCAGCTCCGTTTCCCGCCCGGTCGTCCGGGACGAGGTTCCTCGTGGGGGCGCCGACCCGGCAACGCTCGACAACCAGAGTGTTGCCCGCCGACTCGTATCCGACACGCTAGCCGGTCCACCGAACGCAGTCGCGACGAAGGGGGGGACAAACGGCGGAGCCTTGACCGGGGAGCCCCTACGATTCCTTAACGTGCCTATGCCGACTGACCTTCCGAAACGCATCCTGATCGGGCGCGCCCTACGCAGCGACAAGCTGGGCGAGACGCTTCTGCCCAAGCGGCTCGCGCTGCCCGTGTTCGCCTCGGACGCGCTCTCCTCGGTCGCGTACGCCCCCGAGGAGATCCTGCTCACCCTCTCCCTCGCGGGCGCCTCGGCGATCCATTTCTCCTGGCAGATCGGCGTCGTCGTGGCGATCGTGATGCTCGCCGTGGTCGCCTCGTACCGGCAGAACGTGCACGCCTACCCCAGCGGTGGCGGTGACTACGAGGTCGCGACCGTCAACCACGGGCCGGCCGCCGGTCTGGTGGTCGCCAGCGCCCTGATGGTCGACTACGTGCTCACCGTGGCCGTGTCGACCACCTCGGGCGTCGCCAACGTCGTCTCCGCGGTGCCCGCGCTGCGCGGCCACGAACCGGTCCTGTCGGTGATCGTGGTCGTGCTGCTGATGGGTATGAACCTGCGCGGCGTGCGCGAGTCCGGAAGCGCCTTCGCCGTTCCCACCTACGCCTTCATGGTCGGCGTGATCGGGATGGTCGGCTACGGGGTGTTCCGGCACTTCGCGCTCGGCCAGGACATGCCCGCCGAGAGCGCCGGGTTCCACCTCGCCGCCACTCCCGGCAACGACTCGCTGGCCGGCTTCGCGCTGGTGTTCCTGCTGCTGAAGGCGTTCTCCTCGGGCTGTGCCGCGCTCACCGGCGTCGAGGCGATCTCCAACGGCGTGCCGGCCTTCCGCAAGCCCAAGAGCAAGAACGCGGCCACCACGCTGCTGATGATGGCGAGCATCGCCGTCGTGATGTTCATGGGCATCATCTGGCTGGCCCGGCTGACCGGTGTCCAGATGGCCGAGAACCCGGCCGAACAGCTCGTCGGCGCCTCGCCGGACTACCACCAGAAGACCGCGCTGGCGCAGATCAGCGAGGCCGTGTTCAACAACTTCACGCCCGGCTTCTACTTCGTCGCGGCCGTCACCGGGCTGATCCTGGTGCTCGCCGCCAACACCGCCTTCAACGGCTTCCCGGTGCTCGGTTCGATCCTGGCCCAGGACCGCTACCTGCCGCGCCAGCTGCACACCCGCGGCGACCGGCTGGCCTTCTCCAACGGCATCATCCTGCTGGCGATCGCCGCGATCCTGCTGATCCTCGCCTTCAACGCCGACCCGACCCGGCTGATCCAGCTCTACATCGTCGGCGTCTTCGTCGCCTTCAACATGAGCCAGTCCGGCATGATCCGGCACTGGACCCGGCTGCTGCGCACCGAGAACGACCCGGCCGAGCGCCGCCGCATGCAGCGCAGCCGGGCGATCAACGCCTTCGGCCTGGTGATGACCATGGCCGTGCTGATCGTCGTCCTGGTCACCAAGATCAGCCACGCCTGGATCGCGATCGCCGCGATGGCCGTGCTGTTCGTGATGATGAAGGGCATCCGGCGGCACTACGACCGGGTCTCCGACGAGCTCATCGCCGCCGAGGAGCCGGACGACGTGGTGCTGCCCACCCGGGTGCACGCCATCGTGCTGGTCTCCAAGCTGCACAAGCCGGCGCTGCGCGCCCTGGCGTACGCCAGGCTGGCCCGGGCCCACACGCTGGAGGCCGTCACGGTCAACGTCGACCCGGCGGACACCGCGGCGCTGCGGCGGGAGTGGGACGAGCGCGGCATCGAGGTGCCGCTCAAGGTGCTGGACTCGCCGTACCGCGAGATCACCGGGCCGGTCCTGGACTACGTGAAGAACCTGCGGCGCAGCAGCCCGCGGGACGTGGTCTCGGTCTACATCCCGGAGTACGTGGTCGGCCACTGGTACGAGCACCTGCTGCACAACCAGAGCGCGCTGCGGCTCAAGGGGCGGCTGCTGTTCAAGCCCGGTGTGATGGTCACTTCGGTACCGTGGCAGCTGGAGTCCTCGGAGCGGCGCAAGCCGCAGAAGGCCTGGTCGGCGCCGGGTGCCGTCCGGCGTGGCGAGCCACGCGCGCCGAAGGCCGTAAAGTCGAAGGATTCCGTCTCCACCGGTTCGAACGCCGGGGACACCTCCGACCGCAGCAAGGACTCCTCCCAGTGACCCGCAACACTCCGCCCCGTTCCTCGGGCTCCTCCGGCAAGGGCGCCCGCCGGGGCGGCTCCCAGCCCGGGCAGGTCTCCCGGCCGCGCTGGGGCCGGCCGGCCCGTCCGGAGGCCACCGACCGCGACGGCCTCACCGCGCGCACCGCGCCGATCGTCCCGGGCGAGCGGGAGGACCGGGAGCCCGCCGCGCCGGCCGCCGGCAAGGGCGCCGCGGGCAAGACGTCCGCGGGCAAGACGTCCGCGGGCAAGACGTCGGCGGGCAAGGCGTCCGCCGGCAAGGGCGCCGGCAAGGGCGCGCCGAAGGCTGCCGGCAAGGGTGCCGCCCAGGACGCGCCGAAGGGTGCTGCCGGGGGCGGCCGGAAGGCGCCGCGCAAGCAGGCGGTGCGGCCGCCCAAGGCGCTGCGCGCCGGCGCCGCGCGGCCGTCGCGGCCCGAGACGCCGTCCGGGGAGCCGCTGGCCGGACAGCGCTACGAGGTCGAGGTCGGCCCGGTCGCGCACGGCGGCGGGCACTGCGTGGCCCGGCACGAGGGCCGGGTGCTGTTCGTGCGGCACGCGCTGCCCGGTGAGAAGGTCGTCGCGCTGGTGACCGACGGGACCACCACCTCGCGGTTCCTGCGGGCCGACGCGGTGGAGGTGCTGGAGCCGTCCAAGGACCGGATCGAGGCGCCCTGCCCGTTCGCCGGTCCGGGCAAGTGCGGCGGCTGCGACTGGCAGCACGTCACCCCGGGCGGGCAGCGCAAGCTCAAGGCGGCGGTGCTGACCGAGCAGCTGGCCAAGCTCGCCGGGCTCACCCCGGCCGAGGCGGGCTGGGACGGCAGCGTCGAGCCGGTCGGCGGCAAGCTTCCGGCCGGGCAGGTGCCGGCCTGGCGCACCCGGGTGCAGTACGCGGTCGACGCCGGGACCGGGAAGGTCGGCCTGCGCAAGCACCGCTCGCACGAGGTGCAGCCGGTGGACCGCTGCCTGATCGCCGCCGAGGGCGTCACCGAGCTGGGCATCGAGGCCCGCGACTGGCCGGGGGTGGCGAGCGTCGAGGTGATCGCCGCGACCGGCTCCTCGGACCGCCAGGTGGTGCTCACCCCGCGGCCGGGCGCCCAGCTGCCGCTGGTCGAGCTGGACAAGCCGGTGTCGATCGCCCGCGTGGACGAGCAGGGCGACGTGCACAAGGTGCACGGGCGCGGCTTCGTGCGCGAGCGGGCCGCCGGGCGGACCTGGCGGATCAGCAACGGCGGCTTCTGGCAGATCCACCCGGAGGCGCCGGACACCCTGGTCGACGCCGTGCTGGACGGGCTGGACCCGCAGTGGGGCGAGAACGCGCTCGACCTGTACTGCGGCGTCGGCCTGTTCGCGGGCGCGCTGGCCGACCGGGTCGGCGAGGACGGTGCGGTGCTCGGCATCGAGTCCGCCAAGCAGGCCGTGGTCGACGCCCGGCACAACCTGGCCGCGCTGGACAACGTGCAGATCGAGTGCGACCGGGTCGAGACGCTGCTGCCGCGCACCGGCATCACCGCCACCGACCTGGTCGTGCTGGACCCGCCGCGCTCGGGCGCCGGCCGCGAGACGGTCGCCCACCTGGTCGGCCTGGAGGCGCGCCGGATCGCGTACGTGGCCTGCGACCCGGCGGCGCTCGCGCGGGACCTGAAGTTCTTCCGCGAGGGCGGCTACCGGCCGGTGTCGCTGCGGGCCTTCGACCTGTTCCCGATGACCCACCACTTCGAGTGCGTGGCGATCCTGGAGCCGGTCGGGCAGTGATTCCGGGCTGATTCCGGGCTCACCCCGGGCCGGCCCCGGGCGTCGGGAGTCACGGCAGGAGGCGGTCACCCGTTCGGGGTGGCCGCCTCCTGCCGCGTCCGGGGCCGGCTACTCGTTGTGCTCCTCCTCGTCGATGCTGTGCGGCAGGTCGATGCCGTGCTGGGCGGCGAGCCGCAGGAGCGCGGCGACCCGGCCCTCGTACGCCTGGACGCCGTCGGCGTCCTCCTCGGCCCGGGCCGCCGCGAGGTCCCGGCGGGCCTGGGCGAGCTGCTCGCGCAGCTCCTGGTCGAACATGGCTGTCATCGGTAGGCCTCCGCACCGGTCGGCGCCCGCTCGGGGGAACGCAGGGGGGTCTTCAGCCTCCCGGACGGCGGGTCGGTCTTCAAGTCCCGCCCCTCCCGGCGTTGCGGGGCGGGGCGGGGTGGGGCGGAGCGGGCGCGGGCGGCCCGGACCGGGCGGAAGGTCAGGTGCCGGCAATGCGCTGGTAAAAGATGGTGCGCGCAAGGCCGTCGGGCCCCGGGAGAGGGCTTGACGAGGTCATTCCCCGGGGCGAAGGTGAGCCGCTGACATGTGATGTGTGCCGTTGTACCGGCGTGCCGGTGCGCCGTCGCACCGCCCGTGACGGCAGCCGCCCCACGCCGTCGGCCGGGGCCGGCCGGGTGCGCGAGGGGGAGCGTCATGGAGCTGGAGCTGCGGCACCTTCGCGTGCTGTGCGCGATCGCCGACACCGGGAGCGTCGGCCGGGCCGCCGTCCTGCTCGGCGCCTCGCAGCCGGCGACCAGCACCCAGTTGCGCCGGATCGAGCGCCACCTGGGCGCCCCGCTGTTCGAACGCACCACCGTCGGCGTCGCGCCGACCGGCTTCGGGGCGGAGGTGGTGGCCGCGGCCCGGGAGCTGCTCACCCGCGCCGACGGTCTGGGCCGCCGCCCGGAGGCCCCGGCCGGGCCCGTCCCGCGCGAGCTGCGGCTGGCGGCGACCAACTCGCCGCTGCTGCCCGGACTGGTCACCAGGGCGCGGCACCAACGGCCCGGACAGCGCTTCGCCCTGACATCGGTCCACCGCTCCTCCGACATCGTCGAGCTGCTGGAGCGGGACGAGGCCGACGCCGCGGTGGCCGTGGACTACCCGGGCCGGGAACTGCGCCACGCGCCGTCCGTCGCGCACCGCGGCATCGTCACCGAGCCCGTCTTCGTCGCGCTGCCGGCCGGCCACCGGCTGCGGCACCGCACCGAGGTGGCGCTGGCGGACCTCGCGGAGGAGGAGTGGTTCCTGACCCCCGACGACGGGGCCGGCTGGCACGGCGTGTTCCACGGGGCCTGCGCCGCGGCGGGGTTCGCCCCGGCGACCGTCCACGAGTTCCTCGGCGGCCGGCTGGAGCTCCAGGAGATGATCGCCGCCGGGCTCGGCGTCTCCGTCGTCCAGGCCACCACCCGGCCGCTCGCCGAGGTGGTGGTCAAGCCGCTCGCGGGGACGCCGATCTGGGTCCGGCAACTGCTGGTCTGGCGGCCGGCCGGGGTGGGCGGGGAGGTGCTGGAGACGCTGCTCGGGGCGGCCGCCGCGGCGTACCGGGACCTGATCGCGGCGGCGCCGGGCTTCCAGGCGTGGGCCGCGCGGACGTACCGGCCTTAGGGCATGTCGGGCGGTGTTATGGCTGGACAGGGCTATGTCATATGACCTGTGACATTGTTCCGGCCCTCCGCCGCTGGCAGGATCATGACGCGTTCCCCCAACGCCTCGGCAGTCCTCCCAGCGCCTCCCCCCACAGGAGAAGGACCCACCAGTGCGCCCACGGATACCACTCCCCACCCTGCTGGCCGGCCTCGTCGCCGGCTGCTGCGCCGCCGCCACGCTGCTGCCCGCCGCGGCCGCCTTCGCCGCCTCGGCCGCTTCCGCCGCCTCCGACCCGGCCGCCTCCGGGTCGAGCGCCCGGCCCGCGGCCGGCGCCCCGGCGGCCGACCCGGGCTCCGCCCTGCCGAAGCCGCTCGGCGCCTTCCTCACGGTCGACCCGGCCGAGCAGTCCCGTGCGGCCGAGGAACCCGCCCCCGTCGCCAAGCCGCTGCCCCCGGCGCTGCTCGGGCAGCTCGTGATGGGCCAGCCGGCCGGCACCGCCGTGCAGACCGCGCAGCGCCCGGCCGGGCCGAAGACGTCCCCGGTCAAACAGCCCCTCGCCGCCCGCGGTGCCGCCGCCGCGGCCGCCACCGCGCAGAGCTGCACCCCGGCCGACTTCGGCAGCCGCAGCGGGGCCGACCTGGTCTCCTTCCTGGAGGCCTCGACCCCGGACTGCGTCAACACGCTGTTCAACGTCACCGGCACGGACGCGGGCGCCGTCTTCAAGGAAGCGAAGATGCTCACCGTCGCCAACGCCTTCCAGAACGCGGCGGGCGGCTACACCGGCGACAACTCGACCGGCATCCTGCAACTCGTGCTCTTCCAGCGGGCCGGCTGGTACGTGCAGTCGAACAACGCGGGGGCGGTCGGTCCGTACGACGCGGCCCTGACCGGCGCCTCCAAGGCCGCCCTGGACGCGTTCTTCGCCGCGCCGCACCGCACCGACGTGAGCGACGGAAACGGCACCGTGCTCAACGAGGTCCTGGTGCTCACCGACAGCGCCAACCTCCAGGGCAGCTACCTGGGCGTCTACAAGCAGGTGCTGACGTCGTACGACAACTCGTACAACGCCTTCCCGAAGATGCTCAAGGCGGTCAACGCGGTGCTCTCCGCTCCGCTGTGGCGGGGCAACTGGAACCCCGACTTCGTCAGCGCGGTCGGCGCGGACCCGAGCATCGGCGCCGCCCTGGGCGACTTCGCCCTGAACCACGAGGACCTGCTCGGCACCGCCAACGCCTACCTGGACGTCAACGCGGGCAACGACCTCGGCCGGATGGCCGGCGACGGCCCGGCGGTCGAGGCCGCGGTCAAGGGCAAGGTCAAGGCCGTCCTCGACGGCGCCCGGATCACCGGCGCCACCGGCCCGCTGTACGTCCACACCGCGTACCAGGCCAACAGCTTCGACCCCGGCCAGTGCTCGTACTACGGCACCTGCGACCTGCCGGCCAAGCTGACCGCCGCGGTGCTGCCGAACCAGCTGGTCTGCGACAACCGCACCATCCTGACCGAGGCGCTCCCGCCCGCCGACCTGTCCGCGGTCTGCGCCAGCCTGCGCGGCGAGGACACCTTCTTCCACAAGCTGGTGAAGGACAACGGGCCGATCCCCGGCCAGTACGACAAGGAGCTGACCCTCGCGGTCTTCGCCAACCAGGCCGACTACCTGACGTACTCCTGGGCGATCTTCAACAACTCCACCGACAACGGCGGACAGACCGTCATGGACCCGACCGACCCGAACAACCGGGCCGTGTGCGTGATGTACCAGAAGTCCTGGAACGACGGCTTCACCGCCAACGTGTGGAACCTCAACCACGAGTACACCCACTACCTGGACAACATCTACGACCTCAAGGGCAACTTCTCCACCGAGATCTCCGTCCCGGACATCTGGTGGATCGAGGGCGTCGCCGAGTACGAGTCCTACGCCTACCGCGGCACCACCGACACCCAGGCGATGGCCGAGGCCGCCAAACACACGTACAAGCTGAGCACGATCTTCCAGAACACGTACGGCAATTCGGACACCGTGCGCACCTACCCGTGGGGCTACCTGGCGGTCCGGTACATGTTCGAGAAGCACCCGGCCGACATCGACTCCGTGCTCGCGCACTTCCGCACCGGTGACTACCAGGGCGGCTACGCGGTCTACAACGGGATCGGCACCGGCTACGACGCCGACTTCGACGCCTGGCTCGACGCCTGCGCCGGCGGCGCCTGCTACGCGGCCGGCCCGACCGCGCTGTTCGGCCAGACCGTGAACGGCCCGACCGTCACCCTGACCGACAAGTCCGTCCAGACCGGCCCCGGCCGGATCACCGCCTGGCACTGGACCTTCGGCGACGGCGGCTCGTCCGACCAGCAGAACCCGAGCCACACCTACGCGGCCGCCGGCACCTACACGGTCGCGCTGACCGTCACCGACGACACCGGCAGGACCGCCAGCACCCCGACCTCCGTCACCGTGACCACCGGCGGAGGCGGCGGCCCCACCACCCCGCCGGCCTGCACCGACCCGCGCACCGACGCGCTCGGCAAGAACTGCTCGCGGGCCGGCCTGGCGGCGACCGCCGGCAATCTGGACTACCTGTACGTCTACCTGCCGGCCGGCACCAGCACCCTGAGGATCACCACCTCCGGGGGCACCGGCACCGCCTCCCTGTACTACAACGAGAGCACCTGGGCCTCGCCGAGCGCCTACGCCGCCTCGTCCACCAACCCGGGCACCACCCAGAGCATCACGGTGACCAACCCGACGGCGGGCTACCGCTACGTGAGCCTCTACGCGAACACCGACTTCAGCGGGGTGACCGTCAGCACCCAGTTCTGATCCGCCTCCCTTCCGGCGCGGGCCGGGTCCGTGGCAGCCGCCGCGGGCCCGGCCGTTCGGCGTCCCGGTGACGGCGAGGTTGCGCGGGGGCGTGCGGCAGGTGTGCGGGCGGTGTGCGCGCGCCCTTGTTGTGCTAGCACTTGAGCGCTAGCTTGAGCGGCATGGGTAAGAAGCAGCTGAACGTGCGGGTCGACGCCACGACCGCCGAGATGGCCCGGGAACGGGCGG
Source organism: Kitasatospora sp. NPDC058063 (assembly GCF_042885395.1). NCBI lineage: Bacteria > Bacillati > Actinomycetota > Actinomycetes > Kitasatosporales > Streptomycetaceae > Kitasatospora > Kitasatospora sp. NPDC058063. The sequence continues at coordinate 15,124 of NZ_JBHVSD010000029.1, forward strand.
AGCAGCAGGGGATCTCCATGAACCAGTACATCGAGCGCCTGGTCCAACAGGACATGGGCGAGTCAGGGCGGGCCTTCGTGGACGCGGCCGCGCAGTTCATGAAGGAGTACGAGTCGGCCTTCCTCGCCGAGTTCGGGGAGCCCGGCGACCTCCAGGACGTGCGCCGTTGAAGCTGGAGGTCGACCTCTCGTGGCTGCTCATGACCGCCGAGCAGTACACCCCCGGTGACCCGCAGGTCACCGACTACGGCTCGCTGCTCGCGGCCGTCACCCGCCACCAGGCCGAGATATTCGACATCGCGGTCTACCCCGAACCACAGGACCGCGCCGCCGCGCTGATGCACCAGCTGATCCGGGTACCCGCCCTGGAGAAGACCAACGAACTCTTCGCGACCGCCGTCGCCTACGCCTACCTGGTCGCCAGCGGCTGCACCATCGCCACCACCGCCCGCGAGGTGCGCAGCCTCTCCCGGGCCATCCGCGAGGGGCGGCTCGGGGTGTCGGGCGTCGCCGAGCGGCTGGCGGCCTGGATGGTGGACGAGGCGGAAGGGGAGGAGGTCACCGGGGCGGACGAGGAGGACGAGGACGACGACTGATCGGCGCCGTCCTCGGCCGGGGCGCCGGGCGGGCTGCTACTGGGCGGCGGGTTCCTGCTGGGCGGCGGGTTCCGCGATCAGGGCCGTCGCGAAGGTGCGGAATCCGGCCCGGCGGTAGATCCGGGCGACGTCCTCGTCGGCGGCGGACAGGAACACCGTCCGAACCCCGTTCGCCCGGGCGTGCGCGACCAGTGCCGCGGTGACCGCCAGGCCCAGCCCGCGGCGGCGCGCGGACGGGAGCGTGCCCACCCCGGCCACCTCGGTGACCGGGCCCACCGGGTTGTGCTGGCCCGCGCACAGGGCCGTGCCGTCCTCCAGGGCCGTGGCCAGCACGGTGGTGCCGGCGGCGATCCGCCGGGCGACCTGCTCCGCCGTGCCGGCGGCCGTCAGCTCCGCCGCGGCCGTGGCGAGCTCGGCCGCGCCGGTCGGGCCGACGGCGGTGCCCGGATCGCCGAAGGCCAGGTGCGGGACGGCGAGCGCGACCGCCAGTTCCGGCGCGTCCGGCGCCAGCACCCGGACCTCCACCTGCTCCGGCAGCTCGGGCGCCGGGGCCGCTTCGTCCTGCGGGCCCAGCACCAGCAGCGGGTGCTCGTGGACCGTCAGGCCCGCCGCCTCGACCGCCGCGCGCAGCTCCGGGGTCTGCTCGGCCACCCACTCGAAGGCCTCCGGGACGCCCAGCTCCCGCTGCCGCTCCAGCACCCGGCGGACGTCCTCGGCGGTGGCGGCCGGGCCGCCGTGGCCGAGGGCCGGGCGGGCGTAGTACGGCCAGCCGCCCCCGTCGCGGACGAACAGGGTCAGCGGTCCGAAGTCCTCGGTGCGGGCGGCGCTTCGCGGCACGGCGTCGTAGTAGCGCTCGATCTCGTCGAGCAGGGGGCGGTCGGGAACATGATCATCAGGGGTCACGGCGTGCATCCAAGCAGGGGCCGCGGCGCGGTGCCACCGGATTTCCGGGGCGCGTCCCAGGGTCCCTCGCCGCCTCCCCGGCGCCCCTCGACGGCTCCCCGAGGGCCCTCGCCGCCTCCCCGGGGCCCGATTGTTGCCGAACGCTTACCCGCTCGCAGCGATCTTGTGCGAACAGAGCGTGCATGCTGAAGCCTTTACAGCTCTGCCGAGGGGGACGGCGGACGTCTGCACTAGGCGAAGCAAGGGGGAAGACAGGCCCATGAGGCTCTGCTTTCTGGTGGAGGAACACTACCGGCACGACGGCATGCCGCTCGACGTGGCACGCCAACTCACGGCGTGGGGACACCGGGTGGACGTGCTGCGCCCCGGGGACTCGCTGCTGGCGATCTCCGAGGAGGTCCGGGCCGGCAGCCACGACGCCTGGGTGCTCAAGACCGTGTCCGGCGGGCCCGGGCTGACCCTGCTGGAGTCGGCCGCCGCCGTCGGCCTCACCACGGTGAACGACGTGCGCTCGATCCGCGGGGTCCGGGACAAGGCGCTCGCCGCGGTCATCGGCCGCACCCGCGGGCTGCCCGTCCCGGTGACGTACGCGGCCGCGCGCTGGGAACGGCTGGCGGAGATCCCGGCCACCGAGTACCCGCTCGTGGTCAAGCCCGCCGACGGCAGCTCCGGGCGTGCCGTCCGGCTGGTGCGCAGCCCCGACCAGCTGCTGGAGGTCGGGCCGGAGCTGGCGGGGGAGGGGCTGCTGATCGCCCAGCCGTACGTGCCCAACTCCGGCACCGACCTCAAGGTGTACTGCGTCGACGGCGAGCTCTTCGCGACGGAACGTTCCTCCCCGCTGCACCCGGGGCAGGGCGTGCGCGAACGGCAGGTGCCGCTGCCGGGGAGCGTCGCGCGGATCGTGGCGCAGGTCGGCGAGGTGTTCGGGCTGGACCTGTACGGGGTCGACGTGCTGCTGGGGCCGGACGGGCCGGTGGTGGTGGACGTCAACGACTTCCCGAGTTTCCGGCAGGTGCCGGACGCGGTGGCCCGGGTCTCTCGGGCGGTGCTGCGGCTCGCGCGCAGCGGGACGGCCGTGTCGGTGCCCGGCGGGCCGGTCGAGCTGGTGCCCGCGGGCGGCAACCCCTACGGTCAACGCGGCTTCGGCGAGGGGGAGTTGCTGTGAAGGTCGGACTGATCACCGGCGACCCGGGGCATCCGGTGCTGGCATCGGCGGCCGAACTGCTGGTGCGCCGGGGGCACGAGGTGGCGGTCGTCCCGCCCGCCGGGCCCGTGACCGGGCTCCCCGACGTCTGCCTGCTCAAGGCCCGCACGCCTCAGGCGCTGGCGCTGGCCGGGGAGTTGGAGCGGCGGGGCGTGCCGGTGGTCAACTCGGCGGCGGCCACCGAGCTGTGCCAGGACCGGGTGCGGATGGCCGACCTCGCCCGCGCCGCCGGGCTGCCCTTCGCCGCCACGGACGCGGCCGGACGCCTGGGCGAACTCGCCGATCCGGCCTACCCGTTCGTGGTCAAGAGCCGGCACAGCAGGCGGCACGACCTGGTCGCCCGGGTGGACGGCCCGGCCCGGTTGCGCGAACTCGCCGAGCGCTGGCCCGAGGAGCCGGTCGTCACGCAGCCGTTCGTCCCGGGGACGGGTTGGGACCAGAAGCTGTGGGTGGTCGACGGACAGGTGTTCGCGGCCCGGCGGCAGTCCGAGCTCGCCACCGGCACGGGGAAGTCGGGGCGGGCGGAGGGCTGGCAGCCGTCCGCCGGGCGGGCCGCGCTCGCGCTGCGCGTCGGCGAGGTGTTCGGGCTCGACGTGTACGGGGTCGACCTGCTCGACGGGCCCGCCGAGCCGGTCATCGTGGATGTCAACGCCTTTCCCGGGGTGCGCGGCCGCCCCGGCGCGCCGGAGGCGCTGGTGGCGCTGGCGCTGCGGGTCGGGGCGCGGCGGGGGCCGGTGCTCGCGGGGCAGGACCGCGCGGGGCAGGACCGCGCGCGGCGGGGCCCCGCCGGGCGGGCGCTCGCAGGACTCGGGAGGGGCGTGGGGTAGGCCGGCGGGCGTGGCCGGGGCGTGGGCCCGTCGGCGCTGGGCCGGGGCGGCGGCCCGGGGCGCGGGTCCGTCGGGGTCGTTAGGCTGGCTGGCGCCCCGACCGGCCGGGGCGTACGGCGAGAGAAGACGGAACCTTGCTCCAGGACATCGAGCGCTACCTGGCCTGCCCGCACTGCGCGCAGGCCCTCACCCGGCACGACCGCAGCCTGCGCTGCCCGGCCGGGCACAGCTTCGACCTCGCCAAGCAGGGCTACGTCAGCCTCCTCGCCGGCGACGCCCACACCGGCACCGGGGACACCGCCGAGATGGTCGCGGCCCGCGCGGACTTCCTCGCCGCCGGGCACTACCGGCCGATCGCCGAGGCGCTGGCGCGGGCGGCCTCCGCCGTCGTCGCCGGTGAGCCCGGCGGCCTGGTCGCCGATCTCGGCGCCGGCACCGGCCACTACCTGGCGCACGTCCTGGACGCCCTGCCCGGCACGGTCGGCGCGGCCCTGGACATCTCCAAGTTCGCGCTGCGCCGCGCCGCCAGGGCGCACCCCCGGATCGGCGCCGTGGTGTGCGACGCCTGGCGCCCGCTGCCGCTGCGGGACGCCTCGGCCGAGCTGATGCTCAACGTGTTCGCCCCGCGCAACGGGCCCGAGATCCGCCGGGTGCTGCGCCCCGGCGGCACCTTGCTGCTGGTCTCGCCGACCGCCCGCCACCTGCGCGAACTCGTCGACGCACTGGGCCTGTTGTCGGTGGACGAGGAGAAGCAGCGGCGGATCGACGAGAAGCTCGGACCGTACCTGGAGCCCGCCGGGCGGCGGGAGGTCGAGTTCACCCTGCGGCTCGGCCCGCAGGACGTGCGCACCGTCGTCGGCATGGGTCCGAGCGCCTGGCACACCGATCCGGATCGGCTCGGTGCCGCGCTCGCGGAGCTGCCGGAGCCGGTCGAGGTGACGGCCTCGGTGACGGTGGCCGCGTACCGGCGCTGAGCGCCACGTTGGGATGAATCTGCCGCGCAGGCACGTTTCTTCCGGTCGGCCTGCGGCTAACGTCCGACAGGTGAACCGCGACGCCACCAGGCCCGCAGGGCCGTCCCACCTCCGAACGGGCGCCCCACGGCCCGACCGGCCGCCCGTGCCGCGCCCCACAGTCGAGGAGCTCCGGCTCACCTCGTTCAAGTCCTACCGGCGCGCGGTGCTGCCGCTCGCGCCCCTCACCGTGCTGCACGGGCCCGCCGGGGTCGGCAAGTCCAACGCCCTCGACGCGCTGGCCGTGCTCTCCCGGCTCGCCCTCGGCGAGGAGATCGCCGACTCGCTGGACGGGCTGCCCGACCGCACCGGTCCGCTCGCCGAGCCCGTCCGCGGAGGCCTGGACGGGTGCGTGCCGCACGGGCGGGACGCGATCATCCTCGGCTGCACCGTCCGCTCGCCGCACGGCCTGATCCGGCTCGACGTGGTGATCCGCACCGACGGCCCGGTCCGGATCGCCCGGGAGTCGCTCACCCTCGACGGCCGGACCCTGATGGACACCGGGGAGCAGGACGTCCGCAACCGGCGGGTCAACGTCTGCTGGCACAACGACACCCGCCAGGGCGACATCCGGGCGCCGTTCCCCAGCGGCACGATGATCACCGCGCAGCTGCCGCTGCGGGTCGCGGGCTCGTCGGCCGGCGAGTGCCTCGTCCTCGCCGCCACCGAGGACCTGCTCACGGCGCTGCGCGAGGTCTTCCCGCTGCACCCCGTCCCCGCACTGATGCGCGGCTGGGCCCGGGCCGACCCGCAGGCCCGGCTGCGCGGCAACGCCGCCAACGTCTCCGCCGTCGTGGCCCGGCTGAGCAACGAGTGCCCGCGCCGGTACGGGCAGCTGCTGCGCGCGGTGCAGTCCGCCGCGCCGCACCCGCTGCTCGGGCTCACCCTGGCCGAGCGGGAGAGTGCGGGCGTGCGGAAGGTCCTCGCCGTCTTCGACGAGGGCGTCCTCGGGCGCACCGGGGCCGACCAGGCCTCCGACGGCATGCTGCGCTACCTCGCCTTCGCCGCGGTGCTGCTGACCGGGGCCGGGGTGCTCGACCTCGACGTGGCCGCCGAGGTGCCCTGGGCGCACCGGCAGCTCATCGTGCTGGCCGAGGACCTGGGCGCGGGGCTCTCCGCGGAGCAGGCCGCCACGCTGCTGCGGCTGGCCCGGGACATGGCGGAGCGCCGCCAGCTGCGGGTGGTCGCGGCCCTGCAGGAGCCGGCGGCGGCGCGGGAGGTGCTGGGCGGCACGCCCGGGGGCGGGATGGTGCTGGTGGAGTGCCGGCGGGATCCCGACTCGGGGTTCACGGTGCTGCGGACGGAGACGGCGCGGGTGCCGGTCCAGGGCGGGCGCGGGGAGGCGGCCGGGGAGGCGATCGGGGAGGCCCGGGGTGGGGCCGACGAGGGGGCCGCGGCGGGCGCGGGCCGGTCGGCGGCGAGGTCATCGGCAGGGGCGCCGGCAGGGGCGTCGGCGGGGCCGTCGGCGGGGCAGGAGGGGCCGGCCGGGCTCGCGGGAGCACCGGCCGGCAGTGGGGCGTTTCCGGTGGACGGTGGGGCGGCGGGTCTTGATGCGGTAGACCTGGAGGGGTGAGCGAACGAGTGACGGGGCCGGCGGAGCCCACCGTTGAGGCCTTGCGGCAGCGGCTGGTGGACTTCGCGGCGGCCCGGCGGTGGGAGCCCTTCCACACCCCGAAGAACCTGGCGGCGGCGCTGAGCGTGGAGGCGGGGGAGCTGCTGGAGATCTTCCAGTGGCTGACGCCCGAGCAGGCCGGTGCGGTGATGTCCGACCCGGACCGCGCGCACCGGGTGCACGACGAGGTCGCGGACGTGCTGGCGTACCTGCTGCAGTTCTGCACCGCGGTCGGGGTGGATCCGCTGGAGGCCCTGGCAGCCAAGATCGAGCGGAACGAACTCCGCTTCCCGGTACCGGAGGGTGCGGTCGCCGGTGGTGAACACGCGATCGCCGGTGGTGAAAACGCGGTCGGCGCCGGTGAAAATGTGCTCGGCGTCAACTCGGACGTAGGCGATCAACCCTTGTGAGGGAAGGAATTCATCCACAGCCCCCGACTTTTCCACAGCTTCTGACATCGTGGATGCGCGTCCGCGCTCTTCCTCGCACGCTTTCGCCGTGACCAGCCGTCGCCCCTCGGACCGCCCCTCCCGGCGGCCCGGGCCGACGGCGACAGCGAGCGAGGGGAGCGGTGGCCATGGAGGCGCTGCGACTGATCAAGACGGCCCGGCACGCCCTGGCCGAGGCCAGGCACGTACCGGACGTGCTGGCCGAGGCGCGGCAGGCCGCGCTGCTCACCGAGGCGGTGGGCGCCAGGCTGGCGGAGTCGGAGGACGAGGAGCTGACCGGGCTGGGGCAGCAACTGTCCGAGGCCGGGGCGCACGCGGCGGTCTGCCTGGACCGCTCCGTCGTCCGGGCCGCCCTGGTGGGCGGGGGCCGGGCCGCGCGGCTCACGGACCTGGGGGACTTGGCGCCGGCCCTGGGGGCGCTGGACGGATTGCTCCGGGACGTCGGCGAGACGCTGGTGGTGCTCGCCTGCGGGGCGGACACCGAGAGCCTCTACTGGACGTGCATCGACGGTGTGGACGCGGTGTCGGAGTGCAAGGACCTCACCGTACGGCTGCGTGAGGCGGCGGTCCGGGCCGGGGAGGCGCAGCCCGCGGCGCTCGGTGGGGCCGAGCGGGAGCGGGAGCAGGTCGGCGGCGGGGCGCCGTTACTGGTGGTCAGGCTCGGCCCGCCGGGCGACACCGGTCCGTCGGGCGGTGGAGGCGGCGGTGGCGGTGGAGGTGCCGCGAGCCGCGGCGGCTCGCCCTCCGGCGGCGGCCCGCCCGGTGAGGGCGGGCCGACCGAGGAGGAACCGGTGGATGGCTACCGGGTGCCCTGCGTGTCCGAGGTCCCGGAGGTGTCCGTGCCGGTCGGATAGGCGGTGGAGTCGGCGCTCCCGGGGACGGAGCCCTGGAGTTCGGCGAGGTCCGCGGAGACGGAGGCGAGCAGTTCCTGCATCTGCTCCAGCAGGCTCTTGGGGCTGGCGGGTCCGGCCGAGGTGCCGTCGGCCGAGCCCGTCGGGCTGCTCGGGAACTGCGGCGTGGCAGATGGTTCGGACATGACGGTACCTCTTCGCATCGGTGGTGCGGTGTGGAGCGGCCGACGGTGGCTCGGGCCGCACGGCGGGAGGTGGCAGTCGCCCGCCACCGGGGCACCCACCCCCGCCGTAGCACCCAACGAACCGCTCCGGACGCCGTCACCCGGACACCACCCGATGCGGTCCAACTCCGCTGCGGGGTAAGCCTCCCGGGTGAGCCGGGGTTGCCGTCGCGGTGCCGCCTCGGCTAGGCGCGGAACGGCCCCCGGGTGCGTTGCGGAGCGGGCCCCGGGCGTCGCGGAGCGGGGATGCGATCGATGATGCGGAGCGCGGCGTGGTCGACATGCCCGGAAAGGAGCCGGGGACGAACCGGGACGACCAGGGGGGAGAACCCACCCCTTGCCACTCTCAACGTATAGCGCACGGGGGGTCTTGCGGCAAGGCCCCCGTGCTGGCGCACAATCGCAGGCCTCAGATCGGAGCTGATGCCATGAACAGCCGGACCACCAGTGCGTTCGACCTTCCCGCCCGCCTCGCCGCCAAGGCCGACCCGGCACTGATCGGCGAGGACGAGCGGCACTTCGCGGCCGTCGCGGAGAGCCTGGAAGCGGCGATCACTGGCCTGTCCGACCGCCTCGACGCGCTGCGCCGCGCGCCGGGCGGCCTCGGCCGGGAGGCGATGGACCGGGACATCGAGGTGCACAGGCTGACCGGTCGGCTGCGCGCCCTGCGCCGCTTCGGCCTGGACCTGTGCCTCGGCCGGGTCGTCCTCGCCGACGACCCGGAGCCGGTGTACATCGGGCGGCTCGGCCTCACCGACAGCGCGGGCCGACGGCTGCTGGTCGACTGGCGCTCGCCCGCGGCCGAGCCGTTCTTCGCGGCCACCCACGCCGATCCGATGAGCCTGGTGAGCCGGCGCCGGTACCGCTGGACCGGTGACCGGATCGCCGACTACTGGGACGAGGTGTTCACCGCCGAGGCCCTGGAGGGGCACGCGGCGCTGGACGACCAGTCCGCGTTCATCGCCGGCCTGGGCGGCGGCCGGTCGGCCCGGATGCGGGACGTGCTGGCCACCATCCAGACCGACCAGGACGCCATCATCCGGGCCGGCTCCCGGGGTGCCCTGGTGGTGGACGGCGGCCCGGGCACCGGCAAGACGGTCGTCGCCCTGCACCGCTCCGCGTACCTGCTCTACTCCGACCCCCGGCTCGGCCACCGGCGGGGCGGCGTGCTGTTCGTCGGCCCGCACCAGCCCTACCTGGCCTACGTCGCCGACGTCCTGCCGAGCCTCGGCGAGGAGGGGGTGCGCACCTGCACCGTGCGGGACCTGGTCGCCGAAGGGGCGAAGGCCGGGGCCGAGGCCGACCCGGAGGCGGCCCGGCTGAAGTCCTCGGCCGACATGGTGAGGGCGATCGAGAAGGCCGTCCGGTTCTACGAGGAGCCGCCCACCGAGGGGCTGGAGGTCACCACTCACTGGGCCGACCTCTGGCTGAGCGCCGAGGACTGGTCCGACGCGTTCGACGCGCCGGACCAGGGCACCCCGCACAACGAGGCCCACGAGCAGATCTGGGAGGAGCTGGCCACGATCCTGATGCACAAGCTGGACGAGGACGAGGGGGTCTCGCCCGAGCTGTTCCGCCGGTCGCTGCGGCAGGACCGGGAGCTGGTCGAGACGCTCAACCGGGCCTGGCCGCTGCTCGACGCGGCCGAGCTGGTCGGCGACCTCTGGTCGGTGCCCGCCTACCTGCGGATGTGCGCGCCCTGGCTCGCACCCGAGGACGTCCGCAGGCTCCAGCGCAAGGACGCGCCCCAGGCCTGGACGGTGTCCGACCTGCCGCTCCTGGACGCGGCCCGGCAGCGGCTGGGCGATCCGGAGGCGGACCGGCGCCGGCACCGGCGGGAGGCCGCGGCCGCCGCCGAGCGTGCACGGATGGCCGACGTCATCGGCGACCTGCTGCAGGCCGACGACGACGGCGAGGGCGCGGTGACGATGCTGCGCGGCCGCGACCTCCAGGACACCCTGGTCGACGAGACGGCCCTGCCCGTCGCCGACCCGGAACCGCTCGCCGGGCCGTTCGCGCACATCGTGGTGGACGAGGCCCAGGAGCTGACCGACGCCGAGTGGCAGATGCTGCTGCTGCGCTGCCCGTCCCGGAGCTTCACCATCGTCGGGGACCGGGCGCAGGCCAGGCACGGTTTCACGGAGTCCTGGCAGGAGCGGTTGGAGCGGATCGGGCTCGACCGGACCACGGTGGCCTCGCTGAGCATCAACTACCGGACTCCGGAGGAGGTCATGGCCGAGGCCGAGCCCGCGATCCGGGCCGCGCTGCCGGACGCCAACGTGCCGACCTCCGTCCGCAGCAGCGGCATCCCCGTCGTGCACGGGTCGGTGGCGGAGCTGGACGCCGTCCTGGACGGCTGGCTCACCGACCATGCCGAGGGGATCGCCTGTGTGATCGGCGCCCCCGGGTTCGAGGCGCGGCCGCGGGTCCGGTCGCTGACCCCGGAGCTGTCCAAGGGACTCGAGTTCGACCTGGTCGTCCTGGTGGATCCGGAGGCGTTCGGCGGTGGGGTCGAGGGCGCGGTCGACCGCTATGTCGCGATGACCAGGGCGACCCAGCGGCTGGTGGTCCTCAGGAGTGCGTGAGCCGGCGGTGGCGAAGGGAGCGGGTTGCGGAAGGAGGGAGCGGATGGGCCGGAACGCGCATCGCCCGGTCGGGTGACGCGAGTGTCGGGCGACGGCTGAGGGAGGCCGGACTGGGGCGATGGACGAGGGGCTGGCGTCGTGGGCGGCCGGGCGGGAGCAACGGCTGCGGCCGGAACCCGCGGCGCGAGCGGGACCGGATCGCAAGCGGCCCCGGGACGCGAACGGGGTCCGGCGCCGCCCGGCGCCGGACCCCGACAGTCGCTGCCCGCAGGTCAGTTGTGGGCGTGCAGGTCGGCGTTCAGGCCGCCCCAGGAGCCGGAGCGGGCGATGACCTCGACCGCGCCGCTCTGCGAGTTGCGGCGGAACAGCAGGTTGTCCTGGCCGGACAGCTCGACGGCCTTGGCCACCGTGCCGTCCGGGGTGGTGACCCGGGTGCCGGCGGTCACGTACAGGCCGGCCTCGACCACGCAGTCGCTGCCGAGCGAGATGCCGATGCCCGCGTTGGCGCCGAGCAGGCAGCGCTCGCCGACCGAGACGACCTGCTTGCCGCCGCCGGACAGGGTGCCCATGATCGAGGCGCCGCCGCCGATGTCGCTGTGGTCGCCGACGACGACGCCCGCGCTGATCCGGCCCTCGACCATGGAGGTGCCCAGGGTGCCGGCGTTGAAGTTGACGAAGCCCTCGTGCATCACGGTGGTGCCGACGGCCAGGTGAGCGCCGAGCCGGACACGGTCGGCGTGGGCGATGCGCACACCGGTCGGGGCGACGTAGTCGGTCATCCGCGGGAACTTGTCGATCCCGTACACGGCCAGCTGGCCGCCCTGGGCGCGCACGGACAGGCGGGCCTGCTCGACCTTGTCCACCGGGACGGGGCCGATGCTGGTCCACGCGACGTTGGCCAGCAGGCCGAAGACGCCGTCCAGGTTCTGGCCGTGCGGCTTGACCAGGCGGTGGCTGAGCAGGTGCAGCCGCAGGTACACGTCGTGGGTGTCGAGCGGCTTCTCGTCCAGCGAGGCGATGGTGGTGCGCACGGCGACCACCTCGACGCCACGGCGCGCGTCGGCGCGCAGCGCCTCGGCCGCGCCGGCGCCGAGCTCGGCCTCGGCCTGCTCGGCGGTCAGGCGGACGGTGCCGGCCGGGCCGGGCTCGGCGGCCAGCACGGGGGCGGGGAACCAGGTGTCGAGGACGGTGCCGTCGGCGGCGATGGTGGCCAGACCGGCGGCCACGGCGCCGTTCGCCGGGGAGGTGGATTCGAGCGAGGTGGATTCAGCAGTCACACCGTGCACGTTAACCAATGCGGGGCCCCGGTGCCGAACACGCCCGCCGGGCGGACACACCCGTCGGACCTGCTGGTCGGCGGTCCGCGGGGCGGGAAAACCCGGTGCTCGCCGTCCCGGCGCTGGGCAATACTTCAGCGGGTGTTCATGTCGATCTCCACCACCGGCAGCGCCGAGGACCCGGCCGCGGACCTCGGGTTCCTGCTGCACAAGCACCCCGACAAGGTCCAGCGGTTCACCACGTCGCACGGCGAGGCCCACGTCTTCTACCCCGAGGCCGGGGACGAGGTCTGCACCGCGGCGCTGCTGCTGGACATCGACCCGATCGCACTGGTCCGCAAGGGCCGGGGCGACGGCAGGGGGCGCGGCGGCTCGCCCGACTTCGCGCTCTCCCAGTACGTCAACGACCGTCCGTACGCGGCGTCCTCGCTGCTCGCGGTGGCGCTGCGGACGGTGTTCCGGTCCGCGATGAAGGGCGCCTGCCCGGCCCGGCCCGAACTGCCCGGGCGGGCCCGTCCGCTGCGCATCGACCTGCCCGCCGTGCCCGCCAACGGTGCGGGTGACGGCGGCGGTCCGGCCCTGGTGGTCCGGCTGTTCGAACCGCTGGGCTGGCAGGTCGAGGCGACGGCGATCCCGCTGGACGAGTCGTTCCCCGAGTGGGGCGAGTCCCGCTACGTGCGGATCGCGCTCTCCTCCGGAACGGTACGGCTCGCCGACGCGCTCCAGCAGCTGTACGTGCTGCTGCCGGTGCTGGACGGTGCCAAGCACTACTGGGTCGCCCCGGACGAGGTGGACAAGCTGCTCGCCGCCGGCCAGGGCTGGCTGGCGGCCCACCCGGAGCGCGCCCTGATCACCCGCCGCTACCTGGCCCGGCGCTGGTCGCTGACCCGGGCCGCGATGGAGCGCCTGGAGCTGGCCCGGCTGGCGGAGGCCGACGACCGCGAGGTCGAGGAGATCGACAACGCGGTCGATGACCGGCCCGAGGAGGAGGTCGGGCCCGAGGAGGAGGTCGGGCCCGAGGAGGAGGTCCGGCCCGAGGAGGAGGCCGGCGAGCAGCCGGAGCCCCGGCAGCCCTCCCTCGCCGAGCGGCGCCGCGCCGCGATCCTCACCGCGCTGCGTGAGAGCGGTGCCGCCCGTGTCGCCGACCTCGGTTGCGGCCAGGGCGAGTTGATCGGCGAGCTGCTCAAGGACCCCCGGTTCACCGGGATCCTCGGCGTGGACGTCTCCGCCCGGGCGCTGCGGGCGGCGAGTCGTAAGCTGGGCCTGGAGCGGTTGTCGGAGCGTCAGGCGGCCCGGGTGGTGCTGGCACAGGGAGCGCTCACCTACACCGACGCCCGGCTCAAGGGCTTCGACGCGGCGGTGCTGTGCGAGGTGATCGAGCACCTGGACCTGCCGCGGCTGCCCGCGCTGGAGTACGCGGTGTTCGGCGCCGCCCGGCCGAGGACGGTCGTGGTCACCACGCCGAACGCCGAGTACAACGTCCGCTGGGAGAGCCTGCCGGCGGGCGCCGTCCGGCACGCCGACCACCGCTTCGAGTGGTCCCGGGCCGAGTTCCGCGCCTGGGCCGGGAAGGTCGCCGCCGCGTACGGCTACACCGTGGAGCTGCGCCCGGTCGGCCCGGAGGACGAGGAGGTCGGCGCCCCGACCCAGCTGGCCCTGTTCACCACGACCACGACGCCCGAAGGAGGCGAGCCCCGATGACCGATGACACGACCGACACCCCTGGCGACGACCAGGCCCAGGACCACGCGGAGAGCACCACCCCCCGCCGCCTCCCCGTCACCGACGTCTCCCTCGTCGTCCTGATCGGCACCAGCGGCGCGGGCAAGTCCACCTTCGCCCGTCGCCACTTCCTGCCCACCCAGGTGATCTCCTCCGACTTCTGCCGGGGCCTGGTCGCCGACGACGAGAACGACCAGTCCGCCTCCGCCGAGGCCTTCGACGTCCTGCACTACATCGTCGGCAAGCGCCTGGCGGCCGGCCGGCTGACCGTCGTGGACGCCACCAACGTCCAGCCCGAGGCCCGCCGTCAGCTGGTCGCGATCGCCCGCGAGCACGACGTGCTGCCGATCGCGATCGTCCTGGACGTCCCGCCGGGGGTGTGCGCCGAGCGCAACCGCTCCCGCCCGGACCGCCGGCTGCCGGCCCACGTGATCCCCCGCCAGCACCGCGAGCTGCGCCGTTCCCTCCGGGGCCTGGAACGCGAGGGCTTCCGAAAGGTGCACGTCCTGCGGGGCGAGGCCGAGGTGGCGGCCGCCGGGGTCGAGCTGGAGAAGCGCTACAACGACCTGCGCCACCTCACCGGCCCGTTCGACATCGTCGGCGACATCCACGGCTGCCGCTCCGAGCTGGAGACCCTGCTGACCAGGCTCGGCTACACCCTCACCCGGGACGCCGAGGGCCGCCCGGTGGACGCCGCGCACCCCGCGGGCCGCACCGCCGTCTTCGTCGGCGACCTGGTCGACCGCGGCCCGGACACCCCGGGCGTGCTGCGCCTGGTGATGGGCATGGTGGCGGCCGGCCACGCGCTCTGCGTGCCGGGCAACCACGAGAACAAGCTCGGCCGGGCGCTGGACGGCAAGAAGGTCAACGTCGCCTACGGCCTCCAGGAGTCGCTGGACCAGCTGGCCGGGGAGAGCGAGGAGTTCCGGGCCGAGGCCCGCGCGTTCATGCGCGGCCTGGTCAGCCACTACCTGCTGGACGGCGGCGCCCTGGTGGTCTGCCACGCCGGCCTGCCGGAGAGGTACCACGGCCGCAATTCCGGCCGGGTCCGCTCGCACGCGCTGTACGGGGAGACCACCGGCGAGACCGACGAGTACGGCCTGCCGGTGCGCTACCCGTGGGCGGAGGAGTACCGGGGCCGGGCGCTGGTGGTCTACGGCCACACCCCGGTGCCGTCGGCGAGCTTCGTCAACAACACCGTCTGCCTGGACACCGGCTGCGTGTTCGGCGGCAGTCTGACCGCGCTGCGCTACCCGGAACGCGAGCTGGTGGGCGTCGAGGCCGAGCGCGAGTGGTACGCCCCGGTCCGCCCGCTGATCACCGACGCTCCGGGCGCCCGCGAGGGCCGTCCGCTGGACCTCGCCGACGTGGCCGGGCGCCGGACCGTCGAGACCGGGCTGCACGGGCGGGTGGCCGTGCGGGAGGAGAACGCGGCCGCCGCGCTGGAGGTGATGAGCCGCTTCGCGCTGGACCCGCGGCTGCTCGCCTACCTGCCGCCGACGATGGCGCCGAGCGCCACCTCCCGCCGGGAGGGCTACCTGGAGCACCCGGAGGAGGCCTTCCTCGGCTACCGGGCGGACGGCGTGCGGCACCTGGTCTGCGAGGAGAAGCACATGGGCTCGCGCGCGGTGCTGCTGGTCGCCCGGGACGGGGCCGCGCTGGAGCGCCGCTTCGGCGTGGCCGGCCCCGGCGCGATCTGGACCCGGACCGGCCGTGCCTTCCTCGCCGACGAGGAGTTGACCGGTGCCGTGCTCGACCGGGTCCGGGCGGCCGCCGAGCGTTCCGGGCTGTTCGAGGAGCTGGCCACCGACTGGCTGCTGCTGGACGCCGAGCTGATGCCCTGGTCGCTGAAGGCGGTGGAGCTGCTGCGCCGCCAGTACGCGGCGGTCGGCGCGGCGGCGGGCGCGGCCCTGCCGGAGGTGCTGTCCGCGCTGGAGCGGGCGGCCGGGCGCGGCCTGGACCTGGCCGGTCTGACCGCCCGCCAGCGGCAGCGCGCGGCCGACGCGCGGGCGTTCACCGAGGCGTACCGGCGCTACTGCTGGCCGACCGAGGGCCTGTCGGGCATCCGGCTCGCGCCGTTCCAGCTGCTCGCGGCCGAGGGGGCGAACCTCGCGGTGCGCCCGCACGACGAGCACCTGGCCTGGATCGACCGCCTGGTGGCCGCCGACGCGTCGGACTCCGCCGACGGCACGGAGCGCCCGGAGCACCAGGGGCGCCCGGAGCCCCGGAAGGAGCCGGTGCTGCACCGCACCCGCCGGATCCTGGTGGATACCGAGGACGAGGCCTCGACGGCCGCCGCCACCGTCTGGTGGGAGGAGCTGACCGCGGCGGGCGGTGAGGGCATGGTGGTCAAGCCGCTGGCCTCGCTGGTGCGCACCGCACGCGGCGAGGGCCGGCCGGGCGGCCTGGTGCAGCCCGGCGTGAAGGTGCGCGGCCGGGAGTACCTGCGGATCATCTACGGTCCGGACTACACCGAGCACCTCGACCGGCTGCGCCTGCGCGCGCTGGGCCACAAGCGCTCGCTGGCGCTGCGCGAGTACGCGCTGGGCCTGGAGGCGCTGGACCGGCTGGCGGCGGCGGAGCCGCTGTGGCGGGTGCACGAGCCGGTCTTCGCGGTGCTCGCGCTGGAGTCGGAGCCGGTCGACCCGCGGCTGTGAGGGCGGTGCCGGAGGAGGGGAGCCCCCGGGGGCCCGGGAGGCTCCCCTTCTCTGGCCTGCCTCTGTATAGAAATTCCGAGCATCGTATAGACTTGCCGCTTTCCCGTAGTCCCGTCACCCCAGGAGCCCGGCATGGCCTTCAACCTCCGGAACAGGCACTTCCTCAAGGAGCTCGACTTCACGCCCCAGGAGTTCCGCTTCCTGGTGGACCTCGCCGCCACGCTCAAGGCGGCGAAGTACGCGGGCACCGAGCAGCCCCGGCTGCGCGGCAAGAACATCGCGCTGATCTTCGAGAAGACCTCCACCCGCACCCGCTGCGCCTTCGAGGTCGCCGCCCACGACCAGGGCGCCACCACCACCTTCCTGGACCCCGCGGGCTCGCAGATCGGCCACAAGGAGTCCATCAAGGACACCGCCCGGGTGCTCGGCCGGATGTTCGACGGCATCGAGTACCGCGGCCACGGCCAGGAGGTCGTCGAGGAGCTGGCCGAGTACGCCGGCGTCCCGGTCTGGAACGGCCTGACCGACGAGTGGCACCCCACCCAGATGCTGGCCGACGTGCTCACCGTCACCGAGCACACCGCCAAGCCGCTGTCCGAGGTCGCCCTCGCCTACCTCGGCGACGCCCGCTCCAACATGGGTAACTCGCTGCTGGTCACCGGCGCCCTGCTCGGCATGGACATCCGGATCGTGGCCCCGCGCGCGCTCTGGCCCACCGAGGAGGTGCAGAAGTCGGCCCAGGCCCTGGCCGGGACGACCGGCGCCCGGATCACCCTGACCGAGGACGTGGCCGAGGGCGTGGTCGGCGCCGACTTCCTCTACACCGACGTCTGGGTCTCGATGGGTGAGCCCAAGGAGGTCTGGACCGAGCGGATCGAGCTGCTCAAGCCGTACCAGGTCTCCATGGACACCGTCCGGGCCACCGGCAACCCGGACGTGAAGTTCCTGCACTGCCTGCCCGCCTTCCACGACCTCGGCACGGTGGTCGGGCGGCAGATGCACGAGGCGACCGGCATGACCGAGCTGGAGTGCACCGACGAGCTGTTCGAGTCGGCGCACTCCATCGTGTTCGACCAGGCCGAGAACCGGCTGCACACCATCAAGGCGGTGCTGGTCGCCACCCTCGGCTCCTGACCGGCCCCGACCCGGCCCCGACCGGTCCGGAGGCCCCAGAGGCCGCGGAGGCCGCCGGGCCGGGGCCGGCTCGGCGCCCGGCGTCAGTCGTTCAGCTTGACGCAGGCCACCCGGTCGCCCGCCGCGTGCGGGCCGGCCGGGGTGCCCGCGTGCAGCACCAGCGAGCGGGCCTCGCCCGGCCGCGGCTGCCAGGCCACCGCGGTGGTGGCACTGCCCCCGCCCCGCCCGTCGGTGAACAGCACCAGCCGCAGCTCGTTGCGCTCGTTGGCGTACACCGGGTCGCTGGACGGCTGCACCGGGTCGACCTCGTCCTGGTAGTGCGGCCCGGAGGAGGCCGGGTCGGCCCCGCAGCCGCCGGTGTGCAGGTGCACCGGGAACTCGTGGTCGGGGGCGAGCCCGGAAGCCGTCAGGGTGAGCACCGTCCGCCCGGGCACCGAGCGGTCGGTGACGATCCGAACGTGCGAGCCGTACGGCACCAGGTCGCTCGCGTAGCTGATGGCGGCCGGCGGGACGAAGGCGGTGGCCGGGTCGAAGTCGGCCTCGACGACGGAGACCGGCGAGGTGGCGGGGACGAGCAGGGCCAGTGGCAGCAGGGCGGCGGCGAGCGGAGCGGTCATCGGGACGGGGCCTTCCACGGGCGGGGCGGGGGTCGCCCTGCTAACGCGGCCGGGGCTCCGAGGACACCCGGCCCGTGGCGGCTCAGTCGCGCCGGATCCCCCGGATCTCGCAGCGCGGCCCGCTGGCCCGCATCAGCCGCAGGTCGGCGGTGACCAGCGGCACCCCGAACCGCTCGGCGACCGCGACGTACGCGGCGTCGTCCGGGGTGAGGTTGTCCTTGAGCTCCCAGATCCGGCCGAGCAGCGGCGCCACCTCGACCTTGCGGATCGTCACCGCCGCGAGTTCCCGGGTGAGTTCGGCGACCCGCTCGGCGGTCAGTTCCTTGGCCAGGTAGAGCCCGCGCAGCGACTGCATCACCTCGATGACGATGTGCTCGGGCGCCACCCATTCGCCGCCGGAGGCGAGTTCCGCGCGGGCCCGGATCCCGCGCGGCCCCTGGTCGGCGAGCGCCAGTACCAGCGCGGATGCGTCCACCACGATCATCTGTCGGCCCCTGCCCGTTTCCGCACGTCGAGTCACCGGTCACGGTACCGGGGCGGCCCGCGGGCGCGTCCCGCGGATCCCTGCCGTCCCCTCCCGCCCCGTGGCGAGGTGGGCGCCGCGCCTGCCCCGCCCGCCGCGCACGGCCGGCCGCCGGGGCCCGGAAGCCGCGTCACGGGCGGGGCGGGGGCGGGGCGGCGGTCAGGACAGGATCAGCAGTCCGGCCAGCAGTGAGGCGGCGTTGGCGGTGCCGGCGGCGAGCCAGGGCAGCGGGTCGCGCGGGCGGAGCCCGGCGAGCGGGCCCAGCAGCAGTGCCTCGACGGCGCAGACCGCGGCCTCGCCGAGGGTGAAGCCCGTCCAGTACGCTGCCGCCGGCCCGTCGGTCCAGTGCCGGAGGGTCCACCAGAGCAGCGGGTGCGTCACCAGGTTGACCAGGACGGCGGCCGCGGCCGCCCGCCCGGGCCGGACCCGCCCCACGCGGACGAGGGCGGCCGTGTAGACGGGCGTCTCGGTCAGCAGGGTGAGGGCGAGGGCCACCGGGTAGCGCACGGCGGGGATCGTGCCACGGGGAGGGGGAGCATGGCGACCACGAGCGCGGGCGCGACCACCAGTGCCACCGGCGCCCCCGGCGCCCCCGGAACCGCAGGAACCGCAGGAACCGCAGGAACCGCAGGAACCGAGGGAGCCGCCTGGCCCGCGCCCGGCCCGGCCGCCCGGCCCGGCGTCGCGCCGTTCGCGGGCTTCGCCCTGTCGGCCGTCCTCGCCCTGGCGCTGGCGCTGCGGGCGCCGACCGGCCTGGCGGTGCTGGGCCTGGCCGTCTTCGGTCTGCTGCACAACGTGCTGGAGCTGCGTTACGTGGCCGGCCGCTTCGCCGCCGTGCTGACCGGCCCGCTGCTGCGGCTGCTGCTGGTGCTGGTGACCGGCATCGTGCTGTGCCGCCTGCTGCCGCCTTCGCGGGCCGCCCAGTCGGCGGAGATCCTGCTCGCGTACGGCCTGCTGGCGGCGGCCTGCCGGTACGGGCTGCGCGACCGTCCCCGGCTGCTGCTCGCGGGCGTGGTGCTGCTGGGGGTGGCCGGCGCGGCCTCGCTGGCGTTTCCCGCGTACCACTTCGTGGTGCTGGCCCATCTGCACAACGTGGTGCCGCTGCTGTTCCTGGCCGAGTGGTCGCGCCGGCTGGCGCGGGGCCGTGCGGCGTTCCTGGCGTTGCAGTCGGCCTGGGTGCTGCTGGTGCCGGCCCTGTTGTTGAGCGGTCTGCTGGACGGGCTGCTGTCCCAGCGCCCCGGTGGCTGGACGGACCGGCTGGCGGCGGCGTACACCCCGCCGGCCCTGCTGACGCCGCAGGCGGGGCTGCGCTTCCTGGCGGTGTTCGCCTTCCTCCAGTCGATGCACTACGTGGTCTGGGTGTGGTTCCTGCCGCGGTACGCGCCGGAGGCGGCGGAGCGCTTCGGCGCCCGGGTGCCGGGGCTGCGCGGGGTGCGGGCCTGGGGACTGGGCGCGGTCCTGGGGCTGCTGCTGGCCCTGTTGTTCGCCGTGGATTACGCCCGCGGTCGGTCGGTGTACGCCGCGTTGGCGAGTTACCACGCCTATCTGGAGTTCCCGGTGCTGCTGATGCTGGTTCTGGGCCCGGGAGCGAACCGGGCGCGAACGGAGGAGGAAGAGTGACGACGATCCGGCTGGCCGACATCGCCCCCTCGCCGACCGGCGGTTCCGGTGGTGAGCTTGTGGTGGTGCTGCTGGTGGCGGCGGCTGTCGTGGCGGGTGCGGTGTGGCTGATCAGGCTGGAGCGCAAGCGGCGCGGCCCGGACGACCGGTGAGCCACGGCATGCACTATGGTTTATCTCGACATCGAGATAACTGCCCCTTACGATATATCTCGACATCAAGATACTTGCCGAGAGGCGCTCGCCGGCGATGCGGGCAAGGTCAGCCTAAGTAAGGGTGACCTTACCACCGCGTGACGGCCGGATATCGCACGAAGCACCCAGAAGGAGTCAGTCGTGTCCGCGAACAGCTTCGACGCCCGCAGCTCGCTGCAGGTGGGCGACGAGTCGTACGAGATCTTCAAGCTCTCCGCCGTCGAGGGTTCCGAGCGGCTGCCGTACAGCCTCAAGGTGCTGCTGGAGAACCTGCTCCGCACGGAGGACGGCGCGAACATCACCGCCGACCACATCCGCGCCCTCGGCGCCTGGGACGAGAACGCCCAGCCGAGCCAGGAGATCCAGTTCACGCCGGCCCGCGTGATCATGCAGGACTTCACCGGCGTGCCGTGCGTGGTCGACCTCGCCACCATGCGCGAGGCCGTCAAGGAGCTGGGCGGCGACCCGGCCAAGATCAACCCGCTGGCCCCGGCCGAGCTGGTCATCGACCACTCGGTCATCGCCGACAAGTTCGGCACCAAGGACGCGTTCACCCAGAACGTCGAGATCGAGTACGGCCGCAACAAGGAGCGCTACCAGTTCCTGCGCTGGGGCCAGACCGCCTTCGACGAGTTCAAGGTCGTCCCGCCGGGCACCGGCATCGTCCACCAGGTGAACATCGAGCACCTGGCCCGCACCGTCATGGTCCGCGGCGGCCAGGCCTACCCGGACACCTGCGTCGGCACCGACTCGCACACCACCATGGTCAACGGCCTGGGCGTGCTGGGCTGGGGCGTCGGCGGCATCGAGGCCGAGGCCGCCATGCTCGGCCAGCCGGTCTCCATGCTGATCCCGCGCGTCGTCGGCTTCAAGCTGACCGGCGAGCTGCCGGCCGGCACCACCGCCACCGACCTGGTGCTCACCATCACCGAGATGCTGCGCAAGCACGGTGTGGTCGGCAAGTTCGTCGAGTTCTACGGCGACGGCATCGGCTCCATCCCGCTGGCCAACCGCGCCACCATCGGCAACATGTCGCCGGAGTTCGGCTCGACCTGCGCGATCTTCCCGATCGACGCCGAGACCATCAACTACCTGAAGCTCACCGGCCGCGACGAGCAGCAGCTCGCCCTGGTCGAGGCGTACGCCAAGGAGCAGGGTCTCTGGCACAACCCGTCGCACGAGCCGGTCTACTCCGAGTACCTGGAGCTGGACGTCTCGACCGTCGTCCCGTCGATCTCCGGCCCGAAGCGCCCGCAGGACCGCGTGATCCTGGCCGAGGCCGCCGAGCGGTTCGCCGAGGCGCTGCCGACCTACTCCGCCGAGGCCTCGAAGCCGACCGCCGTCACCGCCCCCGACGGCTCGTCCTACGAGATCGACAACGGCGCGGTCGTGATCGCCTCGATCACCTCCTGCACCAACACCTCCAACCCCTCCGTCATGCTGGGTGCCGCCCTGCTGGCGAAGAAGGCCGTGGAGAAGGGCCTGCACGTCAAGCCCTGGGTCAAGACCACCCTGGCGCCCGGCTCCAAGGTCGTCATGGACTACTACGAGAAGGCCGGCCTGCTCCCGTACATGGAGAAGCTGGGCTTCAACCTGGTCGGCTACGGCTGCGTCACCTGCATCGGCAACTCGGGCCCGCTGCCCGAGGAGGTCTCGGCCGCCGTCAACGAGGCCGACCTCGCGGTCGTCTCGGTGCTCTCCGGCAACCGCAACTTCGAGGGCCGGATCAACCCGGACGTCAAGATGAACTACCTGGCCTCCCCGCCGCTGGTGGTCGCCTACGCCCTCGCCGGCAACATGAACATCGACATCACCAAGGACGCCCTGGGTCAGGACGCCGACGGCAACGACGTGTTCCTCGCCGACATCTGGCCGTCCGAGCAGGAGGTCGCCGACACCGTCGCCGGCTCCATCGACGAGGCCATGTTCGACAAGGGCTACCAGGACGTCTTCGCCGGTGACCACCGCTGGCAGTCGCTCCCGGTCCCGACCGGCAACACCTTCGAGTGGGACGCCGAGTCCACCTACGTCCGCAAGCCCCCGTACTTCGAGGGCATGGCCAAGACCCCGAGCCCGGTGACCGACATCGCCGGCGCCCGCGTCCTGGCCAAGCTGGGCGACTCGGTCACCACCGACCACATCTCCCCGGCCGGCAACATCAAGCCGGGCACCCCGGCGGCGCAGTACCTGACCGCCAACGGTGTCGAGAAGCGCGACTTCAACTCCTACGGTTCCCGTCGTGGCAACCACGAGGTGATGATCCGCGGCACCTTCGCCAACATCCGCCTGCGCAACCAGATCGCGCCGGGCACCGAGGGCGGCTACACCCGCGACTTCACCCAGGCCGACGCGCCGGTGTCGTTCATCTACGACGCCTCGCAGAACTACCAGGCCGCCGGCATCCCGCTGGTCGTCCTGGCCGGCAAGGAGTACGGCTCCGGCTCGTCCCGCGACTGGGCCGCCAAGGGCACCGCGCTGCTGGGCGTCAAGGCCGTCATCGCCGAGTCGTACGAGCGCATCCACCGCTCGAACCTGATCGGCATGGGCGTCCTGCCGCTGCAGTTCCCGGAGGGCGAGAACGCCGAGTCCCTCGGCCTGACCGGCGAGGAGACCTTCTCCTTCACCGGCGTGACCGAGCTCAACGAGGGCCGCACCCCGAAGACCGTCAAGGTCAAGGCCGGTGACGTCGAGTTCGACGCGGTCGTGCGCATCGACACCCCCGGTGAGGCGGACTACTACCGCAACGGCGGCATCCTGCAGTACGTGCTGCGCTCGCTCATCGGCTGATCAGGCTGATCAGGCTCATCGGCTGACCGGGCACGGACGCCGAGTCCCGCACGGGCCCGAGGAGGGGCCGGACCGCACATCGCGGTCCGGCCCCTCTTTTGCATGCTGCACCGACCGGGCCCGCCCCCTTGTGCGGTGAACGGCAGATGGACTAAACCTCTCTCTCATCTGGTCCAGACCATTTGACGTCGCTTCAGAGAACAGGTCCGGTATGCCCACTCGCGCCTCAGCCCTGCTCGCCGCCGCCACCGTCGCCGCGCTGCTCGCCGCCCCCGCCACCGCCAACGCCGCCGACGGACGGCACGGCCCGAAGCTGAAGGGCCAGCGGGTCGGCTACTTCACCCAGTGGGGCGCCGACAGCTCCGCCAAGCGGGTCCAGGAGTCCGGCCAGGCGGCCAGGCTCACCGTCATCAACTATGCCTTCGGCAACGTCTCCGCCGAGGGCACCTGCTTCGAGAGCAACGAGGCCGGCCAGGGTGACGCCCACAACGACTACCAGCGCTCCTTCTCCGCGGCCGAGTCGGTGGACGGCGTGGCCGACGCCCCGGGCCAGAAGCTGAAGGGCCACTTCAACCAGCTGCGCAAGCTCAAGGCGAAGAACCCCCAGCTGCGCACGGTGATCTCACTGGGCGGCTGGAGCTGGTCCAAGTACTTCTCCGACGCGGCCGCCACCCCCGAGGCCCGCGAGAAGTTCGTCTCCTCCTGCATCGACCTCTACCTCAAGGGCGACGTGCCGGTCCTGGCCGGCTCCCCGGAGGGCGGCAAGGGCGCGGCCGCGGGCGTCTTCGACGGCATCGACGTCGACTGGGAGTACCCGGGCGGCGGCGGGGACGCGGGCAACGTGGTCCGGCCCGAGGACGGCCGCAACTTCACCCTGCTGATGCAGGAGTTCCGCGACCAGCTGGACGCCCTGAGCGGCAGGAAGGGCAAGCACTACCTGCTGACCGCCGCCGTGGCCGCCAACGAGACCGTCGCCGACCGGCTCGAACTGCCCCGGCTCAGCGAGTCGATGGACTGGCTGAACGTGATGACCTACGACCTGCACGGTCCGTGGGAGGGCAAGGGCCCGGCCAACTACCAGGCCAACCTGTACTCCGACCCGACCGACCCGGACCCGCGCCGGCGCAGCGCCGACACCGCCGTGACGCACTACCAGGAGCGCGGGATGCCCTCCGAGCAGCTCGTCCTCGGCGCCCCGCTGTACGGCCACGGCTGGACCGGCGTCGCCCCCGGCAAGCGCGGCGGCCTCTTCCAGAGCGCCACCGCGGCCGCGCCCGACCACTCGTACCAGGAGATCAACGCGCTGCCGGGCAAGGTCTACCTGGACCGTGACCACGGCGCGTCCTGGAAGTACGACGGCACCACCTTCTACAGCTACGACACGGCCGAGGTGCTCACCCAGAAGGCGCGGTACACGCGCTGGAACGACCTGGCCGGGGTGATGGTCTGGTCGCTGGACGGCGACGACGCCCAGGGCAGCGCGATCGCCGCGCTGGACCGCGGTCTGCGCCGAGACTGACCGCCCCGCATCCGGGGCCCGCCGCGGACGTACCCGCGGCGGGCCCCGCTGCGCCGGCTGCGCGCGCGGACGTGAACCGTCCCGGCGAGCCGGCCGTGGCGGTGAAGGCCCTTGTGGCGTACGGCCGTTGCGGCGTACGGCCGGTCAGGCCCGGGGGCGGCCCGTCAGGCCCGGTCGCAGGCCTGCGCCCGCAGCGCGCGGGCCAGGTCGTCCCGGCGCTCCAGCACCAGACGGCGCAGCGCGGGCGCGGCCTGCGGGTGCCCGGCGAGCCAGGCGTCGGCCTCGGCCAGGGTCTGCTCGTCGGTCTGGGCGATCGGGAAGAACCCGCCGACGATCCGCATCGCGATCTCGATGGTCCGGTCGGCCCAGATCCGCTCCAGCAGCTTGAAGTACGGCGCCGCGTAGAGGGCGCTCAGGTCGCGCTGGGAGGGGATCGAGAAGCCCGCGGTGTTGGCCTCGACCAGGGCGCTCGGCAGCTCGTCCGAGTCGATCACGGCCGACCAGGCGGCGGCCTTGGCCTCCGCGGTGGGCCGGGCGGCCAGGCACTGGGTGTGGTGCCGCTTGCCGCTCGCGGTGTTGTCGGCGGCCAGTTCGGCGGCCAGCTCCTCGTCGGCGGCCTGGCCGGACGCGGCCAGCGCCAGCCACAGCGACCAGCGCAGGTCCTGGTCGACCTCCAGTCCGTCGATCCGGGCACTGCCGGACAGCAGGCCGCGGACCAGGCCGAGGTGCTCGGCGCCGCCGGCGGTCTGGGCGAGGAAGCGGGCCCAGGCCAGCTGGTGGTCGCTGCCGGGGACGGCTTCGCGCAGCTCGCGCAGGGCGCCGTCGGCGAGCAGCCGGCCGCCCTCGCCGCGCCAGGCCGGGTCCGCGTACAGGTCGACGGCGGTCTTGGCCTGGGCGTGCAGCGACTGGAGCACGCCGATGTTGCCCTCCTGGCCGGCGAACCGCAGCACCAGGGCGACGTAGTCGCGGGCCGGCATCAGGCCGTCCCGGGTGAGGTTCCAGACCGCGGACCAGGTCAGCGCCCGGGCCAGCTCGTCGCGGATGTCGCCGAGGCCGGCGCGCAGGTTCTCCAGCGACTCCTCGTCGAAGCGGATCTTGCAGTAGGTCAGGTCGTCGTCGTTGAGCAGCACCAGCGCCGGGCGGGGCAGGCCGGCGGCCTCGGCGACGACGGTCCGGGCGCCGGTGACGTCCAGTTCGATCCGGCCGGTGCGGACCAGGGCGCCGTCGGCGTCCCGGTCGTACAGGCCGACCGCGATCCGGTGGGGGCGCAGCACCTCGCCGTCCTGGAGCACCGCCAGCTCGGTGATCCGGCCCTCGGCGTCGGTGGTGACCTGCGGGGTGAGCGAGTCGACCCCGGAGGTCTGGAGCCAGGCGGCGGCCCAGGCCTTGAGGTCGCGGCCGCTGGTCTCCTCCAGCACCTCCAGCAGGTCGCCCAGCTCGGTGTTGCCGAAGGCGTGGCGCTTGAAGTAGCGGCGGGCGCCCTCGAAGAAGGCCTCGGACCCGACGTACGCCACCAGCTGCTTGAGGACGGAGGCGCCCTTGGCGTAGGTGATGCCGTCGAAGTTGAGCTTGGCGTCCTCCAGGTCCCGGATGTCCGCGGTGATCGGGTGGGTGGTGGGGAACTGGTCCTGCCGGTAGGCCCAGGCCTTGCGCTGGTTGGCGAAGGTGACCCAGGCGGAGGAGTAGCGGGTGCGGGCGCCGATCAGGCCGTAGGAGCCCATGAAGTCGGCGAAGGACTCCTTCAGCCACAGGTCGTCCCACCAGCGCATGGTGACCAGGTCGCCGAACCACATGTGCGCCATCTCGTGCAGGATGACGTTGGCCCGGCCCTCGTACGCGGCGTCGGTGACCTTCGAGCGGAAGACGAACTCCTCGCGGAAGGTGACGCAGCCGGGGTTCTCCATCGCGCCGATGTTGTACTCGGGAACGAAGGCCTGGTCGTACTTGCCGAACGGGTACGGGTAGTCGAACTCCTCGTGGAAGAAGTCGAGTCCGAGCTTGGTGACGCCGAGGATCTCGTCCGCGTCGAAGTACGGGGCCAGCGACCGGCGGCACATCGCGGAGAGCGGGATCTCCAGCGCGGTGCCGTCGGCCAGCTCGCGGCGGTAGTGGTCGCGGGCGACGTGGTACGGGCCGGCGACGACGGCGGTGAGGTAGGTGGAGATCGGCTTGGTCGGCGCGAACTCCCAGGTGCGGCCGCCGTCCTGCTCGGCGCCGTCCTGCCCGGTGCCGTCCTGCTCGGTGACCTCCTCGTGCGGGGCGTTGGACCACACGTTCCAGGCGGCCGGGGCGGTCACGGTGAAGGTGAACGGGGCCTTCAGGTCGGGCTGCTCGAAGTTCGCGAACACCCGGCGGGCGTCGGCCGGCTCGTAGTGGGTGTAGAGGTAGGTCTCGCCGTCCACCGGGTCGACGAAGCGGTGCAGGCCCTCGCCGGTGCGGCTGTAGGCGCAGTCCGCCTCGACGGTCAGCACGTTCTCGGCGGCCAGGCCGTCGACGTGCACCCGGGTGCCGTCGTAGGCGGTGGCCGGGTCGAGGGATCGGCCGTTCAGGGTGACCGAGCGGACGGCGGGGGCGAGCAGGTCGAGGAAGGTGCCGGCACCGGGCTGGGAGCAGCGGAAGGTGACGGTGGTGGTGGAGCGGAAGGTGCCGGCCGCCCGGTCAGGGGCCGAGGTCACGTCCAGCCGGACCCGGTAGCCGTCCACGGTCAGGATGCTGGCCCGCTGCTGCGCCTCGTCGCGGCTGAGGTTCTTGCCCGGCACGGCGGTACTCCTTTGTCCGGCTCGCACGGTGGTGCGCCTGTGGGTGGTGCGGTCTCGCGCGGGGTGTGCCCCGCGCGCGGGGTCATCCTTTCACGCCGCTCGCCGTCAGTACCATTGCACAGGCCGCCGCGTCCGCGCCGGAATCAGCGGCCCCGGGCGGGTGTTGGCGTTCCGGGGGTGGAACTCCTCCCTGCCCAGGATCGCCTCACGAAGGACACCACCAGTGACGACTGCCACTGAGCGCAAGACCGCCGACTTCTGGTTCGACCCGGCCTGCCCGTGGGCGTGGATGACCTCCCGCTGGATGGTCGAGGTCGAGCGGCTGCGTCCGGTCGACGTGCGCTGGCACGTGATGAGCCTGTCGGTGCTCAACGAGCACCGGGACCTCCCGGAGAGCTACCGGGAGCTGCTGGACAACGCCTGGGGCGCGGTGCGGGTCTGCATCGCCGCCGCCGAGCAGCACGGGCCGCAGGTGCTCGGCCGGCTCTACACCGAGCTGGGCGTGCGTTTCCACAACCAGGGCCTGCCGCAGAACCGGGAGACCATCGAGGCCGCCCTGGTGGCCGCGGGCCTGCCGGCGGAGCTGGCCGACGCGGGCGGCACGGACGCCTACGACGACGCCCTGCGCGCCTCGCACAAGGAGGGCATCACCCTGGTCGGCGAGGACGTCGGCACCCCGGTGATCGCGGTCGAGGGCGCGGACGGCGAGCGGGTGGCCTTCTTCGGCCCGGTGGTCACCCCCGCTCCGAAGGGCGAGGCCGCGGCCCGGCTGTGGGACGGCACCCTGCTGGTGGCCTCCACCCCGGGCTTCTACGAGATCAAGCGCACCCGCACGGCCGGCCCGTCCTTCGAGTGAGCCGCAGGTAGTTCCCCGGAAACGCGGCAGGGCCCGGTACCGATCGGTACCGGGCCCTCGCCATGCATGGGGACGGGAAGGTCAGCGCAGGGCGGCGGCGTCCCGGCGCTGCTTGAGCAGCCCGGCGACGGTGAGCAGCGCGACCAGCACGCCGGCCGCGTACAGCTGGTCGCGGTTGCCCTCGGTGGTGGTCATCAGGGCGAGGATGGCGGCCACGGCGGCCATCGCGATCCAGGTGAGGTACGGGTAGCCCCACATCTTCACGGTGAGCAGCTCGGGCGCCTCGCGCTCCAGCCGGCGGCGCATCCGCAGCTGGACGACGCAGATGAACAGCCAGACCACCAGGATCGCCACGCCGGTGGTGTTCATCAGCCAGGTGAACACGGTGTCCGGCCAGAACTTGGCCGCCAGCACGGCGCCGAAGCCGAACAGGCAGGAGATCAGCACGGCTCTGCGCGGCACGCCGCCGCTGACCTTGGCCAGCGCCTTGGGGCCCTGGCCGCGGCCGACCAGCGAGTACGCCATCCGGGAGGCGCCGTAGATGTTGGCGTTCATCGCGGACAGCAGCGCGACCAGC
The DNA here is from genome assembly GCF_042885395.1 of Kitasatospora sp. NPDC058063. Classification (NCBI taxonomy): domain Bacteria; kingdom Bacillati; phylum Actinomycetota; class Actinomycetes; order Kitasatosporales; family Streptomycetaceae; genus Kitasatospora; species Kitasatospora sp. NPDC058063. The sequence goes on from NZ_JBHVSD010000029.1 coordinate 43,629, forward strand.
ACCACCACCTGCATGATCGTTCCGGCGGCGGGCACCCCGAGGTGGCTCAGCACGGTGACGTACGGGCCGTCGGCGACGACCTTCGGGTCCTTCCAGGACACCAGGGTGACCACCAGGGCCATCGAGCCGATGTAGAAGATCGCGATCCGCCACACCGCGGTGCGCACGGCGTTGGCGACGTTCTTCTTGGGGTCGTCGGACTCGGCGGCGGCGATGGTGACGGTTTCCAGGCCGCCGTACGCGAAGACCGAGGCGAGCAGGCCGATGATCAGTCCGTCGACGCCGTTGGGCAGGAAGCCGCCCTGGCCGGTGAGGTTCGCCGCGCCGGGGGCGCCGGGGCCGATCACCCCGGCGATGCCGAGCCCGCCGAGGACCAGGAAGGCGATGATCGCGGCGACCTTGATCGCGGCGAACCAGAACTCGAACTCGCCGAAGTTCTTCACCGCGGTGAGGTTGCTGGCGCAGAAGAAGGCCATGAACAGGCCGACCCAGACCCAGGCGGAGACGCCGGGGATCCAGCCGTTGACGATCTTCCCGGCGGCGGTGGCCTCGGCGGCGACGCCGCAGCAGAGCATCACCCAGTACATCCAGCCGGCCGTGATCCCGGCCCAGGGGCCGATCTCCTTCTCGGCGTGCACCGAGAACGAGCCGGAGGCGGGGCGGGCGGCGGACATCTCGCCGAGCATTCTCATGATCAGCATGACCAGGAGGCCGGAGAGCACGAACGCCAGGATGATCGCCGGGCCGGCGGCCGCGATGCCGGCGCCGGAGCCGACGAAGAGGCCGGCGCCGATCACGCCGCCGAGGGCGATCATGGACAGGTGGCGCTGCTTCAGGCCGTGCGAGAGCTGCTGACCACCCGACGCCGGGCCTGCGGCCGGCTGGGTGCCGGTGGGGGTCCCGGTCGCCGTCGGGGCGGAAGTGGGGGCCATAGGGGTGGTTCCAGACTGTGCGGTATGCGACATGAGCTGTCCAATATCCGGCGGCACCCCTGTCCATGCCAAGAATGTTCGATTCGGGCCCACCATGCGGACCCTGCCGAAACCTACTGTGATCATGCTGTGACCAGGAGTTGTTCCGGTCCGGTTCCGACAATGCCCGAGGGCGGGGGTTTGTCCGAAACCGTGCCGTTCGCCCAGTGGATCACCGCGTAGGTTCACAGGTGTTCACTCACCTGGACTCTCACGGAGGAGCCCCGATGGCCACTGCCACCACCCCGATACCGCGCCGCACCGTCCTCGCCGACCTGCTGCCCGCCGCCTCCACCCGCCTCGGCGCCCAGGCCCGCGACCTGGCCCTGGTGGCCGGCGGCGCCGCGCTGACCGGCCTGGCCGCCCAGCTGTCGGTGAACGTCCCCGGCTCGCCGGTGCCCGTCACCGGCCAGACCTTCGCCGCCCTGCTGGTCGGCACCGCGCTCGGCGCCCGCCGCGGCGTCGCCTCGATGGTGCTCTACCTGCTGGCCGGCATGGCGGGCCTGCCTTGGTTCGCCGAGGGCACCTCGGGCTGGGCGACGGCCTCCTTCGGCTACGTGATCGGCTTCGTCCTCGCCGCCGCCGTGACCGGCGCGCTGGCCCGCCGCGGCGCCGACCGCACCCCGGTCAACACCGCCGTCACCATGGTCCTCGGCAGCCTCGCCATCTACGCGGTCGGCGTCCCGTACCTCGCCCTGTCGCTGCACGTGCCGCTCGCCCGCGCCGCCGAGCTCGGCCTCTACCCGTACCTGGTCGGCGACGCCGTCAAGGCCGCCTTCGCCGCCGGCGCCCTGCCGCTGGCCTGGAAGCTGCTCGGCCGGCGCTGATCCGCCCGGCCGGCCCGCGTCGCCCGGTCGCCCCGCGCCGCCGTCCCACCCCGCCGCCCCACCCGGTCGGCGCCCCCGTTGTCGGGCCCGGGCGCACGCGCATGCCACACTCATGGCATGCGCGTGTACCTGGGCTCAGACCATGCCGGATACGAACTGAAGAACCACCTCGTGGAGTGGCTCAAGGGGGCCGGCCATGAGCCGGTCGACTGCGGGCCGCACATCTACGACGCCGAGGACGACTACCCGCCGTTCTGCCTGCGTGCCGCCGAGCGCACCGCCGCCGACGAGGACGCCCTGGGCATCGTGATCGGCGGCTCGGGCAACGGCGAGGCGATCGCCGCCAACAAGGTCAAGGGCGTCCGGGCCGCGCTGGCCTGGAGCGTGCAGACCGCCGAGCTCGGCCGTCAGCACAACAACGCCAACGTGATCTCCATCGGCGGCCGCATGCACACCCAGGACGAGGCCACCGAGTTCGTCGAGGTCTTCCTCAAGACCCCGTACAGCGGCGAGCCCCGGCACACCCGCCGGATCGAGATGCTGAGCGAGTACGAGACCACCGGCGAACTCCCGCCGATCCCGGCCCACCACCCGCAGGGCTGATCCCACCACCCACCCTCCCCGACGGCCGGCCGCACGCTCCCGTGCGACCGGCCGCCGCCGTGTCCGGACGCCCCCGGACGGCCCCGGACCTCGCCCGACGGGCCCGCGGCGGCCCGCTCCGCCTGTGGGATCGGCCACAGGCCCCGGCGCTCGGACACCCCCGTACGCGGGGCGCGCACGCCGCCCGCACGGTTCCGTACGCCCAACCGGCGTACGCCTCCTGACGGCACGCCCGCAACCCCGCCGATCGGCCGAAACCCGCCGGGCGCCCCGCGCTCCGGCGCCCGCGCCCGCCCCCGACCCGTCGACGCCGGGCCGTGCCCGTGGATAGGGTCGGACCCCATGGCTGGCAGAGCGCCGGGCACACCGCCCCAGACGACTGCGACGAGGCCCGGCGCCGCCACGGCGTCCGAGTCCGTGACGGCCCGGTTGCGCAAGAGGGTCCGCCGGGTCCGCCGAAGGCTGCGCACAGCCGGTGTGGACTACTTCCGCGGCGGCGCCGCCGACTGGCCGGTGCTCTGCGCGCTCGCCCTGCTCGTCCCGCTGCTGATCCTGCTCAACATCTGGATGCCCGACTGGGCCCCGCCCACCTCCCTGGTCCTGCCGATCCTGGCCGGCGCCCTGCTGCTGCGCCCCGGCAGCCTGGTGGTGCTCTACGCGCTGGCCGCGCTCGGCCTCTCCTCCGAGTCCGTGATCCACACCGGCCAGCGGGTCGCCAGCGACAACCCCGAGGCGTACATCTACGGCGTGACCCCGGGCGCGGCCCTGGTGGTCGGCGCCGCCGGGGTGGGCGGCCTGCTGCTCGCCCAGTTCCGGGCCCGGGTCGGCGTGCCCTGGTGGGGCGGCTCCACCATGCTGTTCGACCTGCGCGAGCGGCTGCGGGTGCAGAGCCGGGTGCCCGAGCTGCCGGAGGGCTGGCACGCGGACATGGCGCTGCGCCCGGCCGGCGGCCAGTCCTTCTCCGGGGACTTCGTGGTCGCCGCCCGCACCGGCCCCGGCCAGCGGCTGCTGGAGGTGGTCCTCGCGGACGTCTCCGGCAAGGGCATGGACGCCGGCTCCCGCGCGCTGCTGCTCTCCGGCGCCTTCGGCGGCCTGGTCGGCTCGCTGCCCGCGCACGACTTCCTGCCCGCCGCCAACGGCTACCTGCTGCGCCAGTCCTGGGAGGAGGGCTTCGCCACCGCCGTCCACCTGGTGCTGGACCTGGACACCGGGGAGTACGAGCTGCTCTCGGCCGGGCACCTGCCGGGCATGCAGCGGCTGGCCGGGGAGGGGCGCTGGGAGGTCAAGCAGGCCGAGGGCCCGCTGCTCGGGATCTACGACGGCGCCAAGTTCGAGGGCGTGCGCGGCCGGCTGAACCGGGGCGACGTGCTGATGCTGTGCACCGACGGCATGGTCGAGGCCCCGGGTCGGGACCTCGGGGAGGGCATGGACCGGCTGATGGGGGAGGCGGACCGGCTGGTGCCCGGCGGCGGACCCGGGACGGGCACGGGCACCGCGGCCGCGCTGATCGAGACGGTCGCCCGGGACATCAACGACGACCGCGCCGTGCTGCTGCTCTGGCGCGACTGACGGTGCCGCCGGGGCACATGCCGAGGGCAGCCGCCGCTGTCAAGCCCGGCAGCTGATCTTCGGCCAATTCGCAGGCCCCGTCAGCGGAGCGGACCAGCGGCTTCCGTTCCCCGCCCCCGGCCGTTTTCCGGCCGCTCAGCACGGCCCCGCCGACGATTCGTCAGGACGGCTCCGCTATCGTCCCGGTCGGCGGAAACTCGTCTCGCATCGCAGGATATCGGCGTTGGGCTGACTTTCAGACCTTTACGCAATCGGCACGGTCGACCACACTGAGTCCGGGCGGGACTGTTCAGGATTCGGGGGATTGGGGGCGTCACGTGCGGCACGACAGACAGCGGTCGACTGTGGGCTCCCTCGCCGGCGCTGCGCCGGACGGTCCGCGATTCCGCCTCGGGACCGTCGGACAGGCCGGGGTCCGGCTTTCGCAGGTGCCGCCGGGCGGCGGCACCCCGCTATGAAAACGAGGAAGTGAGTCCGGGTGGCACTCTCCGTCTCCGCACTGGTCCTGTTCGCGATCCTGTGCATCATCTTCATCCGCAACAAGCAGATGAAGATCCCGCACGCGATCGTCGCCGCCCTGTTCGGCTTCATGCTCCACGAGACCACGGTCGCCGGCTCCATCAACTCTCTGCTGGCCAACCTCGCGCACAGCATCTCCGGCATTACCGGCGGCTGACCCGGCCGGGCCGTCCGCACCCTCGCCCAGGGGTCACCGGTCGGCCCGTCTGGCCTCCCGCCAGCGAGCGAACAGTCCCCGGGGGCGCGCCGCCGCCGGGGCCGGGGCACGCATCGGCGCGGGTGCCACCGCACCCGCCGGCGTGTGCTGTCCCGATGCCGTCGGCTCGGCCGTCAGCAGCACGAACAGCCGTGCCCAGCACAGCCGTTCGCCCCGCGGCCAGTCCAGCGCGCGCAGCGCCGCCGACGCGGCCTCCGACACCTCGCCGCCCACCCGGACCTCGGCGACGTCGTCCCCCGCCTTCCCGCCCAGGAAGAGCTTGACGCCCACCGGCCCGGGCCCGGTCAACCCGGCGCGCAGCGCGGGCGCCAGCGCCGGCAGCACCCGGTGCTCGGAGAGCCAGCCCGCCAGGTGCTCGTTGCCGAAGCCGAACACCGCGGCCGGCCCCTGCACCGCGCGCCAGCCCGGGAGTCCGGGCAGGGCCGGGCGGTCGGCGCGGATCCCGCGGCCCCCCGCGACCTCGACCAGCACCGGGGCGGTGGTGGTCGCCCACATCTTCACCGCGTTGGCGAGCTTCTCCTCCTCGGTCTTGCCGAGGCCCGGCGCGCAGTCCCACACCACCGGGGCGTCCGCCCGGCCCAGGTGGAGCACGAAGCCGAGGTCCACGTGCCCGGCGCCGTCGTCCCCGGGGTGCTCGCGCACCGCCACCGCGGTGGTGCCGGGGCCGCGGACCACCTCGCCGTCCGGGCGGAACACCTGGCCCAGGCGCGCCATCTCCCGGACCACACAGCGCTGAATGACGGCCAGTCGCTCCTGCGGATGCACCGGGACTCCTCCACCTCGGGAGCGCGGCGGCTGAGCTCGCGCTCGAACTGCGCTCGAACGCCGCCGAGGCTATCGGCCCGACAGCCCGCCGGGAAACCATGCGGACCCCGCGGTCCTCCGGTCGCGGAAATGTCCCGGATGCCCCACTTTGGGCAGCGGAACCTGAAGGCCGTCCGCCCGGAGGACCCGCATGCCCCGCACCGCCGCCCCGCCCCCGCCCGTCCTCCTCGCCCCCGGGCCGCCGCCGTTCGGCCCGGCCGGCCCCGGGCTGGTCGCGGAGATCGAGGCCTACCTCGCCTCGCTGCCCGCCCCCGCGCGCACCCCGGTGCCGTACGTCTGTCCCCACGGCAGCGTCCTGCGGCCCTGGCAGGCCGGCCACCCCGAGCCCCGAGCCACCCTGCTCGACCGGGCGCTGGGCCGGCCCGCGCGCCCCGTGCCGGTCGGCGCGGCCGACCACCTCCGGCTCGCCTCCCGCTACATCGGCGCGCACGGCTGGCTCCAGGGCGCGATGTGGGACGCGGCCGGCCGGGTCTGCCTGCTCGGCGCGCAGGCCGCCGTCCTGGCGCACGGCTACGGGACCCCGGACACCGTGCGCACCGCCCGGGTCCAGCTGATGGAGGTGCTGCACGCCACCGGCCGCCCGGCGCGCTCCCCGGACGAGTACAACGACCGCCCGACCACCCGGGAGGGCGACGTCCACCAGCTGCTGGACCGGGCCGCCGCCCGGGCCGCACGGCTCGGACTCTGAGGCGGAAGGGGCCGCGGCGGCCCGGGGAACGCCGACGGCCCCGGTGCGCTGGGCACACCGGGGCCGGATCGGAGAGCGGGCGACGAGAATCGAACTCGCGTGACTAGTTTGGAAGACTAGGGCTCTACCATTGAGCTACGCCCGCACGACGCTCCCAGCCGTCACCGGCCGGAAGTCCGGGGGACAGCGTACCTGGTCCGGCCGCCCGAGCGCACGCCCCCTCGCCCAGCGCCCTGTGCGCACCCCCTCGCGCCCGCGCGGTATATGTCGCGGTCGCGCCCGCGCGGAACAACTCGGCGAGCCGTGCAGGCCCGGCGTGTACGCTTCCTCTCGGCACCACGGGGTGTGGCGCAGTTTGGTAGCGCGTCCGCTTTGGGAGCGGAAGGCCGTCGGTTCGAATCCGGTCACCCCGACAGTGCGGCAGGGTCTCGCCCGACGGGGGCGGGGCCCTGTTCTGTGTGGGAGCTCCCCGGCGGCGGTACGGTGGCGCCTGGCGTCCGCCTTTCGTGGTACCGGTAGGATGGGGCGCTGGCGGTAGTCCCTGTGGCGTCCACCCAGGTCAACCGCACGAGGGCGAGGAGTCAAGCTCACCGTCCACCCCACGGGAGATGCAGCTCCAACCGCCCATCGCCCGTCTCGTCCGACCCCCCTTCCGGCTCCGGCCGGGCGATGGGGACGGGCGGAGACAACCTGACCGCAAGCCCCTAGGAGACCTAACCGTGAAGAGCGCCGTCGAGACTCTGAACCCGACCCGGGTTCGACTCACCGTCGAGGTGCCCTTCGAGGAGCTCAAGCCCAGCCTCGACGCGGCGTACAAGAAGATCAACCAGCAGGTCTCGGTCCCGGGCTTCCGCAAGGGCAAGATCCCGAACCGGGTCATCGACCAGCGCTTCGGCCGTGGTGCCGTGCTGGAAGAGGCCGTCAACGACGCCCTGCCGCGCTTCTACACGCAGGCCGTCGACGAGGGCAAGATCGAGGTCCTCGGACAGCCCGACATCACCAACATCGAGGGTGTCGAGAAGATCGCCGATGGCGGCGACCTGAAGTTCACCGCCGAGGTCGACGTCCGTCCGGAGGTCACCCTGCCGGAGTTCTCCTCCATCGAGGTGACCGTCGACCCGATCGTCGTCTCCGACGAGGACATCGAGAAGTCGCTGGAGCAGCTGCGCGAGCGCTTCTCCTCGGTCAAGGACGTCGAGCGCGCCGCCGCCGAGGGCGACATCGTGGTCGTGGACCTGGTCGCGAAGGTCGACGGTGAGGTGCCGGACGACGGCACCGCCAACGGCGTCAGCTACGAGATCGGCTCTGGCCGCCTCATCGACGGCATCGACGAGGCCGTCGTCGGCCTGTCGGCCGGCGAGGAGAAGACCTTCGAGACCGAGCTCAAGGGTGGCACCCAGGCGGGCAAGACCTCCGAGGTCACCGTCACCGTCACCGCCGTCCAGGAGAAGGAGCTGCCCGAGCTGGACGACGAGTTCGCCCAGCTGGCCAGCGAGTTCGACACCCTGGAGGACCTGCGCGCCGACTCCCGCAAGCGCCTGGAGCGCATGAAGGAGTACGACCAGGCCACCCAGGCCCAGGAGAAGGTCCTGGACGCGCTGCTCGCCCTGGTTGAGATCGAGTACCCCGAGAAGCTCCTCAAGGACGAGGTCGAGACCCGCAAGCACAACGTGGAGCACCACCAGCTCCAGCCGATGGGCCTCTCCCTCGACGCCTACCTGGAGACCCAGGGCAAGACCGCCGAGGAGTGGGACGCGGAGATCGAGGAGCAGGCGAAGAAGGGCATCAAGACCCAGTTCGTCCTGGACCAGATCGTCGCCGACGAGGAGCTGGGTGTTAACCAGGAGGAGCTGACCGAGCACCTCATCCGCCGCGCCGCCGGCTCCGGCCTCACCCCGGACCAGTTCGCCCAGCAGGTCGTCCAGGGCGGCCAGGTTCCGCTGCTGGTCGGCGAGGTCGCCCGCGGCAAGGCGCTGGCCACCGTGGTCGAGGCCGCCAAGGTCGTCGACACCGAGGGCAACGAGATCAACTTCGACGACGAGGACGAGACGGCCGAGACCGTCGAGGCCGCCGCCGAGGAGACCTCCGCCGAGGAGAAGACCGAGGCCTGAGCGCCCCGGTAGCCCCTCAAGGCCGCAGCGGGCCCGGACGCCGTACGGTGTCCGGGCCCGCTGTCGTCCCCGCCCGCGGCCACCGCGACCCTGCGCTCACAGCGAACAGTTCTGCGTGAGGGATTCTGCGGCCCGGCCTGCGCGTTAGGGTCCTTGGACAGCACCAATCACGACGTGATACCCGGAAGCTGTGCGACATCGTGACGGCCGTGGAGCGACCGTCCAAACCGACTGAGCAGGTGGCTAAGTGACGTTCCCGCAGATGCAGATGCCTGGCCCGATGGCGCCGCACGCCGCCGCTGGTGACGTGCTCGGCGGCCTTGGCGACCAGGTCTACAACCGGCTGCTCAACGAGCGGATCATCTTCCTCGGCCAGGCGGTCGACGACGACATCGCCAACAAGATCACCGCGCAGCTGCTGCTGCTGGCCGCGGACCCGGACAAGGACATCTTCCTCTACATCAACTCCCCGGGCGGCTCGATCTCGGCCGGCATGGCGATCTACGACACCATGCAGTACATCAAGAACGACGTCGTCACCATCGCGATGGGCATGGCCGCCTCGATGGGCCAGTTCCTGCTCACCGCGGGTGCCCCGGGCAAGCGCTTCTCGCTGCCGAACTCGACCATCCTGATGCACCAGCCCTCCGCGGGCCTCGGCGGTTCCGCCACCGACATCCGCATCCAGGCCGAGCAGCTGCTCCGCACCAAGAAGCGGATGTCCGAGCTGATCGCCCACCACAGCGGCCAGTCCTTCGAGCAGATCACCGCCGACTCCGACCGCGACCGCTGGTTCACCCCGGAGGAGGCCCTGGAGTACGGCCTCATCGACGCGATCATGCACAGCGCCGCGGACGTCCCCGGCGGCGGCGGCACGGGCGCTGCCTGAGCCTCGGCCCGCCCGCGAGACCACAGCCCCAACGCCCCGGAGGACAAGGACCCCATGAACATCCCCAGCCTGTCGGCCGCCCAGGCCCGCGTCGAGGACATGCGCGCCGAGGGCCGCTACATCGTCCCGCGCTTCGTCGAGCGCACCACGCAGGGCATCCGCGAGTACGACCCGTACGCCAAGCTGTTCGAGGAGCGCATCATCTTCCTCGGCTCGCAGGTCGACGACGTCTCGGCGAACGACATCATGGCGCAGCTGCTGTGCCTGGAGTCGATGGACCCGGACCGCGAGATCCAGATGTACATCAACTCGCCCGGCGGCTCGTTCACGGCCCTGACGGCCATCTACGACACCATGCAGTACGTGAAGCCGGACATCACCACGGTCTGCATGGGCCAGGCGGCCTCCGCCGCGGCCGTGCTGCTCGCCGCCGGCACCCCCGGCAAGCGGATGGCGCTGCCGAACGCCCGCATCCTGATCCACCAGCCGTACACCGAGACCGGCCGCGGCCAGGTGTCCGACCTGGAGATCCAGGCCAAGGAGATCTTCCGGATGCGCGAGCAGCTGGAGGAGATGCTCTCCAAGCACTCCAACCGGACGGCGGAGCAGGTGCGCGACGACATCGAGCGCGACAAGATCCTGACCGCCGAGGAGGCCGCCGAGTACGGCCTGATCGACCAGATCATCTCCACCCGCAAGACCTCGCTGACCTCCTGAGGTCGGCGCCCTCCCGGCCCGCCCCCGGGTCGGAGGGGCCGTCGGGGCGGGGGGGGGGCCCCGGGGGGGCCCCCCCCCCCCCCCCCCGGGGGGCGCCCCCGCCCGGGCGGGGTGGGGGGTCAATACGCCCCCGGGGGGGGGCGCC
>NZ_JBHVSD010000029.1:53717-116681 GCF_042885395.1 Kitasatospora sp. NPDC058063
CGCCGTAGGTGAGATCGACCGTCACGGTCCGGTTGCTCGCTCGCTGCATCGGAGCAGCTTCGCCCACCGGGGCGGGGCCGGGCCCACCGGTTTTACCCCCCCCCCGCCCGCAAACCCCCCCCCCGGCCCCCGCCCCGCCCCCCTGCCCCACCCCCCCGCCGCCCCGGGCCCGACGCCGGCCCCCACCCCCCCCGCCCCCGGGCCGCTGGGCCGGCGGGGGCGGCGTGCGCACCCGGGTGCGCACCCCGCCCCGGCCCATCGGCGGGCCCGCGCGACGGCATCTGTTCGGTATCAATTCGCCCAGGGCGTAGGGCAGACCTGGCGAAGAGGCCGGAATCACGGGCCCGGCAGAGTACCGTCGGATAGCGAGACCGAGCGCCGTCGGCGTTGACGGTCCACAGCACCAGGCCCCGGAACCCTGCGGGGCCCCTGGCGAAGGGGAAGCACCTCGTGGCACGCATCGGAGACGGTGGCGACCTGCTCAAGTGCTCGTTCTGCGGCAAGTCGCAGAAGCAGGTGAAGAAGCTGATCGCCGGCCCAGGCGTGTACATCTGCGACGAGTGCATCGACCTGTGCAACGAGATCATCGAGGAGGAACTCGCCGAGACCTCCGAGGTCCGCTTCGAGGAGCTCCCGAAGCCGCGCGAGATCTACGAGTTCCTGGACCAGTACGTGGTCGGCCAGGACCTCGCCAAGAAGGCGCTGTCGGTCGCCGTCTACAACCACTACAAGCGGGTCCAGGCCGGTGAGGCGGGCCGCAGCGGCGGCAACGGCCGCGAGGACGCCATCGAGCTGGCCAAGTCCAACATCCTGCTGCTGGGCCCCACCGGCTCCGGCAAGACGCTGCTGGCGCAGACCCTGGCCCGGATGCTCAACGTGCCGTTCGCCATCGCGGACGCCACCGCGCTGACCGAGGCCGGCTACGTCGGCGAGGACGTCGAGAACATCCTGCTCAAGCTGATCCAGGCGGCCGACTACGACGTCAAGAAGGCCGAGACCGGGATCATCTACATCGACGAGATCGACAAGGTCGCGCGCAAGAGCGAGAACCCGTCGATCACCCGGGACGTCTCCGGCGAGGGCGTGCAGCAGGCCCTGCTGAAGATCCTGGAGGGCACCACGGCCTCGGTGCCGCCGCAGGGCGGGCGCAAGCACCCGCACCAGGAGTTCATCCAGATCGACACCACCAACGTGCTGTTCATCGTCGGCGGCGCGTTCGCCGGCCTGGAGCGGATCATCGAGGGCCGCGCGGGTGCCAAGGGCATCGGCTTCGGCGCCAACATCCGCTCCAAGCGGGAGTCGGACGCCAGCGACCACTTCCGCCAGGTGATGCCCGAGGACCTGGTGAAGTTCGGCATGATCCCCGAGTTCATCGGCCGTCTCCCGGTGATCACCAGCGTGCACAACCTGGACCGCGAGGCGCTGCTCCAGATCCTCACCGAGCCGCGCAACGCGCTGGTCAAGCAGTACCGCAAGCTGTTCGAACTGGACGGCGTGGAGCTGGAGTTCTCCCGCGACGCGCTGGAAGCGATCGCCGACCAGGCGATCCTGCGCGGCACCGGCGCGCGCGGGCTGCGGGCCATCATGGAGGAGGTGCTGATGTCCGTGATGTACGAGGTTCCCTCGCGCCAGGACGTCGCCCGCGTGGTGGTCACCGGCGACGTGGTCTCCAAGCACGCCATCCCCACCCTGGTGCCGCGCGACATGATCAAGCGCGAGCGCCGGGAGAAGAGCGCCTGACCCGAGGCCTCCGTGACACGGGAGGGGCCCCGCACCGGATCCGGTGCGGGGCCCCTCCCGTGTCACGTGCGCGCTACTTGGCGACCTTCATGGCGTCGCGGATCGCCCGGGTCTTCTCCGCGGCCTGGTCCGGGGTGACGCCCTGGCCGCTGTCGCCGCCGGTGCCGCCCAGGCTCATCTTCGTGAAGGTGACCCGGCCGTAGGTGGACTTGTCCGCCCACACGCAGACCGTCGGCCCGGCCTTGCCGGCGATCACGCTGATCACGCCGCAGCTGAGCTTGCCGGCGGAGGCGTGGCTGTCCTTCGCGGGGTAGTCGGCCATCGGCGTGGTCCAGCTGACCCCGCCGCCGTCCTTCTTCGAGTCCGCGATGATCTGGTCCGGGTCGTTGAGGTCGCCGTAGATCCCGATCACCGAGAGCGAGTCCACGTTCTTGACGTCGGTGCCCTTGCCGTAGCTGGCCACCACCGCGTGCAGGTCCTTGCCGACCTTGGAGACCTCGGGCTTGCTCATGTCGGCGGCCTCCTCCTTCGCCGACTTCTGGACGTAGCCGTCCAGCAGCGTCTGCGGGGCGGTGAGCTTGTACTGGCCGCCCGCGTCCTTGCCGCCGAGGAACGACCAGGCGGCGTAGCCGCCGCCGCCCAGCACCAGCGCGCCGACCACCAGCCCGATCACCAGGCCGCCCTTGCCCTTGGGCTGCTGGGGCGGCGGGTAGCCCGGCTGGCCGTACGGCGCCTGCGGCGGCGCGCCGTACGGCTGCGGGGGAGCGCCGTAGGGCTGCTGCGGCGGCTGCCCGTACTGCGGCTGGCCGTACGGGGGCTGGGGTGCGCCGTAGGGCTGCTGCGGCGGCTGGCCGTACTGCGGCGGCTGCCCCCCGTACTGCGGCGGCTGGCCGCCGTAGGGCTGCGGCTGTCCCTGCGGGTACTGCTGTCCCTGGCCGTACATCTGCGTTCGTGCTCCCCCGCCGCACCCGCGGCCTGTCGTGGTGTCCAGTCGTTCCGTGCCCGTCCGGTCCGCCGGACGAGTGCCCGGGCACGCTACCGCACGGTGGCGGACCGGGGCCCGCCCGGGCGCGGCGGGTCCGGGCACCGAAAGCGGTTCGTGACCCTCCCCCCGGTTACGTAAACTGTGCGTCGTGACCGACACGACGAACCAGCGCCCCGTGAGCACCTTTGCCGGGGACGAAGCAGCGACCCTCCCGACGACCTACACCCCCGCGGACGTAGAGGGCGAGCTGTACGAGCGCTGGGTGGAGCGTGGCTACTTCACCGCGGACGCGAAGAGTGACAAGCCCGCCTACACCATCGTCATCCCGCCGCCGAACGTCACCGGCGCCCTGCACCTGGGCCACGCCTTCCAGCACACGCTGATGGACGCGCTGACCCGCCGCAAGCGCATGCAGGGCTACGAGACGCTCTGGCTGCCGGGCATGGACCACGCCGGCATCGCCACCCAGAACAAGGTCGAGCAGCAGCTCGCCGAGTCCGGCCTCTCCCGCCACGACCTGGGCCGGGAGGCCTTCGTCGAGAAGGTCTGGGAGTGGAAGAAGAGCTACGGCGGCCGCATCCTCGGCCAGATGCGCCGCCTCGGCGACGGCGTGGACTGGTCGCGCGAGCGCTTCACCATGGACGAGGGCCTGTCCCAGTCCGTCCAGACCATCTTCAAGCGGCTCTTCGACGACGGCCTGATCTACCGCGCCGAGCGCATCATCAACTGGTGCCCGCGCTGCCTCACCGCGCTGTCCGACATCGAGGTGGAGCACGAGGACACGCCGGGCGAGCTGGTCTCGATCCGCTACGGCGAGGGCGAGGACTCGATCGTCGTCGCCACCACCCGGGCCGAGACGATGCTGGGCGACACCGCGGTGGCCGTCCACCCCGAGGACGAGCGCTACCGGCACCTGGTCGGCCGGACCATCAAGCTGCCGCTGACCGACCGTGAGATCCCGGTCGTCGCGGACGAGCACGTCGACCCGGAGTTCGGCACCGGCGCCGTCAAGGTGACGCCCGCGCACGACCCGAACGACTTCGCCATCGGCCAGCGCCACGGCCTGCCCAACCTGACGGTCATGGACGACCGCGGTGCGATCACCGTGCACGGCCCCTTCCTCGGCATGGACCGGCTGGAGGCCCGCTCGGCCGTCGTCGGCGCGCTGCGCGAGCAGGGCCGGATCGTCGCCGAGAAGCGCCCGTACATGCACGCCGTGGGCCACTGCTCGCGCTGCCACACCGTGGTCGAGCCGCGGCTGTCGCTGCAGTGGTGGGTCAAGGTCGAGCCGCTGGCCAAGGCCGCCGGCGACGCCGTCCGCGACGGCAAGGTGGAGATCCACCCGAAGGAGCTGGAGCGCCGCTACTTCGACTGGGTCGACAACATGTACGACTGGTGCATCTCGCGCCAGCTCTGGTGGGGCCACCGGATCCCGGTCTGGTACGGCCCCGAGGGCGAGGTCGTCTGCGTCGGTCCGGACGAGCAGCCGCCGACCGGCGAGGGCTGGGTCCAGGACCCGGACGTGCTGGACACCTGGTTCTCCTCCGGCCTGTGGCCGTTCTCCACGCTCGGCTGGCCGGAGCGGACCGCGGACCTGGAGAAGTTCTACCCGACCGACGTCCTGGTGACGGGCCACGACATCATCTTCTTCTGGGTCGCCCGGATGATGATGTTCGGCCTGTACGCGATGGACGGCGAGGCGCCGTTCAAGACCGTCGCCCTGACCGGTCTGGTGCGCGACGAGTTCGGCAAGAAGATGTCGAAGTCCTCCGGCACGGCCGTGGACCCGCTGGACTGGATGGACGCCTACGGCGCCGACGCCGTCCGCTTCACCCTGGCCGGCGGCGCCAACCCGGGCGCCGACGTGCCGATCGGCGAGGACTGGGTCAAGGGCTCGCGCAACTTCTGCAACAAGATCTGGAACGCGACCCGCTTCGCGCTGATGAACGGCGCCACCACCGAGGGCGCGCTGCCCGCGCCCGAGGACATGACCGCGGTCGACCGCTGGATCCTGTCGCGGCTGAACGCCACCGTCGCCAAGGTGGACGCGCTGTACGACGACTTCCAGTTCGCCAAGGCGACGGACGCGCTGTACCACTTCGCCTGGGACGAGGTCTTCGACTGGTACGTCGAGCTCTCCAAGACCACCCTGGCCAAGGGCGGCCCGCAGGCGGACGCCTCGCGCCGGGTGCTCGGCGAGGTCCTGGACGTCACGCTGCGGCTGCTGCACCCGGTCGTCCCGTTCGTCACCGAGGCGCTGTGGACGACGCTCACCGGCGCCGAGTCGCTGGTCGTGGCCGCGTGGCCGAAGGACAGCGGCTACCGTGACGCGGCCGCCGAGTCGGAGATCGCCACCCTCCAGCAGGTGGTCACCGAGGTCCGCCGGTTCCGTTCGGACCAGGGCCTCCAGCCCGCGCAGCGCGTCCCGGCCCAGTTGGAGCTGGCCGGCACCGTGCTGTCCGTCCACGAGGACGCGATCCGCTCGCTGCTGCGGCTGACCGTTCCCGAGGAGGGCTTCGCGGCCACCGCCTCGCTGCCGGTCGCCGGTGCCACCGTCGCGCTGGACCTCTCCGGCACCATCGACGTCGCGGCCGAGCGCAAGCGCCTGGCCAAGGACCTCGCGGCCGCCGAGAAGGAGAAGGCCCAGACCACCGCCAAGCTCGGCAACGAGGCGTTCCTCGCCAAGGCGCCGGACGAGGTGGTCGCCAAGATCCGGGGCCGCCAGGAGGCCGCCGAGGCCGACATCGCCCGGATCACCGCCCAGCTCGCGGCGCTGCCGCAGGGCTGAGCCCGGACCGGTCCCCGAGGGGCCGCACACCGCGACACGCGGGGTGCGGCCCCTCGGGCGTTTTTCCGGCGTTCGCGTCCGGAACGGCTACCCGGGTGCTTTCACTACACCAAATAGCCCAGAAACATTGCTCCCTTCCGGCGAATTATCATCCTGCGACCGGGTGAGGTCCTATTCCGAGCGAATTGATTCCGGTCTTGCCCGCGCGGGTTCTCGGAAGTTTGCAGGTCCGCTGTGTACCGTGTGCACGGAGTTTCCGAATGGGCGTTTCCGCTGAGCGTTCCTGCTGAGCGACGGACGGGAGGGCATGGCGTGGTGGTGACCGAGGAGTTGGCCGACGAACTGCCTGTGGAGGCGGTCGAGGAGGCCAAGGCCAGGGCGGCGACCCTGCTGCTCGCGTTCCGGCACGGCAACCAGATCGCGTTCGACCACGAGCTGGACCTGCTGTTCGCCGAGCACGCCGAGCGCGAGGTGACCACCCTGCTCGCCTGGATCGCCGCCGAGGCCGTCCGCAAGGCGTACGCCCCCGAGGTCGGCGACAGGGTGCTGCGGGCGATGGCCCGGCGGGCCCCGGAGGACACCGGCGCGGTCGACGTGGACGAGGAGACCGCGAGCGCCGCCGGGCTGATCGAGGCGGTGGCGGCCGGCGAGGTGGCCGAGGTCCGCGGCCTGGTGGCGGCGACGCCGGACACCACCTTCCTGCTCGGCGGCCTGCTGCAGGGCGTCGCGATGATGCTGCCGCTGCTGCCCGACGGTGAACTGGCCGAGATCACGGCCGAGTTGCGCCGTCGGCACGGTGGCGCCGCGCATGTGCCGGAGGCCCGGGCCGGGGTCTGAACCCGGGCCGCCGGCCGGCCGGCCGGTCCGGCTACGGCATGGCGTGCAGATGCGAACCGATGGTGCTCGCGACCGGGTTGCCCGCCTTGGCGTCCCAGTTGGTCGACCAGGTCATCGCGCCGCCGATGCCCGGCCACTTGGTGTCCGGCTTGTAGCTGCCGCAGTTGGTTCCGGAGGCCAGGCAGTCCAGCGCGTTGTTGACCGTGCCGGCGGCGAGGTACCCGCCGCCGGCGGCGCTGGTGGAGGCCGGCACCCCGAGCCCCACCTGGTCGGGGCGCAGCCCGCCCTTGAGCTGGATGCAGGCCAGCGCGGTGAGGAAGTTCTCGGTGCCCTGCGAGTAGACGTTCCCGTCGCAGCCGTTCATCGCGCCGGAGTTGTAGTACTGCATGTTGACGATGGTGAGGATGTCCTTCACGTTCAGCGCCAGTTTGAAGTACTCCATGCCGGTCGACTGCATGTCGATCGTCTGCGGCGCCATGGTGAGGACGAATCCGCTCCCGGCCTTCGCCGCCAGGGCGTGCAGCGCCTGGCCCATGTAGGTGGAGCTGATGCCGTTCTCCAGGTCGATGTCGATCCCGTCGAAGCCGTAACCCTGCATCAGTGCCCAGGCGGAGTCGGTGAAGTTCGCGGCGGAGGCGGAATCGCCCACCCAGACCGTGCCGTTCTGTCCGCCGATGGAGAGCACCACCCGTTTTCCGGCCGCCCGCTTGGCCGCGATGTCGGCCTTGAACTGGGCGTCGGTGTAGCCGCCGAGGCGGGAGGAGAGGGCGGGGTCGAGGGTGAAGCCCAGGCCGCCGCGGGTGGCGGTGGCGTCCGCGAAGGAGACCGCGATGATGTCGTAGGCGGCCGGGACGTCGCTGATCCGCTGGACGGTGGCGCCGTTGTCGAAGTTCTGCCAGTAGCCGGTGAGGATGTGCTTGGGCAGGCCGGGGGGCCTGGTCGGGGTCGACGTCCCGGTGGGGGTGGGGCTGCCGGTGCCCGTGGCGGTGGCCGTCGGGCTCGGCGAGGCGGTGGTGGTGGCGGTCGGGCTCGGGGACGGCTGCGGTCCGCCGGGCCCGAGCAGCGAGACGTCGTCGGCGGCGAAGGCCGGCTGCCCGTACCAGCCGTGCAGGTAGACGGTGACGCTGGTGGTGTTCGGGCCGGTGCTGAAGCCCGTGCTCAGCTGGCTCCAGCCGGTGCCGCCGGGGGTCCAGGTGCTCGGATCGGTGCCGCCGGTGCCGCGGGCGCCCAGGTAGACGTACGAGCCCTGGACCCAGGAGCTCAGGGTGTACGAGGAGGAGGGCTTCACCGCGACGGTCTGGGTGCACTCGCCGGTGTCGCTCCCGCTCGGGGTGGACTGCAGGGCGTACGTGCCGGAGTGCGCGGCGGTGCTCCGGACCGTGGCGCTCGAACAGGTCCAGCCGGACAGGTTCCCGGTCTCGAAGCCGCCGTTGGTGATCAGATCGGTGTCGGCGGCGTGGGCGCCGGTGCCGTCGGCCAGGGCGAGTGCGCCCAGGCCGATGACCAGGGCGCTCGCTCCGGCGAGCAGCGAACGGACGGCGCGCGGGCGCCGGTGTCGGGCAGGTGGCATGACTCCGTCTCCAGTGGGGGAGGCCCGGCGGCGCCTCGTGGGGGAGGAACGCCGTCCGGGGTGTCGATGGTGCGCGTGCGGGAGCTACCGACAACTCAAGTCCCGGTCGGGAACGGAGACTTGCCTCACAAGGTGGAGTAGACCAATTCTGCTGTCAAGGGGGCGTTACGCGGCCAGTGGTGCGGACCCGGCCCCGGTCGGCCCGGCGATCGCCGCGGTCAGCGCGGCGATCCGGGCCGAGGCCAGGCCGTCGCCGTACGGGCTCGGGGTGGCCGCCAGCCGGGCGAGCCGCTCGGGGGTGTCGGAGAGCCAGGCGCGGGCCAGGGCGCCCAGCTCCTCGCCGGGCGGCACCAGCGCGGCGAAGCCGGCCGCTACCGCCTCCGGACGCTCGGTGGAGCGGCGCACCACCAGCAGCGGGCGGCCGAGCACGGTGCACTCCTCCTGCACGCCGCCGGAGTCGGAGACCAGCAGGGCCGCGTGGCCCGCCAGGCCCAGGAAGTCGCCGTAGCCGACCGGGCCGGTGACGGCCAGCCGCTCCAGCAGGCCGTCCAGGCCGAAGCGCTCGACGGCGGCCCGGGTGCGCGGGTGCATCGGGAACAGCACCGGGGTGCCGGCCCGGGCGATCCGGTCCAGCTCGGCGAGCACCGCGCCGAGCGCCTCGGCGGTGTCGGTGTTCTCCGGGCGGTGCACGGTGGCCAGCACGTACCCGTCCGGGCGCAGCCCGTGTGCGGCGAGCAGGGCGGCGCGGGCGGCCCCGTCCGGCAGCTGGCGGCGGACCACCTCGACGACGGTGTTGCCGGTGAGCTCGATCCGCTCCTCGGCCAGCGACTCGGCGCGCAGGTTGGCGACGTTCTCCCCGGTGGCGGCGCAGAGCAGGTCGGAGACGTGGTCGACCATCACCCGGTTGTGCTCCTCGGGCATCGCCCGGTCGAAGCTGCGCAGCCCGGCCTCGACGTGGACCAGCGGGATCCCCCGGGCGTTGGCGGCCAGCGCCCCGGCCAGGGTGGCGTTGGTGTCGCCCTGGACGACCACGGCCGCCGGGCGGTCCTCGGCGAAGGCGGTGTCCAGCTGGCCCAGCGACCGGGCGATCTGGCCGGCCCGGGGGCGGCCGCCGACACCGGTGAGCAGCTCGGGCTCGGGCAGGTCGAGGTCGCGCAGGAAGCGGCCGGACATCGCCTCGTCCCAGTGCTGGCCGGTGTGCACCAGCCGGGTGGCGTCGCCGAGCTCGTGGATCAGCGGGGCGAGCTTGACCAGCTCGGGGCGGGTGCCGAGGACGACGGCGACGCTGGACGGGGGCAGGCACATGCTCATGCGGGACTCCGGTCGGAACGTGGTGCGGGGAGGAGGCGTGGGGGCGGGCGGCTCGGGACGCGGGTCAGGACTCGAGCGCGGTGGGGGCGCCGACGGCGACCTTCTCGGCGTTGCGGCGGGTCTTGGCCCAGCCGTTGCGGCCGAGCAGCATCCGGACCGCGGCCCGGGTGGCGACCACGAACAGGTGGTAGGCGTAGAGCCAGACCAGGACGCCCCAGAGCAGGGCGGTGAGCCGGCTCCGGTCGGGGTGGACGGCCCTGCGGTAGGCGAAGCCCCAGAACACCATCGGCAGGGCGGCGAGCACGAAGGCGAGCAGCATCCACGGGCCGAACCTGAGCTGGAACTCGGCGGTCTCCTCCGGGAAGAGCACCACCCCGGCGCCGGTGATCCCGAGCGAGAGCGGGAAGAGCAGTACCAGCAGGACGCAGACCACCGGCTGGAGGAAGGTGTACAGCACCTCGGCCTTGCCGGACGGGGTGTAGTGCGGGGAGCGCAGCACCCGGCCGGTGTAGCGCAGGCACTGCATGTTGCCCTGGGCCCAGCGGGTGCGCTGGGTGAGGAAGCGGCGCAGCGAGATCAGGCCCTCCTGGGAGACCTGGGCCTCGGTGACGTGGGTGAGCCGCCAGCCGGCCAGCCGCAGGTCGAGGCCGGACTCGTAGTCCTCCAGCAGGGCGCGCTCCGGCCAGGGGCGGCCGGCCCGGCCCTCCTCGGCGGTCAGCGAGTCGAGGGCGGTGAGCCGGACGAACTGGCCGTTGCCGCCGAGGCCGACGCTGCCGGTGCGGCGGCGCAGCAGCTGCATGCCGGTGTTGGTGGCCTGGAACTCGACGTCCTGCATCCGCACCAGTGCTCGGGCCAGGGCGTTGGCGGCCCGGCCGCGGCCGGGCAGCGGGAGTTCGTCGTCGGCGTTGCGCATCCGGACGCCGATCTGGACGGCGCCGGTGTCGGGGCGGCCGAGCGCCTTGGCGTTGCAGACCCGGGCGAGGGTGTCCGGGCCGAGCTGTCCGTCGGCGTCGACCACGCCGATCACCACCCGGGAGCGGTCGGTGCCCTCGGGCAGCCAGGCGGAGATCTCCCGGTAGGCGGCGTTGAGGGCGGCGCCCTTGCCGATCCGGGCGTGCGGGCGGCGGCGCTGGACGAGGTGGACCCGCGGGTCGCGGGCCGCGGCGGCGAGCACCAGCTCGCGGGTGGCGTCCTCGCTGTCGTCGTCGATCACCCACAGGTGGGCCTCGGGCGCGCCGGCCCGCAGGCCGTCCAGGGTCTGGGTGACCACGGCCTCCTCGTCGCGGCAGGGGATCACCAGGTGCCACTGGAAGGCGGCGGGGTCGCCGGGCTCGGCGGGGCGGCCGTGCCGGAAAGCGTGCCGGGAGCCCGCCCAGTACACGAGGAAGCGGCCGAAGACCAGCAGCATGTAGCCGACGAGGGCCAGGGAGATCAGTCCGGCGATCCGGACGACGGAGTCCTGGCGAAGCACGATCCATGCGTGCAGGGCGTCGGGCATGGCGAAGTGCTCCTCGTGATCAAAGGCCGTGGGCTCCCATTGGTTGCGAATCGATGCTTCGTTGCGGTTCAAATCGCCAAATCGATAGTAAAGGGAGAAAAATGGGCGATCACGGCAAAGGGTGGGCAAAGTGGTGGTTCTCACCCCGTGAGGAGGACCCGTCGGCGCTCCGTAGACTGTGGTCGTGAGCGACAAGGCCGACCCGAACCCGTACACCATCCGCCCCGCCGACGGCGGCACCGGCGACGCCCTGCGAGACGTCGAGGTGGAGCTCTCCGAACGCTGGCCGGAGAACAAGCTGGAGCCCTCGCTCGACCGGATCGAGGCGCTGATGGACATCCTGGGCCAGCCCCAGCGGTCCTTCCCCTCCATCCACATCACCGGCACCAACGGCAAGACCTCCACCGCCCGGATGGTCGAGCAGCTGCTCAACGCCTTCGAGCTGCGCACCGGCCGCTACACCAGCCCGCACGTGGAGTCCGTCACCGAGCGGATCAGCCTGGACGGCGCCCCGATCAGCCCCGAGCGCTTCGTCGAGGTCTACCGCGACATCGAGCCCTACGTGCGGATGGTCGACGCGGCGCAGCCGGTGCCGATGTCCTTCTTCGAGGTGCTGACCGGCATGGCCTACGCGGCCTTCGCCGACGCCCCGGTGGACGTCGCCGTGGTCGAGGTCGGCATGGGCGGCTCCTGGGACGCCACCAACGTCATCGACGCCGCCGTCGCGGTGATCACCCCGATCGGGCTGGACCACACCGACAAGCTCGGCGGGACCACCGGCGAGATCGCGGTCGAGAAGTCCGGGATCATCAAGTCCGGTGCCGTCGCCGTCGTCGCCCAGCAGCAGCTGGACGCCGCCCAGACCATCCTGCGCCGCGCCGTCGAGGTGGACGCCACGGTCGCCCGCGAGGGCATGGAGTTCGGCGTGATCCGCCGCGAACTCGCCGTCGGCGGACAGCTGGTGACGCTGCGCGGACTCGGCGGCGAGGAGTACGAGGACGTCTTCATCCCGCTGCACGGCGAGTACCAGGCGCACAACGCGGCCCTCGCCCTGGCCGCGGTCGAGGCCTTCTTCGGCGTCGGCGGCGCGCGCGGCGGGCAGCTGGACGTGGACAAGATCCGCCAGGCCTTCTCCGGCGTCTCCTCGCCGGGCCGCCTGGAGGTCGTCCGCCGCAGCCCCACGATCGTCCTGGACGCCGCCCACAACCCGCACGGCGCCCGCGCCACCGTGGCCGCGCTCACCGAGTCCTTCGGCTTCACCCGGCTCGTCGGCGTGATCGGCACCTCCGGGGACAAGGACGTGGCCGGTGTGCTGGAGGCCTTCGAGCCGATCCTGGCCGAGGTCGTCATCACCCAGAACTCCACCCACCGCGCGATGGACGTCGACGCGCTCGCGGCGCTGGCCGTGGAGGTCTTCGGCCCGGACCGCGTCCAGGTCGAGCCCCGGCTCGACGACGCCATCGCCGCCGCCGTCACCCTCGCCGAGGAGGAGGGCGACCTCGGCGGCTCCGGGGTGCTGGTCACCGGTTCGGTCATCACGGTGGGCGAGGCCCGCCTGCTGCTCGGGAGGAAGTGACATGAGGACGCTCTGCTCCTCGACCTTGATCGGCGAAGCGCTGCTGATCCTCTTCGCGGCGCTGGTCGCGGTGCGGCTCACCGACGTCTCCGGCGTGGAGGTGTGGACGGTCAGCGGCATCGCGATGGCGCTGTGCGTCCTGCTCTGCGGCATGATCGACCGCCCCGGCGCGGTGCAGATCGGCTGGGCGCTGCAGATCGGGCTGATCGCCGGCGGCTTCATCCTGCCGACCATGTTCGGTCTCGGCGTGGTCTTCGCCGGCCTGTGGTGGTGCTCGGTGCACTACGGCCGCAAGGTCGACGCGTTCAAGGCCGCCCGGGCCGCCGCGGAGGCCGCCGCAGTACAGGTCTGAGGCCCGGACCGGCGGACCGACACGCCGTGTACGCAAGGTAATCTCTGCCCTGTCGGCGCCTCTTGTCGACCCGACTGCCCGCCGAACCGAATCCCCAGGAGACGCACCGTGTCCCAGCGCACTCTCGTCCTGCTCAAGCCCGACGCCGTCCGCCGCGGCCTGGCCGGCGAGATCATCAGCCGCATCGAGCGCAAGGCCGGCTGGCGGTTCGCCGCCGTCGAGCTGCGCACCTTCGAGCGGGCGACGCTGGAGCAGCACTACGCGGAGCACGTGGGCCGCCCGTTCTACGAGCCGCTGCTGGAGTTCATGACCTCCGGCCCGTCGATCGCGCTGATCGTCGAGGGCGAGGAGGTCGTCAAGGGCATCCGCATGCTGGCCGGCGCCACCAACCCGCTGGAGGCCGGTGCCGGCACCATCCGCGGCGACTACGCGACGATCACCCGCGAGAACCTGATCCACGCCTCCGACTCCCCGGAGTCCGCCGAGCGCGAGATCAAGATCTTCTTCCCCGCGCACGCCTGACCCGGACCGGGCGACACGCCCGGCGGGAGCGGGGGTGACACACCCCGGGGAAGCGGGTGACGCACCCGCAGGACCTTCGTCCGCCCCGGTCGGGACCATTGGCCCGGCCGGGGCATTCTTATCGTGAAATAGGGAACTGGAGGCGCCGACACGGCGTCCCAATCCTCGGAGATGCGATCACGCCCCGGACAATGGACGGTATGCCCCACGTCTACGTCCGTGCCGCGCGGCGTGACTACGATGGACGCGACTCAAGGGCCCGGTAAGGCAGCTCAGCTGGTCTCCGCCCAAGCGTGGGCGCGCATTCGTCCACCCCCCCCATGAACTCCGAGCCCGGGAAGGCACCCACACCCCATGGCGAGCAACCTGTCGTTCATCGGCCGCGACTTGGCGATCGACCTCGGAACAGCCAATACGCTGGTGTACGTCAGGGGCAAGGGCATCGTCCTGAACGAGCCGTCCGTCGTCGCGGTGAACACCAACACCGGTGGGATCCTCGCGGTCGGCGCCGAGGCCAAGAAGATGATCGGCCGCACCCCGGGCAACATCGTCGCCATCCGCCCGCTCAAGGACGGCGTGATCGCCGACTTCGAGATCACCGAGCGGATGCTGCGGTACTTCATCCTCAAGATCCACCGCCGTCGCTACCTCGCCCGCCCCCGCGTCGTGGTCTGCGTGCCCTCCGGCATCACCGGCGTCGAGCGCCGCGCCGTCATCGAGGCCTCCTCGCAGGCCGGCGCCCGCCAGGTGCACATCATCGAGGAGCCGATGGCCGCCGCGATCGGCGCCGGCCTGCCCGTCCACGAGGCCACCGGCAACATGGTCGTCGACATCGGCGGCGGCACCACCGAGGTCGCCGTGATCTCGCTCGGCGGCATCGTCACCGCCCAGTCCATCCGGGTGGCCGGCGACGAGCTGGACAACGCGATCGTCCAGCACATCAAGAAGGAGTACTCGCTGCTCCTGGGCGAGCGCAGCGCCGAGCAGATCAAGATGAGCATCGGCAGCGCCTTCGGCCTGGAGGGCGAGAAGGACGAGCACGCCGAGATCCGCGGCCGTGACCTGGTCAGCGGTCTGCCCAAGACCGTCGTGATCTCCGCCGCCGAGGTCCGCGAGGCCATCGACGAGCCGGTCAACGCGATCATCGACGCGGTCAAGACCACCCTCGACCAGTGCCCGCCCGAGCTGGCCGGCGACGTCATGGACCGGGGCATCGTGCTCACCGGCGGCGGCGCCCTGCTGCGCGGCCTGGACGAGCGGCTGCGCCGCGAGACCGGCATGCCGATCCACATCGCGGAGAACCCGCTCGACTCCGTCGCGCTCGGCTCCGGCAAGTGCGTCGAGGAGTTCGAGGCCCTCCAGCAGGTACTCGACGCCTCGCCGCGTCGTTGACACGTCGCCGCACCACCGGTACCACGCGTCACATCCGACACTCGACTGAACGGGTCGCCGCCCGGGCCCCACAGCCCCGGGCGGCGGCCAGGTACGAAGGGGCAGTACCAGCACCGTGAGGGACACACGAGAGAGCCGGCTGCTGCTCATCCTGCTGGTGGCCGTCGCCTTCGCGCTGATCACCGTGGACATCAAGGGCGGTGAGGACTCCCCGCTCGGCCCGGCCCGGCACGCCGCCGCCAGTGTCCTCGGACCGGTCGAGCGCGGAGCCGCCACCGTCGTGGACCCGGTCGCCGACACCGTCCGCGCCTTCCGGGACGCGGCCACCGACAGCGGCCGCACCGATCAGCTCGCCCGCGAGAACACCGAACTGCGGCAGAAGCTCGCCTCCTCCGACATGGCCACCGGGCGCACCAAGCAGCTGGACGACCTGCTGCGCACCGCCGGCGCCGGCGGCTACACCGTCAAGGCGGCCCAGGTCATCGCGATCGGCCCGGCCCAGGGCTTCTCCTGGACCATCACCATCGACGCCGGCAGCGACGACGGCCTCACCCGCGACATGACGGTGATCAACGGTCAGGGCCTGGTCGGCCGGATCACTACCGTCGCCCCGACCACCGCCACCGTGCTGCTCGCCTCCGACCCCGGCTTCTCGGCCGGCACCCGGCTGGAGGGCACCGGCGAGATCGGCTTCGCCTCCGGCGGCGGCGACAGCCCGATGAAGGTCTCGCTGCTCAACGGCAAGGCCCAGGTCAAGGCCGGCGACCGGCTGGTCACCTTCGGCTCGCAGAGCGGCCGCCCGTTCGTGCCCGGCGTCCCGGTCGGCAAGGTCGTCGAGGTCCAGGCCAACGCCGGCCAGCTGACCAAGACCGTCATGGTCGAGCCCTTCGTCCAGTTCACCCGGCTGGACCTGGTCGGCGTGGTGGTCGTGCCGCCGCGCGCCGACCCGCGCGACGCCGTCCTGCCGCCGGCGCCCGCCGCGGGCCAGCCGGCCGCCGCGCCGGGCCAGGTCCCGGCCTCCGTGCCCGGACAGGTCCCGGCCTCCGCGCCCGCCGCCCCGCCCGCCAAGCCCACTGGGGGGAACTGAGCCATGCGCCTCGCCCGCATCCCCGTCTCCGCCGGCCTCGTGCTGTTCGGCCTGATCCTCCAGGTCAGCGTCTTCGGCCGGCTCCAGCTCCCGGGAGCCACCCCGGACATACTGCTGCTCGTCGTGGTCGGCCTGGCCATGGTCTACGGGCCCACCGGCGGCTGCCTGGTCGGCTTCGCGGGCGGCCTGCTGGCCGACCTCGCACCGCCCTCCGACCACGCGATCGGCCGCTACGCGCTGGTGCTCTGCCTGATGGGCTACGCCGCCGGACTGCTGCGCCCGGACCACGGCCGCCAGCGCTCCGTGGCCGGCTCGCTGCTGGTGGTCGGTGCCGCGGCGGTCGCCTCCACGCTGCTCTACGCGATGGTGGGCGCCCTGGTCGGCGACACCGCGGCCCGGCACGTCGGCCTCGGCGGACTGGTGATCAGCGCCCTGCTCTACGACCTGCTGCTGGCGCCCTTCGTGGTGCCGCTGGTGATGTACCTCGGCCGCCGCTTCGGGCGCGACCCGGTGGCCGCGGCGGACGACGACGAGGGCAGCTCCGGCCTCGGCACCCTGGCCCGCTACCGCACCACCCGCGAGGCCTCGACGGGCCCGTCGTACAAGAAGCGGCGCGTGCCCGGCTTCGTCCGCCGCCCGTAACCGGCCCGGCCCCGACCACCCGACCTCCCCGCATCCTGGAGCGCACGAGACGTGAGCAACATCCCCGAGACCGGCCGCACCCGACGGGTGACGATCCGTCTGGTGGTGCTGCAGATCCTGGTGCTGTCGCTGCTCGCCACCCTCGGCGGGCGGCTGTGGTACCTGCAGATCCGCAACGCCAAGGAATACACCGCGAAGGCGACCGGCAACCACATCCGCGAGGTGGTCGAGCCGGCCGTCCGCGGCGAGATCCTGGACGCCTCCGGGCGGGTGCTGGCCGGAAACGAGACCCGGCTGGTGGTCTCGGTCAGCCGCACCTCGCTGCTCCAGCAGAAGGACGGCGGCAAGGCGGTGCTGTCCCGGCTGGCCGAGGTGCTGGGGATGCCCGCCAAGGACGTGCAGGAGAAGGTCCGGCTCTGCGACGCCAAGACCCCGCAGCCGTGCTGGAACGGTTCGCCGTACCAGCCGATCCCGGTCACCAAGGAGGCGACCACCCAGCAGGCGATGCAGATAATGGAGCGCCGCGAGGACTTCCCCGGGGTCACCGCGCAGCCCACCGCCGTGCGCCGCTACACCGGCGCCGAGGGCGCCAACATGGCCCAGGTGCTCGGCTACCTCTCGCCGGTCACCGACGAGGAGGTCAGCAAGACCGCCGGCAGGAGCGGCCTGGACCGCTACCTGCCGGCCGACCAGATCGGGCGGGCCGGGCTGGAGTCGGTGTACGACCGCGACCTGCGCGGCACCGCGGGCATCACCAAGCTGGAGGTGGACAACCTCGGCCGGGTGATCGGCAACGCCGGCACCGTCGCCCCGCAGACCGGCGACAACCTGGTCACCAGCATCGACGCCCGGGTGCAGAAGGTCGTCGAGGACAACCTGGCGCAGGCCATGAACGACGCCCGGAACACCTTCGACAAGGTCACCAACCGCAACTACGAGGCCGACTCCGGCGCCGCCGTGGTGATGGACGTGCACACCGGGCGGATCGTCGCGATGGCGAGCGCCCCGACCTACGACCCGAACCTCTGGGTGGGCGGCATCAGCGGCAAGGACTACCAGTCGCTGACCAGCAAGGACTCCAACTTCCCGCTGCTGAACCGGGCCATACAGGGTCAGTCCGCCCCCGGCTCGACCTTCAAGGTCATCTCCACCACCGCCGCCGTGCAGGCCGGCTACTCGCTGGACGGCCACTACGACTGCCCGAAGAGCATGACCATCGGCGGCCGCGAGTTCAAGAACTTCGAGAGCGAGAACTTCGGCCAGATCTCCCTGGAGAAGGCGCTGGAGGTCTCCTGCGACACCGTCTTCTACGGCCTGGCGTACGACCAGTGGCTGAAGGACGGCGGCATCAAGCCCAAGAAGGAGCCGGGCGACTGGTTCTTCAAGACCGCCCACGAGTTCGGCCTCGGCGCCAAGACCGGCATCGACCTGCCGTCCGAGGTCACCGGCCGGGTGCCGGACCGGCAGTGGAAGCAGTCCTTCTACGACAACAACAAGGACGCCTGGTGCGCCCAGGGGCAGAAGGGCGGCAACAGCTACTCCGACCAGATCGCCCGGGAGAACTGCGTCGACGGCTACCAGATGCGCGCCGGTGACGCCGTCAACTTCGCGATCGGCCAGGGCGACACCCTCGTCACCCCGGTCCAGATGGCCCGGATCTACTCGGCGCTGGCCAACGGCGGCACCTTCTACCGGCCGACCATCGCCAAGGCGGTGATAAGCCCGGGCGGGGACCTCGTCCGCGAGATCGCCCCGCACGAGGAGGCCAGGTTCCCCGGCGACGAGAAGCTGCTCAGCTACATCAACCAGGCCACCGAGAGCGTCATCAAGAGCGGCACCGCCGCCTGGAAGTTCAACGGCTGGCCGCAGGACAAGATCACGCTGCACGCCAAGACCGGCACCGCCGAGGTCGAGGGCAAGCAGACCACCTCCTGGCTGACCACGTACAGCAAGGACTACGCCGTCGTCATGACGATAAGCCAGGGCGGCACCGGCTCCGGCGGTTCCGGCGACGCCATCCGCCGGATCTACCAGGCGCTGTACGGCGTGGACGACAAGGGCGGCATCGACACCGGCAAGGCGCTGCTTCCCGCGCCGCAGGCCGAGCTGCCGAAGTTCAACCCGGACGGCACCGCGATCATCAAGCCGGTCTCCTACGGCGCCGACGCGGCGCCGGGCGCCCAGGCGCCGGCCGCCGCACCGGCTCCGGCGCTGCTCGACGCGGCCGCCGCGCAGCCGGCCCCGGCGACGGCCTTCCTCGACCAGGCGCCGCCGGCCGACCGTCCGGCGTCGTACACCGCGGCCAACGCCGCGCTCGAACCCACGCGCGGACCGGGAAGGGGACGGGCATGACCTCCTACGGCTCGTACCGGCAGCTGCGGCTGGCGCCGCAGCGCAGCGGGGTCTCCAAGGCCCTGGCCAAGGACTCCCCGCTCTGGCGGCTGGACTGGATACTGCTGCTGGCCGCGCTGGCCCTCTCGGCCGGCAGTTCGCTGCTGGTCTGGTCGGCCACCCGCGGGCGCGACTCGCTCACCCACGGGGACCCGCAGTACTTCCTGTACCGGCACCTGACCAACTTCGTGGTCGGGCTGGTGCTGTGCTCCGTGGTGATAGCGATAGGGAGCCGGCGCTTCCGCACGATCGTGCCGTTCCTGTACGTCGGCGTGCTCCTGATGCTGCTGGCGACGCTCAGCCCGCTGGGCTCGACCATCAACGGCGCGCACTCGTGGATCCAGCTCGGCGGCGGCTTCTCGATCCAGCCGGCCGAGTTCGCGAAGCTCGGCATCGTGCTGGCGATGGCGGTCGTGCTGTCGGACCAGGTGGACGCGGGGGAGCGGGAGTTCCCCTCGCACCGGGCGGTGTTCCGGGGACTGCTCTGGGCCGGGCTGCCGATGGGCATAGTGCTGCTGATGCCGGACGCCGGCTCGGTGATGGTGATGGCCGCGATCGTGCTGGGCATCCTGCTCGGCTCGGGCGCGGCGAACCGCTGGGTGCTCGGCCTGCTGGTGGCGGGCACCGCCGGGTGCGTGGCGATCTGGAAGTTCGGACTGCTGAGCCAGTACCAGATCGACCGCTTCGCCGCCTTCGCGAACCCGCAGCTGGACCCGAACGGCGTCGGCTACAACACCGCGCAGGCCCGGATCGCGATCGGCTCGGGCGGGCTGACCGGCAAGGGGCTGTTCCACGGCACCCAGACCGTCGGGCAGTTCGTGCCGGAGCAGCAGACCGACTTCGTGTTCACCGTGGCCGGCGAGGAGCTGGGCTTCGTCGGGGCGCTGGCGATCATCGCGCTGGTCGGCGTCATCCTCTGGCGGGCCTGCCGGATCGCCCGGCAGGCGACCGACCTGTACGGGACGATCGTGGCGGCCGGGGTCATCGCCTGGCTGTCCTTCCAGGCCTTCGAGAACATAGGGATGTGCCTGGGCATCATGCCGGTCGCGGGCATCCCGCTGCCGTTCGTCTCGTACGGCGGCTCCTCGATGTTCGCGAACTGGATGGCCATCGGGCTGCTCCAGGCGGTGCGCAGCCAGCGGCCGATAGCGGCCTGAGCGCGCGTCGCGGCGGGGCCGGCCGGGGACTTCCCGGGCCGGCCCCGCCGTCGTGTCCGGGGTGCTCCCGCGGCCGGGGGTGCCGGGGTCAGGCGGCCGGGAAGCCGATCCGGGCCAGCACGCCCCAGCGCTCGGAGCGCCGGGTGAGCACGTAGACCGAGTCGAAGGAGCCGGTGCGCTCCCCGGCCGCGTCGTAGCGGGCGAAGCGGACCAGGGCGTGCACCTGGTCGGGGGAGGACTGGCTCAGCTCGACGCTCTCCCAGCCGCTGCGGGACCAGCCGGAGGCGACCAGCAGGGCCAGCTCGGGGGCGGACCGCTCGACGTAGCCGGCCTCGTCCTCCCAGACCGTCACCTCGCCCTCGTGCACCCGGACGTGCGGGTAGTGCAGGGTCCGCGCCCAGGCCGTCAGATCGCGGCTGTTGAGGGCGTCGAGGAAGGCGTCGAGGGCGGCGCGGGCGGCGGCCTCGTGAGCGTGGGTGTCGTGAGCGTGGGCGGCGGTCTCGTGGGCGCGGGTGTCGGCGGGCACGGCGGCCTCCAGGGCGGGCTGCGGACGGCAGGGACGCGGCAAGCCTGGTCCACCGGCGCGCCCGGTGGGGCCGGGCGGGGCCGATTCAGGTCCAAAGGCCGGGGCACAGACCGGTCGTACGGCCGAAGAGCCGCCCCGGGAGTGTCGGGGAGAATCAGTGGGCGCCGGCGGGCTCACGGGTCGCGGCGTCCAGAACGGCGTCCAGCAGGCCGGGGAAACGCAGGTCGAGGTCGTCCCGGCGCAGCGACATCAGCCGGCGGGTGCCCTCGACCCGGGTGGTGGTGACGCCGGCCTCGCGCAGCACCTTGAGGTGGTGCGAGAGGGTCGACTTGGACAGGGGGACGTCCAGGTCGCTGCAACATTGCTCGTCGACCTCTGACAGGCCCGTCACGATGGAGAGTCGGGCCGGGTCGCTGAGGGCGTGGAAGATGCCGGCGAGCTGGATGGAGTCGGTGGCCGGGTGGCTCGGGGTCCGCATGGCGGCTCCTTGGTCGTCCTGGTCGTGCGATGGATTGTTCGAACTTTGGCGTACTATCCAATCTTAGGCAATGGGGCCGGCCCGCACCGCCGTTCCCGCGGAAGGACACCCGATGAGTGAACGCCGCGAGCGAACCGCCGGGAGGTGCCCGTGGGCCGCTACGGTCTGACGCTCCCGTTGCGCGGCGTCCCGCTGCACCGCCACCGCGCACTGGTCGAGGAACTGCCCGACCTGGGCTACACCGATGTGTGGACCGGGGAGGCGGCGGGCTACGACGGCTTCACCCCGCTGGCGCTCGCCGCGGCCTGGGCACCCGCGCTGCGGCTGGGCACGGGGGTGGTGCCGGTGCAGACCCGAGGACCGGCGCTGCTCGCCATGACGGTCGCCTCGCTGGCCGAGGCCGCTCCCGGCCGGGTGGTGGTGGGCGTCGGCTCCTCCGGCCCGCCGTTCGTCACCCGGATCAACGGCATCCCGTTCGAGCATCCGTACCGTCAGGTCCGCGACACCGTGCGGTTCCTGAAGCACGCGCTGGCCGGGCGGACGGTACGGGGCGCGTTCGACTCCTTCACCATCGAGGGGTACACCCCGGCGCTGCGGCCCGACCCGGTGCCGCCGGTGATGATGGGCGCGCTCGGCCCGCAGATGCTGCGGCTGGCCGGCCGGGAGGCGGACGGGCTGGTGACCAACTTCCTGGCGGTCGCGGACGTACCGCGGGTACGGGAGGCGATGGGCGAGGAGGGCCGCACCAAGGAGGTGGTGGCCCGGCTGTTCGTCTGCCCGACCAAGGACCGCGACCACGCCCGGTGGCAGGGACGGCAGTTGCTCGGGCCGATCCTCAACGCCCGGACGTACGGCGGCTTCCACGACTGGCTGGGGCGCGGCGAGGAGCTGGCCGCCTCGCACGCCGCGTGGGCGGCGGGCGACTTCCACGGCGCGTGCGAGGCGGTGCCCGAGCACCTGATCGACGCGCTGCTGATCCACGGCTCCCCGGGGGAGTGCCGGGAGCGGGTCGCGCAGTTCGCGGCGGCGGGGGTGGACACGCCGCTGCTGGCGGTGCTGCCGGTGCCGGAGTTCGGCCCCGGGCCGGAGGGGATGCGCGACACGCTGCGGGCCCTGGCCCCGCAGACGTGACGCCGCGCAGCCCCCTATCCGGCCGCCCGGTGTCCCGACCGGGCGTAGACCATGGCCTGGGCCCGGCTGCGTACGCGCAGCTTGCCGAGCACGTTGGAGACGTGGAACTTGACGGTCTTCTCGCTGAGGTGGAGCTCGGCGGCCATCTCGGCGTTGGACAGCCCGCCCGCGATCAGGGTGAGCACCTCCTGTTCGCGCGGGGTGAGCAGATGGAGCAGCGGTGGGGTGTGCAGCGGAGGCCCGGGCAGCCGGCGGGCCATCTCGGTGACCACCTCGGCGGTGATCGGCGGGGAGATCAGCGCGTTCCCGGCGGCGACCGCGCGGACCGCGTGCACCATGTCGGACTCGGGCCCGTCGCGCAGGACCAGGCCGCGGGCGCCGGCTCTGAGGTAGTCGAGCATCCGCTCCGGGTCGCCGGGGCGGACCAGCAGGATGACGCCGGGCTGCCCAGCGCCCTGGGCTGTGGTGCCCCGGTCGGAGGTGAGTTTCTTGACCTCGCAGGCCTCCATGCCGGGCATGTCGGCGTCGATGACGACCACGTCCGGGCGTTTGGCGGCGCAGGCCTGGGCGATCCTCGCGGTGGTGGACAGCTCGGTCAGGGGCTGCAGCCCGGGTGAGCGCTGCAGGATGGTGCGCAGCCCGGTGCGCAGCAGTGGTGAGGCGGCGCAGATGAGTACGCGGACGGTGGGGCCGGTGGGATCGGCGGGGTCGGCGGGGCGGTAGAGGGACAGGCTCATGTTCGTTCTCCTTGCCGTCGAGATTCCGGGACTCCGGGCAGCCGGAATCGGCGGGGTGCGTGGGGGCACCACCGCGGGGGCGGAATCGTGATGATGAGAGGAGATTTCTTTTCCGGCGTCGAGTCGGTGCGCGGACGCGGGAGGAGAGTTCAGGGGCGACAGCGGCAGCGGTGCGTCGCGCAGTCGGAAGTCGCTGCGGCAGCAAGGCCGTTGACTCGACATTCCCGGAACATGGAAGCCATCCTAAAGATCGGCCTGATCGATGGTCAAGAACTTCCCGGTGGGCGCGGTGCCACCAGGGGGACTACCAGGCGTCCCAGTGGGCGATCTGCTCGGTGCCGACCCGGGGGCCGGGGCGGAAGTCGGTGCCGATGGTGTGGGCCAGCGGGATCAGCGCGGCCTGCAGGACGGTCTCGTAGGGGATGCCGAGGATCTCGGCGGCCTCGCGCTCGTAGTGCAGGTGCGGGGTGGTCCAGGCGGTGCCGAGGCCGCGGGAGCGGGCGGCGAGCATGAACTGCCAGGTGGCCGGGATGATCGAGCCCCAGGTGTTGGCCTGGCCGACGAAGGAGTCGACCTCGTGCCGGCCTTCGATCCGGACGCAGGGGATCACCAGGACCGGGACCTCGTGCAGGTGGTCGAAGAGGTGCTGGGCGCTCTCGGCGAGCCGGAGCCGGCGCAGCTGGTCGCCGACGGTGCGGTCCACGCCGGTGCCGACCACCTGCTGGCGGGGGCGGACCAGGCCGAGCCGGTAGAGGTCGGCGATCGCGGAGCGCTTGGCGGGATCGGTGACGATCATGAAGTCCCAGCGCTGGCGGTTGCGGCCGGTGGGGGCCTGGGTGGCCAGGGCCAGGCACTCCTCGATCAGCTCGCGTTCGACCGGGCGGGTGAGGTCGAGCCGCTTGCGCACCGCCCGGGTGGTGGTGAGGAGTTCGTCGATGGAAAGCGTGAGGGGCGGCATGGGCGGGGCTCCAGCTCCGGTCGGGTCGGAAGGGGGTGCGGATCCTTCCGGATCCTATTAATGGTTCGAAGCTTGCGCAACATTCGAAGTCCAGTGGGTGGACCGGACGGGATCTCAAGTTCCGCTCTTGTGTGCCGAGTTGATTCTTTCTATGCTTCCACTATCTTCGAACATTCGAAACATGACGAGAGTGCTCGACCGCGAGAGGACGCCATGTCGCAGATCAAAGTCGAAGTCGAACCGGCCGAGGTCGGGCTGGACCCCGAGCGGCTGCGCCGGATCGACTCCTACCTCCGGGCCTACGTGGACGACGGCCGGCTGCCCGGCTGGCAGCTCGCCGTGACCCGCGGCGGGAAGGTCGCCCACCTCGCCGGATACGGGCACCGCGACGTCGAGAAGGGCCTGCCGCAGACCCCGGACACCATCTACCGGTCCTGGTCGATGACCAAGCCGGTCACCTCGGTGGCCGCGCTGGTGCTGCTGGAGGAGGGCGCGATCGGTCTCCAGGACCCGGTCTCCCGCTACCTGCCGGAGTTCGCCGACGTCCGGGTCTACCAGCGCGGGCCGGCCTCCCGGCCGGTCACCGTTCCCGCCGCCGAGCCGATCCGGATCGTGCACCTGCTCACCCATACCTCCGGCCTGACCTACGGCTTCCACCGGGCGCACCCGGTGGACGAGATCTACACCGCCAACGGCTTCGAGTGGACCACTGCGCCCGGCCTCGACCTCGCCCAGTGCGTCACCAAGTGGGCCTCCTTCCCGCTGCTCTTCGAGCCCGGCACCGCCTGGAACTACGGCGCCTCCAGCGACGTGCTCGGGCGGGTGATCGAGGTCGCCTCCGGCAGGCGGCTGGACGAGTTCCTGGCCGAGCGGGTGCTCGGCCCGCTCGGCATGGCGGACACCGGCTTCCACGTCCCCGCCGACAAGGCCGACCGGCTGGCCGGCTTCTACGTCGTCGACCCGGCGAGCGGGAAGGCCGTCCGCAACGACGCCTTCGGCGGTGACGTGCTGCGCGAGCCGCACTGCCTCTCCGGCAGCTCCGGACTGGTCACCACGCTCGCCGACTACCACCGGTTCAGCCAGATGCTGCTCGGCGAGGGCGAGTACCAGGGCGTACGGGTGCTCGGCCGGCACACCCTGCGGCACGCGCTGCGCAACCACCTGCCCGGCGGCGGGGACCTGAAGAGCGTCGGGCGGCCGGTGTTCTCCGAGATGCCCACCGCCGGGGTCGGCTTCGGGCTCGGCTTCGCGGTGGTGCAGGACCCGGCCGCCGCCGGGGTGCCGGCCAGTGCCGGGGAGTACGGCTGGCACAGCGCCGCGTCCACCATCTTCTGGGTGGACCCGGCGGAGCGGCTGACGGTGCTGTTCCTGACCCAGCTGATGCCCTCCAGTGCGCACCAACTGCACGGACGCCTGCGGCAGTTGGTCAACCAGGCGCTGGTCGGATAACGGGTCCGCCCGCCCCGCTCCGGGGCTCACCCGCCCGGCTGGACGTCGAGGAGCTTGCGGGTCAGCCGGATCAGCGTGTCCCGCTCCTCCGCGGTGAGTGCGGCGAACACCCGGTCCATCATCGGGGCGATTCCCGCCTCCGCCTCGGCCAGGGCCCGCGAACCGACCTCGGTCATGGTGACGGCGTAGGCGCGGCGGTCGCGCGGGTGACGCTCGCGGACGACCAGTCCGGAGCTCTCCAGGCCGTCGATGCAGCCGACCATCACGCTGCGGTCGATCCGCAGCTGCTCGCTCAACTCCTGCTGGGAGCAGGCCCCGACCGCGTCCAGCATCTTCAGCACCAGGTGCTGGGCCACCGTCAGCCGGGCGCCGGTCAGCTCCTCGTCGATGGCCCGGGCGACCACGGTGGTGGCCCGGCAGAGCGCGATGTCCGGGCGCTCCCGGGTGAGCGTCGCGAAGTACTGCCGACGCTCGCCCCCGTCGTCCGTCCGGCTGGGCGAGGCGAGGCGGGGCGTCCGCGGGGCGGTGGCCATCGGAACTCCTTCTGCGGGCGGGGCCATCAGCATAACGCGTTCAGGAGATTGTTTTTCCGTAGACGTTCTCAGGAAGGGGAATCCCATGTGCTCACCGGAAACAGTGGCCGGCGCCACCGGCCACACCGCCACCGGGCCCGTCGCCGCCGGGCCCGCCGAGGTCTCGGCACCGCTCCGGGCCAGAGCCCCGATCAGCCTGCCGCGCGGGGCCGTCCGGGACCTCACCCACGTGGTCGGCCCGGACTGGCCGGTGTTCGAGCTGTACGTCAAGCCGATGGAGATCAAGCGGCTCGCCAACCTCGCCGAGCACGAGTACAACGCCTTCGAGCTCACCTACAACGAGCACATCGGCACCCACCTCGACGCACCCTCGCACTTCGACGACGACGGCCTGGCCACCCACCAGATCCCGGCCGACACCCTGGTCGCACCGCTGGCCGTGGTCCGGATCGGCGAGCGCGCCGCCCGCGACCACGTCACCGAACTGACCGTCGACGACCTGCTGGCGTGGGAGAGCCGCAACGGCCGCATCCCCGACGGCGCGCTGCTCGCCGTCGACAACGACTGGGCGCACCGGATCGACACCCCCGGCGCCTTCCTCAACCTCGACCCCGCGGAAGGGCTCTACCGCTTCCCCGGGATCTCGGTGGAGGCCGCGCACTTCCTGGTCACCGAGCGCACGGTGGTGGGCGTCGGCACCGACTCGATCAGCCTCGACCCCGGCACCCGCCCGGCCGACCCGGACACCCACCGGGTGCTGCTGCCGGCCGGCAAGTACGCCATCGAGTGCCTCGCCGGGCTCGACACCGTGCCCGACCTCGGCGCGGTCGCCGTGGTCGGCGCGCCCAAGCACCTCGGCGGGACCGGCGGCCCGGTCCGCGTCCTCGCCTTCGTCTGACCCCCGTCCGCACGTCCGTCCGCACGTCCGTCCACACGCTCGACCGCGATCACAGGAGAAGCCCATGACCGTACAGACCGACTCGGAGTCCGTCTTCGCCGGGGCCACCGGCGAACGCTGGGAGTGGAAGGAGGAGCGCTACCGCGACGGGGTCTTCAGCCACGCCGTGGACACCGAACTGCACCGGCTGCGACTGCTGGAGTCCGTCCTGGACGAGCACACCCGCAGCCGCTTCCGGGGGCTCGGCCTGCGGGCCGGGCACCGGGTGCTGGAGGTCGGCGGAGGCGGCGGCTCGGTCGCCCGCTGGCTGGCCGAGCAGGGTGCCGAGGTCACCGTGACCGACCTCGACACCACCTTCCTGGACGAACTCGCCGCCGACGGCGTGCGGGTGCTGCGCCACGACGTCTACACCGACGACTTCCCGCCCGCCTCCTTCGACTTCATCCACGCCCGGTACGTGGTGATCCACCTGCCCGACCCGGAGAAGGCGGTGGAGCGGCTGGTCCAGTGGCTGGCCCCGGGCGGGACGCTGGTGCTGGAGGAGCCGGCCTTCTTCCCGATCAAGGACTCGCCGCACCCCGGCTACCGGACCGTGCTGCGGGCCTTCCGCCACCACCTGGAGACCGCGGTGGGCACCGACACCGAATGGGCGCGCAGCCTGCCGGTGCCGCTGGAGGGCAAGGGGCTGAGCGGCCTCGGCCACGACGCGCGCTTCCAGCTGATCGCCGGCGGGGACGACGAGGCCGAGTGGTGGCGGCTCACCCTGGAGCAGACCCGGCCGGCCGTGGTGGCCGCCGGGCTCGCCACCGAGGAGGACTTCGAGGCGGCGTACCGGGAGCTCGCCGACCCGCAGTTCCGGGACCTCTCCCTCGCGGTCTTCACCGCCTGGGGGAAGCGGGCCTGACGCACCCGCGCACGCCGACGGGCCGGTCACCCCTGCGGGGGCGGCCGGCCCGTCGGCGTTCCGCCCGGGGCGTGTCCGGGGTCGTGCCCGGGGGTTGTGTCCGGGGCGTGGCAGGGTCGCGCCCGGGGGTCGTGTCCGGGGCGAACGCGGCGCCGCCCGTACCCCGGTGGAGCGGGGGGTACGGGCGGCGCGTGCGGTGCGGTCGGAGGGTCAGAGCACCACGCGGACGCCGTACGTCCGCAGCCAGGCGTCCAGCAGCAGGGCGCGCGGCAGCCAGGGCGGCGGGGTGAAGGTGCCGGTGTGCCAGCCGCCGCCGTCCACCTGGGCGCGCAGCGCGTCGGCGTTCAGCAGCGGAAGGGCGGGCGAGTCGCGGTCGGCGAGCAGGGCGCGGACGGCCTCGCGGACCGCCTCCAGGTACTCCGGACTCTGCCCGAACGGGAAACCGCTCTTCTGCCGCCGCACCACCTCGGCGGGCAGCAGATCGGCGACCGCCTCGCGCAGCAGGCCCTTCTCCTGGCCGCCGAGCTGCTTGAGCGCCCACGGGGTGTTCCACACGTACTCGACCAGCCGGTGGTCGGTGAACGGCAGCCGGACCAGCAGGCCCGCCGCGAAGCTCATCCGGTCCTTGCGGTCCAGCAGGAAGGGCAGGAAACGGGTGAGCTGGAGGTGGAAGGCCTCGCGCAGCCGGCGGTCCGCGCCCGACTCGCCCGCCAGCCGCGGGACTTCGGCGAGCGCCTCGCCGTAGCGGGCGGCCACCTCCGCGTCCACGTCCAGGTGTCGGCGCAGCTCGGCGGAGAGCATCCCGCTGCGGTCGGTGATCCCGGCCGACCACGGGAAGTTGGCGGTCGGGCGGTCGGCCTCGGCGGTGAACCAGGGGAAGCCGCCGAAGACGTCGTCCGCGCCCTCACCGGAGAGCACCACCTCGGCGTGGCCGCGCACCTCGCGGAAGAGCAGGTGCAGCGAGACGTCGAGGTCGCCGACGCCGGGCAGGTCGCGGGCGCGCAGGGTGGCGCCCAGGTGGTCGAGCAGCGAGGGGGCGTCCAGCAGGATCTCGGTGTGCCTGGTGCCCACGTGGTCGACCACCGCCCGGACGTACGGGGCGTCCCGGCTGACGTGCAGGGCGTCCGCCTTGAAGTCGGTCTCGCTGCCCGCGAAGTCGACCGAGTAGGTGGCGATCTTGTCGCCGCCGGCCGCGGCCAGGCCGACGATGGCGCTGGAGTCCAGGCCGCCGGAGAGCAGGGCGCCGGGCTTGACCCCGGTGTCGGCGGACTGCCGGCGCACCGTGTCGGCGAGCAGGGCGCGCACCCGCCGGACGGTGGTCGCCTCGTCGTCGGTGTGCTCGGCGGCCTCCGGGGCCCAGTAGCGCCGGTGGCGCACGCCGTTCGGACCGGCGACCAGCAGCCACCCGGGACGGACCTCGTGCAGGCCGCGGTAGACGGCGTCGCCGGGGCGCTTGAGCGCGACGGTGAGGACGTCCACCAGACCGTTCGCGTCCACCTCGGCGGGCAGCCCGGCGGCCAGCAGGGCCTTCGGTTCGGAGCCGAACGCCAGTGAACCGTCGGGGAGTTCGGCCCAGTAGAGCGGCTCGACGCCGAGCCGGTCGCGGATCAGCACCAGCTCCTCGGTGCGGGCGTCCCAGATCGCCGCCGCGTAGCCGCCGACCAGCCGGTCGGCGGCGTCGGCGCCCCACTCCAGGTAGGCGCGCAGGACGAGTTCGGCGTCCGAACCGTTGCGGATGCGGTGGCCGCGGGCGGTCAGCGCGGTGTGCAGCGGGCCGGGGTTGAGCAGTTCGCCGGAGAAGGCGATGACGGCCGGGGCCGGGTCCAGCTCGGGCGGGAACCAGGGCTGGGGCACGTCGTTGCGGGGCCCGGTGTGGAACTGGCGGTGGCCGAGGCCCGCGTGCCGGGCCAGCCAGGTGCCGCCGCGGCGCGGGCCGCGGTGGGTCAGGGTGTCGGTGAACTCCTGGACGAGTCGGGCCTGTTCGCGCACATCCCCGCTGCGCGACACCAGCCCCGCGATTCCGCTCATGCCTCCACCCCCGTGGCCTGGGCGACCTGGGCCAGCGACTCGCGCACCAGTGAGGTGAGCGGCGCGGGCAGCCGGCCCCAGTTGGCCTCCTCGTTGAGGTCCAGGACCCGGGAGAGCTTCCAGCCCAGGTACTGGCCGAGCGAGGCCAGCGGGGGCAGCTTCTCCACCGGGTGGACGGTCACCGTGTACTCCTCGAACAGCGGGGCGAGGCGCTGCTCCAGCACCTTCGACCAGGAGCCGTCCGGGGTGCCGTCGGTGGTGACCAGGCAGACGAGGGACTTCCCGCGCAGCACCAGCATGTAGTTGAACACCGAGGCGCCGGGCAGGGCCTCGGCCCACAGTGCCTCCTCCAGGTCGTCCTGGCGGATGTTGTTCTCGGCGAGCAGCAGGACGTCCTGGGCCCGGCCGAGGGTGCGCAGGACGGGCAGCCGGATGCCGCACTCGCAGGGGTCGGTCTCGATCCGGACCAGGTCGCCGGTGCGGTAGCGCAGCAGCGGGCGGGAAGGGATGTCCAGGGTGGTGACGATCAGCTCGCCCTGCACCGGGTCGGTGTCCGGGCCGAGCACGGTGGTGCGGTCGCCGTCGTCGATCTCCAGCAGGTAGCTCTGCAACTGCAGGTGCAGCCGGCGGTGTTCGCAGGTGACGGCGAGGGTGCCGGTCTCCGAGGAGCCGTACGAGCCGACGTAGGCGGTGCCGCCGGTGAGGCGTTCGAGGTGGCGCACGAAGCTGGGGCCGGTCTGTTCGGCCATCAGCAGCAGCCGGTCGAAGCGGGGCAGCGGCAGGCCGTTCCGCTGGGAGAACTGGGCCAGCTCCAGCAGCCGGGACGGCGGTCCGACGTAGACGTTGGCGTTCAGTTCGGAGATCAGTCGCAGCACCCGGGTGTAGTCGCCGGTGATGTTGTCCACCCAGGGGCGGAAGGACATCACCCCGAGGTACTCCAGCACCTTCTCGAACTGGTAGGCGGCGGGCGCGAAGGGGGCGTTGATGAGGATCAGGGCGACGTCGGCGGGCCGCAGCAGCCGGCCCCACAT
Organism: Kitasatospora sp. NPDC058063; assembly: GCF_042885395.1. Taxonomy (NCBI): domain Bacteria; kingdom Bacillati; phylum Actinomycetota; class Actinomycetes; order Kitasatosporales; family Streptomycetaceae; genus Kitasatospora; species Kitasatospora sp. NPDC058063. The sequence continues at coordinate 84,239 of NZ_JBHVSD010000029.1, forward strand.
CTCGCCGATGTTGAGGGTGTTGACCAGCAGGTCGTCCACCGCCTTGGGGGCGGGGGCCGGGTCGCCGGTGGTGCCGGAGGACTCGTAGTAGTGCAGGAACTCCGACAGCGGGCGGGTGAACGCGCCGGCGCCGTGGCCGCCGAGTTCCTTCTTGCCGAGGAAGGGCAGCGCGGCGAAGGCGTCCAGGGCCTCGGCCGGGGTCAGCGGGGTGTCCGAGCGCAGCCGCTCGGCGAGCTCCCCGGCGAGGGTGCCGGCGTACATCGGGGAGCGCACGGCGGCGGCCAGCGTGGTGGCCAGCTCGGCGCCGTAGCGTTCGGCCGGGTCCTGGCCCTGCCAGGTGCGGTGGATCAGGGCGGTGTGGGAGTCCAGGCGCTCGGCGGCGTCCTGGCGTTGGGCGGGGTCGCGCAGTAGCAGCATCTTCGATAGCTCCTCGAGCTGTGGGAGTCACGGTCGGGGACGTGCCGGTGCGGGGGAACGGCGAACGGCGGGGGTTCGGGCGGCGAAGGGCGGGGGTTCAGGCGGCGAAGGGCTCCGGGAGCCCGGCGGCGCGGCGCAGCGAACCGTCCCGGACCAGGCCCGCCACGGCGGCGATGTCGCCGTCCATCCGCCGGTCGCGGTCGGTGAACGGGGCCTGCTCGCGGATCAGTCCGTGCACCTTCTGGAGGGTGGGCGAGGCCTTGCGCAGGCCGCGCAGCTCGACCGCCTGGGCGACGGCGAGCAGGTGGATCGCGGTGACCTCGCGGGCGAGCTCGACGACCGTACGGGCGTCGCGGGCGGCGATCGTGCCCATGCTCACCTTGTCCTGGTTGTGCGCCTCGGTGGAGCGGGAGAACAGCGAGGCGGGTGCGGCGGTCTTGAGCGCCTCGGCGGTGATCGCGGAGGCGGCGATCTGCATGCCCTTGAAGCCGTGGTGGAGCCCGGCGTGGGCGTCGGTGTCGGCGGCGGGGGCGATCAGGTTGGGCGGCAGGCCGCGGCTGAACTTGGGGTCGACCAGCAGGGCGAGCTGGCGGTCGAGCAGGTCGGCGGTGTTGGCGACGGCGGTCTTGAGGCCGTCCATGGCCTGGCCGACGTGGCCGGCGTAGAAGTTGCCGCCGTGGTGCAGCAGGCCCTCCTCGGTGTCGAACAGCGGGTTGTCGGTGGAGGAGTTGACCTCGGTCTCCAGCCAGGGCCGCACCCAGTCCAGGGTGTCCCGCAGCACGCCGGTGACGTGCGGGGCGCAGCGCAGCGAGTACGGGTCCTGGATGCGGTGCTCGTGGGTGAGGAATCCGCGGTCGCCCAGGCGTTCCTGGCGGTCGAGGATGCCCCGGTAGTCGGTGGCGAGTTCGGAGCCGTCGAGCAGGGCGCGGATCGCGGCGGCGGAGGCGAGCTGGCCGGGGTGCGGCTTCTGGCGGTGCAGGAACGGGTGGAAGTGCGAGGCGTTGCCGTGCAGCGCCTCCACGGCGAGGGCGGTGGCGATGTCGGCGGCGGCGGCGAGTTCGGCTGCGTCGTGGGCGGCGAGGACGGCGAAGGCGGAGGTGAAGGAGGTGCCGTTGATCAGCGCCAGGCCCTCCTTGGCGGCGAGCACCACCGGTTCGATGCCCTCCTCGGCGAGCGCCTCGGCGGCCGGGCGGATCCGGCCGCGGTGCAGCACCTCGCCCTCGCCGAGCAGGGCGTGCGCCAGGTAGCAGAGCGGGACCAGGTCGCCGCTGGCGCCGAGCGAGCCCCGTTCGGGGATGAGCGGCAGGATGTCGGCGGCCAGGTGGCGCAGCAGGGTGTCGACCACGACGGGCCGGATCGCGGAGGGGCCGCGCCCCAGGCAGTTGGCGCGGATCAGCTGGACGGCGCGGGCGACCTCGGGCGCGGCGGTCGGGCCGGTGCCGTTGAGGTGGTAGGTGATCAGGTTCCGCTGGAGCACGGCGGCGCGGTCGGCGGAGATCTGCCGCCCGACGGAGTCGCCGAAGCCGGTGGTGATGCCGTACAGCGGGATGCCGCGCGCCAGCCAGTCCTCCTTGAGGGCGACGGAGGCGGCCATCCTCCCGGTGGCGGCGGGGGCGAGGACCGGTCCGGCGGTGCCGGGGCGGGCCCGGGCGACGGAGACGATGTCGGCGAGGGTCAGGTCGTGGCCGGTCAGGGCCAGGGGAGGCGTGGTGGGCATGGGTCCTCGTTCCTGGGCGGAGCGGGCGGTCCGGTCGGAGGGGGCGGGGTACCGGCTGGCCCCAAGTCTCGGGATCGGACAGGTGTTCCGTCTTCGGGCGTCGGTACGGACCGGATCCCGTCCCAACGGCCGGGCGGCGGGCGGCGACCCGGCCCAACGGACGGGCCGTCGGACCGGGTCGCCGGGGCGTCCGCAGAGCCCCGTCACCACTCGACGGGCAGCGCCTTCGGACGCAGTGTCAGCAGGCCGCCGAGCCACTCGACCTCCTCGGCGGGCACCGCGAGCCGCAGCGAGGGCAGCCGGCGGGCCAGGGTGCCGAAGGCGACCTGGAGCTCCATCCGGGCGACGCCCGCGCCGGGGCAGTAGTGGGCGCCGTGGCCGAAGGCGACGTGCTTGGGGTCGGCGCGGGTGAGGTCGAGCCGCTCGGGGTCGTCCACCCGGCGGATGTCGCGGCCGGCCGCGTGCATCACCGGGATGACGCCCTCGCCCTTGGCGACCGGGGTGCCGGCCAGCTCCAGGTCCTCGGTGGCGACCCGCATGAAGCCGATCTCGGACGGCGGGGCGTAGCGCAGCAGTTCCTCGGTCGCGTTGTCCAGCAGGTCGGGGCGTTCGGTGAGCAGCCGCCACTGGTCGGGGTGGCGCAGCAGCTGGTACAGCGCCCGGGAGACCGCGCTGACGGTGGTGTCGTGGCCGGCGACCAGCAGGTTGATGCCGAGCCAGACCAGTTCGCGCTCGTCGAGGCGGTCCTCGTCGTCGCGGGCCGAGATGAGGGTGGAGAGCAGGTCCTCGCCCGGGTTCGCGCGACGTTCGGCGACCAGCCCGGCGACGTACGCGGCGGACTCCTGGCGGGCGGCGAGCCGCTCCTCGGGGGTGTGGGCGGTGATGGAGACCAGCCGGTCGGTCCACTGCTGGAGCAGCGGGCGGTCCTCGACCGGGGCGCCGACCATCTCGCAGATCACCCAGACCGGCAGCACGGCGGCGAAGTCGTGGTGCAGGTCGGCCGGCCGGGGACCTTCGACCAGGCGGTCGATGAGCTCGTCGGCGATCTCGACCACCCGGGAGCGCCAGCGCTCGGCCTTGCGCGGGGTGAAGGCGGGGGAGATCAGCCGGCGCAGCCGGGCGTGGTCGGGGCCCTCCTGGTTGAGCAGGTTGTACGGGTTGTCGGAGAAGTCCTCGCCGGAGACGGTGCGCACGGCGCCCGGCTCGCGCAGCGCGGCCCGGGACAGCCGCTGGTCGGAGAGCGCGGAGACGACCTCGTCGTAGCCGGTGACCAGCCAGGCCTGGTCGCCGCTGGGCAGCCGGACCCGGCTGACCGGGCACTTGGCGCGCAGTTCGGCGAACTCGGCGGGCGGCTCGCCGTAGGGGGAGAGCGGAAGGGGGTAGGCGGTGAGGTCCTGGTCGGTCATCGGTCTGCCTCTCGGTGGGATCGCTGGGGTCGTGGTCGGGCGGTCGTGGTTCCGGTCGGGGTGTTACGGGTGCGGGATCAGGTGGTCGGGGCTTCGGTCAGGCGGCCGGTGTCCGGGTCGGGGGCGGGCGCCGGGCCGGCCGGGGGACCGGCCGGGGGGCTCGGGGGCGTGGCGTCGGTGGGGCGCCGGCGGGGTGCGGCGAGCAGCCGTACGGCCGGGAGCTCGACGTACCGGTGCAGGAGCCCGGCGAGCAGCCAGGCGGCGGCGAACGCGCCGAGCAGCAGCGCGGCGGCGACCGGGGTGGTGAAGGTCCGTCCGGCGCCGAGGGCGCGGTGGCCGTGGTCCAGGATCAGCCGGTGCACCAGGTAGAAGGCGAAGGTCCAGCTGCCGAGGGTGACCAGCGGCCGGGAGGTGAGGAAGGTGCGCCGGCCGGCCACGTCGCGGGCGGCGAGCGCGGGCAGCAGCAGGGCGATCGGGACGATCGCGGGGGTGGTCAGTCCCCACAGGAACGGCAGCTGCTTGGCCAGGAGTTGGGCCGGGATCAGGAGCAGGGCGGCGGGCAGGGCGCCGATCGGCAGCCGGCGGCCGGTGAGGACGATCCGGGCGAGCAGGATGCCCAGCACGAACTCCAGCAGCCGCACCGGCGGGAACACGTAGACGAACCAGAACTGCCACACCGAGCCGGAGCCGAAGGGCAGCGGCGGACGGTCCGGCAGCAGGGCGGAGGCGGCCGGGACGAGCAGGACCGCGGCGATCACCCCGGCGGTCCAGGCCCAGAGCCGCTCGGGGCGGATCTTCCGGATCCAGTGCACCAGCAGCGGGAAGGCGGCGTAGAAGAAGATCTCGCAGGAGATCGACCAGCTGACGTCGTTGAGGCTGGAGAAGACCTCGCGGTCCGGGTTCCAGGTGTGCACCAGGAACAGGTTGGGAACGGCCTGGCGGGCGGTCGCGGCGTGGCCGGCCACGGCGAGCAGCACCAGCGCGGCGGCCCAGGTGAGCACGTGCAGCGGGTAGATCTTGGCGGCCCGGCGGCGCCAGAAGCCGCGGGCACTGTGGTCGGGGCGCGAGCCCCAGGTGATCACGAAGCCGCTGAGGACGAAGAAGCAGCTGATCGCGGTCCAGGCGCCGTTGGCGACGAGCCAGGCGTAGGCGTCGGCGACCCCCGCGTCGCCGAACGGTTTCTCCATGTCCGCATGGAAGGCGAAGACCGGGACCACGATCAGGAATCTGACGCCGGTGAGCGAGGGCAGGCGGGGACGTCTGACGGATTCGGGCATGGGTGGGCAACTCCCCCGTGGGTAGGGCCGATATTTCTAAGGTTCGGCAATTATCAAACAATAGGAAGTCAACTCGCGGAGATGCAAGGGGTGTTGGAGGTCGCGTGGCGCAGAGATTGTTTGACGCTAGATGATTTGACTGCTACGTTCAGCCCACTTGATTGAGATGCAGACGATTGTCTGCCAGATGGATTGGGAGAGGGCCGATGCCGGACACGGCGCCCCGCACCCTCGGCGCGCACAAGGGGTTGGCACTCCTGGTGCTCTGCGCCCAGCTCTTCCTCGACTCGATGGACGTCTCCCTGATGGGTGTCGCCCTGCCGGAGATCAAGCAGGACCTCGGCCTCGGGCCGGAGACGCTGCAGTGGATCATCTCCGGCTACGCCGTCGCCTACGGCGGCTTCCTGCTGCTCGGCGGCCGAGCCGCCGACCTCTTCGGCCGGCGCCGGCTGTTCTTCTGGGCCACCGCCGTGTTCGCCCTGGTCAGCCTCGCCGGCGGGCTCGTCTCCGACGGCACCCTGCTGGTCGTCAGCCGCGTCATCAAGGGCGTCGCCGCCGCCTTCATCGCCCCCGCGGCGATGTCGATCATCACCACCACGTTCAAGGAGGGCCCCGAGCGCACCCGCGCGATGGGCATCTTCTCCCTCACCGGCGCCAGCGGCTACGCGGCCGGCCTGGTGTTCTCCGGCGTCCTGACCGAAGTGCACTGGCGGCTCATTTTCTTCGTCCCCTTCGTCGTCGCCTCGCTCGTCCTCGCCGTCACCAACTACGCCGTCGCCCCCGACCAGGCGCGCACCGGCGAACGGCCCGGCTTCGACGCGGCCGGCGCGCTCACCGCCACCGCAGGCGTCCTGCTGCTCGTCCTCGGACTCGTCCGCGCCCCCGAAGCCGGCTGGGGCTCCGCCGCCACCCTCGGCTCGCTGATCGCCGCCGTCGTCCTGCTGGTCGTCTTCGTGGTCATCCAGCAGCGCCGCACCGACCCGCTGCTGCCGCTGCGGATCTTCCGCTCGCGCACCCTGTCCACCGCCAACACCATCGGCCTGGTCTGGGCCTGCGCCACCATCGGCTGGCAGTTCATCGCCCTGCTCTACCTCCAGCAGGTGCTCGGCTACAGCGCCCTCCAGGCGGGCCTGGCGATCGTCCCGATGGCCGCCGCGATCCTGCTCGCCGTCAACCTCGCGCCCAAACTGATCAACCGCTCCGGGCTGCGCCCGGCGGCCGTCCTCGGCCTGCTCCTCCAGGGCGGCGGCATCCTGCTGTTCCTGCGCACCGGCACCGACAGCAACTACCTGAGCGTCCTGCTGCCCGCGCTGATCGTGCACGGGCTCGGCAACGGCACCAGCTTCCTCGCCTTCAACATCGCCGCGGTCGGCGGCGTGAAGAACGAGGACCAGGGGCTGGCCACCGCGCTGGTCACCGCCGCCCTCCAACTCGGCGGCGGCATCGGCGTCGCCGTCGGCGCGGCGGTGCTCACCGGCGTCGGAGGCGCCTCGCCCTCGCTCTCCGCGTACCACTGGGCCTTCCTGGTCGCCGCGCTCTTCTCGGCCGTCGGGCTGGTCGCCGCCGCCCTCGGGCTGGGCGCGCCGAAGGGCGGGGACGCCGCGCAGACGCCGCCCGCCGAGGCCGCGCCCGCCGAGGCGCAGGCCCTGGCCGCCGACCTCCAGGAGGGCCGGGCGTGACCGCCACCCGGCCCGCCACCGCCGCCACCGCCGTCGAACACCTCACCCCGGACGACCCCCGGCTCTCCTGGGACGGCATCAGCGGCCTGGCCCGGCACGAGGACCGCTGGATCCCGCTGCGCCTGCCGCTGGACCGGGTGGCGACCACCCTCTCCGCCGACTTCGCCCGCCTCGCCCGACTCCCGGCCGGTGCCCGCTTCGGCCTGCGCACCGACGCCGTCGAACTGGTCCTGGAACTGGACGCCGAACCCGGCAGCGCGCCGCTGGACGTGGTGGTGGACGGCGTCGTCGCCCACCGGTGGCACCCGGTGCCCGGCCGCCACCGGCTCACCCTGCCGCTGCCCGCCGGCGCGAACGGCCCGGCCGAGGTGGAGATCTGGCTGCCGCACCTCAGCCGCACCTGGATCGGCCGGCTCTCGCTGCACGGCCACCGGGTGCTGGAGCCGTTCGAACGTACCGGCCCGCGCTGGATCGCGTACGGCAGCTCGCTCACCCACGCGATGTTCCCGCACGGCCCGTCCGAGAGCTGGGTCTCCCTGGTGGCCGTCCGGCACGGCTGGCGGCTGCGCAACCTCGGCTTCGCCGGGGAGGCGTACCTGGACCCGCTGGTCGCCCGCGTCCTGCGGGACACCCCGGCCGAGCTGATCACCCTGGAGATCGGCACCAACGCCTACATCCGCAGCGTGTTCACCGCGCGCAGCTGGGGCTCGGCGGTGTGCGGCTTCGTCGAGACCGTCCGCGACGGCCACCCCGACACCCCGATCGCGGTGATCGCCGCGCTGCCCTCGGTGGAGCGGGAAAAGGCGGTCAACGCCGCCGGGCTCACCCTGGAGGGCATCCGGGAGCTGACCGGCGAGGCGGTCCGGGTGCTCCAGCGGCTCGGCGACCGGCGGCTGCACCTGGTCGACGGCCGCGAGGTGCTGCCCGTCGCCGAGGCCGACCGGGTCTACGCGGACGGGCTGCACCCGACCCCGGACGGCGAGCACGACCTCGCCGACCGGGCCGCGCCGATCCTCCGGCGGCTCCTGCCGGGCTGACGGCCGGCTCCTGCCCGCCCGGCGCCCGGATCCTGCCGGGCCGACGGCCGCACCCTGCCGGGTCGGCGCCCGGCTCCGAACGACGGTGCCCCGACGGGACGTTCCCGCCGGGGCACCGCCGCGTGCCGGGGCCCGTCAGACCGCCGCGGTCCGTACGGGCAGCCGGGGCACCGCCGCCAGCAGCTGCCGGGTGTACGGGTGCTCGGGGGAGCGGAACACCCGCTCGGCCGGGCCGTACTCGACCGCCCGGCCGTCCTTCATCACCAGCACCCGGTCGCTCACCTGGCGCACCACCGCGAGGTCGTGCGAGATGAACAGCATCGCCAGGCCCAGCTCGGCCCGCAGCCGGGCCAGCAGCTCCAGCACCTGCGCCTGCACCGAGACGTCCAGTGCCGACACCGGCTCGTCGCAGACCAGCAGCCGCGGCCCGGTGGCCAGCGCCCGGGCGATCGCCACCCGCTGGCGCTGCCCGCCGGACAGCGAGCGCGGCCGCCGTTCCAGGTGCTGCTCGCCGAGGCCCACCTGGGTCAGCAGCCCGACCGCCCGCTCCCGCCGGGCCGCTCCGCGGGCCACCCCGGCGACCGCCAGCGCCTCGGCCAGGATCCGCCGGACGGTGAAGCGCGGATCGAAGGAGGCCAGCGGGTCCTGGTGGACCAGTTGCACGGCGGCCCGGGCCGGACGGCGCTCGCGCTCGGGCAGCGCGCTCCACGGGCGGCCGTCCAGCAGCACCTCCCCGGCGTCCGGGGTCAGCATGCCCATCACCAGCTGGGCGGTGGTGCTCTTGCCGGAGCCGGACTCGCCGACGATGCCCAGGGTCTCGCCGGGCGCGAGCGCGAACGACACGTCGGCGACCGCCTCCCGCAGGCTGCCGTCCGGGGTGCGGTAGCGCTTCACCAGGCCCCTGGCGGTGAGGAGCCGGTCCTGCCCCCGCCCCTGGTCCTGGTCCTGTTCCTGCTTCTGCGCCTGCCCTTGCCCTTGCCCCTGTTCCTGCTCGCCGGCCGCCGGGGCCGGCCCCGGCCGGTCCGGATCGGGCGCGGCCGCCAGCAGCATCCGGGTGTACGGGTGCTCGGGCGCACCCAGCACCCGGTCGGCCGGCCCGCTCTCCACGATCCGGCCGTCCTTCATCACCGCGATCCGGTCCGCCAGCCGGGCCACCACCGCCAGGTCGTGGCTGATCAGCAGCAGGGCCGTCCCCTCGGCCTTCAACTCGCCGAGCAGATCGAGCACTTGGGCCTGCACCGTGACGTCCAGCGCGGTGGTCGGCTCGTCCGCGACCAGCACCCGCGGCCCCGCCGCCAGCGCGGAGGCGATCAGCGCCCGCTGGCGCAGCCCGCCGGAGAGCTGGTGGGGGTACTGCCGGGCCCGTTCGGCCGGCTCCGGAACCCCGACGTCGCGCAGCAGCTCCTCGACCCGGCGCGGCACCTCGGCCTTCGGCAGCACCCGGTGGGCGAGCAGGGGCTCGCCCACCTCGGTGCCCACCCGGCGCAGCGGGTCCAGCGCGGACAGCGCGTCCTGGAGCACCAGCGCGACGGTGCGCCCGCGCACCCGGCGCCACTCCCGCTCGCCGAAGGCGGCGGCGTCCCGGCCCTCGACCAGGAAGCGCTCGGCCCGGACGGCGGCACCGGGCGCGGTCAGTCCGACCAGCGTCCGGGCCGTGACGCTCTTGCCCGAGCCGGACTCCCCGACCAGCGCCAGGCACTCGCCCGCCGACAGCGACAGCGACACCCCGGCCACCGCCGCGGTCCGCTGCCTGCCGTGGCCGAACTCGACGCTCAGGCCCTCCAGTTCGACGATCGGGCTCATGGCGTCCGTCCTTCCAGGCGGCGGTGCAACTGACGGCCGAGCACGGTGATCGCGACCACCACGGCGGTGATGGCGGCCCCCGGGAACACCGCGATCCACCAGGCGGTGGACAGGAAGTCGCGCCCCTGGGAGAGCATCGCCCCCCACTCCGGGGCGGGCGCCTTGGGCCCGAGCCCGAGGAAGCTGAGCGCCGAACCCGAGACCACGGCGGTGCCGACGGCCAGCGTGGCGGGCACCGTCAGCGGCCCCAGGGTGTTCGGCAGCACGTGCCGCAGCACCACGGCCGCCCGGGGCACCCCCAGGGCCGTCGCGGCACGCACGTACTCCGAACCGCGCACCACCATCGCCTGCCCGCGCACCAGCCGGGCGAACCCGGGAGTGGCCGCGATCGCGATGGCCAGCAGCGCGTTGCCGGTGCCCGGACCCACCACCGCGATCACCAGCAGCGCGAGCAGCAGTTCGGGCAGCGCCAGGAGGACGTCCACCGCGCGCATCGCCACCTGGTCGCCGATCCGGCCGGACAGCGCGGCCGGCAGGCCGACCAGCAGACCCGCCAGGACCGACAGCGCCGTCGCGCCGAGCCCGATCAGCAGCGAGTACCGGGCGCCGTGCACCACCCGGGCGTACACGTCCCGGCCCAACTGGTCGGTGCCCAGCCAGTGTTCGGCCCCCGGCGGGGTGAGCGCGGCGACCGGGTCGGCCGCCGTCGGGTCGGCGTGCGCGAGCAGGGCGGGCCAGGCGCAGGCCACCACCGCCGCCGCCAGGACCAGCGCGGCGAGCAGCACCCCGGGCCGCACCCGGGCCGCCCGCCCGCCGCCCGAGCGGACCGCCCGGGCGGCGGACCCGGCGGCCGGCGCGGCGTCGGCGTCGGGGACGGGAGCGGGGGCGAGGGGGCCGGTCATGCCGCCACCTCCCGCACCCGGCCGGCGCCGCGCAGCCGGGGGTCGATCAGCAGGTAGAGCGCGTCCACCGCGGTGTTCACCACCAGGTAGACCGCGGCGGACAGCAGGATCAGCCCGATCACCACCGGCAGGTCGTGCCCGGTGACCGCGTCCAGCGCCACCCGGCCCAGACCCGGCCGGGCGAACACCGTCTCCACCAGGACCGTCCCGCCCAGCAGCCCGCCCACCAGCCAGCCGCCCAGCGTGACCGCCGGCACCAGCGCGTGCCGCAGCGCGTGCCGGCCGCGCAGCGCCAGCGGGCCGATCCCGCGCGAACGGGCGGTCAGTGCGAACGGCTCGTGCAGCGCCGACTCCAGCCCCTCCCGCAGCACCTGCGAGAGCAGTGAGCCGAACGGCACCGCCAGGGTCACCGCCGGCAGCACCAGCGACTGCCAGCCCTCCGCCCCGGCGACCGGGAACAGCCGCAGGTGGAAGGAGAACAGCGTGAGCAGCAGGACCCCCAGCCAGAACGGCGGGGTGGAGATCGCCAGCAGCTCCGCCCCGGAGGCCGCGCCGCGCACCGCCCGCCGCCGCCCGGCCGTGGTCACCGCGGACACCAGGGCGAACACCAGGATCAGCCCGAACGCCGTCAGCGCGAGCCCCGCGGTCGGGCCGAGCTGCTCGCCGATGATCCGGCTCACCGGCTGCTGCTGCTGGTAGGAGCGGCCGAGGTCGCCGCCCAGCAGCCGGCCCAGGAAGGTCAGGTACTGCTCGAACAGCGGGCGGTCCAGCCCGAACTCCCGGGTGATCTCGGCCCGGACGGCCGCCGAACCGGTGGTCACCGAGCCGCCGAGCAGGGTCGACACCGGGTCGCCGGGTACCAGGTGCAGCGCCAGGAACCCCAGGGTGGCCGCGCCCCAGAGCACCAGGACCGCACCGCCCAGCCGGTGCAGCACCGCGCGCGCGACCCGTGTCACTTGCTCTTCCAGACGCCGGCGAACTGCGGCCACGCGTTCGCGTCGAACGCCAGGCCCCGGACGAGCTGGGTGTGCCCGATCAGATTGGTGGTCACGTACAGCGGCAGCACCGTGCCGTGCTCCACCGCCCACCGCTCGGCCTTGGTGTAGTCGGCCTTGCGGGCGGCCGGATCGGTGGTCGCCGCGCCCGCCGTCAGCCAGCCGTCGAGCTCCGGGTCCTTGCTGAGCGACACGTTCTGGCCGCCGGCCGCCGGGGTGTTGGAGGAGAGGTAGAAGCCCGCCAGGATCGCCGGGTCGGCCCGCACCCAGGAGTTGTCCCACAGGTCGTAGTCGCCGCTCGCGTAGATCTTGAAGTAGGTGCCGTTGTCGATCGAGTCGCGGACCAGCTCGACCCCGGCCTTCTTCAGGTCCGCCTGGATGCCAGCCGCCAGGGTGTCGCGCTGGTCGCGCACCAGCGAGGCGATGTACGGCCAGTGCAGGGTCAGCCGCTTGCCGTCCTTCACCCGGTAGCCGTCCGCGTCCCTGGCGCTCCAGCCGGCCTCGTCCAGCAGCCGGCCCGCCGCCGCCGGGTCGTGCGGCAGCGCGTCCTTCAGCCCGGCCTCGTACGCCGCCGGGGTGGTCGGGCTCAGCGGGCTCCAGGCGCGCTCGTACTCGCCGAAGTAGATGCTCTTGACCAGCGCGTCCACGTCCACCGACCGCTGGACGGCCCGGCGCACCCGCTCGTCCTGCAGCGGCCCCCGGGTGGTGTTCAGGAACAGCGAGTAGACCACGCCGGGGTTCTGCGTGCGGTTCACCTCGATGCCGGTGGCCGCCCGCACCGTGCGCACCGCGGTGACCGGCAGCGTGGCCGCGTCCACCTGGCGGCTGGTCAGCGCGCCGCTGCGGACCGAGTCCTCGGGCAGGAAGCGGATCGTCAGCCCGTCCAGGTACGGCGCGCCCTGGTTCGCGGCGCCCTCCGGGGCCCAGGCGTAGGCGTCGTTGCGCTTGAACTCGACGTGGTCGTTCTTGACGTACTCGGTCTCCTTGAACGGCCCGGTGCCCACCGAGTTCTCGCCGCCCGCGCACAGCTGGTCCGCCTTCTCCGCCAGCGACTTCGGCGAGGCGATGCCCAGGTAGGGGGTGGCGACCGCCTGCAGGAACGGTACGTACGGCTCGGCGAAGGACACCCGGACGGTGTGCGGGTCCACCACCTCCGTCCCGGTGTACGGGCCGAGCAGGCTGGCCGCGTACAGCGACTTGGTCCTCGGGTCCTTGACGTGGTCCAGGTTGGCCTTCACCGCGGCCGCGTCGAAGACCGTGCCGTCGTGGAAGGTGACGCCCTCGCGCAGCTGGAAGGTGTACGTCCGGGCGTCCGGCGAGATCTGCCAGGACTTCGCCAGCCACGGGTGGAAGGCGCCCTTGTCGTCCAGGTACACCAGCGAGTCGAAGACGTTGCGCTGGATCACCGCCGTCACGTCGCCGGGGCTGACGTGCGGGTCCAGGCAGGACGTGCCGACCGCCACCGCGTACTTCAGGGTGCCGCCGCGCACCGGGGCCCCCTCGGCGCCCGCCCCCGGCCCGGCCGGGCCCGCCGAGGAGCAGCCGGCGAGCAGGACGGCCGCCAGGCCGGCGGCGGGCACGGACGAGGGGACGGCGAACGGACGGCGGACGCGCCGGGCGGCGGGCACGGGTCTGCTGGGCATGGGTGACTCCTTGGTGGTGCCGGTGGAGGGCGTACGGGACCGCCGCCGGGCGCGGGCGCGCACGGCGGGGGAAGGGGGAGAGGAGAGAGAGGAGGGGCGGATCCCACATCGGATCCCACATCGGATCCCGCGTCGGATCCGCTGCCGGGCCTCGCCCGGGCGTCAGGCCGAGGTGCGGTAGGCCGAGGAGCGGCAGGGGGCGCCGGGCACACCGGTGCCGCGGGCGCGGTCGAGGGCGCGACATCGGCCACGGCTGCCCGGACCACCCGCCGACGGGGCGAGGCCCCGCGCGGCCGGTGTCCTGCCACCGCTGCTGTGCACTGCGGCCTCCGATGCCTGCGCGTTCGCCCGTTTCGCGCACCAGGGTGCCCGCTACCGGCGGTTCCTGGCCACCGCGGCGTTCCACCCAGTGGAAGACGCCGTCCGGCGGGGCGCGTCACCCGGGGGAAGACCCCCTCCGGGGGCGTGTCACCCGGCGGGGTGCGCCCCCTCCGCGGCCACCGAACGCGCGACCTCGGCCGCCATCAGCCGCCCCGCCTCGCGCAACCGCCCCTCGTACCGGGCCGGATCCACCGGCGAGGCCACCACCAGCCCCAGCGCGGCCAGCAGCGAACCGTCCGGATGGAACACCGGCACCGCCACCGCCCCGTACGCCGGCTGCATCTCCCGGCGCGCGTACCCCACGCCCCCGCGCCGCACCGCCGCCAGCTCCCGGCCCAGCCGGCCCGGCGCCACCACCGTGTACCGGGTGTGCCGCGCGCCCGCCGCCGACAGACCCGCCGCCACCTCCCGCACCAGCGCCTCCGGCGCGTGCGCCAGCAGCACCCGGCCCACCGCCGTGGCGTGCAGGTCCATCCGCCCGCCCACCCGCACCTGGAACGGCGAGGACTGCGCCGCCGCACCCGGCAGCCGGTCCAGCAGCAGCGCCGAACGGCCGTCCAGCGCCGCCACCAGCGCGGTCTGCCCGGTCCGCTCGTGCAGCTCCCGCAGGGCCGGCTGCGCCAGCTCCCGGATGCGGCGCAGGCACGGCGCCAACGCCCCCAGTGCCCACAGCCGCCGCCCCAGCCGGTACCCGCCGTCCCGCTGCCGCTCCAGCGCGCCCCAGGCGACCAGCTCACGCACCATCCGCAGCGCCGTCGGCGCCGGCAGCCCGGTCTGCCGCGCGATCTCGGCCAGCCGCAGCGACTCCCGCTCCCCGTCGAACGCCTCCAGCACCGAGAACACCCGCCCGGCCACCGAGCGTCCCCCGGCCTCCCCCGAATTCCCCGCCACCCGCCCCACCCTCCACCGCCACCGCCGCCCACATCCCGTCACCCGCCCCAACACCCGCGCCGGGCACGCGGATTCCGCGGCGCGGGTTCCGCGTACCGCGGCCCTGTGCGAGGCCGCCCGGCGCACCGGGCCGGTGCAACCGGGCCGGGCGTCCTAGGGCGTGTCTGACAATTCGCGTCGGATCAGGGCGCGGCGTTGGGGTGCGTGCATCGCAAGGCGGAGGAGGGAGCCACTGCGGAGCATTGGCGACCGACGACAACGCGGCGAGGTGCGTGCCCCAACGCCGCGCACCCGGCGGGAATTGTCAGACACGCCCTAGAGCAGGCAGTCGGCCGTGGTGAGGACGGCCCGCGTCTGGTGGGCGAGTTGCTCCTGGACGGGGACCCAGCGGGCGCCGAAGCGGTGGCGCAACCGGTCGAGGCTGTCGGTGACGACGGCGCGGGCGCGGTCCCGGGCGACCTCGGCGGCGGGGTCCCGGGCGTCGGCGAGCAGCCGCAGCAGGACCGACGCGACCCGCAGCGGCACCCGGGCCGCGACCAGGCCGGCGGTGGTCACCCGGGAGGCGGTGAGCGGCTCGGAGCCCCAGCGCTCCAGCCACTCCTCGGCCACCCGCGGGGCGGCCGCCAGGCTGAGCTCGACGGTGCGCAGCAGCGGGCCGAACGCCTCGTGGCCGTAGGCCTCGTACTGGTGCGCGGCGATGCCCGGGAGCAGGGCGGCGAGCTCCTCGGCGCGCGCGGTGAGGTCGCGGGCGGCCGCGGCGAGGTTCTGCGCCCCGGCCGGGTGGGGACGGGCGTCGCCGACCGCGTCGACGGCCCACATCGGGACCTCCAGCACCGCGCTGACCGCGCCGTACCGGGCCGCGTACGACCAGGTGGACAGCTCCGGCTCGTCCGGCAGGGCCCGGGAACCGCCGGTGCCCGGGGCCGGCATCAGATAGGTGCCCGGGTCCGGGCTGGCCCAGCCGATCGCGTCGTAGGAGTCCACGTCGAGCGGGACGCCGGCCCGTTCCGCGGAGCGGGCGAAGCGCCCGGCCAGGCCCCGGACCGGGCGGGTGAGCTGGACGAACGCGCCGCCGAAGTCCACCCCGTGCAGCGAGCACTGGAGGAAGGGGCGCAGCTCGTCGATCAGGCCGGTCAGTGCCAGGCTCTCCGGCATCGGCGGGCGGCCGGAGCCGGGGGCGGGCAGCAGTTCGGGCTGCTCCTCGAAGGAGGGGCGGAAGAAGTGCTCGTAGTGGCGCCGCATGGTGAGCGGGCCGTCCAGCCAGCCGGCGTTGAGCGCGGCACCGTCCGGGTCGAGGCAGAGCAGCAGGTGCCAGGAGACGCCGGGGCAGGCGGGACGGTCCAGCAGCACCTCGGCGAGCCGGACGGTCCCGGCGGTGCCGATCGGCTCGTTGGGGTGCGGGCCGCCGACCACCAGTACCGCGCGCGGCCCGCGGTCCACGGAGAGCAGCATCAGCGGGCGTCCGGCCCGGGAGCGGCCCACCTCGCGCAGCCGGCAGCGGTCCGGGTGCCGCAGGGCGAGCCGGCGCGCGGCGGACTCGGCCTGGGCGGGCGTGGGGTAGCGGGCCGGCCGGTTGTCGAGGGGCCGGAGGGGGCGGATCCGCCGACCGGTGTCGGTCATGGTTCTCCTAGCGCCGGTCGTACGGCCGCCGGGGCGCGGGCGTGCGGGTGCGCCGCCGGGCACGGCGTGCGGGCGGGGGACGGGGGCGGGAACGGGGCGGGGCACCGCGCGGGCCGGGACGGGGGCCGAGCGGAGCCGGGGCGGGGCCTGGCGGGGGCGGACAGGGCCGTGCCGGAGCGGCCCGTGGTGAGGGAGGGTCGCGCCGGCCGGAAAACCGAGAGGGCCGAGCGTACGACTCAACTTCCTTGTCCGGAAGGGGGGCAGATCTCTTTGGCGGAGCCCTGTCAGTACCGCACGGTCCTTCCGGGCGTGTCAACGGCGGACGGCACCGGCCGGCGGGCGCGCACTGCGCGTGCCGGGGCGGGCACCGGCGGGTGCCGGCGGACGGCGGCGGGCACGGGCGGACACCGGCCGTCCGGGAGGCGCCGGAGCACGCGGGGCCCGTGATCCGGGGCAGACGGCCCGTTCCCCGGATTGGGCTACCCTTGAGGGTCACCCCTCCCGTGCCGGCCAGCGGCACCGAATCACGTCGTAAGGGTTCCTAGTACATGACTGTCGAATCGGTCTTCCCACGCCTGGAGGCCCTCCTCCCGCACGTCCAGAAGCCGATCCAGTACGTCGGCGGCGAGCTCAACTCGACCGTCAAGGACTGGGACGCCTGCGACGTCCGTTGGGCACTGATGTACCCCGACGCCTACGAGGTCGGCCTGCCCAACCAGGGCGTCATGATCCTCTACGAGGTGCTGAACGAGCGCGAGGGCGTGCTCGCCGAGCGCACCTACAGCGTCTGGCCGGACCTCGAGGCGCTGATGCGCGAGCACGACGTCCCCCAGTTCACCGTGGACGCCCACCGCCCGGTGAAGGCCTTCGACGTGTTCGGGCTGTCGTTCTCCACCGAGCTCGGCTACACCAACATGCTCACGGCGCTCGACCTGGCCGGCATCCCGCTGGAGGCCGCGGCCCGCACCGACGAGGACCCGATCGTCCTGGCCGGCGGCCACGCGGCCTTCAACCCGGAGCCGATCGCCGACTTCATCGACTGCGCCGTGGTCGGCGACGGCGAGCAGGCCGTCCTCGACATCACGGAGATCATCCGCGCCTGGAAGGCCGAGGGCCGCCCGGGCGGCCGGGACGAGCTGCTGCTGCGCCTGGCCCGCACCGGCGGGGTGTACGTCCCGAAGTTCTACGACGTGGAGTACCTGGCCGACGGCCGGATCGGCCGCGTCGTGCCGAACGCCCCGGGCGTGCCGTGGCGGGTGTCCAAGCACACCGTGATGGACCTCGACGAGTGGCCGTACCCGAAGCAGCCGCTCGTCCCGCTCGCGGAGACGGTGCACGAGCGGATGTCCGTGGAGATCTTCCGCGGCTGCACCCGCGGCTGCCGCTTCTGCCAGGCCGGCATGATCACGCGCCCCGTGCGGGAGCGAAGCATCACCGGCATCGGCGAGATGGTCGAGCGCGGGCTGAAGGCGACCGGCTTCGAGGAGGTCGGCCTGCTGTCGCTGTCCAGCGCCGACCACACCGAGATCGGCGACATCGCCAAGGGCCTGGCGGACCGCTACACCGAGGACAAGATCGGCCTGTCGCTGCCGTCCACCCGCGTCGACGCCTTCAACATCGACCTCGCCAACGAGCTGTCCCGCAACGGGCGCCGCTCGGGCCTCACCTTCGCCCCCGAGGGCGGCAGCGAGCGCATGCGCAAGGTGATCAACAAGATGGTGTCGGAGGAGGACCTGATCCGCACCGTCGCCACCGCGTACGGCAACGGCTGGCGCCAGGTGAAGCTGTACTTCATGTGCGGCCTGCCGACCGAGACCGACGAGGACGTGCTCCAGATCGGCGAGATGGCGAAGAACGTCATCCAGAAGGGCCGCGAGGTCACCGGCCAGAACGACATCCGCTGCACCGTCTCCATCGGCGGGTTCGTGCCCAAGCCGCACACCCCGTTCCAGTGGGCCCCGCAGCTGTCCGCCGAGGACACCGACGCCCGCCTGGCCAAGCTGCGCGACTCGATCCGCGGCGACCGCAAGTACGGCAAGAACATCGGCTACCGCTACCACGACGGCAAGCCGGGCATCGTCGAGGGCCTGCTCTCCCGCGGCGACCGCCGGGTCGGCGCGATCATCCGCGCGGTCTACGAGGACGGCGGCCGCTTCGACGGCTGGCGCGAGTACTTCTCGTACGACCGCTGGATGGCCTGCGCCGACAAGGGCCTGTCCGGCACCGGCGTCGACGTCGACTGGTACACCACCCGCGAGCGCACCTACGAGGAGGTGCTGCCCTGGGACCACCTGGACAGCGGCCTCGACAAGGACTGGCTCTGGGAGGACTGGCAGGACGCCCTGGAGGAGGTCGAGGTCGACGACTGCCGCTGGACCCCGTGCTTCGACTGCGGCGTGTGCCCGCAGATGGACACGCAGATCCAGATCGGCCCCACCGGCAAGAAGATGCTCCCCCTGACGGTGGTCAACAAGTAGCGCGTCCCCTCCCGCGACCCCCGGCCGGAACGTTCCGGCCGGGGGTCGCGGCGTGCGGTGGAGCGGAGGCTGACCAGGGGCGGAGCGAGGGGGAGCGCGGGGCGCGTACCCTTTGAGGTGACAGAGTCCGGACAGTGGCGGGAAGACGCCGCACCGGACGGGGACAACTGACTAAGGACTGAGCGACCCTGGCACGCCGTACGCCCGACGGTCCGCCGCCCGCGCCGACGGTGCAGCGGATTCGTCTCCGCTACACCAAGCGCGGCCGGCTCCGCTTCACCAGCCACCGCGACTTCCAGCGCGCCTTCGAGCGCGCCCTGCGCCGGTCCGCCGTTCCGATGGCCTACTCGGCCGGCTTCACCCCGCACCCGAAGGTCTCCTACGCCAACGCGGCCCCGACCGGGGTGGCGAGCGAGGCGGAGTACCTGGAGATCGGCCTGGCCGCGGTCCGCGACCCCGAGCAGCTGCGGGCGCAGCTGGACGAGTCGCTGCCGGCCGGCCTGGACGTGATCGACGCGGTCGAGGTCCGGACGCCGAACTTCGTGGAGCGCCTGGAGGCCTCCGAGTGGCTGCTCCGACTGGACGGCGTGGAGCCCGACGTGGCCGCCGAGGCGGTCGCGCGCTTCCTCGCCGCCGAGCGGGTCGAGGTCGAGCGCCGCACCAAGAACGGCCTGCGGGTCTTCGACGCGCGGGGCGCGGTGGCGGCGCTGGAAGCCGTCCCGGCCCAGGTCGAGGCCGGTGCGGACGCCGGACCCGGAACCGACCGCGATGTTCGGACCGGCCGACCCTGTGCGATACTGCGCCTGGTAGTACGACACGCCACACCCGCCGTACGACCCGACGACGTATTGTCCGGTCTCCGTGCGACGGCCGACCTGGCGCCGCCGGTCCCCGCAGAGGTGACCAGGCTGGCGCAGGGGCCGCTCGACGAGGAGACCGGCACGGTGACCGACCCGCTGGCGCTCGACCGCGCGGCGGCCCCGGTCGGCTCGGAGCCGGCCGTGGGGCCGCACGCTACCGCGTCCGCCTAGCGGGGGGAGGCCGGGTCCAGTGCCTCACTGGACCCGACGGTCCTCCAGGGTTCCCGCGGCTCCCCAGGGGAGCGAGCGTCGTCGCAGCACAGGCCTGCCACCCGGGGCCTGCCGACCAGGAAGGTCGGCCGGTCCGGGACCCCGTCCGGGAGCCACCCGGGGTTGGGGGACGGCGCAGCTTGGGAAAACCTCAGAAGACTGGTCAGAACCAGAAGACTTTCGACACCCCGCCGAGCGCGGGGCGCCGAGCGAGACTACGAGCCCCTGTGCGGCGTCGCGTCCGCGCGGCGGCACCGTCAAATGGGTCCGGTCCGGGCATCGTCGCGATGCCGGCCGCCCAGCGGTGCCGTGCCGTGCCCGGATGTGGAGCCCGGGGGCCTGACGGGAGATCCACCCGCATGCTCGATAACACCGATCCGCAGCAGACTGCGGCCACGGACCAGAACGAAACCGCCGCGACCGGTGGCGAGGGCGCGTCCGCCGCGCCGCCGCGCCGTCGTCGCCGCGCGGTGTCCCGCCCGGCGGGCACCCCGCAGGGCGCGGCCGCCGAGGCGGCCGAGACGGTGCTGCCGGCCGAGACGCCGACCGCCGCGGCCACCCCGGCTCCGGCCGTGGAGCCGGCGGCCGAGCCCGCCGCCGAGAAGCCGGTCCGGGCCCGCCGGACCCGCAAGCGCGCCGAGGCCCCGGCCGGGGCGCCGGAGGCCACCCCGATCGTGGTGACCGCACCGGAGACGGCGCAGGCCCCGGCGGCCGAGCCCGCCGCCGAGAAGCCCGCGAAGGCCACCAGGGCCACCAGGGCCACCAAGGCGGGCAAGACCGAGAAGGCGGAGAAGGCCGAGGTCGCCGAGGTCGCCGAGCCCGTCGCCGAGAAGCCCGCCCGGGCCCGGCGCACCCGCAAGCGCGCCGAGGCGCCCGCCGGTGCTCCCACGACCGAGGCGCCGGTTGTCGAGACGCCGGTTGTCGAGACGCCGGTCGTGGAGGCCGCCGCTCCCGAGGCCCCCGCCGCCGCCGAGCCGGTGGCCGAGGAGGCCCCGGCCGCTCCGGCCCGCCGCCCCCGCCGCCGTCGCGTGGTCGAGGCCGCACCGGTCGTCGAGGCCCCGGTGGCGGAGCCCGTCGCCGAGGCGCCGCAGGCCGAGGAGCCCGCCGCCGCGGAGGAGCCCGAGGAGGAGGCCGTCGAGGCCGCCGCCCCCGAGGCCCCCGTCGCCGAGGCCCCCGCCGAGCCGCACCACCGGGTGCGCCGCCGCGCCGTGCGCCCGGCCACCGCGGTGTTCCAGGCGCCGGTGTTCCAGGAGCCGGCCCCCTTCGTCGCGCCGTCCACGCCGTCCGCGCCGGCCACCGCGGCCGCGCCGCAGAAGCCCGTCGCCGCCCCGGTGCAGGCCGAGGCCCCGGCCGTGGCCGAGCGCACGGAGGAGGAGGACGAGTTCGAGTACAGCGGTGTCGGCCGTCGCCGCCGGGTCCGTACCCGGGTCGAGCCGACCCGTCGCAAGCCGGCCGCCCAGGCGAAGGCCCAGGCGAAGGCTCCGGCGCCGGCGAAGGCCCCTGTGAAGGCCCCGGTCGAGGCCGCGCCGGTCGTCGAGGCCCCGGTCGCCGAGGCGCCCGCCGTGGAGGCCCCCGTCGCCGGTCCGGAGACCGAGGGCGAGTGGGAGGACGACGGCCGTCCGTCGCGCCGTCGCCGCCGGGGTGGCCGCCGCCGCCGTCGTGGCGAGGCCGAGGAGTTCGAGGCCGCCGAGGCCGTCGAGACCGAGCAGCCCGCCGCCGAGGAGTCGGCCGAGGCCGTCGCCGAGGACGAGGGCGACGAGGACGACGACCTGGCCGCCGGCCTGTCCTCGTCGCGCCGCCGCCGTCGCCGCCGTCGCCGCAGCGGTGAGGCCGGCGCCGTCGAGGCCGCCGAGACCACCGAGGACGGCGTCCGCACGGTGGTGAAGGTGCGCGAGCCGCGCCGCCGCTCCACCGAGCCGTCCTTCGACCCGGACGAGGTGCAGTCCATCAAGGGCTCGACCCGTCTGGAGGCCAAGAAGCAGCGCCGCCGCGAGGGCCGCGAGCTGGGCCGCCGCCGGGTGCCGATCATCACCGAGGCCGAGTTCCTGGCCCGCCGCGAGTCGGTCGAGCGCGTCATGGTGGTGCGCCAGAGCGGTCAGCGCACCCAGATCGGCGTCCTCGAGGACGGCGTGCTGGTCGAGCACTACGTCAACAAGGAGCAGGCCACCTCGTACGTCGGCAACGTCTACCTGGGCAAGGTCCAGAACGTGCTGCCGTCGATGGAGGCCGCCTTCGTCGACATCGGCAAGGGCCGCAACGCGGTGCTGTACGCCGGTGAGGTCAACTTCGGCGCGCTGGGCGGCCACGGCGGCCCGCGCCGGATCGAGTCGGTGCTGAAGTCCGGCCAGTCCGTGCTGGTGCAGGTCTCCAAGGACCCGATCGGCCACAAGGGCGCCCGCCTGACCAGCCAGATCTCGCTGCCCGGCCGCTACCTGGTGTACGTGCCCGAGGGCTCGATGACGGGCATCTCGCGCAAGCTCCCGGAGAACGAGCGCGCCCGGCTGAAGCAGATCCTCAAGAAGATCGTCCCGGACGACGCGGGCGTCATCGTGCGCACCGCCGCCGAGGGCGCCTCCGAGGAGGAGCTGACCCGCGACGTCCAGCGCCTCCAGCAGCAGTGGGAGGACATCCAGAAGAAGGCCGCGACCGGCAACGCCCCGGCGCTGCTGTACGGCGAGCCGGACATGACCGTCCGGGTCGTCCGCGACATCTTCAACGAGGACTTCAGCAAGGTCATCGTCTCCGGCGACGAGGCCTGGAAGACCATCCACGAGTACGTCTCCAACGTGGCCCCGGACCTCGCCGAGCGGCTCCAGCGCTGGACCTCCGAGGTGGACGTGTTCGCCACCTACCGGATCGACGAGCAGCTGATGAAGGCGCTGGACCGCAAGGTCTGGCTGCCCAGCGGCGGTTCGCTGGTGATCGACCGCACCGAGGCGATGGTCGTCATCGACGTCAACACCGGGAAGTTCGTCGGCCAGGGCGGCAACCTGGAGGAGACGGTCACCCGGAACAACATCGAGGCGGCCGAGGAGATCGTGCGCCAGCTGCGGCTGCGCGACCTCGGCGGCATCATCGTGATCGACTTCATCGACATGGTGCTGGAGTCCAACCGCGACCTGGTGCTGCGCCGCCTGCTGGAGTGCCTGGGCCGGGACCGGACCAAGCACCAGGTGGCCGAGGTCACCTCGCTGGGCCTGGTCCAGATGACCCGCAAGCGGGTCGGCCAGGGCCTGCTGGAGTCCTTCTCCGAGCCGTGCGTGCACTGCAACGGCCGCGGCGTGATCGTCCACATGGAGCAGCCGAGCGCCCACGTCCACGCCCCCGTGGCGGCGGGCGAGGCCGGTGCGGGCGGCGGCAAGCGCCGTCGCCGCGGCAAGGGCGGCGCGGGCCACGAGGAGCCGCAGGCCGTCGAGCCCGTGGTGACCATCCTGTCCGAGTCGGCGGAGGAGCTCGCCGAGCCGGTGCGCGAGGAGATCGAGGGCCAGCTGGCCCTGGAGGTCCCGGGCGTCGAGGCTCCGGCCGAGGTGGCCGCGCCGGTCGTCGAGGCCCCCGTGGCCGAGGCCCCGGCCGCCGTTCCGGCGGGCCGTCCGCGTCGCCGCGCGGTGCGCAAGGCGACCGCTCCGGCGGGTTCCCCGGACACCGCCGAGATCGTGGTGCTCCAGGCCAAGGCCGAGGCGGCGCTGGAGGCGGCCCTGGAGGCCGCCGCCCCGGCGGTCGCGGAAGCCGCCGCCGAGGCCGTCGCCGAGGCGCCGGGTGAGCCGGTCGTGGTCGCGGAGGCCGCGGTCGTCGCCGAGGCCCCCGCGGCCACGGAGGCTCCCGAGGCCGCGGAGGCCGCCGAGGCTCCGGCCGAGGAGGCGCCGGCGCCGAAGAAGCGGGCCGCCCGCAAGACCGCCGCGAAGAAGACCGCCGCCAAGAAGACCACCACGGCGGCCAAGAAGACCACCGCCCGCAAGACCGCCACCAAGCGGACGAGCGCGGCGGCCAAGAAGGCCGCGGCCGCCGACGGTGATACGGCGTCCGAGTAGTGCCCACGCCCGGGGCGGGAGTGATCCCGCCCCGGGTCGTACGGGCCGGTTTGCCCCCCGGGCGGCCGGTCCGTATTCTTGACCATCGGCGTGTCTACGCCATGCTCCCGAGCACATCACCTTCCCGGGTCGCCGCGTTCGCGCGGAGGGCCGGGGAGAGGCTCCTGTGTCCGTACCCAGGTGGCTGGCGTCGGGGGTTCCGACCGAGCAAGGAAAGCAGGTACCGCATGTACGCGATCGTTCGCGCAGGCGGCCGCCAGCACAAGGTCGCCGTGGGCGACGTGCTGGAGATCGACCGTATCGAGGCCAAGCCGGGTGACTCGGTCGAGCTCTCGACCATCCTCGTCGTCGACGGTGACGCTGTCACCTCCGACCCGTGGGTCCTGGCCGGCGTGAAGGCTCACGCCGAGGTGGTCGACCAGACCAAGGGTGACAAGATCGTCATCCTGCGTTACAAGAACAAGACCGGCTACCGCCGTCGCCAGGGTCACCGTCAGCAGCACACCGCGGTGCGCATCACGAGCATCGACTCGGTCAGCAAGTAAGGGGATAGCGAAAAATGGCACACAAGAAGGGCGCAAGCTCTACTCGTAACGGCCGTGACTCGAACGCCCAGCGCCTCGGCGTGAAGCGCTTCGGTGGCCAGGTCGTCTCCGCCGGCGAGATCCTCGTCCGCCAGCGCGGCACCCACTTCCACCCGGGTGCCGGTGTCGGTCGCGGTGGCGACGACACCCTGTTCGCGCTGACCGCCGGTGCGGTGCAGTTCGGCACCCGTCGTGGCCGCAAGGTCGTCAACATCGTGGCCGTCGAGGCCTGAGTCCCCGCGGACTCCCGAGTCTGAGAAGACCCACCGGGTCGGACAAGACTCACAGTGAAGGGTGGGCCGGAATTCTCCGGTCCACCCTTCACGCTTTACGCAGGTAGCAAGCAGACTCTCGCGCACTGGAGGCACACCCATGACCACCTTCGTGGACCGCGTCGAACTTCATGTCGCCGCGGGTAACGGGGGCCACGGCTGCGCCTCCGTGCACCGCGAGAAGTTCAAGCCGCTCGGCGGCCCGGACGGCGGCAACGGCGGTGAGGGCGGCAGCGTCATCCTCACCGTGGACTCGCAGGTCACCACCCTGCTGGAGTACCACCACTCGCCCAAGCGCAAGGCCACCAACGGCAAGCCGGGCGCGGGCGGCAACCGCACCGGCGCGCTCGGCGAGGACCTCGTCCTGCTGGTGCCGGACGGCACCGTGGTGCTGGACCGCGCGGGCAACGTGCTGGCCGACCTGGTCGGGCACGGCACCAGCTTCGTCGCCGCCCAGGGCGGCCGCGGCGGCCTCGGCAACGCCGCGCTGGCCTCGGCCCGCCGCAAGGCGCCCGGCTTCGCGCTGCTCGGCGAGCCCGGTGAGGCCCGTGACATCGTCATGGAGCTCAAGTCCGTCGCCGACGTGGCCCTGGTGGGCTACCCGAGCGCGGGCAAGTCCTCGCTGATCTCGGTGCTCTCCGCCGCCAAGCCGAAGATCGCGGACTACCCGTTCACCACCCTGATCCCCAACCTCGGGGTGGTCACCGCGGGCGACACCGTCTACACCATCGCCGACGTGCCCGGCCTGATCCCGGGCGCCAGCCAGGGCCGCGGCCTGGGCCTGGAGTTCCTGCGCCACGTGGAGCGCTGTTCGGTGCTGGTGCACGTGCTGGACTGCGCCACCCTGGAGCCCGGCCGCGACCCGCTGACCGACCTGGAGACCATCGAGGCCGAGCTCGCCGAGTACGGCGGCCTGGACGACCGCCCGCGCCTGGTCGCGCTCAACAAGGTGGACGTCCCGGACGGCCAGGACATCGCCGACCTGACCCGCGCCTCCCTGGAGGAGCGCGGCTACCGGGTGTTCGAGGTCTCCGCCGCCTCCCGCAAGGGCCTGCGCGAGCTGAGCTTCGCCGTGGCCGGGATCGTCGCCGAGGCGCGCGCCGCCAAGCCGGCCGAGGAGTCCACCCGGATCGTGCTGCGGCCCAAGGCCGTCGACGACGCCGGCTTCACCATCACCGAGGAGGACGGCGCGTACCACATCCGCGGCGTCAAGCCGGAGCGCTGGGTCCGCCAGACCGACTTCAGCAACGACGAGGCCGTCGGCTACCTCGCCGACCGGCTGGCCCGCCTCGGGATCGAGCAGGAGCTGTGGAAGATCGGGGCGCACGAGGGCGACACCGTCGTCATCGGCCCCGAGGAGAACGCCGTCGTCTTCGACTGGGAGCCGACCATGGCCGCCGGTGCCGAGATGCTCGGCCGCCGCGGTGAGGACCACCGCTTCGAGAACCCGCGCCCGGCGGTCGACCGCCGCCGCGAGAAGCAGAAGGGCCGGGACGCGGCCGAGTCCGAGTTCCTCGCCTTCGAGGCGCTCTCCAGCGGCCGCCAGGCCGCCATCGAGGGCGACGACGACGAGGACAACTGAGCCCCGGAGTCCTGAGGCCTGTCTCCAGAGCCCCTGTCGGACGGCCCCCGTCACCTGTCGAAGGTGGCGGGGGCCGTCCGCGTGTTCAGCGGTGACCGGGCGTCACTTGGCCCAGGAGGCCTGGAGCTTCAGCGGGTCGGCCAGGTCGGTGTAGCCGACCGCGGCCGGGGTGTTCCCGGGGATGGAGATGATGGTGCAGCCCTTGGCCTCGGCGCCCTTGGTCACGCCCTGGAACTTCGCCCCGGTGCACTTGGGCAGCGGGGTGGCGGCGGTCATGACGTTGAGCCCCTTCTTGCCGGCGGTGTCGAAGACGACGAACTTCGAGTCCGGGGCGGTGAAGGAGAGGCTGGCGTCCCCGACGTTCTTGATGGTGTAGCTCACGTACACCGGGGTGCGGCCTTCCAGGCCGACGATGCTGATCTTGGCGGCGGTGAAGTCCTGCACCGAGCCGACCTCGACGCCGGTGACGGTGATCTCCAGCTTGGTGGCGACCTTGGAGGTCTTGTCGGCGAAGTCCACGGTGGCGCTCTGGCCGACCTTCACGCTGCTGGCGGCCGCCGGGACGGCTCCGCCGGCGGCCCCGCCGCCCGCCGCACCGGCGGTGCCCGCGCCGCCGGACGCCGCGCCGCCGGTCGCCGCACCCGACGGGGCCGCGGTCGAACCGCCGGCCGCGCCGCCGGTCGGGGTGCCCCCGGTGGCGGCACCCCCGGTGGCGGCGCCCGGAGCGCCGTTGGTCGGCGCCGGAGCGGCACCGGTCGAGCCGCCCGCCGGGGCGGCCGGGTCGGCGTTGTCCGGCCCGCAGGCCGCGAGCGACAGGGCGGTGGCCGCCGCGAGCGCGGCGAAGGTCAGCTTGGTGGTGTACGAACGCATGGTGCGCATTTCTCCTGGGCGCACGGCCGCGACCGTTGCCGGCCTTTGCCCAGTGCGGCGCCGCCCGTCGTGACAGGAAGGGTCGATGACGACATGGGTCCAGCGGGCAAGAAGCCGTCCCCCGATCTGGCTTGCGGTCAGGGACCATACCAGTCATCCGGATTGCCGGACGGGCTGTGGCGGGCCCGTGACCAGGCCGGGTCCAGCCGGTGAAACACCCGGCGGGTGACCTGCGCCGATCGCGTAGATTGCGGGGGTGACGGCCGGGCCCGGGCCCCGCCGTACCCGCACCACACCGGAAGGGCGTACAGCGAGATGAGCGAGGACTCTCTGCGGGACGAGGTGCTGACCGCGCGGCGGATCGTCGTCAAGGTCGGCTCCTCCTCCCTGACCACGGCGGCCGGCGGCCTGGACGCAGACCGCGTCGACGCCCTGGTGGACGCGCTCGCCAAGCTGCGCGGCCGCCCGGGGGCGCCGGAGGTCGTGCTCGTCTCCTCCGGCGCGATCGCCGCCGGCCTGGCCCCGCTCGGTCTGGACCGGCGGCCCAAGGACCTGGCCCGCCAGCAGGCCGCCGCCAGCGTCGGCCAGGGCCTGCTGGTCGCCCGCTACACCGCCTCCTTCGCCCGGTACGGGATCAGGGTCGGCCAGGTGCTGCTCACCGCCGAGGACGCCAGCCGGCGCGCCCACTACCGCAACGCCTACCGCACCCTGGACCAGCTGCTGGCGATGGGCGCGATGCCGATCGTCAACGAGAACGACACCGTCGCCACCGCCGAAATCAAGTTCGGCGACAACGACCGGCTCGCCGCCCTGGTCGCCCACCTGGTCCGCGCCGACCTGCTGGTGCTGCTCTCCGACGTGGACGGCCTGTACGACGGCGACCCGTCCCGCCCCGGCACCAGCCGGATCGCCGAGGTACGCGGCCCGCAGGACCTCGACGGCATCGAGATCGGCAGCGCCGGCAAGGCCGGGGTCGGCACCGGCGGCATGGTCACCAAGGTCGAGGCGGCCCGGATCGCCACCGGCGCCGGCATCCCGGTGGTGCTCACCGCCGCCAGCCAGGCCGCCGACGCGCTGGCCGGCCGGCCCACCGGCACGCTCTTCCTGCGCACCGGAAGCCGGACCTCCGACCGGATGCTCTGGCTGGCCCACGCGAGCAGCCCGCGCGGGGCGCTGCACCTGGACGAGGGTGCCGTCCGGGCGGTCGTCTCCGGCGGCGCCTCGCTGCTGCCGGCCGGGGTCACCAAGGTCGACGGGGAGTTCGCCGCGGGTGATCCGGTGGACCTTCTTGCCGAAAACGGCCACATCGTGGCTCGCGGACTGGTCAACTTTGATGCGAGGGAGTTGCCCCGCCTGCTCGGCCGGTCCACCCGCGACCTGGCCCAGGAGTTCGGCGCCGCGTACGAGCGCGAGGTCGTCCACCGCGACGACCTGGTCGTTCTGCGCGGCTGACCGGCCCGGCGGGCCGGCACCGGCCGCCCGGCCGATCGGCGCAGCGCGCACGGCGGGCCGCTCCGTACCGGGAGCGGCCCGGCCACGGGCGAGGAGGGGCGCAGCCGTACCGGTCGGCCGAGGGCCGACGGGGCCGGTGGGGACGACAGGACATCGCCGAACAGGAGGCCGCCGGTGGAACGCAGGCGCGAGGCAGCGCTGACCGCAGGGACGGCGGGCCGGCGGCTGACCAGCATCGACGGCGGGCGCGGGGACGGCCCCGCCGAGCCGGCCGGTCCGCCGCCGCAGAGGCCCGGCGGGGTGCGCAGGATGCGGCCCGAACGCGACCGGGCGGCCCAGCCGCCCACCGTGCCCGAGCAGGCGCGGCTGTGGCACGTCGTGCTGAGCGTGGCCGGGCAGGTCACCCCGCTGCCCTCGCTGCGCGCCTCACTGGAGCAGCTGGCGCACGACCACTCGTTCTTCCTGACCGCCCGCTACGCGGCCGACCACGCGGAGATCCGCTACTGGGAGCAGGCCCGGGACCTCCACGACGCGGCGGCCATCGCGCTGCGGCTGTGGGGCGAGCACAAGGTCACCGCGAACCTGCCGCCCTGGGAGATCGTCGGGCTGGAGGTGGTCGACCGGGCGACGTACCACAAACGGGTGGCGGAGGGCTTCGGCGACCCGCCGCCGCACCTGGGCGGCGTGCACCCGTACTGAGGCGCCCCGTACTGAGCCGCCCCGTGCCGGGCCGCCCCGGCGGCCGGGCGGCCCCGTCGGACCGGGGATCGTCGGACCGGGACCGGCGGAGCGGCGTCTCACCGGGCGAAATACCGCCCGGGCGGGGCAGGTGCAGTCGCTACCCTTGGCGGCATGACCAGCGACCTCGCCACCGCCGACAGCCCCGTCCTCGCCGTAGCGCGCCGAGCCCGGGAGGCCGCCGCCGCGCTCGCCCCGCTGCCGCGCGGCGCGAAGGACGCCGCGCTGCTGGCGGTCGCGGACGCCCTGGTGGCCCGCGGCGCCGAGATCGTCGCGGCCAACGCCGAGGACGTGGAGCGGGCCCGGGCGGCCGGCACGGCCGAGTCGGTGATCGACCGGCTGACCCTGACCGAGGAGCGGATCGCCGCGATCGCCTCCGACGTGCGCGACGTGGCCGGCCTGCCCGACCCGGTCGGCGAGGTGGTGCGCGGCTACACCCTGCCCAACGGCCTGGACGTGCGGCAGGTCCGGGTGCCGCTCGGCGTGGTCGGCATCATCTACGAGGCCCGCCCGAACGTCACCGCGGACGCCGCCGCGCTCTGCCTCAAGTCCGGCAACGCGGTGCTGCTGCGCGGCTCCGCCTCCGCCTACCGCTCCAACACCGCGCTGGTCGCCGTGGTGCGCGACGCCGTCGCCGCGGCCGGGCTGCCCGCCGACGCGGTCCAGCTGGTGCCGGGGGAGAGCCGGGACTCGGTGCGGGAGCTGATGCGCGCCCGCGGCCACGTGGACGTGCTGATCCCGCGCGGCGGCGCCTCGCTGATCCGCACCGTGGTCGAGGGCTCCACCGTCCCGGTGATCGAGACCGGAACCGGCAACTGCCACGTCTACGTGGACGCCGAGACGGACCTGGCGATGGCCGTCGGCATCCTGCTGAACTCCAAGGCGCAGCGGGTCAGCGTCTGCAACGCGGCCGAGACGCTGCTGGTCCACCAGGACGTCGCGGACGCCTTCCTGCCGCTCGCGCTGGCGGCGCTCGCCGACGCCGGGGTGACGGTGCACGGTGACGAGGCGGTGCTGAAGGCCGCCGAGGGCGGCCCGGCCACCGTGGTGCCGGCCACCGACGAGGACTGGGGCGCCGAGTACCTCTCGCTGGACCTGGCCGCCGCGGTGGTGCCCTCGCTGGACGCCGCCGTCGAGCACATCCGCCGCTGGTCCTCCGGCCACACCGAGGCGATCGTCACCACCTCGCAGGCCGCCGCCCGCCGGTTCACCCGGTTGGTCGACTCCACCACGGTGGCCGTCAACGCCTCGACCCGTTTCACCGACGGCGGTGAGTTCGGCTTCGGCGCTGAGATCGGCATCTCCACCCAGAAGCTGCACGCCCGCGGCCCGATGGGCCTGCCCGAGCTGACCAGCACCAAGTACATCGTCACTGGTGACGGGCACGTGCGGGGCGAGGCGACGCAGACCGTGGGCGGGGACGCGCACGGCCGCTGAACGCCGGGTGAGGGGCGTCCGTCACACGTGTGACGGACCAACTGCCGGGAGCCACAGACAAATCGCCCGGCCGGTAATACGCTGAATCCGTGGCTGAGGATGTGGGGGGCTTCCCGTACCCCGACGGCGCCGACCACGGTGGTGCGGACGACGAGTTCGCCACCGTGGTCTTCGATGAGGCCTTCGTCCGGTCCGCCGCCGTGCACGAGCCGACCGCCAAGGAGCGGCAACTCGCCGCCGCCGAGGCCCGGTTCGAGTCGGACGCCGCGGGCCCGGGCTGGGGCTGTGACGTCCCTGCGGGGGACGGACTGCCGCTGGAACTGCGCCCGTACCCGAGCGGGCTCGACGCGGACCACCTCTACCCCGATCCCTGGTCGGGGCCGGACCGGGCGGCCGACCGCCGGGTCCGGCGGCGGTGGCGACGCGGCTACGACCCGGTGCGCTCCCGCGGGCGGTACGTGGCCCAGCAGCGGTGGCACCGGCCGGTGGCCTGGGTGCTCGCCGTGATCATGGGCGTGGGCCTGGTGGCGATCGCGGTCGCGGCGATCTACCAGGGCGTGGGCGGTTCCGCGGGAGCGCCCCGGCGCCCCGAGTCCGGCACCAGCAGCGCCGGGGTCGATCCGGGGCAGGCCCCGGCAGACCCCCCGCTGGTGGTCACGGCGCCGACGGGCTAGGCCCTCTCTTTCGGATCACGCCAGGCGGTCGCCGCCGGAGCACGCACCTCGTCGGCTTGTCGTCGGTCGCCGATGGCCCCCAGCCTGGCGGCCGGGAGGTGCCCCCACCGCATGGACTCCCTCCTCCGCACCGCCGATGCACGCACTCCAACGACGCCCACTGGTCCGACGTGATCCGAAAGAGAGGGCCTAGGGCGGGCTTCGGCGGGCCGGGGCGGGCCGAAGCGGTCGCCTCCGGGCGCGGGCGCACGCCCGGGGGCGGTGGTCACTGAGCGTTCCCGGGAATGTGCGCCCGCACCCTCGTGGCGGCGCCGGTGTCGGCCTACCCTGGTGGTGTGGGTGACCCGAGAGAGCCTCCGGAGGGTACGCCCGAGGGCGGTTCCGGCAACGAGGACGAATTCCGGTCCGTCGTGTTCGACGAATCGTTCGTTCGGGCTGCCCGCATCCAGGAACTGTCCGCCCGGGAGCGGCTGGCCGGCTCCTTCGGCAAGGCCACCCGGCCGCGGGTGCGGCTCGGCCCGCTGGGCACCGTCCCGCGCCAGGCGCTCATCCTGCTGCTGCTCATCCTGCTCGCCTTCGGGACCGCGGTGTACTTCGGCGTGAGCTCGCCGAGGGGGACCGCGGTGCGGCCCGAGGGCAGTCAACTGACCGTCAGCCTGGTCGCGTTGAGCCCGGCGTCGGCCGTCCGCCCGGTCGCCGACCCGGCGGACCCGTTCACCGCGCTGCAGCCCGGGTACGGGGACGGCACGATCGGGCTGAACACCCCGACCGGGGCCGCCACCGAGCACTTCAGCCGGGTCGAGGTGACCAAGGCGCTCGACACCGTCCAGCGCTACCTGGTTGCCTCCTCGCTGGCCCCGGCCGCGCTGGTCCAGGGCGCCACCGCCGACGTGCGGGCCTTCGTCACGCCCGGTGAGCAGGCGGAGTTCGACGCGAGCGTGGCGCAGCCGGTGGACGACCGGCACCACGCGGTGACCGGCTGGATGGTCCGCTTCGACCCGGCGCAGGTCGCGCTGGCCTCGAACACCGTGAAGGTGGCCGGCGCGATGCGGATCGACGAGGCGGACGGCGGGACCCTGCAGATCACCACCGACCACACCTTCGTCTACGCGCTGAAGCCGGCCGGGGCCCCGGCCGGAGCGCCGGTCACCCTGGAGACCGTGCGGCGGCAGCTGACCTTCGAGTTCGACCGGGTCGACCTGGCCTCGGCGCAGCTGCGGCTGGTGGACTCGGTGGTGCAGGCCGGTCCGGAGCCCTGCGACACCTCGATGGCGGGCTTCCTGCAGCCGGTGCTGGCCACCGCGCAGGGCACGGCGGTCGCGCCGCCGACGCCGGTCGATCCCGGCAACCACGCCCGGCCGGGCTGGCAGGTGTGCGCGGTGCTGGCGGGCGGCTGAGAAAGTGTTGGGTAATCGGGTGATCACTCGTTCTTGAGGTCGTCGGCGAGGCGGCGGGCTGCTTCGGTCTCGATGGGGCCGCGTGGTTCGATCT
>NZ_JBHVSD010000030.1:0-104545 GCF_042885395.1 Kitasatospora sp. NPDC058063
ATGAACGCCAAGAACGACCTCGTGAAGATCCTCGTGACCAAGGGCGGCACGCTGGCCGACCACCCGCAGAGGGCCAGCCCACCACCCGCCACTAGGCCGTGTCTCATAATTGATCTTGTGGTGGGTCGAGGAGAGATAACGGATGCCGCGTGGGCTCGGATAGAGCCGTTGTTGCCGCAGCGGGACGGGGCCGGGCGTCCTTGGCGGGATCACCGCCAGGTGGTGAACGGGGTTCTGTGGCGGGTGCGCACGGGCGCCCCGTGGCGTGACCTGCCCGAACGGTACGGTCCGTGGCAGACCGTCTACCGGCGCTTCGCCCAGTGGGAGAAGGACGGCACGTGGGCCGCGCTCCTGCGCGAGGTCCAGGTCCGCAACGACTCGGTGGGGACCGTGGAGTGGACGGTCTCGATCGACTCCACCGCCGCGAGGGCTCACCAGCACGCGGCCGGGGCCCGCAAAAAGGGGATCAGTCCGAGGACGAATCGGATGATCCGGCAGCAGTTGCGTGCCGTGAGGCGCTCGGCCGGTCCCGGGGCGGGCTGACCACCAAGATCCACCTGGCGGTCGACGGCCGGGGTCTGCCGCTGTCGATCGTGCTGAGCACGGGCAACACGGCCGACTGCACGATGCTGCCCGACGTCCTCGACGCGATCCGCGTTCCGCGCGTCGGGGCCGGGCGGCCAAGGACCAGGCCCGACCGGGTCGTGGCCGACAAGACATCCCACGCGGATAGGCGTCAAGCCGCTGCCGCTTCGAGCCCTGCTGAGGCCTGCGGGAAGGCGACTGCCTCGTCGTAGGTGTGACCGTTCT
Source organism: Kitasatospora sp. NPDC058063 (assembly GCF_042885395.1). Taxonomy (NCBI): domain Bacteria; kingdom Bacillati; phylum Actinomycetota; class Actinomycetes; order Kitasatosporales; family Streptomycetaceae; genus Kitasatospora; species Kitasatospora sp. NPDC058063. The sequence continues at coordinate 811 of NZ_JBHVSD010000030.1, forward strand.
GGAGGCAGTGGAACAGCATGCCCATGAACCGATTGAAGAGGTTCCGCTGCGCTGCGACGTGACGGTCGCCGGCTGCTCGTCGGCGGTCGTAGTGGGCTCTGGCGCCTGGCGACCTGGTGAGAGCGCCGAAGGCCCAGACGTAGCCGACTGCGGCCAGTCTCTGGTTCTTGACCTTCCGGCTCATGACCTTGCAGCTCTTGCCGCTGGCTCTGGTGACCGGGGCGCTGCCCGCGTAGGCCTTGAGGGATCCGGCGGTGGCGAAGCGGGTCCGGTCGTCGCCGATCTCCGCCAGGACCCGGGCGCCGGTCAGTGCGGCGAGCCCCGGGAAGCTGCGGATGACCGGGGCGTCCGGATGCTTCTCGAAGGCCTGCGTGGCGGCTTCTTCGAGTTGGTCGGCGTTGTCGCAGGCGGTGTTCAGCTGCCTGAGCAGGGCGGAAGTCTGATGTCCGAGAGCCTCCTCGACCTGCGGGAGCTGGTGGAGGTATTCGCGGCCGAAGACTTCGTGGAGCCTTTCAGCTTCAGCCTGGATGCCGCGGACACGGCCGGCTTGCTTGAGCAGTGACTGCAGACGGCGTCTGGTCAGCTTCGCGGCCAGGGCGGGGGTTGGTGCTGCGGCCAGGATGCTGCGGGCTTCCCGCGAGCACAGGCCGTGCTTGTGATGGGCGAAGGCGTCGAGGATCGCAGGGTAGAACTCTCTGAGCTGGGATCGAAGCTTGTTGTGGGCCTGGCCGCGGGCCCAGACGGCGTCCTGTTGGGCCCGGGCGAGCACGGCGATGGCCTGGACGAGCTCGGAGTCCGCCGGCAGCGGGCGGTGGACGGCCATGTCGGTTCGCAGGATGTTGGCCAGGGCCGCCGCGTCGACGGCATCTGACTTCTTGCGGGCGACGGAGTGGCAGTCCCGGTAGCGGGCGACTGCCAGCGGATTGATCGCGAAGACCTGTCGGCCGGTGGCCCGCAGGCAGGCGACGAGCAGTCCGCGTGACGTCTCGATCGCTACCGGGATCGGGGTGTCCTCGTTGTCGCCGTGCTCGGTCAGCAGGCCCATAAGCTGGGCAAACCCTGCGGCGTCGTCGCTGATCCGCACCTTGGCGAGCTGCTGTCCACCCGCGTCGACCAGTGCGATGTCGTGGTGGTCCTCGGCCCAGTCCACTCCGCAGAACACTGGCGCCGGCAACCCTGTGATCTCCATCCAGCCCTCCCTCGTGACGACTCTCTTCCCAGGTCAGAGCCTGTGCAGGGTGCGCGTGCTCCCTAATGGAAGTGCTCAAGGCACGTCATCCCACCAGCCGTTCGCAACCCCAGCGAGTCACACGGCCCTCGGTCCGCGTCAGAGCTGAAAGCTCAAGGCAGAGCTGAGAGGTGATCCGCACAACCGGCTCGGACTACGAACACTCCTGCCCACCCAGCAAGGGTGCGAGCCGGCCTCGTCTTGTCAACAGGGCTCTCAGACCCGGGCATACTCAAAGACTCAGCTCGCACCCACGAAGGTCAACACCCGCCGACCTTCGTCTCCCATTAGGCGTACTCGTCCAAGACCAACCGCGCCTACCTGCGCAGACGCGGTATCCGGTGCACCATCCCCGAGCCGGCCGACCAGATCCGCAACCGCAAGCGGCGCGGCGCGAGCGGTGGACGTCCGCCTCGCTTCGACCGTGAGGACTACAAGGCCCGCCACGCCGTCGAGTGCGGCACCAACCGGCTGAAGCAGCACCGGGCGGTGGCCACCCGGTTCGACAAACTCGCCGTCCGCTTCGAGGCTGCCGTCCTCGTCGCCGCGATCAACCAGTGGCTGTGAGACCCGACGTGTCGGGCTCCCGTGCCATGCTGGCCGCGAGCCCGGAGCGGGGTGTTGCACAAGGGGAGAAACCGGTGGCCGCTGACTACTACTGCGCCGACAGCGAGAACGGCGACCACATCGACGACCCGTCCGAGGACGCCATCTTCATACTGGTCGACGACCTCAACGACACCGACAACACGTTCGTCGTCATCCAGCCCGACGAGGACGACCCGGTCTGGTACGTCTCGGTCACCGTCCTCGACGAGGGCGGATACGAGATCGTCCGCCGTGACGCGAGCCGTCGCGAACACGACGTGATCACCGAGACCAGCATCGGCACGATCGCTCGCGACCTCATCCTGTGGCTGGCCGCCCGAAGCTTCCCAGGGCGGCCAACCAGGCACACCTTCGACGCCTTCTAAAACACGACCTACACCACCGACCAGCACGAGGCCGCGGTGATCGACAATCGTGTCCGTGCCGCGCAGGTGATGAGCACGGGCGGCCCGAGTGTGCAGGAAGCCGCCAAGAAGGCCCTGCGGGACGGTTCGCCCAAGGCTGTCGCCGCCTTCCTGCAAACCGGCCAGTACACGGCCCGTCAGATCGACGAACGTGTCCAGGCCGCCCAACTGCTCGCCGGTGGAGGGCCGGAGGTACAGGCCGCCGCGAAGTTCGCACTGTCCGGCACGCCCGAGCTCGTCCACGACTTCCTCCAGAGCGGCCAGTACATGGCCGACCGCAAGGACCAGCTCGCCGCCACCCATGCCGCGCAGATGCGTCAGCTGATCTCGGAGGCCTCGCAGACCGCGGCCAAGGCCCAGCAGAACGCATGGGAGGCCACCGAGGCCGCCGCCGTCGCCAGCAACGCGTCCGCCGCCGCTGACGAAGCCCGCGCCCAGGCTCGTACCTCGGCCGACCAAGCGGCGGGCTTCGCCACATCGGCCGGCCAATCCGCCAAGGAGGCCGAAGGCTCCGCCGCCCGCGCCGCCAAGTTTGCCACCACTGCGCGCACCGCCTCCCAGGCCGCCGCGCGGGACGCCAGCAAGGCCACCAGCGCTGCCGCACGCGCACAGGCCTCGGCCATCCACGCACGGTGGTCCGCCGGGGAGGCCCGCATGGCTGCTGCCGACGCGTTCGCCTCGTCTCAGGCGGCTGGCAAGGATGCGACCCAGGCTCAGCAGGCCGCGGACCAGGCCTGGGGCGCCGTCGCAGAGAAGGCGTTCCAGGAGCGTGCGGCCGTCCTGAAGTCCGAGGAGGCGAACACCCAGGCCGACATCAAGCGACTCGAGGACGAGTTCACGAAGGAGCTGGAAGAGGCGCTCCGGGCGGAGATCGAGAGCGCGGCAAAGGAGCAGTCCAAGAACAAGTGCAACAGCGGTGGCGCTTTCAGCCCCGCCTACACGACCATCTGTGTCTTCATGAAGGGCGGCAACAAGGCCGTAGTTGTCGACACCAATGAGGAGTACAACAAGGCCCTGAAGGAGGTCTTCAAGGCCTTCGTCGGTATCGACACCGCCGAGGAGTGCGTCAAGCAGAAGAGCGTCAGCGCCTGCGCGGAAACCGCCGTTTCGTTCTTCCCTGCCGGGAAGGCCGCAAAGCTGGCGGAGCTCCTGAAGAAGGCGAGGAACGTCGAGGACGTAGCCAGGACGTCTCGGTTCAGCCGCGCCGGGGAGACAGCGGTCGAGCAGTGCCTGCTGAGAGACAGCTTCCCCGCCGGCACCCGTGTCCTGATGGCTGACGGATCGACCCGCCCGATCGAGCAGATCCGCATCGGCGACCACGTACGGGCGACCGCGCCCGAGTCCGGCGAGACCAGCTCGCGTCGGGTGGACGCCACCATCTACACCCCGGACGACCAGGACTTCACCGACCTCACCGTCGAATCGGCGAGCGCCGCTCCCGGCACGATCACTTCGACCGCGCACCACCCCTTCTGGGTGGAGAACCGGCAGGCCTGGCAGAGCGCTGCCGACCTCAAGATCGGCGACACGGTCCGCACGGACACGGGTCAGGCCGCACGGATCGTCGCCGCCAACCGCTGGAGCGCCCTCCAGCCCGCGTACAACCTGACCGTCAACACCGTTCACACGTACTACGTGCTGGCCGGTGACACGCCACTCCTGGTTCACAACTCCCTCTGTCAGAAGGAGAAGACCGTCGACGGTCTCGAGAGCTTCGAGCAAGCGCGGAACGCGGCGCTCAAGCTGCTCGGCGACATCGACCCCGCGAGTCGCCAGCCGTACATCGGACGCCTTGAGACCGCCGGAACCACCTATGGCAAGGTCGTGGGATTCACCACCAGGGTGAACGGGGAGTTCAAGCGGTTCAGGCTGGACTTCGACCCGGTGAAGGGCCCACACATCAACGTCGAGATCGGGAAGGGCGAGTCGGCCAGGAAATGGGCGGTACCGTGGCCGGGTACGGAAGAAGACTTTGCCAGGATCATCGGCGGTAACTCATGATGCTTGAAGACGTGTACGGAACCCGGCCTGACCTCCTGCCCCGATCCATGATTCGGATGGCTCGAACAGGCCAGCCAGGTGACCGACGACTGGAATGGCTGGGCCGGCCGGGAATTGACCTGTTGGACCTCGACGAGCATCTCCGATACGAGAACGACAGCCTCGGACGCTACCCGCGCACCGCTGACGGGACGGTCGAGTGGGGCTCGGTCAGCCACGAGCTGGTGATCGGTTCAAGCGCCTCCGGCACGATCGACCTTTCGTCGACGATCGAGAACTGCGCTCCGAATGCTGACAGCATCGTGTTCATGTGGGGCAGTCTCGCCGTACCCAGTGTAAAGATGGACCCGGCTGCCGTCTCCTCTCACGCAGCGGACATTCTGGAGTCCATGCCGGAGTTCTGGGCCTATTCACCGGCGGACCGGGTTCTGCTTGAGCACACCTTCTCCGGTCTCGTCACTACGGCACACGTTCCGACCGGCCGAACCGCGTAGCACGCGAAAGCCTTCGATAGGGAACGACCGGGGAGCCCTGCCAGGAATCTGGCAGGGCTCCTTCGGGTTCTCGTACGCTGCCTGGAATGGCGGGGCCGACCCTGATACTCCGGCCTCGCTTCTCCAGTTCTGCTGGTCACCGCTCTGGGAGTGGGGAGTGCAGTCGTGCGGAGGAGGGTAGGGACGATCTTCAAGGTCGACCGCGACAACGAGAAGGTCGGCAGCTGCTCGCGCGCAACCGGCGGGTCGACGACCTGCGCCTTCTGGCCGCGGCCGAACCTGCAGTTGTCCTGGGCCACTACGCGCGGATGCTGGAGGACGTGGGACAGCTGCAGGAGGCCGAGGCCGTTCTTCGCGAGTCCATCGCCACCCATGACCACCCCGCCCACCGTGCGGGTCTCATGAACCTGTTGAAGCGACAGAACCGCCTCGACGAGGCCGTTGAGGTGGGACGACCGACCTACGACTACTACGACTGCGGGAACCTCGTTCATTCGGCCGTGCAGATGCTGGACGAGGACGGCAGGCCCGGACGGGCGGCGGAGCTCCTGGAGGAGTACAGCGCCGAGTGCGTCCAGGAACACCGTTGGTGGATCCTGCCCACCCGATGGGCGCTGATGGGGAAGTCCGGTCGCTGCCGGGAGGCCATCGCGGAGATCATGGCACTGCCGGGCGAGGAACGTGAGGAGTGGGTGACCGTGCTCGCCTTCATGCTGGAACTCGACGGCCGCGTGGACGAGGCCGTGGAACTGCTCCGTTCCACCGGTACCGCGTCCGCCATGGAGGAACTGGCTGATCTCCTGGTCCGGCAGGGTCGGCCCGCCGAGGCCCTCGCAGTCGCCCCAACCTTGGTCGCCTACCGCGAGCAGCAGGAGCGCAGGCGGGAGACCTGGGCTGGCACCATGGTGAACGCGGACGGGTACAGCACAGAACCTCCGTTCCAACCCCTGGTTGCACAGGGGACCGCCTCTCAACACGTTGACTTGACAGACATCCCATGAGCTGGAGTGTCAAACGGCGAGTGCGTGAGCCCAGGGGGACCGGGCAGTCCCTTTCCCATCGGCGGCCCGTCGTTCAGTTCGAACGAATGCCCTAGTCTCGGCGGATGACGCTCTACTTCGACCCGGTGGCGATCCTCGGCAGCGACCGCGATGCCTTTCGGGGCCGTTGGGAAGACCGGCTGTGGCTCAACGTCCCCGGGCCCTTCTACGGCGGGGAGACCGACACCTGCTGGACGGGACGGCTCTCGGCGCCCGCTCACGTCCTCTATGGAGGCGAGTACCTCAGCGAGTACGTCTATCGCCAGCCCAGAACGCCTGCGGACACGGCCCAGCTGGTCGAGGCGGCGGACAACGACCCGTTCCTCGGGTACGGCTGTGATGGAGACTCGCGATGGACACCGGAAACGGTCCGGGAGTGGTGGCGTAACCGCAGCCAGGTCGTGCAATACCTGTCCGATCAGCGGAGCAAGTGGGATGAGGGCGATGCCTGGGCAGGCCAGGGCATCGCCGCCGCCGTTCGCGACTTCGAGCTCTACATCGCCGGTGATCTGGCAGCTGACCTGCGGATCTACCTCTACTGGCTGGAAGAGCGGCGGTCCCCCACCCCCGTTGACCGGTTGCCCGAGCTGTAGCGCCACGCGGTGCCACGATCTCCCGTCACGGGTGCTTCTCCGGACGCCCACCGGCCGCCGTCTCGCAGGCCGGGGTCGGAGCGGAACGGCAAGGTCGCGGCCGGCCCGGAGCTAAAGTGTTCCGTCACCCCCGGCGTGTGACTCCCGGCCGCGCGTTGTCCCGGCCCATCGTGCGGCGCGCCCGGTTCTCCCCCCGACGCCCCGATGCCTCGGGGCGGAACGAAGCGCCGGCCACCGTCGTGGTGGCCGGCGCTTTCGGTGGCCTGGTGCCGCTCGGGGGCCAGGACGAGCGTGGGTTCGCCGGCTGCGCTGTCCGGGTCGGCCGGGCTGTGGTGGTGCTCGCTGCCCGGGGCGCTCGCCGCCGTCCGGTCCGGGCCTGTCCCCGCGTTGCCGGGTGGCGGGCCCGGGTGCCGTGCTGCGCGCGTGTTGGATCTGCTGGGACTCGATCGGCGGGAAGGCGGGCTCGGTGCTGGAGCTGCGGGAGAAGGCGGGCCCCGACCGGTTGGAGTGCCCGCAGTGTGTCAGCGACAGGGAGACGGAGGAGCCGGGCCCGTTGGTGCTGTGACTGTGCACGGTAGATGGCCAGGGTTTTCCCGGTACTTGGCCAGCCGGCTTTCTGGGCGCCGTGGCTACCGTGGTCGCAGTCACCAGACTGGGCGCGGTCAGCGGGAAGTATCCACACTTGCCATTGGAGCAAGTACTTGCCAATATGGAAAGTGTCATTCGATGAGCAGGAGGGGGTTGCCATGGCACAGGAGGCTGAGTCCGCGGCGCAGGCGCTGACTGAGGCGGAGCGTTTGGGGAGGGCGGTTAAAGACGACTCCGCCTGGCAGGGCCGGTACAGCCTCGTGTTCTCTTGCGCCTCTGCGGCCGCGGTGCTCGGCCTCGGGGCGTTCCCGACCAAGGTCGCAGCGCTGACGGTCACAGGGCTCTGGGTGGCATTCGTCGCGGGTATCTCCGCCTGGTCTGCGCGGCGCCCGGTCTCCGCACGCGGCTTTGGCACCCGTCATGTGACCATGATCGTTTGCTGGGCTCTGGTGTACGTGGCGGTGCTCGTGCCCGGACTCGCCGTGTTCCGCGGACAGATGGCGTGGTGGGTGCCCGGAGCGGTGGCCGTCGCGCTGCCCGGCATCATCGTCGCGCGACTGGACGCCGCACCGCGAACACGGGCCGTGGCACCGTGAACCATCCGCGCCACGCTCTGGACGAGGTGATCCACGCTCCGGTGCGCTTTTCGATCGTCGCGGCTCTAGCCGCTGCGGACCGCGCCGAGTTCTCCTACATCAGAGACCTGGTCGAGATCAGCGACTCGGCGCTGTCCAAACAGGCCGCGCTACTGCAAGACGCCGGGTACGTCGATATCACCAAAGGCTTTGTCGGCAAGCGGCCACGCACCTACCTCGCCCTGACCGACCTCGGCCGTAACGCATTCTCCGCCCACTGCGACGCACTGCGCGCCATCGCCCAAACAGTCGAACCCGGCAGTCGCGCATCTGATGATCTTGGGATGGTCGGGGGTTAATCGGTCAGGCCGTGTGCCGCCGAAAGCCTTCGGGGCGTTCCGGCAGACCGACACCGCTGCCCCGTGGCCAACCAGCCTGCGCAGGCTGGCCAGATGACGTGAGAACTGTGGTCATCAACCCCGAAAAGTGGCCATCTACGGTGCACAGTCACAGTCCGTCTGTGCCTGGACTCGCTAGTTGGCCAAACGGGACACGCTAGTTGGCCAGAGTGACTCGCAAGGCCGGTCGACTGGGTGGTTCACACGTACGGGGTGCCTGATGGGGCTTGTCCTTCGGCAGGTGCTGGGTGAGTGCTGTCCTGGCGGTATGAGCGCGACCGGCATGCTGGGGACCGGCTTCGGGTCGGGAGTGTGGTCGGCGTCCTGCACGGTGGATGACCTGCTGGTCGCGTACGAGCCGGGGCAGGCCGACGGCGCGGTCCTCGATGTCGGGCCGGGGTGGAAACGGCGTTGGACGACGACGTGGTGCCTGGACGGGGCCGAGCTGGTGTGTCCGGTGGCCGAGCTGGAGGGTGTGCCGGTTGGGCGGACCCGGCCGGTGCGGGGGTTCAGCTGGCATCCGCGGCAGGGCCACCGTCCGGGCCTGGAGCTGTTGGTCTCGACGGGCCGGTTGCACGGGTTCGAGAGCCTGGAGGAACGCCGGTTCCTGCGGGCGGCGGACTTCGCGGGCTCGGTGCGGGACGTTCTGTCGCAGCCGTTCCGCCTCCGTTATCGGGCGGCGGGCCGCACTCGGACCCACATCCCGGACTACCTGGTGGTGACGCGGGGCGGCCGGTGGCTGGTGGACGTCCGGCCGCTGCACCTGGTCAAGGACGTGGACCGGCCGGGCTTCGCGGCGGCAGCGGAACTGGCGCGGGCGGTGGGCTGGCAGTACAGCGTCGTGGTCGGCTGGCGGCCGCACGTGAGCGGTGCCGTGGAGGCGTTGCGGGCCGAGGCCCGGCCGATGAGCCACCTGCTGGACCTGCAGGAGCGCATGGTGTCGGTGCTCGCCGACGGCGCGATGCCGTTCGGCGACCTGGTCCGCGCGACCCCGTACCCGGTGATGGCACGAGCGCACGCACTTCACCTTTTGTGGCATCGGCGGATCGGCGTGGACCTGGCCGAGCCGCTCGGGGACGGCTCGGTCGTCGCACTGGCGGGCGGTACGCCGCGGTGAACGGTCACGTCGAGGTCGGGCCCGGGGCCTTGCTCCGGCTTGAGGACGGTGAGTGGACCGACGGTGGCGCGCGAGGACCTCAGCGAGGACCAGCTCGTGCTGCTGCGGATCAGGGTGGCGCACGCCCTGGAGGCGGACTGCGGTTTCCGCAGTGGCGATCCGGCCCAGCCGGAGCCGGGGGAGCCGCGGGAGGGCTACGACCCGCTGGTGACGACGAAGGAGCAGAGGCTCGGCCGCAAGGTCGCCGAGCTCGCCGGCCTGCACCCGGCGGAGGCCGGTCGGCTCGGTCTGGAGCGGGTCAGCGAGCGGACGCTTCGACGCCTGGCCGGGCAGTGGCGGGACGGCGGGCAGCGGCTGGAGGCGTGCGCGGACGGGCGGTGGTTTCGGGTATCGCCGGGCCGGACGTCGGTGAGCGTGCAGGTGGAGGAGGCGATCGAGGCGGTGCGGGTCGAGTGTCTGCACCGCTCCCGGGTGAGCATGCGCACCCGCGAGAAGCTGATCCACCAGTACGTCCGGGACAGGTTCGGCGACCAGGCCGTGGTGCCGGGATACAAGACGTTGTCGCGAGTCTGGCAGGAGTGGTACGGACCGGGCGGGACGCGGCAGCGGTACCAGCGGTCGGCCGCGGCGATCGACGCGGGCGGCTCGTCGATCCTGATCACCCGGCCGGGCCAGGTCGCGGCGCTGGACACCACGCCGCTGCCGGTGCTGCTGCGTGAGCACGCCTTCGGTGACGCGGTGAGCGCACACCTGACCTGGGCGATGGACGTGTTCACCCGCTCGCTGGTCGCCTTCCGCCTCACCCTGGGTTCGGACACCGCGGTGGATGTGGGGCTGCTGCTGCGGGACGTGATGCTGCCGCTGCCGATGCGGCCGGGGTGGGGCGAGGACATGGCCTGGCCCTATCCCGGGGTGCCGGCGGCGGTGGTGGCCGAGTTCGCGGGCTACGAGGTGGCCGGCCTGCCGTTCTTCGCGCCGGACACGGTGACCACCGACCACGGCTCGGTCTACAAGTCCCACCACCTGGTTGAGGTCGAGCAGCGGCTGGGCTGCAGCATCCTGCCGGCCCGGATGATGCGGGCGACCGACAAGGCGGCGTGCGAGCGGGCGTTTCTCTCCGCGCAGACGCTGCTGTTCGAGTCCCTGCCGGGCTTTCGCGGCGTCGACGTCGCCGACCGGGGCGCCGATCCGGAGGGCGACGCGGTGCTAACACTGGCCCAGATGGAGCATCTGATCGCGACGTGGATCGTGGGGACCTGGCAGAACCGGCGTTTGGGCGAGCACGCCCCGCCCTGGGCACCGAACGAGCGCCACAGTCCCAACACGCTGTTCGCCGCCTCGTTCGCGCAGGGCGGCTTCGGCCTGCGGATCCCCTCGTCCGACCTCTACTACGGCGTCCTGCCCGCCAGCTACGTCAAGATTCACCGCAAGCGCGGCGTGAAGATCAGAAGCCTTTGGTACGACGGCCCCGCCGTGGACGACTACCGGGGCAAGCCCTCGCAGCGGCGAGGCAGGCACCCGGGCCTGTGGCGGATCCGGCACGACCCGCGGGACCGCCGCGAGGTGTTCTTCGAGGACCCGGCCACCGGCGACTGGCACCCACTGCGCTGGACCGGTCTGCCGCCCGAGGGCGAGATCCCGCCGTTCTCCGACGCGAAGGTCGACGAGATGATCGCCCTGGCCCGCGACAGCGGGCTCGTCCCCGTCGATGACCGCGACCTGCTGCCGGTGCTCCTGGACCTGCTGGACGAGCACGCCCCGGTGGACAACTGGCCGGGCCGGGCGGCGAAGGAGGCCGGCGGCAAGCGGCGCCGGGCGGGCCAGGCCCGGGAGGAGAGCCGCGCCCTGACCGCTGAGCGTGACCGGCGCCGGCCGCGGCAAGGCACCGTGCCGCCCGCTTTCGCAGAGGTGGCCGTGCTGCCGCGCGACCAGGTGGCGCGAGCCGTGGACAAGGACCGGCGACGCCGCCGCGAGCAGGCAGTGCCCGGACCCCCGCCGCTGCCCGGCCCGCTCGGCGGCCACCGCACCCGTGACCTCTTCCTCCTGCCACCCGACGACGAGGGACAACCGGATGACTGACCTGATGACCGACCGTCTGCCGCTGTTCGGCTTCGGCCCGGCACCGGACCGCACGACCTTCGAGGGCTGGCAGCACTGGCTCAGCACCCGTGGCACCTTCGTGCCCGCGCCCCGGCTGACGGCGGGCGAGCACGCGGCGCTCAGCCCGCGAGCGCGGGCGCTGCACGACCTCCACCGCGCCGCGACCCACGTGAACCTGACGCTCCAGCGGACCCCGATGAGCGACCGGGTCGCCGCGCTGATGGACAGCCGGATGCGCAACAACGCGCTCGACCTCGAACCCGGCACCCGCGATGGCCTGATGATCAGCGGCGGAGGATTCCAGGGCAAGACCGCCACCGCCTGCGACGTCGCCGCCGAGTTCGAGGGCCTCTGGCGCGGCCTCGGTCCGCAGCTGATGCCGCAGCCGGTGCCAGTGCCGGGGACCAGGGACCTCCTGGCGCCGGTGGTCTACTGCAAGACACCGGTGCGGGCGACCCCGAAGGGGCTGTGCCAGGCGGTCCTCGACTTTTTCGGGGCGCCGCATCCCAAGACGCTGCACCTGTCGGTCCGCGCGGTCCGCGACCAGCTGAAGGCGCACAGCTCCGCCGTGCTGGTTCTGGACGACATCACGCGCCTGCGGATGCACAGGGAGGACGACCAGGACACCCTCGACCTGGTGCGGGACCTGATGGACATGAACGTCACGCTCGTCCTGATCGGGGTCGACATCCCCGCTTCGGGCCTGCTGCGGGAAGGACGGCACAACCGCCGCACCGGCAGGATCGTCATGCCCGGCACCAGCCGCCGCAGCTTCCTGGACGAGGCGGCCACCCAGACCGAGCGCCGCTTCGACCTGATCGGACTCGACCCGTTCGACTACGGCACCGACACCGGGATCGCGGCCTGGATGAGCCACCTCGCCGGCATCGAGGTCCAGCTGCGGCTGCTGCACGGACACGAAGGCATGCTCACCGGCGGCAGCATGCCCGAGTACCTGTTCGCCCGCACCAACGGCATCGTCGGCCTGCTGAAGCGCCTGATCATGGACGGATGCGACCACGCCATGCGCACCGGCGCGGAGCGGCTCACGCCCCAGCTGCTGGCGGAGGTCAACATCGGCCTGGGCAACTTCCCCGACCGTGACCCCGACGCGGGAGAGATCCCGGACATCCCGCCCGCGACGGCTGTCCCGGCCGGGCCTGTCCCAGGACAACGTCGACGCGGCAGGCCCCGCAACACCGTCTTCGACGACCACGGGAACCGGGCCTCGGGGGAGTGAAATGACCTTCCGCCCCCTGCTGCTGAGCCTGGACCCGCTGGACGACGAGACCTTGTCCGGCTACCTGATCCGGCTGGCCCACCGTCACCACGTCGACCCCATCCGGATGCTGCGGAGAACCGGCCTCGCCGCCAGCGACGCGAAGATCGTCCGCATTCCGGTCCGCCTCGCGCTGGAGCTGGACACCGAGCGGGCCGAGCACTTCGGCCGTGCCACCCGCCTCGACCCGGCCGAGGTCAGCGGTCTGCTGATGGCACCGATCAGCACCCGCTATGGACCACTGGCGACCACACGCACGGCAGCGGCAGCCGACGGCCCGTGGGCGAGAACATCCGCTACTGCCCCGACTGCCTCGCCGGAGACGGAAGCGAGATCCAGAACCTGCACGGAGGGGCCTGGCGCAGGACCTGGCGCCTCCCGGTCGCCTTCACCTGCCCGCAGCACCGCCGGCTCCTGCGGGACTCATGTCCCGACTGCGGATCACCGGTCCAGGCCGGCGGCCCGAACAGTCTCATCGGACGGCCGAACGACGACGGCCTCCACCCCACCTATTGCCGAGGGAGCTTGGAGCCGGCGGGCAAGACCCGCAGCGTTCGCCCGGCCTGCGGAGCCGACCTCACCCACGCCAAGAGCAACGACTTCCAGCGGCTCTCCCCGCAGACCTGCCAAGCCCTCTGCTCAGCCCAGGAGCGCATCCAGTCGCTGCTGGATCACGACGGCCCCACCACGGTCGGCAGCATCGGATGGGAAGTCCCCACCGCCCAGTACTTCACCGATCTTCGCGCCGTCACGGCACTGATCTTCATGAGCTGGCCCGAAGCTCGACCTCTCATCGCCACACCCACACTCGCCCAGGCCATCGACCCGGAGGCCGACCGTCGGCACACCGCCTTCAGCAGGCTCCGAGCGGCCAGAGGATCTCTCGCCGGCCGGGCCTACTCGGACCCGCCGACGGATCCACTCATTGCTGGCGCCGTGTTCGAGCTGGCGGCCCGGCTCCTAGGCAGTCCGGACGAGGTCGCAGCAGCAGCCGTTCTGGAGCCGCTGGCGGAAGAGGCCCGCTACCGAAACCAGTCCGTCAGCTACAACATCCGCCGGGCGCCCGGCACCTCTCTCCCGCTCCAGGCCGTCCTTCTCAAACCCGCCCGCCGGGCCCCCGACACAGCCACTACCACCCAGCGTCTCGAACGGGTTCCCGGCCTCACCCGCCTCTGAGCCTTGAGCCGAGACATGAAAGTTGGAACCAGTTCCGAAAAGCAGTTTCGACACCGAGGCGCTACTTCACCAGGTGGAAGTCTGGGTGTTGCAGCCAGGCTTCCAGAAATGCCGCGTCTCCGACGTGTCGAAGCCACCGGCTTCCGCCCCCGGTGTCATAGGAGACCTCCGCGAGCCTTCCCGGGAGAGCTGACGCCAGTGCCCTCGCCCGGGTCAGGACTGCCTCGTTCCTAGTGTCGTCTCCTTCGGCGGGGCGGCTGCTCAGGAGGCCGTCGAAGTCAACCGGTGCGTCGAGACGCCGGGCGAGAGCGAGCGCCAGGTGGCCGAGCAGCACGTGGTTCACCGGGCCCGAGCATCCGGCACCGACTACCAGTCCCTGGACCGGTGGACGCGAGAACGCCGAGTAGTCCTCGTCCTCGGCAGGTATCTCCTCGTCCTCCGACAGGAAGAACACGCCGACGCCGGCCAGGTCGAAGGTCGGCAGGCCCAGGGCGGAACCGTCTCGCACCCAGAAGTCCACGTCGCCGCCGGCCGTGGTCTCCACCGGCTCGCAGAAGGTCTCCAGCCACGGGACTACATCGGCCAGGATGTCCGCGAACCTGCGGGGTTCGAAGAGCCACAGTCCAACCGCCGGTCCCGACATGCCACTCCCAGAGCCCCGTGGCCCAGGTGCCACTGGGCCCGGTTCTACCAGGTCCCGGCGGCGGGCGTCTGATCATTTTGGGCACAGTCAAAGCTCAAGATCGATTCCAGTGCTGGCCCGCTCCGCCAGCGGCGCCCAGCCGCACCCGGTGACGCTGGAGATCGACCTCGGCGACCTTCACCGTGATCAGCTGGCCCTCATCGACAAGCTCATCCGGAGTCTCGGCTGGCTCGTCAGTCAGCTCAGAGAGATGCAGGAACCCGACAACGTCTGGGGCAAGCTGCACGAACACACCAAAGGGAACGATCCTGGTAATCGGCCCGGTGAGGATTCGACCGGCCTGATCAGCGAACCGGATGAGTGGATCTTCTTGCAGAGCCTTCAAGGAGAGCGTGACTTGTCCGGAGCGCGTCTCGGCAATGATCACCTCAGCGGTGATCCGCTGGCCGGCTTCGACTGCCTCGGAGGGGTGGTTGATCCAGCCCCACGTCAGGTCCGGCACCCGGATGAAGCCGGTGCACAGGCCGTCCGGTTCGCCGTCGACGTGAACGAAGACCCCGAAGTTGTGGACCTCGGAGACCGTCCCAGTGACGACCTGCCCGCGTTCGAGCGCGAGGAGGAAGGACCGCAAGGCCGGAATCTCGCACGCCCTGGCGGAAAGGTGAAGCTGCCCCTCGCGCCAACGCCCGATCTCTTCGGCATCGATCTCCTGGCCGACCTCAAACAGCTCGGATGGATGCTCGATCCGACGCACCGACGCTTCCTGCTGGGGAATCCGGCCGACCTCGATCGCCCCACCTTCGGCCTCTACGAGCTGCACCAGGACGTCCGCTCCGTCGAACCCGGTGACCTTCACTGTTCTCACAACCCCCGGCCGGAGCTGGTTGATCAAGGACTGCAGGCGAGGGTCAGGGGTTGGCTCGGACATGGAGGTGAGCCTAGTCGGGGCCGGCCGCAGACGACAGATTCCGTGCTGACACGACAGTTAGCCTGCTGAGTCATAAGCGTCTGGCCAACTAGCGTGTCCCGTTTGGCCAACAAGGCTGTCCCGTTGGCCAACTATCGAGTCCCGGCACAGGTGCTGCCCGCCCCGACCAAGCGTGAGCAGGTGGCAGCCCCTGAGGTTGTCCCTGGAGTTGCCTCGAAGGTTGCGTCCGAGGTCGTTCCCTGTGGAGACCCGGCCGTGCGACCGGCACGGCGGTGCGCACCCCGTGGCGGCGACGCCCGTCAGGAGCGCCGCGCGGACGGGCCCTGGCCCGGCCGGCTGCCCGCGCCGTCTCCCATCCGCGTCCGGGCGGCGCCGCACACATCGTCGACCGGGTCGGCCCGTGGCCCGAGAGGAACATGAGCCGCTTCACGCCAGGTGTCAGGTCGACTACCCTCTGCTCTGCGGATCTTCGGAGTGTTGCAGCAGAGAGGAAGCACCGTGGGTGACGAGAACAAGGGCGGCCCGAACGACGGCAAGGGCGGGGCCCACGCCAAGCCCGGCGGTCCGCAGATCGGCCCGAAGCCGAACCCGGACGGACAGGGCCCGACTCCCGATCCGAAGCACAAGTGACGGCGGCCGCCGACGTCCAGGTCCGGCTGGTCGACCGGCTGGAGGCCTCGGGTGCCCTGACCCCCGGTTGGCGGCAGGCGTTCCTCGACGTCGGCCGCCATGGGTTCCTCCCGGACGTCTTCTGGGCGAGCACCGGCGACGGCTACGAACGCTGCGACCGCGCGCAGAGCCCCGGGCGGTGGCTGGAGCTCGCGTACTCCGACGTGGCGATCGTGACGCAGTGGGACGACGGAACGGGCAGCGGACAGCAGCGGGAGCCGACCTCGTCGGTGTCCATGCCGACGATGGTCGCCTCCATGCTGCGCGACCTGGACGTCCACGAAGGCCACAGAGTCTGGGAAGGCGGAACAGGCCCCGGCTGGAACGCCGGACTGCTGGCCCGGCGCCAGGGCGCGCACAACGTGGTGACCGTGGAGCTGGACCCGGAGGTCGCCGCCCGGGCCGCTGCGAACTTCCGCTCCCTCGACGCCGCTCCGACCGCGGTGGTGGGCGACGCGGCCCACGGATACCTTCCCGGGGCCCCGTACGATCGGGGAATTCTCACGTGCTCGGTACGGGAAATCCCCCCGGCCGTGATCGGGCAGATCCGCCGGCAGGGCGTGCTGGTGCTGCCCTTCGCACCGCTCTTCGGAGGCGGAGCCGTCGCCCGGCTGACCGTCGCCGACGGCACGGCCACGGGCCCGTTCACCGGCTCCTCGGCGTTCATGCGCATGCGCCAGCAGCGCTACCAGGCCCCGCCCGTCGACGACTACCTGCCCGGCGACTGGCCCGGGAACGCCGCGCAGGAGTACACGACCCTGAACCCGCTCGAAGTCGTCGACGACTGGCTGGCGTCCTTCGTCGTGGGTCTGGCCGTACCCGACGTGTACTACCGGCGCAGCGACGGCGGCGGTATGACGACCCTGTGGCTGTTCGACACGGGCGTCACCTCCTGGGCGACGGTGGACTTCGTGGACGGCGCGAGCCGGTTCGAGGTCCGCCAGTCGGGCTCCCGCCGGGTGTGGTCGGAGGTCGAGGCGTCCTTCCAGTGGTGGGTGGGGGAAGGCCGTCCGGGGTTCGAGAGCTTCGGGCTGACCGTGGACGGGGGCGAGCACCGGGCGTGGCTGCACGAGCCGGCCAACCCGCTGCCGTCCCCACGGGGGCGGGGCTGAACCGCGCAGACCGCGTGCGGCATCGGCGGAACCGGTTGCGGCGACCCGTGGAAGTACATCCGCTGCCCGATGCTCCAGGTCGACCCCAAGATGCTGCCCCGCCTCGCCGAGATCGAGAAAGACCTCATCCTGCGGCGCAGACGGGCTGAGGAAGAGCAGTGGCTCGGCGAGCTCGAAGGCATCGACCTGATCCTGACCTTTGTCCGCACCAAGCGAGCCGACGCCGCCCGGCTCGCCCGCAGAACCACAGCCAGCCTCGGAATGCCCAGCACCCGTCATCAGATCGAGTGAAGTTCGTCCAGCGCGGTGGACGGAGACGTCCGGGCGTCGTGCTCTACTGGTGAGGGTGTGACAGGTTTTGCGTCAACAAGCCTACGCAGGGGGGTGAGTTTGAAATGAGCCTGGTAGGGGTTGCCCTCCTTGTTGCCTCTTCGGGCACAGCAGTCACCACAGCCGCAGCCTGCTTCCTGAGGATCATTATCGGACGCCGCGAGTTGGCTCGGAGGCGACAGCAATCCCTCGTCTTCGAGCTGGCTCGTCGTCTGCGAGAAGGAGAAACTCCGCAAGACATCGGGCAGTTCGAACGGTGGAGCCGATGAAGCGACACCACGAGGACCAGCATCTCTGGGACTTCTACCAGCTCGTACTTCAGCGGGCGGATCTGGACGGCCCTGGCAAGGCCGCGCTGCTGGAAATCTGGAGCTCTGACCAGCAGCGACGGCACGAAATGCAGCAGCTTGCCCATGCACGGGCGCAACAGCGCTTCGAAACCGTGATGGCCTTCCTCGCTTTGGCATCCCTGCTCTCGGCCACCGTTTTGCTGGCCAAGGGCGGGCAGACCTGGGTCGCCCTGGCGCTCATCCCTCCAACCGTGGTGGTGGTCGCCAAGTTTCTCGGTCGATCGCTCACCTCGGCAGAGGCGAGCCTGGCCGGTTCCGGTGTTGGGGGAGTCACCCGTGTTCTCCAGCGAGCAATGAGCGGTGCGCCTCCCCAGCCCGCGCCGGCTGTTGCAAGCTCGGCACCGGCCGCTGGGCCAGGCAGCGAACCAGCACAGTAAGGACGGCACGAAGGCCGGGACGGAGGAAAGCCCGTCCCGGCCTTTGCTTTGCCTCCGGTGATCGCCGTTCGTCCAGCCCGTCCAGTGCAACGGCCTCCTCAATCGACTTGGTGCAGAGACGCCCGGCGAAGGCCAAGGCCGCCCGGCCGAAGGTCCGCCGTCGAAGCCCTCCGTGCGGAGCTGGGTGAGGGCGGCAGCCCATGCAGCGGGTGTTGAACAGCACCGAGGAGTTGAGGACCAGGCCCACTGTCGACCCTGCTCACCTGGTGTTCTGCGACTCCAGCCGCCTGGACGAACTGTTGAGGATTCGCCTCGCCGGCGCGAACGCCTGTACCCGACCCTCGACCGGCAGAACAGACTCACGGCTTGATCAGTAGCCTTACTCGAAGTGCGCGGTTGGCATCCTTCGTGGTTGGTAGCCTCCCGGGATGACCGCGACATTCGACGAAGCCGTCCGGGCTCGGTTGCAGGCACCCAACATCTGGTACGTCGGCACCGAGTTCGCCGACGGGGCGTGTCAGCGGACGCGGCAGACTCCCCGACGGCGGTCAGTTGGTCTCCCCGCTGGCGGACACGGAACCTCCCCAGTGGCGGACAGCTGATCTCCCCGCCGACCCACCACGCCCGTAACGCACAGTGGGCATGGTGAAGAGCGATGAGGAGATCATGGAGATTCTTGAGGCGTACGACCTAATTCCTTATTAGCGGGCTGTGGGAAGCAGAGCGGTTGCCCGCCACCCTGGCCCGCAGGGGTGGTGTGGTGAGCGGGCCAGGGAGACACCTGCATACGACCCGGCCACAGAGGCCTTCTGTGAGATCGGTGCCACCCTGGCCCATCGCCACACAGCCGCCTGCCGTCGGCCGGGGCACCGAGCGGACGCATGTCTCTGACCTGGCGTTCGACGACGCCCTGCCGCAGATCTGCGGCGTTTGGTGTCCCGGCCGACGGCAGGCGGCTGTGATCATTCGTTGGTGATGTTGGCGGTGCGAGCCCGTTCTACGGTGACCTCTCGAAAGGCCCGAGCCTTGAGTTCCGGCACAGATCGAGGCCCGTGGAGCGAGCTGGTGCCACGCAACAACTAGTGCGATGTCGGCCCGGAACGAGGCCTGGAATTAGGGAGCTGAGTGGCCCCACACGTGCTCGCGGATCAGTGCCCGAGCATGCCCTGACCAGGGAGAACAGCATGATCTACTGCGGGATCGACTGGGCCGAACGGACCCACGACGTCGCCCTCGTCGACGACAGCGGCCAGCTGCTGGCCAAGCGCCGCATCACCGACGACGCGACCGGCTACCAGCTCCTGCTCGACCTCCTAGCCGAACACGGCGACACAGCCGAGGAGCCGATCCCGGTCGCCATCGAGACCGGCCGCGGCCTGCTGGTCGCCATCCTGCGCACTGGCCACCGGAAGGTGTTCGCGATCAATCCGATGGCCGCCGCCCGCTACCGCGACCGCCACGGCGTCTCCCGCAAGAAGTCCGACCCCGGCGACGCCCTGGTCCTGGCGAACATCCTGCGCACCGACATGCCCATGCACCGCCCGCTCCCCGCCGACACCGACCTCGCCCGCGCCATCGCGGTGCTGGCCCGAGCCCAGCAGGACGCCACCTGGAACCGCCAGCAGATCTCCAACCAGCTCCGCTCCCTGCTCCGCGAGTACTACCCCGCCGCCCTCGATGCCTTCGGCCCCTGGCAGAACGGCCTCTGCCGCCCCGAGGCCCGCGAACTCCTCAAACTCGCCCCCACCCCGGCCCGCGCGGCACGGCTGACCCGCAGCCAGATCGCCGCCGCCCTCAGACGCGCCGGCCGCAGCCGCAAGCTCGACACCGAGACCGACCGCCTGCGCGAGGTCTTCCGCGCCGAGTACGCCCACCAGCCCCAGCTCGTCGAGGACGCCCTCGGCAAGCAGATGCTCGCCCTCCTGCATCAGCTCGACGCCACCTGCCAGGCCACCGCGGAACTGGCCCAGGCCGTCGAGGAACTCTTCCCCCAGCACCCCGACGCGGAGATCCTGCTGTCCTTTCCGGGCCTGGGCACCCAGCTGGCCGCCCGCGTCCTGGCCGAGGTCGGCGACGACCGCACCCGCTTCGCCGACGCCCGCGGCCTCAAGGCCTACGCCGGAGCCGCACCGGTCACCCGCGCCTCCGGGAAGAAGAGTCACATCGGCCGGCGCATCGTCAAGAACGACCGCCTCAACCACGCCGGCTACCTCTGGGCGTTCTCCGCCCTCACCGCCTCACCCGGAGCCGGCGCCCACTACCGAGCCCGCCGCGAACACGGAGACTGGCACGCCGCCGCCCAACGCCATCTCTTCAACCGACTCCTCGGACAGCTCCACCACTGCCTCCAGCACCACGAACGGTTCGACGAGAACACCGCCTTTCCCACAGCTGCCCAGCTGACAGAGGCAGCTGCCGCATGACCCGAGGCGTCCTGGCGAACCTTGCCCGGGCCGCTCAGTCCCGCACGGAGAGCGGACCGCGCAGCTCGACGCGCAGGCGGATCGAGACGTCGATCGGAAGCCCCAGCTGGGAGTACCGAATGTGCTCGGCCCACCCCGCGATCAGGTCGAGGTCACGAAGCTGGCGGCGGAGTTCCGCGAGCAGATCCGGGACCGGCGCGTTCTCCAGGTCCGGAAGGTCCACGCCGTCGTGGATGTGCGCGAGGATCTGGCCGGGCGAGTGGGACTCGGCGCGCCGATGAACGATCTCCACCGCGCGACGGCTGGCCCAGACAGCGAACTCCGCGACTCCGTACAGGTAGGAGTTCGCCGCGAGCAGCACCGTCGCGGCGGCATCCTCGTCGGCGTCGTCAGGGCCGTCCTGGCCGTCGTTGTGGCAGTACTCGCTGAGCATGTAACCGGCCATCGCCCGGTTGACGGCCTTGAAGGCCGTCGTGTCGCCCAACGCACCCTCCCAGACGGAGTTCAGCAGCGGACGCAGGCTCAGGGTGAAGGGCGCCCGCTCGCCCTCGGGCAGCGCCTCGTGCGCACCCAGCAGCCGCTCGGCGACGCCAGCCGCGAAAACCTTGCGCTCGCTGGAGGATGCGGCTGCCAGTCGCTGGGCCACCACCCCCGAGAGGCTCTGCCACGTTTCCATCCGAACCACCCGAATCGAGGTACGGCGCGCTCCTGCCGCCAGGGTGATCATCACATCTGGCACCGTCTCGTCCGCGCCCCGGGCCTCCCCCGCTTGCGACTTAGCCCCGTGCGATGTCTCACAGGGAGTTACCGGAAGGCGGCCGAACTGGCCGGCTGTGACCACCACACGGTCCGGCGTTATGTTCAGCTCTGGGGCCAGGGCGTCGATCCGACCGAGCGGGCGGTGCGGTCGAAGCTGATCGACGACTTCCTGCCGAAGGTGGAGGAGCTGGTCGAACGGTCCCGGGGCAAGGTCGGAGCCGACGCTGTTCACAAGAAGATCCTCGCGATGGGCTTCACCGGCACCGACCGCACGACCCGCCGGGCCGTCGCGGCGGCGAAGGAGTCCTACCGGGCCGGGAACCGCAGGGTGTTCAGACCCTGGATACCGGAGCCGGCGATGTGGCTGCAATGGGACTGGGGCGAGGGCCCGCGCATCGGCGGACGGCGCACGAGCCTGTGGTGCGCGTGGCTGGCCTGGTCCCGGTTCCGCGTGGTCATCCCGGTGTTCGACAAGACCCTCCCGACAGTGGCGGCCTGCCTGGACGCGACGTTCCGCGCGATCGGCGGGGTTCCGACCTACTGCCTGACCGACAACGAGAAGACGGTCACCGTCGAGCACGTCGCCCGGATCGCGGTCCGCAACCCTGAGCTGGTGCCGATCGCCCGCCACTACGGCACCGTCGTGCGGACCTGCGTGCCGGCCGACCCGGCCTCCAAGGGCGGGACCGAATCGACGGTCCGGATCGCCAAGCGGGACCTGGTGCCCACGCAGGTGAACCTGCGGACCGAGTACACCGACTTCGCCAAGCTGCAGGAAGCCTGCGAGGCCTTCATGGCAGAGGTGAACAACCGCGTCCACCGCGAGACCCGCCGGATCCCCGCCGATCTGCTGGCCGAGGAACGTCTGCGGCTGCACCCGGTGCCCGAGCAGCCGTTCACCGCTGCGTTCGGCGAGAGCCGCCGGGTCGGCAAGGACTCGACGATCTCGGTCAACTCGGTGCGCTACTCGGTCCCGCACGAGCTCGTCGAGGAGAGCGTCTGGGTCCGCTTCCACGGCGACGACCTGATCGTCACCGCCATGGTCGCGGGCAGCGCGGCCGAGGTCGCCCGGCATGCCCGCTCCACCCCGGGCAACCCGCGCATCGCCGACGAGCACTACCCCGACGCCCCGCGCGGGGAGCGCACGCCGAAGCCGACCAGCCCGGCCGAGGCCCAGTTCCTGGCGATCGGACCGGGGGCGGCGGCCTGGCTCATCGAGGCCGCGGCGGCCGGCACCCGTCGGATCCGGGCGAAGATGGCCGACGCCATCGCCCTGGCCAAGCTGCACGGCACCGCTGATGTCGACCGGGCGCTCGGCACCGCCGCGACGGTGGGTCGCTTCGCCGAGGGCGACCTGCTGTCGATCCTGGACCACCAGGGGGAGCACGACCGGGTCGAGCCGATCCGCCGCAGCGAGACCCACAGCTTGCAGCCGGGCACCTCCGCCTGGTCCGGATTCGGGTCGAATCGAGCCGACCCGGCCGGCCCCGGCCGGTGCTCAGTCTTCGTCGTCGACCAGACCGCAGGCGCCGGGGAACGACTCCAGGAACTCCCGCCGGTGCGGGTCCGACTCGGCCTCGGCCAGATCCGTGAGCGCCCGCAGGAACCGGTCGAGCTGGTCCTCCGGCAGCCGCTGCAGCACTGCGGCCACGCTCTCCGTCATCCTCACCGCGGCGTCGGGATCGACCTCGTCGTCCTCGCAGCCGTCGAGGAACCGGACGGTGTCGACGACCAGCCCGGCGAGAACGGGCACCAACGGGTCCATGTCAGTCATCCGGGCAACCTACCCGACCCTCAGGACAACAAGAACGACAGCCGGCCGACGGCATCGAACCGCCGTCGGCCGCGATCAGAAAGAGCAGACCGCTGTGAACGACAGCCGCACCGTTCCCGCGCCACGGCACAGAATGCAGGCCCCGGCCTCGGCGGTCGCCGCGACCTCGGGCGCCGCCTTCGACGAGGCGATCTCGCTGACCCGCCGCCTGAAACTGCCCCACATCCGCCGGGCGATGGCCGAGATCATCCCGACCGCGAAGGCCCAACGCTGGGACCCCGCCGAAATCGTGCGGGCCCTACTGGCCGACCCGCCGGGGCTGGCCTGGACATCACCAGCCCAGCTGATAGACAGGCGGACTACCTACGAATCCGTCCGCAGGCCCAGGGCGCTGTGCTGCACGAGCCCGGCTGGAACGTCCGCGTTCCCCGACCTCTTGCGGGTCAACTCCACCAACGCCGTTCGGAGTTCCTGCGCTGGCTCGCCGAGCACGATGTTGCTGAGCACCAGCTCCAGCATCAGGCAGTCGTACTCATCGTCGTCACCGCGATAGCGCTCCCGATCGCCTTCCACCACGGCCTCGGTTATCCGCCAGCCACCACCATCGGCCGGCGCGATGGTCGCCTCGAAGATTCCGCGGCCCGTCCAGCTCCGGTGCAGGAAGACGACGTCGCCCTCGGCGAAGACGTCCCACTTCTCGTCCATGTCCCGGGAGTAGTAGCCGAGCTGGATGCTCTGCCAGTCCTCATCCGACCAGACCCGGCGCGGCAGGAGCGGCATCGGATGGGGGACGGAGATCGGCTGGATGCGGTCGGAAAACGAGGACCGGGTCACGCGTTCGTCAGCTGGCATGCCGCGATCCTACGGAGGACTCCGCCGCGGCGACAGCGCTTACCGTTGCTGCGATATCTACATCGTCACAAGCTTGGCAAACACCCGCGCAGAAGCGCCCATCCGTCGATAACGGGCGGCACGGGCAAGAGCCACTTCACCGAGGCACTCGGGCAGGCCGCTGTCGACGCCGGGATGACGGTCGCGTGGTTCACCATCGAGGACCTCGGCGTCCTGGTCCGCCGCCACCGCGTCGACGACTCCGTCTCCAAGGCGATCACCCGGATCACCCGCACCGACTTGATCATCGTCGACGACATCGGGCTCCTGCCCGTCTCGCCCGACGCCGCCGAAGGCTTCTACCGCCTGGTCGATGCCGCCTACGAGCGCCGCAGTCTGGCGGTCAGCAGCAACCTTCATCCGTCGGGATTCGACGAGATCATGCCGAAGACCCTCGCCACCGCGACCGTCGACCGGCTCCTGCACCACGCCCATGTCGTCGTCACCCAAGGTGACAGCCACCGCCTCGCCGAGGCGACCACCGGACGAGGCGTCGTCCCCCTCGACTGACCCCACCCCCGGGGAGATCAACTGTCCACTGGGGACTTTCACTGTCCACCAGCGGGGAGATCAACTTTCCGCCACCGGGGAGATCCCACTGTCCCTTGACAGTGCCGTCCAGCCGAGAGTGTCCTTGAGTAGGCGGAAGGTGTGCTCAAGGTCGAATCTGCGCAGAAAGGTGCGCCAGATCCGGTCCAGATGGACAAAGCTGCGCGGCGTGGGCCCACAGCCGACGCGCGCGGTGCCGGGCAGTCCGTCTCGACTGCCCGGCACCGCGCGCGAGGGGTCGTTCCGATCAGTGCGCCGGTCGCGTTACAGGTCCCGGAAGGTGCTGAAGGCGGTCGCGATGCCGCTCTGGAAGGCGTGGGTGACGGTGCCCGAGGCCGTCTTTCCGAAGATCTCCAGCCGGCCGTCCTCGTTCTCGCCCACCACGGGGTTCGTCGCCAGTGGGCCGCCGACCGCTACCCAGCCCGAAAAGGTGCTGTTGGGCGCCACCTGATGGATGTTCATCACGGTGCCGCTGCCGTTGCGGACGAACACCTCCAGGTTGCCGTTGCGACAGAGTACGACGGCGGGATCACCGACGAGGCCGCCGCCCTCGAACGTGGACCAGTCGTGCCAGGTGCTGTTCGGCTTGTTCTGCCAGCGGGTGGCGATCCGGCCGTCGGCGGTGCGGGCGAAGATCTGCTGGCGGCCGTCGGCGTTGAGCCCGAGCACCGGGTCGGAGGCGACATCGCCGCCGTGGTCGTACCAGCTCGTCGTGAAGGTGCTGTTCGGCGACACCTGCCACCTCGACATGACGTGCCCGGTCGTGGTGCGGGCGAACACCTCAAGGGTGCCGTCGGCATTGTGGCTCACGGCGGGGTTGCCGACGAAGTCGGCACCATCGAAGATCAGCCAGTCGTGCCAGGTGCTGTTCGGCTTGTTCTGCCAGCGGGTGGCGATCCGGCCGTCGGCGGTGCGGGCGAAGATCTGCTGGCAGCCGTCGGCGCCGGCGCCGACCGCCGGCTCGGAGGCGACGTTGCCCCCATGGTCGTACCAGTCCGACCACGTGCTGTTCGGCGCCAGCTGCCACCTGGACACGACGCGCCCGTCCGTGGTGCGGGCGAATATCTCCTGGGTGCCGTCGGAGTTGCGGCCCAGGACCGGGGCGCCGGCCACACCCGGTGCGCCCATCAGGGGGGTCCAGTTCGACCAGGTGCTGTTCGGTTTCACCTGGTACTTGGTCCGCACCCCGCCCTTGCCGTCGTTGTCGACGAACTCCAGGGTCCGGTTGGCGTTCATGCCGAGGTGAGGCCGGGCGATCAGCTGGCTGCCGGAGGCCGCCGGGTCGTCGACGATCTTGTTGTAGCGGCGGGCCTGGTAGTTCCCCTTGGGGTGCCCGTCGATCATCGAGTCGTTGATCGAGACGACCCCGGACTTCCTCACCGGGGTGGCGCCGAAGGAGTAGTAGGTGAAGTGGGTGTGGTCGGATTCCCACGCGTTGAAGAGGATCACGTGGTTCACCGTGTCGAGGAGGATGTCGCCGGGCCGCAGGTCCTTGATGGCGATCGAGGAGGACACCTGCGACAGGTTTCCGGTCCAGTGGTCGGAACCGGTGTGCCAGGCCATGTCGATGTAGCCGGAGCAGTCACGGCGGTAGTTGCGGTCGTTGCCGGGGCCCGGTGAGAAGGCGCTCTGGCTGTACGGGCCGGGCTGGTGGTCGACCCAGTGCTGCGCCCGTTCGATCGCCTCGGAACGGGTGATGGTGCCGTCGATGCTGGACCTGGTCATGGTGGAGAGCCCTTCCGTTTCTTCGGAGGCCGGTGGACGGCGGCGCGGCCGCCGCTACTCGGCGAGGCGCCAGTCGCGCAGCTCGTCCGAGGTTTCGAGTGCCCTGGCACAGATGAACCGTGCGCTCCGACGGGCGTCGGCCTCCTCGGCGGCGAGGAGGAACAGTGCGACCCCGATCCGGCCGGGCGTGACGCGCACCCGTACGTGTTCCAGGCGGTCGGCTGCCCTGGCCTGGCACCACAGGTGCCCGGTCAGCCACTGCGGAGCGACCAGGAGGGCCGGCGGCCCGACGAGTCGGGTCAGCGTCAGGTGCAGGATCGGCTTGTCCGACATCAACCCCGGCCGAAACCGTCGCGGGAGACGATGTCGAGGAAGGTGTCGAAGCCGGACCGGCCGGCCGGCGCGGTGCGAAGCGCGAGCGGGCCGGCCACGGAGCAGGACAACTGGACGATGCCGGGCATGGACGGACTCCATTCGTGGGGACAGCGGGACCGGATGCCGGACGATCGCGCCTCCCGGCCTCGGGGCACCGAGGCGGCGCTTCCGACATGCATCAGCCTGCCGAACCAGTGCCGCGCTGTCAGCGGACCGTGCCTGGCCCCAACGTGCCTGACCCCAACGGGACAGGCCCGGCCAGCCTTGCCCGGGACGGCACCGCCGGGCACACTGGTCCGACGATTGATTGAGCGGCCTACCGCGGGGGGCGGCAGAATGCTTGAGTTACTCGGTCTCTCCAGCCTGTCCGAGCGTCTCTACCAGGCGGTCCTCACCGATCCGACACGCAGCGTGGCCACCCTGGCCCGGGCTACGGGCATGACCGACCATCAGATATGTACCGCCCTCGACGAGTTGGCCGACCTGGCACTGGTCAGACCTTCCGCCCATGCGGACGGGACGCTGTGGCCGGTCAGCCCGGCGGTCGGCCTGTCGGCGCTGCTGGCTGCCGCCGAGGAGGAGGCCGCCGCCAGGCAGCGGCAGATCGAGGCGACCCGGGCGGCGATCGCCGCGCTCGCGACCGAGCACGAGGAGCAGCGCCAGCACCGCGCGGACACCGCGATCCGGCTCGACGGGCTCGACGCCGTCCGGGGCCGGTTGGAGGAACTCGCCGCGCACGCCATGACGGAGTGCCTGTCGCTCGACCCCGGCGGCGCGCACCGACCCGACGCGCGGGCGGCCTCCGCACAGCGCAACGGACAGGCGCTGCGCCGCGGCGTCTGCATCAAGGCGGTCTGGTGGGAGAGCTTCCGCAACGACCCGGACACCCTGGCCTACGCGCGCTGGCTGACGGACCTGGGCGGGCAGATGCGCACCGTTCCGATCGTGCCGACCCCCCTGGTGATCGTCGACCGCCGGGTCGCCATCGTCCCGCTGAACCCGGCCGACCCGCAGCAGGGCGCCCTGGAAGTGGACAGCCCCGGCATGTTGTCCGTCGCCTGTGCCCTGTTCGACCAGCTCTGGTCCGCAGCAGCCCCGTTCGGCTCATTCGTCCCGGTGGACGGGCAGGGCCTCACCTCGGCCGAGCGCACCCTGCTGGAGCTGGCCGCCGCCGGCCACACCGACGAGGCAGCGGGCCGCAGGCTCGGCGTCTCCGCCCGCACCGTCAAACGTCAGATGGCCGACCTGATGGCCCGGCTGGACGCCGACAGCCGATTCCAGGCCGGGGTACGGGCTGCCCACCGCGGCTGGCTCCAAGGACGTGGTGCGTGATTGCTGCGGCAGTGTGACCGGCTGCTCCCGCAGCCGGGCCGGCATCGTCGCGCCGGCCTCCCGGTCGTTGACGGACGCGGCGCTTCCCGCCATCGCTGCTGTCCTTGGCCGGCGCGGCCACGCGCGCTCAGGCGGTCACGGCGCAGCGATCATGTCCTGGCGCCCCGACCGCTCTACCGGCCCGGCCCCACGGGATTCGGACCACAATCCGCCGCCGGGAGCGGTGCCCGCGGTGACCGTCTTGCGCTCTGTGGCGTTCGACTCCAAGCCCGGACACACGCCCCACCGGCAAGCCAAGCCTCGCCGCCCGGGACAGCGCCTCGGCGTGGGGCGCGTCTCGTTCGGGCAGGCGGGCGGCGGCCAAGGAAGGCGGCACCTTGTCCTCGTTCAGCAAGACGGCCCATTGGCTGCCGGTGAGGGCCGGGTAGCGCAGGTGCGGGAAGTCCGCGAGCACGGTCAGGTCCTGGAGCGCGGCATGGCAGAGATCCAGGCCGCGCAGATTCGGTGCCGTTCGCAGTGGGGTGAGGTCGGTCGGGGCGGTGATGGCGAGGTCCAGCGAGCTGAGGTGCCGGTGGCCCTCGAGCGACGCGAGGCCACCGCCGTGGAGACTGACGGCCAGGGACTCGACGGGCAGGTCCCGGAGCGGGCGCTGCCACCGCGGCCGCCCCGTCCACCGACACCGGTTCCGGCCGGCGGAGTCATCGCGCCGACGGGCGCGGCGCCCCCGGCGCCTCGCGTGAGCACTGGATCCATAGGGCACCAGCCGTGTCTGACACCGCGGGAGCAGGTTGCTCCTTTGCCTGCGTCTTCCCACAGGGGAATCCGCCGCGGCGCGGAGCGGCAGCGTCTGTCTATGCCTGCTCCTCCAACCGGCCGGCGCGGGCAGCTGCCCAGGGGTTCTGCTTCCGGACCCGGATCCGGCGGAAGTAGCGGCGCATCGCGGCGGAGTCCTTGCGCCAGTCGCCCATCTCGGCGATCTGGTCCTCGGGGACATCGGCCTCGCGCAGTGCGGAGGCCCCGCCGGCCCGGAGGCCGTGCGCGGTGACGGCCTTCACGGTGTCCTCGTGCAGCAGCGCGTTGTATCCGGACTCGACGCGCTGGTGTTCCGAGAGGTCGGCCACACGCCGGTACGCGTTCCGGGCACGGGCCTTGACGATCGCGTTGACGGCGTCGCCGGACAGGTACGAGAGCTCCACCCACTCCTCGACGGCGATCTCGTGGTCGGCCTTCGGCTGCCCGTCAGGGTGCCTCGGCCGGGTCTGCGGGGTGAGCCGGACCTGGAGCTGACCGGCCTTGTTGAGCGCGCGGAACAGGGCCCGGTCGAGCGGCATGCGGACGGTGCGGGCGTACTCCAGCCAGGCGCGCAGGCGGCGCGCCGGGCACAGGTGCGGGGCGTCGTCGCGGGCCGGGATCCAGGCCTCGAAGACCGAACCGTCCTTGCGGGTCTTGCGGGCGACGAGCCGGACGGCGATGCCGTCGGTGTGCAGTTCGGCGTGGACGGGCACCAGGCGGGCCAGCTCGATCCGGCGGCTGAGCAGGTGCCAGCCCATCGTGAGCATGGCGGCGTCGCGTCGACCGATGCCCTGGCGGTGGTCCCGGTCGCAGTCGGCGACCATCTCCTCCAGGTCGGCTTCGAGGATCGCGGGCGACTGCTTCTCGGTCTTGGTCGCGGACCACTTCCTGCGGAAGGCGGCGATCATCTTGCCGGTCTGGATGGTCCCGGGCCGGGTGTTCCCGGGAGTCTCCCGCTCCTGCCAGGTGACCACGGTGCTGTGGTAGTCGGAGACCGTGTTGGGGTCGTAGACGTCGCTGAGGATCATCCACCCGACGTACTCGATCAGCGTCGCCGTGGTGCAGGGCAGTGCGACCCGGCCGCGCTCGGCACACCAGCGTTCGAAGACCCGAATCCGGGCCCGGTGGTTGCGTTCGGTGTTGGGCACCCTCGATTCGCTGAGGAGCCGCGCGATCTCCTCACTGATGACGAAGTCCCCGGCCGCGTACTGCGGCGCCGCGAACGCGGCCGGCAGCGGCCGACCTGCCACCAGCACGGTGTCACGGTCGAATCCGCTGACGTCGATCCCGTGCCTGCCGGTGTGGGCAGCAGGCACGGGCCGGCCATCGACGTCGACGAACTCGCCTTCCACGATGTCGAGTTCGGTACTCATGGCTGACCGCCGTGGAGGCGGGGCCGCCGCCGTGCGAGCTGCGCGGACCCGGCGGAATCGGCCGTGCGACCCTGTGGCACGGCCAGGGCGTCGCCGAGCCGGGCCACTTCGGTGACGCTGTGCCGGTACGTGCGGAAGGCGCTGGCGGGCCCGCCGGGCGTGGGTACGGTACTCAACTCGACTCTCCTGCACGCATGGGGTGCTGACGAGAGGAAGCCTCCCACAGCAGTTGCCTCGTATATTGCCAGATATACGAGGCTAACGACCGTTAACGCAGGATGGGAAGCCAGGCGGGGGTGTAGAGGCCGTCCGGGGCGCTGAACCAGTGATGCGCCGCCCCTGCGGGCTGGTCGTTAGATTTCTAACGCTGCGGGTGAGGCATGCGGCGACCACGTACTCACGTGAGTAGGCCCCGAGGCCGATCCGGGTCGCTGGCCGGGCGGAGCGGCCCCGGGGCCAACTGGTCCCACGTCCAGACGTCGGGCCGGGGGCCACGGTAGGAACGGACCGAAGAGTCCGGGTTACTGTCAAAACTTTTGACGTGCTGGGGGTTCGATTGGTGCGAGGGTGTTGACGCGGGTAACCCTCGATATCAGAACGTGCGGAATGCACTCCTCCGGAAGCGGTCAAGCCCGGTCTCGGCTCGCGTCTATGGAGTGAACATGGCGGCAGGCAGAGTCAGAGCCTGCCAAGATCCATTCCGGTATGCCGTGGGGGCCGCGGCCGACCCGCGAGGGCCGGCGAGGTTCCCCAGCTCGCCCGGTCCGTCAGGTCCGCGGCGGCGAGGTGCACTTCATCCCCCGTATCCGCTGACACCCACTGGAGGGTCCTTGCATGAGCACCGGTTCCGGGTTCTTCACCCATGCCACGAACTTCCCGAGCACGCTGGAGTCCGGGATACGGTGACAGGTTTCTCTGGAAGTCCAGTGGGCTCGGATGACGGGTGGCTACGTCCACCGGGTGCCGGTGGAATTTCTTACTGATGTGCAGGCGACGGCGTACGGACGGTTCGTGGCGGAGCCGACGCGGCCGGAGCTGGAGCGGTTCTTCTTCCTGGACGACGTGGACCGGGACCTGATCGCGTTGCGCCGTACGGCGGCGCACGGGCAGGTCCCGCGTGACCACGGCCGTCTCGACCCGGCCGACGCCGACCTGGCCAGCCCCTGGCTGGCCTGGGCGAAGTACCTCGCCTACCAGCTCGCGGAGGCCCGTGGCTGGGAACGCTGATGGCGATCTCTGAAAATCCCCACCGTTGCTCGTCGTTCCTCAGGAGAAGGCGCTGAGAGAACTCGTCCCAGCGATGGCCGTGTGCGTCAGGGCCGAAGGTGCTTGAGAGTGAACTGGGGCAGGGCGTAGAGGCCGGCCTGGGGGGCGGTCGGGTCGACTGGGAGATCCGTCCCGGGGATGTCCGCAGCGTGGAGTTCGGCGTTGTCGACAGGGGTGTAGGCCAGTTCCGTCGGGTCGGGGAGTTCCCAGAAGCGGCGGGTGTTGTTGGAGACGGCGTAACCGGTGGCGAAGCGGGTGGAGGGCGGTGCGGCCAGCGCGGCCAGGATGTAACCGACGGCGTCTCGCGGGCTCAGCCAGGTCGCCAAGTGCCGCGGCTCGGCAGGCACGTGCTCAAAGCTGCCGATACGCAGGCAGATAACGGAGAGACCGAATTTGTCGGCGTACAGCCGCCCGAGGGCCTCGACAGCCGCTTTGCTCACCCCGTAGAGGCCGTCAGGGCGTACTGGCTCCTGTGGACTGCTGAGATGTCCGGCGGGGTAAAAGCCGGTCACACGGTTGCTGCTGGCCAGCACCACTCGCTCGATTCCCTTGCGTCGCGCCGCCTCCAGGACGTGGTGTGTGCCAAGTACGTTGGCTTCGAGCAGGTCCGAAAGGGGCGCCTCGTCGGGGACGCCGCCGAGGTGGAGCACGCGGTCGGCTCCCGTAAGGGCGAACTCCACGGCGGCGGCGTCCCGAAGATCCACGGTGTGCGTGTCCTCGTTCTCGGTCTCCTGGCGGATTGGCACGCGGTCGAGCAGGATCAACCGTGTCGCCTCGTGCCGCAGTGCCTCCCGCACCACGGAACCGATGGTGCCCGCCGCCCCCGTTATCGCGACCGTTCCCAGACTCACTGCGCCTCCCCTGGTTTCGACAATCCACGCATCTTCGCGCTCGTTGATCCACTCATCAAGGTGGTGGGGAATTGAGAGAGGAGGTTTGGCCAACCTTAAGCGCCGGGTGGGGAAGTTCAAGGAGCGTCATCAACGCGGCATCCGCTTCGCCGTCAACCGCGGCCTGGCCCTCGTCCTCACCGGCTACGTCGAGGGCGACGTCATCCGGCACACGGAGATCTTCGCCCCGCTGCGGGCCCTGGACCTGCGGTTCGGCCACGTCGTCACGGTCCTGGAAGAGATAGGGATCTTCGAGGACGACAGCGAACCCTCCTTCGAGGGCTGGCTCGCCGAGAGGCTGGAGGGTCTCGCACCCGGCATCCGCTCGAAGGCCGAGCGCTGGACCCGCGTCCTGCGCGACGGTGGCCCCCGCAGTCTCCCGCGACGGGAGGGCACGGTCTGGCTCTCCCTCAACCGTGTCCGGCCGGTCCTGCTGGAATGGTCGAACCGCTACGACCACCTGCGGGAAGTGACTCGCGACGACGTCCTGACCTACGTCAAGACACTGCATGGCCGCCAGCGTCACGACCAACTCGTCGCCCTGCGTTCGCTGTTCACCTGGGCCAAAGGGAACGGGCTGATTTTCCGCAGCCCGACCAGCCGGATCAAGGTCGGACAGTACGAGTACGCCGTACTGCAACCGCTCGTCCCCGCCCAGGTCGACCGCTCCGTCGCGGCGGCCACCACCCCGGCGACGCGGCTCATCCTCGCCCTCGTGACGGTCCATGCCGCCCGGGTCGCCCAGATCGGCACACTCATGCTTGACGACATCGACCTCGGCAACCGACGGCTGACCATCGCCGGACGCGTTCGCCCGCTCGACGACCTCACCCTGAAACTGCTGCTGGACTGGCTGGAGCACCGGCGAAACCGGTGGCCCAACACCGCGAACCTCCACCTGCTGATCAACAACCAGACCGCCAACACCACCAGCCGGGCCAGCAACCACTGGATCAGCGCTCCCATGCGCGGCCAGGACGCGACCCTGGAGAAACTCCGCGTTGACCGCCAGCTCGAAGAAGCCATGGTCAAAGGCCCCGACCCACTCCACCTCGCCCAACTCTTCGGGCTCGACGAGAAGACCGTGATGCGCTACGCGGACTCCGCGCGGGCTCTGCTGGAACAGGCCGCCGAAACCGGTCCCGTGTCTTGACGCAGACCCACAGGTCATTCCCCAGAACCAGGGCAGTGGACCTGAAGGTCGTCGCAACCCTCACTCCGACGACGCTGTGTTGATCCGCTTCTCGAACCAGCGGTGGGCATACGGCTCGTCGTTGAAGGCGGTGACCTCCTCGAAGCCGTAGGAGTGGTACAGGCCGATCGCGGCGCTGAGAGCCTTGTTGGTGTCCAGGCGCAGTACGTGAAAGCCGTGCCGGGCGGCCCGAGCCTCCAGCTCGGCCAAAAACCGCCGGCCGAGGCCGAGGCCCCGGGTGTGGGGCGCGACCCACATGCGCTTGACCTCGGCCGGGGCGCCGGGCGGTAGCTTCAGACCCGCGCAGCCGACGGGCTCACCGTGCAGCCGGGCAACCAGGAACAGCCCGTGCGGCGGCCGAAGTTCGCCCACGTCGGGCAGCAGGCTCCGCGCAGGGTCGAAACCGGCCTCGAAGCGCTCCTGCAATTCGGTGAAGTAGGACCGCAAACAGTACTGGGCATCGGGGTGGTCCGGGTCGACACCGTCCAGCGCGACCGTCGCGGCGGTCAGCAAGCGGTCGACCTCGGCCATGGCGGCCACCAGCCGGACGCGCTGGGCGGTGTTGAGCGGTTCCAGAAGGGAGCCGGCCAACTCGTCGCTGCGGCGATCCAGCGCGGCGTGCTCCGCGCGGCCCGCGTCGGTGAGCCGAACGGTACGCACCCGTCTGTCCCGGGGCTGCGGCTCCACCGTCACCAGGCCGTCGGTCTCCAGAGAGCGCAATAGCCGGCTGACGTACCCGGAGTCGAGCCCGAGGCGCTCGCGCAGCCGCCGTACGTCCTGGCCCTGCTCGCCGATCTCCCACAGCAGCCGCGCCTCGCCGACGGGCCGGTCGCGGCCCAGGTAGTGATCGTGAAGCACGCCCACGCGTTCGGTGACGGTGCGGTTGAACCGCCGCACCTGATCAATCTCCGTCCCATCCATTCTCTGACTCTAGTCAGAGAACCGGCTGTGCGGCCAGAGGTAGTCCGCGACGGTACGCACCATCCGGCCACGGCCGCAGCCCATAGGTTCGTTCAGCACTGAAGAAGCTTCGGTTTCCCTGAACCCGCGTGGCTCAGGGAGTCCGAGTAGGAACGGACCAGGAAACCGGTGTTGCTGTGACGACCGGTCGACGGCCGCCCTTGTTGCCCTTGGCCTCGGCGGCCCGCAGCCCGTCGTAGGTCAGCTCGCGCTGGAGGTCGCGTTGGAGTTCGCCGGCGGCGGCGAGGGTCTGCACCATGAACTTCACCGTGGACAGCAGCTCTCCAGTGCGCAGGTGGCGGGCGGTGAGGTCCATCGCGGAGAACGCGCCGTCGTGGATGCGCAGGGCGAGGCGGTCGCGGTGGAAGACGTCGAGTACGTCGAGGATGTGCCCGGTTCCGCGCACGAGGCGGAACATCTCGGAGATGTGCACGGTGTCGCCCGGCCGCGCGTACGTGAGCAGCTCGCCGAACTTCGGCCGCTGGAGAGGGTGGAGACGGCTGGAGGTACCGGGGTCCTCCTCGAAGACGACCGGGTCCTCGATCCCGGCCTCGTCGAGGACGAGGTTCTGCTGGTCGGTCGACTGCTGGTCGGTCGACACCCGCTTGTAGACCAGGTTGGCCATGCCGCTCCCCGTTGTGGTGGTCGCATTCGACCCTAGCTGTCAGCAAACCCTG
The DNA here is from genome assembly GCF_042885395.1 of Kitasatospora sp. NPDC058063. NCBI lineage: Bacteria > Bacillati > Actinomycetota > Actinomycetes > Kitasatosporales > Streptomycetaceae > Kitasatospora > Kitasatospora sp. NPDC058063. The sequence continues at coordinate 35,800 of NZ_JBHVSD010000030.1, forward strand.
TCATCAGCCGCCATCGGATCTGATTGGATCCGAGCCGCCGTCAGGCCCCTGAAAGTCCGGGTTCATTGGACGCCAGTCGCGCCTGTCGTCATTCGATCGTTTGCCGACAGGGCGAGCCGGTCAGTAGACGGGTGGGGACCCAGTCAGCGGCTTGGTGGAGTGCAGTCGCCCGGCCAGGCGGGGGTGGGCGGAGACGGACTGCTGATCCTCAGCTGTCGTGGGTTCGCGGTCTGGTAGCGGTGGTCGTGAGCCGGTCGCCGAGCGTGCTTCTCCGGTACAGCACATGCCGTCCGTCACGTGTCCGGGTGACCAGTCCTGTGGAGTGCAGGACGCGCAGGTGTTGGGAGACCGCGCTTGGGGTGACCCTGAGACGGCGGGCGAGCTCTACGGTGGGCAGCGGCTCTTCCAGGAGGCTGAGCAGTCTGGCTCGGGACGAACCGAGCAGAGATACCAGGGCGGTTGTGTCGACGGTCGGCATCTCCGAGCCCCACAGCGTGGCTACTCCCCGGCTGGGATAGACGAGGCTCGGCGGCTCGTCCGGGCTTACGGGGGGCGCGGGCTTGTGTGCGAACACGGACGGTAGGAGCAGCAGCCCCCGGCCGGATGCCGCCACCCGATGCCTGCTGATCATCTTGTCGATGTACAGCTCTCCGCCTTGCCAGCGCAGGTTCGGGTGCATGTCGGCGAACAGCAGTCGGGCGCCCCCCAGGGCGAGCCGGCGGGCGCGGTAGGTCATGTCGGCTTCCAGCACCAGCCGCATGTGCGGCCACATCGGCTCGATGGCCACCTCCCAGTACTGCCGCAGGAGATCGCAGATGGTGTCGCGGAGTCTGGCGACAGGTGCGTCTTCGGCGGCGGTGGCGTCGCGGAGCGCTTCGGGAACTGGGTCGGGTGCGTGCGCGAGCAGCAGGTCGTGGCGGACCCGAGCGCAGGATGCCTGGCGGACGACGGAGAGTTCTTCTTCGAAGGCCGGCGCGAAGCTCGCGGGATTCGGGGTCAAGAAGTCGGGGAGGGTACGCCGCTGGGCGACCAGGGACGTCAGTAGACCGGTGTCGAGCGTGCCGAGTCTGCCGAGTACGGACCTGCGCCAGGGCAGATGCAGCGCCGAAAGGCCGGGATCCTGAAGCACCCGCAGGCTGAACAGGGTTTCGTGCAGGGGTGAGAGGGCGAAGCGGGTGTCTGCGAGGTCCTCAACGCCGAGTACAAAGCTGATCATTAAGCCATACGCTACATCCATTGGCGACGCAACGTCGATGCCGTGGACTTCCTCCCATGACACCCACAATTCATGTGCAGCGGACGGCGGTTGTCACCGGTGCTGCCCGCGGTATTGGCGCCGCTGTTGCCAGGCGCCTGGCGGGCGACGGCATGGCGGTCGGCGTGATCGATCTGGACGAGGCGGACTGCGCCGATACCGTGGAGGCCATCACAAGTGTCGGCGGGGCAGCGCTGGCCGTCGCCGCTGATGTCGCCGACGAGGCCGCGGTCACTGCGGCCGTCGCCCGGATCGCCGCCGAGTTCGGGCCGCCGACGGTGCTGGTCAACAACGCCGGCATCGGACCCCGCGCTGACCTTGTGGACATGACCACGCAGCAGTGGGACACGGTTTTGGGGATCAACCTCAGCGGCCCTTTCTTCGCCGCCCGGGCCGTCTGCCCGCACATGGTGACGGCAGGATGGGGACGCATCGTCAACATGTCGAGCGTCTCCGCTGTCGGTGATGCCGGCCGCGTCGACTACGCCAGCGCAAAGGCGGGTTTGATCGGATTCACCAAATCCCTCGCTCTCCAGCTCGGCCCGCATGGCGTGACCGCGAACGCCATCGCGCCGGGATTCGTCGTGAGCGACATGACCAGGGCCTCGGCCCGGCGGCTCGGCCTGAGCTTCGAGGAGTTCCGGCACAGGGCGGAGCAGTCCATCCCGGTCGGCCGGGTGGGCCTGCCGGATGACATCGCACATACCGCCTCCTTCCTCGTAAGTCCCGGGGCAGGGTTCGTCTCCGGCCAGGTCATTTACGTCGCGGGCGGGCCGGTGGACTGACGGATGAGCCGCCGGATGGTCCTGATCCTGGCTGTCACATGCGCCGTGGCAGTGGGCAACATCTACTTTCCGCAGGCCATCGGTCCACTGGTCGCCGCCGGGCTGCACGTGTCGCCCGATTCGGCCGCTGCGGTGGTGACCGCCACACAGGCCTGGTACTGCTCGCAGCGGGTTGCGCTCCGGCGCTGCCGACCCTCATTGCCGCCAGCACCCTTGTCGGCCTGACCACCGTGGGTGCGCAGATCGTCGGCCCCCTGGCGGCTGGCCTTGAGAGGTCGAGCGGCACACCGCGATCTCCGGCCGGATCTGCGAATTCCTCGCGGAACTCGGCGAGCCCACTACCTCGGACGCGCCCGAGGATGCGTGATCTCCCCTTCGGTTGGTTCATTGACGCCCGTCCCGTTGCGACGAGGTCAAGAGCCCACGGGGGTGCCGTCAGGCTTCCGCCCGAAGGCCGACGCGAGGACGGCGGGCAGGTCGGCAGCTGGGACTGCGGCGCGCACCTCCGCCAGGACACGGGGGAACTCGTCGTCATCGATGGCACCCAGGTACTCCTGGCGCAGCCGGTGGATGACCTCGACAAGCTCGGGCCGCAATCGCATCCAGGCACGGGACGTGCGGATCTCCTCCTCGACCCGATCCATGAACCAGCGTATGACTACGTACGGGATGTCCAGGTGCCCGCCCCGAGGGTCGAAGCACAGCGTCGGTTCCCGCACCGGGTCCTCATCGGGGACGATGGCGGTCACAAGAGCTCGCTGGTCGGCGACAAGGTGCAGTTCCAGATACCAGGCGTCGTCTGGGACGGAGTACATCACGGTGATCGCGTAGTCGCCGTCGGGATGCGGGAAGGGCATGGCCGCATGCTGCCACAGCCGTCAGGCGGCAGTTCGCCAATATCGGATCTGCAACTTGTCCAGATAAAAGTTGATGTGGTCGAACTGCAGCGGCGAGAGGCGGGCCAGCAGGTCGTCGGTGACGGGGAAGCCGTCGGCGGCCAGCTGCTTGGTCGCCCGGTCGAGGTAGAGGCTTTCTGGATTCGGCCCTCGGCAGCGGCACTGTCTGCCGGCCATGTCAGGCTGCGTCCGACAGACCTGCTGAAACACCACCTGGGGAGGGGCACGTGGCCGCCGACTTCTACCACGCCGAGAACGAGAACGGCGTACGTGTCGACGACCCGTCTGAAGCCGCCATACGTACGCTGCTCAGCGATCTAGACAATGCGAAGAACACGTTCGTCATCCTTCAAGCAGGCGAGGACGAGTCGTCCTGGTACGTCTCGGTCGCATTGGAGGACGACGGCGGCTACGAGATCGTCCTGCGTGATCCGTCCTGTCGGGAACACGCCGTGACCACGGAGAACAGCGCCGAAAAGATCGCGCGAGACCTCGTCCTGTGGATCGCCCGACGTGACTTCCGGGGACGGGTAGGGCGTCGCGCCGCCCCGCGACCGGACATCGTCGGACTCGCGCAACTCGCCGGCCTGGACCCGGCGGCTGGTGAGCCGATGCTTCCGTGGGACCTGGTCCAGGACATCGCCGGAATCCAGTTCCCCGCCGATTACCGAGCATTCGTCGATCTCTTTGGCCCCGGGGAGCTTCACGGAGAACTTGGCATCGTGACCCCGCAGCCGTTGCCCGGCCAACCCATTGGCGCCGGTGCCCTCTCCCGCAAGGTCAACGAGCTGATCAACGACACCGGGGCCGCGTTCAAGCAGATGCGGGAGGACTCGCCCGACCTCTGCCCGTACCCCGTCCACCCCGAGCCAGGCGGCCTCCTGTACTGGGCGAGCAACTACAACGGAGACCACTGCTTCTGGCTCACCGAGGGAGACGAGCCGGACCGCTGGCCCGTCGTGGTGTGGCTGCGAGGCGAATTCCCCGACGGCTGGCACCGCTACGACATGGGCATGGCCCGGTTTCTCCTCCTGGCGCTGTCAGGCGAGGACGCCGCCCTGGACGACCTCGGCCTCGCGGCCTCGACCGCGCCGGTCTGGGTTCCTTCACAGTAGCCACGACTACCGAGCGCGACATCCATCACCTCTTGCCAGAGAACACGCGACGCCTGAACATGCGAGCCCACCAGTCCCGGAGGCCGTGCTGGAGACGGCGTTCTGGGAGGCCGGCACCGCCCGGCTGCTGCCCCGCGTGCTCAAGGGCTGCATAGGCGGGCCGGTGTTCGTCACCCACCGCGGCCCCGGCCAGGATGCTCTCCGCCCGGGACGTCGTCGCGCGGGGGCCGCAGGCCGCCTGGCATCTCGGGCAGCAGGAAGCTGTACCGTCCGAGCATGTTGACGTGGTGGCGGGCGACGTCCTTGTCGCGGACGTCGAAGCCCTCCGTGCGGAGCTGGGTGAGGGCGGCATCCCATGCAGCGGGTGTTGAACAGCACCGAGGAGTTGAGGACCAGGCCCACTGTCGACGTTGCTCACCGGGTGTTCGGCGACTTCAGCCGCCTGGACGAACTGTTGAGGATTCGCCTCGTCGCCGAGGCCGCCGGCGCGAGTGCCTGTACCCGACCCTCGACCGGCAGAACAGACTCACGGCTTGATCAGTAGCCTTACTCGAGTGTGCGGTTGGCATCCTTCGTGGTTGGTAGCCTCCCGGGATGACCGCGACATTCGACGAAGCCGTCCGCGCTCGGTTGCAGGCACCCAACATCTGGTACGTCGGCACCGTGTTCGCCGACGGGGCGCCGCAGGTCAGCCCGATGTGGGTGGATCTGGAGGGAGAGGGGGAGCTGACGTTCAACACCTCGGTGGGGCGGGTGAAGGAGGAGAACCTGCGGCGGGACCCGCGCGTCTATCTCTCGCACGCGGATGCCATCGATCCCTTCGACCGCGTGCAGATCAGTGGCGTGGTGGTCCGCTTCGTCGAGGGCGAGGAGGCGCACGACCGGATGGACCGGCTGGCCCGCAAGTACCTGGGCGTGGAGCGCTTCGAGTGGACCATGCCGGGTGAGCAGCGGGTCGCGGTGATCGTGCGCCCGGTCAAGGTGCGGCACATTGTCGGGGTGGAGCGGTTCCGGCCCGGTGGCCCCGTCCCCGCTCCTGAGTAGTGCGCCTGCAGCGCGGCTGCTGACTGTCTGGAGGCCGAGGGCGCCGATCACCATCGAGTGGCCGACGCCCTTGGCGCCGGCCACTCAGACTCTCTCGATGGGTGGTCGGCGGGTGCGTGCGGCGGCAGAGCCGCCGTACCACCCTAGAATGACTTTCTATAACAGCCCTAGGCCTCAGCCACCCACTCAGCCGGCGCCGCGCGCGCCCCTCACGTGCGCGTGAAAACGGCGGCTCGGAAGGCTGACCAGAGTGGTTGGTGACGGTAAGGCTGTTATAGAAAGTCATTCCTGGAGGGTCGGGAAGACGGATGGCCCGGCCCCGCCGGGTCTGCCCCCCGATGACAGAGAGCGCGGATCACCTCCCGGCACCCCGTACCACCGGCCGGCCTGTGACACCCTGGACCCCATGCGCACCCCAGCCGGCGAGCCCACCCCCGAGGGAGGGCTCCCAGTCCTCCACCCCGATCCCGAGCAGGTGCTCACCGACTGGCTGACGACCACCCCGCTCGGCGACAGCGCCCAGCTGAACTACCCGCGCGAGGTCATGCGCTGGATCGCGTACATCGGGGACCGGGTCTGGACCGCCGGCGGCCGCGACGTCAAGGACTGGACCGCGGGCGCGGACAACGCCCGCACCCGCGCCTTCCTCGTCAGCGCCGTGCGCGGCTTCTACCAGCACGCCCAGAGGTTCGACCCCGGCATCGTCAACCCCGCGCCCAAGACCCTGCGCCCCTCCGTCGCCGACCTCCCCGGCCGCCCCGCCCTCACCCGCGCCGAGTCCACCCTCTACGTCTCCGCCCTGGACCGCTACAACGGCCTGATGCCCCACCGCGCCCGCGCGCTCGGCTACCTCGTCCTCGGCCGCGGCCTGCGCGCCCACCAGGCCGTCGCCCTCGACGTCGAGGGCATCGTGCGCGAGCAGCACCGCACCACCGCCCTCGTCACCCTCAAGGGCGGCGGCACCGGGTTCCAGGAGCTCCCCCCGCCCGTCGCCCTCGCCGTCGAGGACTACCTCCCCCACCGCCGCACCGCCGCCCCCCACAGCAGCCCCGAGGCCGGCCCGCTGCTCACCAGCGGCCGCGGCCGCCGACTCGACCCCGCGCCCAGCGTGCGCGACCTCCTGCGCGCCGTCGCCTCCACCCACCCCCAGCTCACCCACCTCGCCGACACCCTCACCGCCGACGGCCTCGCCGCCAGCCCCAACCCCTTCCTCGGGTAGATCCCGCCGCCCGCACCGGGCAGCGGTGGGCGGGACCCGGTGCGGGCGGCGTCGAGCGAGTTGGTGTCCGGCTGCCGAGGGCGCCCGCAATGACCCGAATGTCGGCCGGAGCGTCCTTTCCCGGTCTACGGTGGGGTTCGTGATTCCTGAGTACGTGTCGGCTCTCCGGAAGGCCGTCGGCCCCGATCACCTCCTGTTGTTGCCGGGGGTGATCGCGGTGGTCCGCGACGGGAACGGACAGGTGCTGCTGCAGCGCCGGGCTGCCGGCGGTCCGTGGACCCCGCTGAGCGGAATCGTGGAGCCGGGCGAGGAGCCCTCCGCCGCGGTGGTGCGCGAGGTGGCGGAGGAAACCGGCGTGACGGTGCTGGTGGAGCGACTGGCCCAGGTGGGAACCTCCCCGCAGGTGCGGCACGGCAACGGCGACCTGGCGCAGTACCTGGAGCTGGTGTTCGCGTGCCGGCCGACGGTCCCGGGTCAGCCGGCCCGGGTCTGCGACGACGAGTCGGTGGAGGTCGGCTGGTTCGCGCTGGACGCCCTGCCGCCGATGAGCGGGCGGATGCGGGAGATCATCGCGGTGGTCGAGAGGAACGAGCCGCAGGCGTGGTTCACGCCGGCGCCGTGAGGCTGCACCGACGCGCCGGTGTCCGGCCGGCGTTCGGCCGGGCGCCCGGAGCTCGGCTCGCGCCACTGGACCTCGGGCATGAGGTCCAGTGGCGCCGCCGCAGCACTGCCCGGCCAGAACGCTCTCGGCCCCGCCGAACAGCAACTCCTGACGGAATGGCTCCGGCGACTGTCCGCGTAGCCGCCCGGTCACCCGGGCAGGGAGGCCGCAGCGGCAACGCCCGTCGTCCCCCGGTTCGCCCGGACCTGTGCCGAGGGCGGCGGACCGGGAACCGGCGCCACGCGGTACGGGCCGAACCGGCCGTCGCCGCGGACGAGCCGGTGGGCGTGGCGCTCGGCAGCCGCCGGCCGCTGAAGGTGACGATCGCACTCGCGCTGACGAACGCCGGGAAGCCCCCGGAAGGGCATCACCTGGTACGGCACTAGGATCTCCGAGCCGGTATCAAGGGGGGGGCAGCGTGGCCATCGCCATAGTCGACGCCGTCAGGCTCGCGAAGGAGAACCGCCGGAGGTACGAGCGTCTGCTGGAGTGCAAGGAGGAGCTCGATCAGCGGGCCGCGGCCGAGAACGCCGCCCAGCAGACGGCACGGCAGGCGCTCCACGACGAGGCCCTGGTCCCGTTCTGCGAGGCCTTCCGGCGCCTCAAGCACGTCGAGCCGGTCGAGCCGGCCTCGACAGAGATGCCGACCGTCGGCGAGGTGGCAGGCATCGAGCCTCGACGGCTGCGCGAACGGGCCGTGGCGGCCGCGGCCGGCACGCTGGCGGGCAGCGCGCTCGTCGGGTCCGGTGCAGGGCTGGGCGCCTATCTCGCGGTGGGAGCTTTCGCCTCCGCCTCGACCGGCACGGCGATCTCGGGATTGTCCGGGGCGGCGGCCAGCAGTGCCACGCTCGCGTGGTTCGGCGGCGGGTCGCTGGCCGCGGGCGGTGGCGGGATGGCGGCCGGGACGACGGTGCTGTCCCTGATCGTCGCGGCTCCGGCCGTCCTCTCGCTGGCCGCCATCGGGGAGTGGCAGAGCCGCAGACTCAGGCGCGGCGAACAGGAGAAGGCACAGGCCCTGGAACGGGCCGAGACGGATATGAGCGAGGTGGAGGACGCCGCGTCCGCGGTCTACGAGCGCAGCAGGGACACCCGGCGCGTCCTGCGGGACCTCCGGTTCATGATCGTGGAACGGCTGCCGTCGTTCACCGCGCTGGTCGAAGCGTGTGACGACTTCGCCCGCTACGATTCCCGCCGGCGCACGGAGGTGGCGACGATGGTGGATCTCGCCGACCTCGCCGTCTTGGTCATGAGCTGCCCGATCACTGATGCGGACGGACGGATGACCGAGGAATCGGGGCGGGTCGTCGCCGACGCCCGGGCCCGGCTGCAGGCGATGGAGACCAGGTCGTGAGGTCCGTACCGGGCAACTCCGTACCGGGCTCGTCCGGGCGCTCTGCGCCCCATGGCGCCGACCACGCCGTCTGGGCCGTTGCCGACACCGACACGGCCGCCGGACGGCGGACGGCGGCGACCGTCGAGACGCTGCGGACGCAGGAGGGGTCCAGCCAAGGTGAGCCCAAAAGCTGCCACGGGATGATCTTGAAGTGAATCGGCCCGCCCGGGGCCGGACGGGCAGGCGTGCCGCGTGGCCGGAGCGTCGGCCCGGGGCCCGGCACCGTCCCGTGGGAGCCTCGCGCCATGGTCTACCACTACGAGCACGCCGTCGAGCCGCTGACGGTCGGAGGGCTCCGCCTGCTGCTGGCTGGCCTGGACGACTCCACCCCGATCGAGGTCGTCATCCCGACCGGCCCGAGCACCGAGTGCGGCATCGGCGACGAGGAGCCCCTGGTCCTCACCGGCGGCTCCGGCGACTGGACGGTCGACGTCGCCACCGGCCGCCCGATCCTGACCCTGGACGCAGACTACCCACCCGGCTCCTACAAGCGGCTCGACAACGGCCGCCACGTCCCCGACCACCGGTAGGCCGCCCTGCCGGGGTCCAGTCAAGGTGAGCTCAGAAGGGACAGTGGGATGATCTTGGGCCCGACCCCCTTCCCCGGACTGGACGACGCGGACCGGGAGCTGGTGGAGTCGAAGCGGCGCTCGCACAACCGGCTGGGCTTCGCCGCTCAGCTGACGACGGTGCGCTACCTCGGGGTGTTCCTGGACGACCCGACCGACGTGCCGGTGGAGGTCGCGGACTACCTGGCCGAGCAGTTGGACATCGAGGACGCCTCGGTGCTGGAGGCGTACGGCGAGCGGGAGAACACCCGGCTCGACCACGTGCGTGAGCTGCGGCGGCTGTTGGAGTACCGGGAGTTCGCCGAGGTCGAGCCGGAGCTGCGGGCGTGGGTGGACGCGCGGGCCTGGACGACCGGGGAGGGGCCGAAGGCGCTGTTCGACGCCGCGGTGGGGTGGCTGCGCGAGCGGAGGGTGCTGCTGCCGGGGGTGACGACGCTGGCCCGGCTGGTGGCGTCGGTGCGGGAGACGGCGAACCAGCGGCTGTGGGAGACGCTGCACGGCCTGCTGACGCCCGGCCAGCGGGCGGTGCTGGACGAGTTGCTGGCGGTGCCGGCCGGGGCGCGGGTCTCGGAGCTGGACCGGCTGCGGCGCGGGCCGGTGCGGGTGTCGGGCCCACAGATGAAGGCCGCGCTGGAGCGCGCCCAGGAGATCGCCGCGCTGGGCATGGGCAAGGTCGACGTGTCCGGGGTGCCGCCGCGCCGGCTGGCGGAGCTGTCCCGGTACGGCGTGGACGGGAAGGCGTCGCTGTTGCGTCGGCACGGCGACGCCCGGCGACGTCGGCCACCTCGCGCAGCCCTCCGGCCGGACCGGAGAGCGATCCGGCGGGCGGCGAAGTCGGTCACCTCCGCGAGCGCGCCGGTGCCGTACGAGGACGGGTAGAGCGCGAGGGCCCGCCGGAGAAGCCAGGCGTTCAGGGGGTGCTTCGAGGTCATGCCGAGCCTCCTGCGGAACGGGTCCGGGGTGCCGCCAGGCGGCGGTCCGCCTCGCGCAGGGCGGAGCGCAGGCGGTCGGCCTCGGTCCTGAGCGACTGTTCTCCGTCCGGGGTGAGGGTGAACACGCGTCGGGGGCGTCCGTCCACCGTCTCCTCGCGCTCGACGCGGATCAGCCCCTCAGCCAGCAGGCGGTCAAGGGTGCCGTAGAGGCTGCCTGCGCCCAGTCGCACCCGACCGTCGGAGATCGCGGCGACCTCGTCCCCGAGCGCGTAGCCGTGGCGCGGCCGGTCGGCGAGTGCGGTGAGGAGGAGGAAGGTCGGCTCCTGCATGGAGCGTTTGTTCTTCACCCGGCACACCGTAGTACGGTCACCGTAGTATCTGGCAAGAGGCACCCCCGTTCTTCTCGGCCGACTGCGGGCCGCCCGCCCGGCGGCCCTCCGCTTCGCCGGGCCCCGCCCGCACCCCGGGCGGCAGCGGCGCGAGGTCCTGGGACACCCTTCCGTCCCGGCTGTGATTCACGTCACTGCCGGCGGCTCGGTGCAGCACCCGGCCCCGTTCCGCCGTCATGGGGGCAGTGATCGGGACGGGACGAGGAGAGGAGGTCGGCGGGTGAGGTTTCGCAGGAGCGGTCCGGGCAACGGATTCACGGAGTTCGTCGCACAGCGGTCGGGAGCGTTGTTCCGCACCGCGTATGCGCTGACCGGTGACGTGCACGTGGCCGAGGATCTGGTGCAGGAGGCGCTGGAGCGGGCGTGCCGACAGTGGCGGAAGGTCGCGGTGGCGGACTCGCCGGAGGCGTACGTGCGCAAAGTGCTGGTCAACCTGGCCAACGACCGCTGGCGGCGGCTGTCGCGCCGGGGCGAGCGCCTCGGGCTGTCGGGGGTGCCCGAGACGGCCGACCCCCGGGACCGGTTCGGGCAGGTGGATCTGCGCGCGGAACTGATCGAGGCACTGCTCGGGCTGCCGATGGGCATGCGCAGCGTGGTGGTCCTGTACTACCTGCACGATCTGGACGCCCGGCAGGTCGCCGACGTCCTGGACATCTCTTCGAGTGCGGTGAGGTCCCAGCTCGCCCGCGGCCTGGCCAAGCTGCGCGATTCCGTATCGGGCGCCCAGGCGCCGCACACGCCGTCGGCCGCTTTCGGAGGTACGAAGTGAGGAACACGTCGTCCGGACCGGCCCCGTTCGAGCCGGGCCTCGAAGCCGAGCTGCGTGCCGCGGTGGCCTCCTTCGCCGACGGGCCGACGGCGCCGGTCGTCGACGCGGCCGCGATCGAGCGAGCCGTCAGCCGCAGCCGCACCCGCCGGGCGCTCCTCGGCACCGCTGCGGCGTGCTGCGTGCTGGCGTGCGCCACGGTGGGGTTCTTCGCGCTGAAGCCCGTGCCGCCCGCGCCCGGCGCCTCCCCGTCCCTGTCCCCACCGGCGAACGGGGCGTGCACCCCGCTCGCCACCGGCACCCCCAAGAGCGGAAGCGCCGATGCGACTCCGACACAGGAGCAGGAGCAGACCGCGGGAGCGGGCATCGCGCTGCCGGACCTGGCCGGCATGCCGGTCGAACAGGCCGGAAGCCTGCTGCGCGGACTCGGACTGAGCTGCACGATCATGCGGCACACGGACTGGAACGCTCCCGCCGGGCAGGTGATCAGCAGTCAGCCCCGGGGCGGCGCAGAACCGGTGGCACCGGGCTCGTCCGTCCTCCTGCTGGTCTCGACGGGCAAACCCGGCGGAACCTGAGCGACCGGGCCCTTCGGCCCGCGCACCGGCCGAGTGACCCAGGGGCCGGTGCCGGGCAGTCCGTCGACCGCGGCGCACCGGCTGGACGCCCGCCCCTCCGGGCCGCTGCTGGACTGAGCTATCCCCGCGCGTGCGGGGCCGACGGAGATCGGCGGCGGGCCGATGCGCAGGATCGCGAGCTATCCCCGCGCGTGCGGGGCCGACCCCGGTCCCGGGTGGTGTCAGTGGTTGATCTCGGAGCTATCCCCGCGCGTGCGGGGCCGACATCATGCACCCCACCGTATCGGGCCCAGGTTCGGAGCTATCCCCGCGCGTGCGGGGCCGACACTTCCTGACCTGCCGTGATCCGTCACAGGGTACGCCAATTCATTCAGTTCGAATCCGGCCCCGCCTGCGACAGAGGGCCGACGCTTCCCTTCCCGTTCCCGGGCCACCGGCCCCACAGGTCGTTGCCGTCAGTGAGTACGCGCCGCACAAAGATCGCGCCCACGGGACGGTTCTGGTCGGCGCCGAGAGCCACTGCCCCGGCCTCCGATAGGGTGACGGGAACGAGAGAAGACGCACCATGGATCCCCGCATACCCCGCCTGCGCCGCAAGCTGGCCGCGATCCCGTTCCAACCAATGCGCAGCCACTCCTTCGGGGAAGAGCAGCACAAGTTCCGCCTCGGTCCGAAGCTGGCGGAAGCACGCGTCGCTGCGTTCGAGGCCGAACACGACATCATCGTGCCTGATGCCCACCGGCAGTTCCTCACCCACATCGGTGGCTCCGGGGCGGCACCGTTCTACGGTCTCATGCCGCTGGAGCGGTGCTCCCTGCTGGTCATGGATCCGCGCGGAGAACCGGGAGCACCGCGGGGCTTCGGAAGCCCGGAACCCGGGGCGCACGCACGCGACCTCTTCCTCCACATCATCGAGATGGGCTGCACCGACGTATGCGTCGTCGCGGTGACCGGTCCTCTCGTGGGCCGCGTCCTCATCGGCAACAGCGACGGCTACTGGGGTCCCAGCGTCTCCTCCGCCACCGACTTCCTCGACTGGTACGAACGCTGGCTCGACCACATGAGCGCCGGACTCGACAACCGGGCCCTGGAGCTCACCTCGCCTCGGCTTCGTGCCCATCCGAACCGCCATCGCATGGCGCCGAAGATCTGACTTCCCGTAAGGCCGACACGGAAGTCCGAGTCAGGCCAGGACTCGTGGCAGGGCCGACCCGGGCCGTGGTCAGGACGACGGGTCGTTCCGGGCTTCGCTGTCAGCCGTACCAGGGCTCCGCATGGTGCGCAGGAAGCAGTGGTGGCCGCTGTCCCAAGAGGTCGCAACCGCGTTCATCCGCGGCAGTTGGCGCCATCAACCTCGCCGTCTCATGCCAAGCCCGTACATGCGGCCGGGTAGTGCTCGGCGGACGGACGGACGAGCGGACGTGAACGGCATGCGGCGAGGACGTCCTTCGTGCGGTCGGAGCCGGTCGGCGCGTAGGCGGCGGCGCGCGCTGCGGGGCGGAGAAGGGCGGGGGAGCGCAGCGAACTACAGACGGACCGGACCGGCTCGGCCCCGCCCGAGCCGAATCCGACGCCCGCCTCCTGGCGGCCCACCCCTCCCTCCGTGAAAGGCTTGCCGGTATGCACGAAGCACCGGATGACCGCACCGTACGGAGCTTTCTGTCAGCGATCCGTGTCGGCGACCTGTGCGGTGGGGTCGTATCGGAGACCACCCGTTCCGGCGTCGCGGTGACGTTGGACGGGTTCCCGGCGAGACCGCTGGGGTTCGTCGGCTCATTGGACCTGCCCTGGGGGCGGCCTCGGACCGAGGGCGTGGAGGTCGGTCGGCGGATCACCGCTGAGGTCATCGCCGTCGACCGGCCCGAGGGTCGGGTACGGCTGTCGATGGCAGCCACCGGGCACCCGGAGCTGTGGGCCTTTCTGAAGCTGCTCGCCCCCGGCGAGATCATGGCCGGCACGGTCGCGTCGATCGAGTCGTTCGGCGTGTTCGTGGCGCTGGACGACGGGCCCGCCCATCCGGTCTTCCCGGGGGTCGGGTTCATCACGTTCCCCGAACTGTCCTGGTGTCGCTTCGAAACGGCCTCGGACATCGTCCGGGTCGGTGAGCGCGTCTCGTGCGAATTCCTCCAGTTCGACACCACGAACGGGGAGGCCAGGCTGTCCTTGCGGGCTACGCCGCCGGACCCCTTCCAGGACTTCGCCGACGGCGTCGTGGCGGGCCGAACACTGCGCGGAAGGGTCACCGGGCTGATTCCGTTCGGCGCTTTCGTCCAGGTGGCCGACGGGGTCGAGGGGCTGATCCACCTCAAGGACCTCGCACGGACACCCGTGCGGACACCGCAGGAGGTCGTAGGGGTCGGCGACGAAGTCCTGGTCGTCGTCACCGACATCGACCGAGGACGCCGAAAGCTGATGCTGTCGCGGCGGGAGCTCCCTCCCGCCGATCGTGATCGTCCCGGGCGCGGCGCACTCGGTGCAGAGCCGGACGGCGAACCCGGCCGGGCGGGCCTCGTTCCCCCACGGGCCCGGAGCACAGCCGAGGACGTCCTCGCTGCCGTGCCCGCGTCGGGGGTGGGGACAGGAAAGCGTGCGCTCGTTCGTACCGCCTCGGATAGCGTGGCGCACCGCCTTGCCGGGAAGGGCCGCAGCGGAACGGGGGGAGGCACCGGTGGAGATGGACGAGGCGGCGCGGGCCGCGTGGTGGGAGAGCCTGCCTGCGGGGATCCGTGACGAGATCGACGAGTACGTCCTCCAGGACTTCCTGTTCCGCGCGCTGCGGACCGTCCTCGATGTCGGCCGTGTCCCCGCCAGCATCGGCATTGCCCAGGACATCGTCAACGACCGCTACACCCACCACGGCGACGGGATCGCCCGGAGCCCGGACAGCCCCCTCGACCTGGAGTCCCTGGCGCTTCGTACCGCCGGCTGCCCCGGCCGCGTCGTGGCGATCGAGGCGGTCCGGGACGGCGACACCGTCCACGACTGGTTCACGGTCCTGCTGGCGATCACCGAGGACCCCGCGCAGGAGCATCCGTTGGCCACCATCCACTCCACCACGGCGAGGCGCTACCCGGACGGCGGGGAGGAGGCTGACGGTGGACAGCTCGCATGCGCCGCGGCCGCCGAACGCGCGGGCCGGGCCTTGGCCGGTGACATGTCGGTGCCCTTCCACTTCGCCGGCCCTGACACCCCGGACGACGAGGCTCCCCGTCGGCGGGACTGAGCCGTACGGCACGTCGACCAGCTTGTGGTCGGACCCGACATGTCACCGGCCGACGACCGGGAGGCCCGGCACCCATGACGGTGCCCGGCCTCCCGGTCTCTTCTGCCGATCGACGTGCCGCCCGCGCAGTGCCCCTGGTGTGCACTTCACCCCCGGGCACCGGGGAGCCGGGTCCTCGGACTGTCATCTGCAGTAGGAGTCGGCTCTGAAATGCCCTGCGAGCATCCTGTCGCTGCTCCCCCGATGCCGCCGGTCCAGTGGATGCACAAGTTCTTCGCGTAGAGGCAGACCGGCCCCGCGTACGAGGAGAAGCAGTCGGTGCCTCAGACTCCGCTGTGGGCGCTGGTGGTTGCGGTGGCCGTCCCGGGCGCCAGGGTCACGGGGCAAGCCCCGCGGTGGGCGCGCCGGCCGGCGTGCCGATTCTTCCGAGCGCGCCGGTCATCGGGTGTCCTCCTTTCTCGTCAGGTGAGGAGGCTGTCGGACTGGGCGCCCCTCCCGAGCGGCAGGGCTATCCGCAGTGGGTGTGCCAGCGGCTGACTTCCTGGTCGTGGATCGCACCGCCCCAGTCGATGCAGGCGCCGCGGCCGTCCACGGAGACGGGGCCGGCGTACGAGGTGTAGTAGCCGGAGTCGATGTCCTGGATGCCGTCGTCCCGCCCGATCCAGGCATTCATCGAGAGGGCGGCGCCCGGGTGGCTGCGCACGACGACCAGGCAGTTGCGGCCCGACTCCGCGCTCCAGGTCAGGTAGGCCGTTCCGAGGTTCCCGACCGGCGCGGAGTCGATGGGTTTGTATCCGTTCCCGCAGAGTCCGGACGCGTCAGCGTGGGCGGCGGGAGTGGCGAGGGCGAGCAGTCCCATCGTCATGGCTCCCGCGATGACGGCGGGAACGGACCTTCTGAGGCCCCGGAGCCGTCCGGGACCGTCGCGAGGGCCGGCCCCGCCGCAATGGAGTGCTTCGACGATCATGATCGTTCCTCCTTCTCCTCGCTACCCGCAGTGCGACCTGTACTGGTACGCCCCGGTAGGTGCGTCGTCCACGTAGCCGCCCCAGTTGATGCAGGTGGCCCGCCCGTTCGCGTACACCGGACCCGCGTAGTGGTGGTAGAGGTTCTTGTCCTCCTCCTCGAAGCCGTCTGCGGTCCGCTGGATCCAGGCCGTCATGTAGTAGAGCTCGACGGGTCCGTCGTTCGCTCCGTACTTCTGTGTGACGACGCAGTTGTAGCCGTTGGATTTGTTCCAGGTCAGAAAGGTGCGCCCGTATCCGCTGATGTCGAGCGAGTCGACCTCGCTGTATCCGGCGCCGCACGATCCGTTGTAGGTCCCATTCACCGGAGTTGCTGCGGCCGCTTGCGGAAAAGCGAAGAGGCCCACGAGCGCCGACGACAGGGCGATTCCTGCGCGAAGGCGGAACGACTGGATTTTCCTCACTTGGACTCCCTGTGCGACTGACCGAGTGGGTGGGGTGGATGATCCGGGTCGGAATTCCCGGGAATGCGGGGGATCGGAGAGCGTCGCGACGGCGGGATCAATCGCAGTGCCCGTTGTTCTGCCCGTACTTTCCGTAGAGGTACGAGCCGCCCCAGTCCACGCAGCTTCCCTCGGCGTAGACGTAGACCGGGCCGGCGTAAGCGGTGTAGTTGCCGCTGTCGGATTGACGGGAGGCGTCGTCGTCGGTCCGCTGAATCCAGGCGCCCATGGATCGGGCGGACCCGGGGTATTCGGCCACCGTCACGACGCAGTTGTACCCGCTGTCCGAATAGGTCAGGAAGATGTTGGCGCCCGACTCCAGTCGCAGGCTGTCGATGACCCGGTATCCGCTGCCGCAGGCGCCGTTGTATCCGGCGGCCGCCTGATCCGTTCCGGAACGCGAGGGGACCTCGGCCGCGGTTGCCGTTGCAGGCGATGCCATCAGCAGCACTCCGCTTGCGATCAGCGATGCTGCGGCTGCCTTGAAGTTGCCCTTCATTTCTCTCCCTCAGGTTTGATCTCCGTGTGGCGGTTCATTTCATCGGCGAGAATTCGCCCGGACTGATTTCGGAGTGCGCTGGGCCGGGCAGTGGAAATGGCAGGGGCACGGGTGGGGCGTGACCGTCAGTCACGCCCCACCCGGGTGGTCGCGCCGAACCCGCTTCGGACCGTCCCGGCAGAACGGTCGGAGCCATGCGAATGCCCGCGCTGCGGGTTTCAGGCTCCGCCGATGTGTCAGCTGCAGGCCCTGCCGAAGACGGGGATCCGCGCTACCACGGCAGCTCCCCGGATCCCCGAACGGGCATAGGGGCCTCAGTGCCAGCCGGTGCAGATGGGCTGGTCCCAGTTATCGATGCAGGCTCGCGCTTGGACCGAACCGTTGACCATGTTGCCGAAGCTGGTGGAGCCGGTCGCGATCCAGCCGTGGATGTTTCCGTTCGTGTTCTGCACCCAGAAGTTCTGCCCGATCGAGGTGCCGGAGATCCGGGCCCAGTTCGCCCTGCACGAAGAGCTGTAGCGGAGTTCGATCGTGCCCAACGTCGAGGCCACCGATTCCACCGTGTAGGCGTCCGTGCTGCAGCCCATGTCCACCGGGTCCTGTCCGTTGCAGGAGGACCCGTAGCAGCCGGCGGTGACTCGGGGCGTGGCGGCGGATGCGGTCGGAGCGGCGAGCCCGCCCAGCGCCGTCCCGGCCACCGCGAGACCGACCAGGACCCTGACCAGACGATTCGTACGCTTCACTCGGATTTCCTTCCCTGTAAAAAGGGGATCGGCAGAAGTTGCGTGTGTCGGCGTGTGTCGGCGTGTGTCGGCGTGCGCCCGGCGAGGCACGGGATGGCAGGACCGCGGGTGGGGTGCTGACCGTGGGCCACACCCACCCGGGCGTCAGCTGCCGACCCCGCCGAGGACGGGGAGCTGCGCTACCACCGCAGCTCCCCGGATGCCCGAACGGGCGAAGGAGCCTCAGTGCCATCCGGTACAGGTTTCGCCGTCGGAGAAGCAAGCACGTGCTTCGACCGCCCCATCGACCATGTCGCTGTAGCCGGTGGCGCCGAACGTCATCCAGTACGCGGCTTCACCATGTGAATTCTGCACCCAGAAGTGCCGCGCGTCCGAGGCGCCGTAGACCCGGGCCCAGTTCGCCTTGCACGAGGGGCTGTAGCGGAGTTCGATCGTGCCCAACGTCGAGGCCACTGATTCCACCGTGTAGGCGTCCGGGCTGCAGCCCATGTCCATCGGGTCCTTGTGGGTGCAGGAGGACCCGTAGCAGCCGGCCGTGACCTGAGGCGTGGCGGCGGATGCGGTCGGAGCGGCGAGAACGGCGGTGCCGCCGATGAGTGCCGCGCTCGACGCGAACGCGACCATCGCGGTACGGATCTTGACGAGAGACATCGCTGTCTCCTTTCGGTGTGGGGAGCGGAGGGGACTGTGCGGCATTCCGAGAGCCGCAGGGTCTCGGAATGCCGTTGCGCTTCACCGGTGCGGCGGAACACGGCCCGTACGGGCGGTGGTGTCCCCGGGGCGTGGTCGTGCCGGCGTCAGGGCCGGCCGTTGCTGTGCTTCGGCCCCGGCACGGTTCGAGTTTTCACAGCCGGCCGGTTGTTGCGCAGCCCTGCTTGCCGGACGAAACAAAATGCCGCTCCGCAGGTCGGAAGGACCGCTGGAACGAGACAGGCTGATGAGAAGCCGTTGTGGTGGGTTTCCCCGGCCCGTAGGTTGACGCCGGTCCGGTGGTGTCGCCGAGTGGGGGAGGACACAGGATGGGGCGCCAGGAGAGCCCGCTGGATCCGGCCGCAGGGCCGGTCCAACGCTTCGCGTTCGAGCTGCGCCGGTTGCGCGGGGAAGCCGGAGACCTCACCTACCGGGCGATGGCCGGCCGTACCCGCTATTCGGTCGCGACGCTGTCGCGGGCGGCCGGCGGTCAGCAACTTCCATCGCTGCCGGTGGCGTTGGCCTACGTGGAGGCCTGTGGCGGGGATCCCGCGGAGTGGGAGCGGCGCTGGCACGCCGCCGCGCGGGACGCGGCAGCCGAGGACGGTGACGACGCCGATGCTCCGTACCGGGGCCTGGCCCGCTTCGAACCCGGTGACCGGGAGCGGTTCTTCGGCCGCGACCGGCTCGTCGCCGACCTGCTGGCCCTGGTGGACTCCCGTCGCCTGATCGCCGTCGTGGGTGCCTCGGGCAGCGGCAAGTCCTCCCTGCTGCGCGCCGGACTGATTCCGGCGCTCCGGGACCGGGGCGCGACGGGCACGGGTCCGGCCGCCATCCGGATCCTCACTCCGGGCCCGCGGCCCGCCTCCGACCATGCCGCGCTGATGTCGCCCGCGAACGGCGCGGGCGACACGGTGCTGGTGGTGGACCAGTTCGAGGAGGCGTTCACGCTGTGCACCGAACCGGCGGAACGCGCGGCCTTCCTCGACCTGCTGCTGGCAGCGTGCGAGCCGGACAGCCGATTACGGGTGGTCCTGGCGGTACGGGCGGACTTCTTCGGCCGTTGCGCGGACCACCACGGCCTGGCCGTCGCCCTGCGGGAGGCCACGCTGCTGGTCGGGCCGATGGGCCCGGCCGAGCTGCGAGAGGCCATCGTCAAGCCGGCCGCCGGCGCGGGCCTGATCGTCGAACGCGCCCTCACCTCAAGGATCATCGAGGAGGTCGACGGCGAACCGGGCGGACTCCCGCTGCTGTCGCACGCCCTGCTGGAGACCTGGCGCCGCCGCAAGGGCAGGACACTGACGGAAGCCGCCTACGAAGCCGCCGGCGGGGTACGCGGCGCCATCGCCCGCACCGCGGAGCGCGCCTACGGCGGCCTGACACCGGAACAGGCCACCACTGCCCGGCGCATCCTGCTGCGACTGGTCACCCCGGGCGACGGCGCTCAGGACACCAGCCGTCCCGCCGACCGCACCGAACTCGAATCCCTCGGCACCGGCGGCACCGGCACCGCGGGGGTGCTCGAAGGCCTGGCCCGCGCCCGGCTGATCACCCTGGACGGCAACACCGTCCACCTCGCCCACGAGGCACTGATCAGCTGCTGGCCGCGACTGAACGCATGGGTCGACGACGCCCGCGACAGGCTGCGCCAGCACCGGCGCCTCACCGAGGCCGCCAAGGCCTGGGAGGACCTGGGCCGCGACCCCGGAGCGCTCTACCGGGGCACCCTCCTGGCAGCGGCCGAAGCGGCCTTCGCGACCGGCGGGCACCGCGACGACCTCACCCCGCTGGAGTTCGAGTTCGTCAGGGCCGCTCTCGCCGCCCGAAGCCGAGAACAGCGAAGCACGGCACGTTCAGCCCGACGGCTGCGCACCCTCCTCGGCACGCTGTCCGCCCTGGTCGTCCTTGTCCTGCTGACCGGGGTGATCGCGTGGCAGCAGAATCGGACCGGCGAACGGCGTCGCACGGAGGCCGCCGCCCGCCGGGCCGCCGCGGTGGCGGACGGCATGCGCACCTCCGACCCCCTCACGGCAATGCGGCTGAGCCTCGCCGCGTGGAAGGCTGCCGATCTTCCCGAGTCACGGTCCGCACTGCTCGGCGCCGCCGTCCAACCGGATCAGGACGTCTTCACCGACCCGCCCTCCGGCAAACCCGTCCCGCAGACCCACTTCCTCAGCGGCGACGGCCGCACCTTCGTCGGTGTCGGCCGTGACGAGGTGGTGAAGTGGGACGTCGACACGCACCACCGGGTGGCTTCGCTGCCCGGATTGGGGGCCGAAGCGGACGACGTGGACGACATGAGCGCCGACGCCCGGACCCTCGCCGTGTTCGAGCACGACCATGTGAACGTGTGGAACCTGCCCGAGGAGAGTACGGGCGCGGCCCCGGTGTCACGCCATTCCTCCGGTCCCGGCCTGGACCCGACCGCGGCCCGGCTCAGCCCAAGCGGACGGACCCTGCTCCTCTACGCTGTCGCGGGCGAGGACGACGTGGTCCAGGTCCGGGATGTCCGCGACAGCCGGTTGCTGCTCGAACGACGCACCAGGGGCGGTGAGCGCAGGCCGGTCGGCCCCGACGAGCTGCGCGGCGTACCTGAAGCCAGGCAGCGGCGGATGTGGGTGGAGGACCGCATGCAGCACTACCCGTACCCCGATGCGACTCTCAGCCCCGACGACCGCCTGATGGCGCTGTGCGTTCCGGGCGAGCCCGTCCAGGTGTGGAATGTGCCCGAACAGCGCCAGGTCCCCACCCCCTGGGCCCCCGGTGTCACCGCGCAGCAGTGCCTCAGCCAGGCGGTCGGGTTCGCGCAGGACGGCCGCCGGCTGGCAGTCGTCGACGGCGGAGGAGTCCGGATCTGGGACATCGCCTCGGGAACGGAGCTCCCGCGGATCGAGCACGCCGACATCAGGGAGGCGGCGTTCAGCGCGGACGGAACGCTCATGGTGGCGTCGGACGGCAAGGAGGTGCTGTTGTGGCGCCTTGACACCCCATCGGTCCCGTTCCTGCGGCATCCGCTCGCCAACACCGACGCCAGCCAGTTCCGGCTGGATCCGGCCGCACGCAGGATCCGCTACCTGGAGGGCCCGACCGGAGCGGTGGTCCGCACCATCGACCTCACGAGTGTCCTCGCTCCGGCCTGGACGAGCCGACCGATCGCGGCTGCCGTGTTCAGCCCCGACGGCAGCACACTCGCCACGCTGGCATCGCCCGAGGGCGGGGACATGTACCGCTTCCAACTGCGCGATCTCCGCGGGCCGGGAAACGTCGTCGACCTCCCCGCCACGTCCTGCACCTCGCAGCGCCGGAGCTCCATGCCCTGCACCGTCCTCACGGCCTTTCGTCCCGACGGGGGAGCCTTCGCCTTCAGCGTCTTCGACCGCTTGCAGTGGGACGCACCCCCCAGGGTGTCCATCTGGGACATCCCCACCGCCGGCGTCACCGCGACCCTGGACCTCGTGGCCGGTGAGAGGCTCACCGTGTCCGCTGTCAACGCGATCGCCTTCACACCGGACGGACGATCGCTCCTGGTGTCACGGATGGAGCAGGACGGGGCCGTGGAAGTCTGGGACCTGTCCCAGAGGGCCAGAACACGGGTGATCTCCGACATCGGCGGGGAACAACTCGCCGTCCGGCCGGACGGACAACTCCTCGTCACCTCGCACAACCAACTCACCGACCTGCCATCGGGCCAGGTGAACCCCCGTACGCTCACCCAGAACACCACCCACGCAGTCGCCTTCAGCCCGGACGGCGGGTACCTGGCCACCGGCGACGAAGCCGGCCGCGTCACACTCTGGGACGGCAATGCCGAGCGGAACCTGGGCGTACTGCCCGGCACCTTCAGGCCCAACGCCGCAGGGGTGTTCGACCCCATCTCCGCACTCGCCTTCTCCCACGACGGCCGCACCCTGGCCGCCGCGGGCACCGACGGCACACTGCGGATGTGGGACCTCGCATCCCACCAACCACTCGGCCCCGCCCTCCCCGCACCA
Organism: Kitasatospora sp. NPDC058063; assembly: GCF_042885395.1. Taxonomy (NCBI): domain Bacteria; kingdom Bacillati; phylum Actinomycetota; class Actinomycetes; order Kitasatosporales; family Streptomycetaceae; genus Kitasatospora; species Kitasatospora sp. NPDC058063. The sequence continues at coordinate 58,017 of NZ_JBHVSD010000030.1, forward strand.
GGAGGCGCCACCCTCTCCCTGGCCTTCAGCCCCGACGACCGCACCCTGCGCATGGCGACCGAGCACGTACCAGGACACGAGGTCGTGGTGGCCCCGGACCGGGAAGCCGCCGACATCTGTGAACGCGCCGGAGGCGGACTGCCGCAAGCCGACTGGGACACGTACCTCCCCGAAGTGCCCTACCGGAAGGTCTGCTGACTCCGACGGTGCGATTCCCTGCGGGCCGTCGCCGCCGATCAGGCGCTCATTGTCCAGCCGTACGACCAGCCGCCGACGGCGCTCCGGTTCACGGTGAGCAGCAGGACGAGGTCCGGGGCCTCGGAGTGGCCGTGAAGACCCGCTGGCGACTCGCCGTCGATCCCATCGAGCTGAACGCGCTCCACGAGATCGCGGCCGGCTGCGACGACACGCCAATCACGATCGTCGTCGCCCGATGACCCAGCCGCCGGCGCCCACAGCGGCTTCGCCCAGGAGCCGGGTGAAGCCGGTGCGGTGGAGGTGTGCGACATTCCACGGGTTCCCCTGAACCTCGCTCGCTCTGCCGTGACGGAACGCCCGTCGGAGCGCTGAGGGCGGGGACGCCTGCCTCATGGCTGTTCAGCTGGCCCGGACGACGGTCGGGCAGATCCGGCCTGCCAAGCGGGGCGGAGACCAGTGTGAGCCGAACCGGCTGGCCGCCAGCGCTCAACGAGCATCCCCGCGCGTGCGGGGCCTACCTCCGTGGTCACTGCAACTCGCCGATCGCCGGGGAGCCATCCCCGCGCGTGCGGGGCCTACGGACGCGTTCAAGGTCAGTGCAGTGTCCGGCAGGAGCCATCCCCGCGCGTGCGGGGCCTACTCCCTTGGTAGGGCATGTTGGTTTGCGCTACGGGAGCCATCCCCGCGCGTGCGGGGCCTACGGCAGGCGATCCCTCGGGACGGCGCGCGCACCGGAGCCATCCCCGCGCGTGCGGGGCCTACACCGGCCGGGCCTGCGGCTGCGAGGGCATGCCGGAGCCATCCCCGCGCGTGCGGGGCCTACGCGTTCGCCGGGGCGTCCTCGTTGAACGCGACGGAGCCATCCCCGCGCGTGCGGGGCCTACAGTGACCACCTGCTGGTAGGCGGGGGCCGGGCGGAGCCATCCCCGCGCGTGCGGGGCCTACCTGATCCAGTCGCCGGAGAAGAACATCCGGCGGGAGCCATCCCCGCGCGTGCGGGGCCTACGGTCGACTCGGGCTCGAAGCGCATGCCCGCCAGGAGCCATCCCCGCGCGTGCGGGGCCTACCTCTGCGGCTGCCTCCGGGTCCATGGCGACCGGGAGCCATCCCCGCGCGTGCGGGGCCTACACTTTCTGACCTGCTGTGATTCGGCTCAGAGTGCGCCAATTAAATCAGTTCGAGTCCACAGCCCCTCCACAGCCCGGTCTGCGCAGGGTCGACCTGGCGCTCCGTTCCGGAGCTCACTGACCGCTCGTCGCCAACGGGCAGCGCACGGGGACCAATGCGAGCACCCCGACGTTCACCCTGCCCAGGTCGGGCCCGGAGCCGGCCGTCACCTGGTGGCCGGCTCCGGGCGAGACTCGCCGTGCCATGACAGTCGGCCTGCGTCGTGAAAAGCTGGCACGCGCACGACGTACCCGCCCATGCGAATGACCAGTGCTCATGAATTCCCCCCTCCGTCAAACAGGCATCACCGCAGGTGGAAGCTCTGGAGATTGGGTGCCGACTCAGGAAAGCAGAGCGGTTCTCCGGGAGTCCGGCCATCGCGGTCCAACCCTTTTGTGCTCCATGACACGCGGGTCGTGTCAGGCTCCGGGCTGATCATCTGGAATGCTGTTCTCCGTCCGCCGACCACGGCTTTGAGCGGCGGGCATCCGCAGTACCGGGCAGTCGGCCCGGGAAGCCCACGGAGAGAACGGAACATCATGAAGCCATCTGTGCTTGTCGTGTCCACCGACCCCCAGGGGTCCGCGGTCGTCTGGGCCGAGCGGGTGGGAGACAACCTGCCCTTCGACTTCATGGCGGCACACGACCACGCCGAGCAGTTGATCCACCTGAAGAAGACCGGCGCGAAGATCCACGTCATCGCCAACCAGAAGGGCGGCGTGGGCAAGACCACCACCACGGTCAACCTCGCGGCGTGCACCTTCGACGTCCTCGGCGAGAAGGACGAGTACCAGCACATCTTCATCGACACGCCGGGCACCCTGGCGGACGAGGAGATCCTGCGCAGGGCCCTGGAGATCGCGGACGACGTCCTGGTCCCGATGATCACCGAGCCGCTGTGCTTCGACCCGACGGCCCGGACCATCCAGAAGGTCATCGAGCCGATGGACATCCCCTTCCGGATCGTCGTCAACAACTGGGACCCCCGGGACGGCCGCGCCGACCTCGAGGACACCGAGGCGTACATCACGGCGAAGGGGTGGCCCCGCGCCAAGACCGTCCTGCGCCGGTACAAGATCCACTCGCGGGCGGTGGCCGAGGGAACGGTCGTCACCCAGTACAAGGAGAGCGGTACCGCCTACCGGGCCCGCGAGGACTTCTTCCGCCTGTCCCTCGAGCTGGGTTACGGGGGCCGCTGATGGCGGGCCGTCGCGTCTCCTTCGCCTCGATGGCCGGCGACCCGGTCGTCGACGCCCCGGGTGTGGACATCGCCAACAACAGCGCCCCGGTGGCCAAGTGGATGCCCACCGCCGGCTGCCTCCCCAACCCGCGCAACCCCCGTGACGAGCTGGGCGACCTCTCCGACCTGGCGAGCATCAAGGACCGCCAGCTGCAGAGCTGCCTCGCCGTCACCCCGGCCGCCTACCTGCGGCTGTGGCCGGAGGACCAGCAGACACTGGGCGCGGGACCGCAGGACGTCGTCATCGTCAACGGCAACCGTCGGCGGGCCGCCGCTGAGCTGTACGGACGCGAGCAGCTGCTCGTCGTCGTGGACGACTCGGTGGCGGAGTCCAAGGCGACCCTGCTGCGGGCCGCGCTCGACGAGAACATGGCGCGCAAGGACTTCGACCCGATCGAGGAGGCCAACGCGGTCATACTCATCGTGGCGCAGTACCCGACCGCCAAGGAGGCCGCCGAGGCCGAGGGCTGGTCGCAGAGCTGGATCTCGCACCGCAAGAACCTGCTGAAGCTCCACCCCGAGCTGCAGCGCCAAGTGCGGGCCAAGGCGCGCGGCGAGGAGGGCATCTCCATCAACGTCGCCCGCCGGCTCGGTTCGGTGAAGGGCATCGAGGCGATGTCCCTGGCCGGGCAGACCGCGGAGCTGGAGCAGCTGCTCCAGGCCGACGCCGACGCCGTGGCCGCCAGGCGCGCCGCGAAGCTGGAGGCCAGGGCCGCCGCCAAGGCGCCTGCGGAGGCCCCCGCACCGCAGCCCGCTGCGGTGGCTGCCTCCGCACCCGCTTCCACGCCCGCGGCCCAGCCGGCCGCGGAGGCGGCACCGGCCACTGTGAAGGCGCCGGCTCCCGTCGCTCCCCGGCCGGAGCCCGCGCCCCGCAACCCGGTCGCGAGCGCCGAGCCCGTCCGAAGCACCGAGCGATTTTCCGCGGAAAATTCCGAGCCGCTCCCGATGCCGGAGCAGCGGGCCGTGGCCCCGGTGGACGAGCAGTCGTCGGCCGCCCCTCAGGCGGAGCTCGGCGACGTCGACTGGCACAACGTGGAGGAGCTGGCGGACGCCATCTGCCGCACCCTCTCGGCCGACGAGGCCTACCGCCTCGCCGACGCCCTGGCCAACCGGCTGCTGACGACCAGCAGCTGACCCACCCGTGGTGCCCCGGCCCCGCCGTCATGGCGAGGCCGGGGCACCACCGCAGGGGGCTCCTGCGCGATCCGACAGCATCGGGCGGCTCCATCGGGTACCCGCTCAGGGAGGAAAGCCCCCGTGACCCTCGGGGGGTTCGGCCTGGCCGGTGCAGTGGTCGAGAGCAGCGAGCGGCACCGGCCGGCTCTGCTTCGTTCCTCTATCGGGCGAGGGTCGGATGCGTTCCGGCGACAGACTTCCGGTGCGCGAAGAAGCCCGACTCGCAGCAGCCGGGATCACCGCCGGTCTTGAGGGGCGTTGAGGAAATTCAGTCGGCCTGGCAGGACCCAGCGGGCAGGATGGCGGGATGGCTGATCTGCTGTGGGACGACCAGGTCGCGTGGCTGCTCGATCCCACCGATGGGGGGTGCCTGCCCGATGCGTTCGTTGAGGACACGACGGCGGCGGACTGGCAGGCCGTGCTCGACCTGATCGAGGAACAGGGCTGGACCTTTGAGTACGCCGAGGGCGAGGCGGTGCTGCCGCTGCCCCGGGCCGAGGCCGTATTGTCCCGCCCGGCCGACGCCGAGTGCCCGAGCCTGAGTGTGCGGCCTGATCCCGGGGTCTGCGCGATCTTCCGGTTCCTCGGGGAGGAGCAGATCGACTTCGACGTCGACCTCCGGGAACTTCAGGGGCAGGAGCGGCTGGACGTCCTGTGCGGGTTCCTGACCGCCATCGGGCGCCGCCTGGGCAAGTCGGTGCCGCTGTTCCCCGAAGGCGGCGGCACGCAGCCACTGCTCGGGTTCGACGTCGCCGCCGACCGGGTGAGGGTGATGTGGACGCCACCGGAAAAGTGAGGCGATCCATCGCTGCAGTCGGCCGCCAATCTGCACTGAGGAGCACTGTGCCTGAGCAGTTCTTGCTGATCTGCGACGAGATCCCCCAGGACATCGTTCTCCTCGATGTGGGCCCGCGGCCCCTGGAAGTAGCGAAGGTGCTCCGGGAACTCGTGGGCGTCGGTCTCTGGCGGGCCAAGCAGATCGTGACGCAGACGCCTCCAGTGCGCCTCGCAGAGGAGGTCGGTGATGACGTGACAGCGAAGTGGGTCGGCCCTCTGCGCGGGGCGGGCGCGGTGATCGAGCTGCAGACGTGGTGGCGATACCGACCAGGGCAAGGGCCACTGCCAGTAGCCTGAGCCAGGAAAGCGCCGCTTCGACCCATCCCCGGTCGACCGTCGCCACTGTGGAACTGTCCGGGGATTCTTGAGCCGGGTAGTCGGCCATTCCGAGAGTTCGGCCCTACCTCGGGTGCGCCTCCGGCGCGCGCTCACCGACGTGCCTGGATGGTTCGCCGGCGGCCGGGCCTGTGTCCGTGGCACGCCATTGGTCCAGAATCAGGGCATGGATGTCCCCAAGCTGCTGGAAGCCGCCTCCCTACTGGTTCCCGAAGAGGTCGCCACCGAGAACGACATCACGGTGAACGACGTCTGGGAGTACCTCACCCATGATGAGTGGGAGGTGGCCCTCGGGCTGCTGGAGGAGCTGGGTGACGTTCACCCGCTTCCGCTGAGCTTCTGGGAGACTCTCGCCACCGCTGCCGAGCAGATGCGGCTGGAGACGAGCTCGGCCTGGTGTCGCTGGCGCTGCTACGAAGCCCGCAATGGCGTCATCCGAGCTGACCTCACCCTCCGACCGGCCGGCGAGGCGCGTCGGCAGACGCCCTTTTCGGGTGCTGGCGTCCTTCGGCCGATGTGGGACATCGGAACTCGAACCGCGACCGGCGAACCGGGCCTGAACATCGCCGGCCTCTGGGTGGAGTTCATGCCCTTCATGGAACCTGGCGGGCGAGCCACGGTGCGGTTGGCACCTCTCGACCCCTCGCAGTGGCAGCACCTTCAACCCGGCCAGGTGATCACTATGCATGAGGACCGATCGGCGGCCGGAACGGCGGTTGTCCTGGAGGTTCACCGTCCGACGGCCGAGCCGGCCGCATAGCGGTGGGCGTCCAGGCTGGATGCGCGCGAAACCCGGTGCGCCCGCCGGGCAGCTACCGGCTGCATCTGAAACTCTACATTCGTTGCGGACGAATGCCGAGGTGCTGTCGAATGCCGCCGATCGACGGCAAAGCGCAGGCAAAGTACGATCGGTGCGCTCGGTCCCCGGCGATGTGAGGAGTACCCCCGGATGGTGTTCAAGCGGCTTCTCGGTGCCCTGGGCGTCGGCGGACCCACCGTCGACACGGTGCTGTCCACCCCGACCGTCCATCCCGGTGGCACCGTGCACGGCCAGGTCGACCTGGTCGGCGGCAGCCGGGACGCCGAGATCAACGGCATCACTCTCTGCCTGGCCGCCCGGGTCGAGGTCGAGCACGAGGACGGCGAGAGCCACACCGTCAAGGAGTTCGCCCGGGTGCAGGTCTGCGGCCCGCTACGGCTGGCGGCCGAAGAGCAGCGCGCCGTCCCGTTCGCCTTCCCCGTACCGTGGGAGACGCCGCTGACCGCGATCGGGGGCCACCACCTGACCGGCATGGTGCTCGGGGTGCGCACCGACGTCGACATCGCAGGCCAACTGGACCGCGGGGACACCGACCCGATCGCGGTGCAGCCGCTGCCGGTGCAGCAACGGGTGCTGGAGGCACTGGCAGCGCTCGGCTTCCACTTCCACCGGGCCGACCTGGAGGCCGGCCGGATCCACGGCACGGGCCAGACGCTGCCGTTCTACCAGGAGATCGAGTACAAGGCGGCACCTCAGTTCGCCCGGCGCTGCAACGAGATCGAGCTGTCCTTCGTCACCGACCCGCACCGGGTCGAGGTGGTGCTGGAGTTCGACAAGCGCGGCATGTTCCACAGTGGCGACTCGGTGCACACGTTCCTGCTGGACCATGCGGCCGGGAATCACGACCTGACCGGCACGGTGGACGGCTGGATCCGCGGCGTGCTGGGCCACTGACCGCGCGCCTCGCCCTGGCAGGAGTGCTGGTCGTCCTGCGCGGCGAGCGCCTCGGCGCCGGGGGCCAGGAGCGCGAGGCGGGGCGGGGACGCCGCCATCACGAGGGCCTGGGGCCGACGGCTGGCCGCCAGCAGCGGATACCTCCTGGGGCCCCGTACCTACCAGGACGTCATGGCCTACTGGAACACCCAGGACAGCCCGTTCCGCGCCGCACGGCCCTGCAGCGCGGCGAACGACGGGACGCCCGCGCGCATCACCACGAGCTCGCCGTTCAGGACCAACGGTCCCCGGACCTCCGTCAGGGTGTCGGCGACCTCAGGGAACCTCCGGCGGGAGCAGCAGTCCCGGCCGGCCTCCTGACGGAAGTATCGGTGGGTGGCTCCAGTCGCGCGCCTCGCGGAGATCGACCTTGCCGCCGTTGAACGTGGCCTTCGCGAAGTCCACGGTCGCTCCGACGAATGAGGCGCCGCCGAAGCTCGTGAGGCCTGTGCCGAGATTGAAGGAGGCGTTTGTCAACGGCCATCACGCTCGCCCCACTGGCGGCCGGAGTCCCGCCCCACCTGCGGTCTTCAAGACCGCCCCGGTGGCGGCCAGATAATCTCCCCGCCTGATCTGATGCTGATCAGCTGAAGGGCTTCACCCCCTTGCCAGTGGTGGCCTGGGTGAGCCGGTAGCTGTCACCCTGGGTGACGACGATGTGGGCGTGGTGCATGAGCCGGTCGACCGTGGCGGTGGCCAGGGTCTTGGGCATGATCTCGTCGAACCCGGAGGGGTGGAGGTTGCTGCTGACCGCGACCGAGCGCCGTTCGTAGGCCGCGTCGACCAGCCGGTAGAAGCCCTCGGCGGCGTCCGGCGAGACGGGCAGCAGACCGATGTCGTCCACGATGATCAGGTCCGAGCGGATGATCCGCGACAGCGCCCGGGCGATCGAGTCGTCCGCCCGGTGCCGGCGGACCAGCGCGCCCAGGTCCTCGATGGTGAACCAGGCGACCGTCATCCCGGACTCGACCGCGGCCTGGCCGAGCGCCTCGGTGAAGTGGCTCTTGCCCGTGCCCGACGGACCACAGACACAGAGGTTCTCCCGACGTCCCACCCACTCAAGGGACTTGAGCGCGTCCTGGGTCTGCCTCGGGATCGCGGAGGCGGTCTCGTCCCAGTCGCCGAAGGTCTTGCCGCTCGGGAAGCCGGCCCGCTTGCGGCGGGTGTGCAGGTTAGCACGGTCGCGGCCGGCGGCCTCTTCCGCCAGAAGGACCCTCACCACCTCGGCCGGATCCCAGCGTTGGGCCTTCGCGGTGGGGATGATGTCGGTCAGCGAGCGGCGGATGTGCGGGAGCTTGAGCCGCTTGGTCAGTTCGATGGCCTCGGCCAGCGGGTCGCCGTTGGTGCCGTGGACGGTGCGGAGCGGGGTGGCCATCAGGACGGGTCGCTTTCGTTGTGGTCGAGCAGGGTGTTGAGGCCGAAGGAGGACCAGGCGGAGGTGCCCGGCTGGAGCGAGTGCTCCTCGCTGCGGCGGGTGGGTTCGGCCTGTCCGTGGACGGCCTGGTAGTCGAGGATCGAGAGCAGGTCCTTGTCCGCGAAGCGGCCGGTGACCGCGGCGGTGCCCAGCGCCCGGTCGACCTCCCCGGCCGAGAAGAGCTTCGAGAGGGCGACGGCCTCGGCCATCTTCGCCTTGATCCGGCGGGTGCCGGAGGCGGCGGCCTCGACCAGCCAGCTCGCGGCGCCGGGGCCGAGCCCGAGGAAGGCGACCTCCTGGGCCGAGCCACGCTCGTCGACCGCGGTGACGATCAGCTCCTCGCCGTGGAAGCGGGCCCAGACCCGGGTGTCGATCAGCTCGTGCGGGACCGAGTAGCGCACCGCCTCGACCGAGATCGTGGAGTCCCAGTTGACCCGGCGGGTCGTGCCGAACGCCGCGGTGAACGGCTGCCGGGGCAGGGGTGCAGCCGCTGTTGCTCCTCAGCCAGCCGGTCGACGGGCTTGCGCCTGGTCTCCCGGTGCGGGCGGGAATTGACCTCGTCGCAGAACTGGCGGCAGGCCGCCTCCAGTTCGCCGAACGTGCGGAACTCCTCGCGCAGGTTCACGTCCTTGGGCACCAGGTCGGCCTTCGCGATCCGCACCGTCGCCTCCGAACCGCCCTTGGACTCCGGGTCAGCCGGCACGCAAGTACGAATGAACACCGCGCCGACGGCCCGCCGTGAAGCACCCGGAACCGGACAACCCGCCTTCAAGGACTACGAGAACCACCCAAGACTCGCAGAACACCCTCTGAGGAGCACCCGAGCGCAGAGCGGGGAAGTCCAGGGGCCCCATCACTGTCGGCGAGGTTGGGTCCAACAGCCAGGCCGCGGGGCCGAAGTGACCGCACCTGGAGCTATCCCCGCGAGCGCGGGGCCAACGGCGGAGAACGTCCTCGGCTTCTCGGTGGCGGGGAGCTATCCCCGCGAGCGCGGGGCCGACTTGAAGTCGGCCTGGGTCGGGGCCCCCGCTGAAGTAAGGGAGCTCTCCCCGCGAGCGCGGGGCCGACCCGACCCAGACCAAGGGCCTCACCCTCCCGACGGAGCTATCCCCGCGAGCGCGGGGCCGACGCGGGGTCGTGGCGGACGATGTGGCTGGCCACGGAGCTATCCCCGCGAGCGCGGGGCCGACCCCATGGCCGTCGTGGCCCCCGCTGAAGTAAGGGAGCTCTCCCCGCGAGCGCGGGGCCGACCCGGTGCCCGGGTAGAGCCAGCCGCTCCAGTCGGAGCTATCCCCGCGAGCGCGGGGCCGACGGGTCCTGCGGGATGACGCCGGGCTGCCGCTGGGAGCTATCCCCGCGAGCGCGGGGCCGACACTTCCTGACCTGCAGCGATTGGGCGCAGAGTGCGCCAATCCATTCAGTTCGAATCCGGAGCCCGCGCGTGCGGGGCCGAAACCCCTGAGGCCAACTCTCCCAGCTGCGCCCAGGCGAGCTGGGTCTGAGCCTTCGACAGCATCGTACGGGCTGCGTCCAGACGTCGCGTCTTCGCGGCCGAGCCCACCATCCTCGGGAAGACAACGGCTTCTGAACAGGTGCCCGCTGAGCCGGGAAGACGGAGGTTACGACCAGGACGGCTCGCTGTGCGCCCGATCGCCAGCGATCCGGCCGGGCTGGACCTCGACCAGGCTGCACGGCACCGATCGCCAAGTACATACCGTGGAGGGGCCATACAGGGATGTACCTGCATCCTGGTCGACAGGAACACACGCAGCTCACCAACTACGCGCTCGTTGCATGAGCTTGGGTGCCCCGGGGTTGAGAGCGGAGCATTCCGTCATGGGATGAGGGCCTGGCCGGTGGGTTCGGGGGTCTTATGTGCCATGGTTTCTCGTGCGTCGGAGCCCTGCTCCGTGCGGTGCTGAGGTCGACGCACACGGGGCGGGGCCGGCTCCGGGGGTGCCAGGGCCAGGTGTTGCGGCCGGGCATGGGGATGCCCTCCCAAGGGCTGGGCGTGTCCGGGGCGGTTGCCCGGAGTCGTCGTCCGGGGCGATGTACCCGGCCCTGACCAGCTGCCGAAGCAGCTGGTCGGAGTCGCAGGCATGGCGCTGGGCAATGGCGGGGAGCGCGGCGATGACCAGCCTTTTTTCCCCCTTCGCTACCCGACTTCGCGGATCGCGTGCCGGATCAGATCCGGCACGACGGTGACGGCCTCGTCCAACAGGACTTCGATCGCGACGGCCACCTTGCTGGTGTCGACGGCGATGTGCTCGGACCAGCGGACGGGCTGGTAACGGGCCAGGTTGGACAGGGCGTGCAGCACCGTCCACCAGGCGAGGAGAGGATGGAGGGCGCCGCTACCGGTCCCGTCCGCAGTGTCATCCGTCTCGGTCGGGGTGTTCTTCCATGCGGCGGCGTAGGCGGCCAGGGCGGTGTGCAGGCGATCGCCTTCGGGGGTGTAGGGCAGGCGGATCCTGCGGTGGATGAGGTGGGCACTGTCGCAGCGGGCGTAGGGGAGAACGACGGCGTCACCGCGGGCGATGGCGGCCGCCAGGCACCGCAGGACACGGCCCGCGGCCGAGGACAGCCCTGCAGCCCCGCCCGACCAGCGTTAGATGAGTGAGTCCGATTGCTGGGCTGGCCGCGACCATGACGAAGGGTGCCCGTTGGTTGGTTTGTGAAGACGAACCTGGACACCCTTCTGACGGCACTGTACGTGTTCATCGACGATCACGTGGCCCCTCGTCACCGGATCGGGCGACCTCCGAGGCTCTCGGATGCGGAACTGCTGTGCCTGGCCGTGGCGCAGGTGCTGCTCGGCTTCCCCTCGGTGAGGCACTGGCACCGCTTCGCGAGCGGTCGTCTGCGGCACCTGTTCCCGTACCTGCCGGGGCAGTCCGGCTACAACAAGCGGCTGAACGCGGCCGGCCCGCTCATCCCGCAGGTCGTCGGGGCGCTGGCCCGGCAAGTGCCGACCTGGCACGACGACCTGCGGCTGATCGACTCCACACCGCTGCCCTGCGCGGCATCCCGTGAGACGGTCAAGCGCTCGGCCCTGGCCGGCACCGCCGGTTACGGCTACTGCGCCAGTCACTCCCGCTTCTTCTGGGGCCTGCGGCTCTACCTGTTGACCACGGCCGAGGGCATGCCGGTCAGCTGGTGCCTGGCCAACCCGAAACTCGGCGAGCGCGAGGTCATGGAGGCCATGCTCGGCCGTAACCGGCACCTCGTGCGCCGGGGGCAGGTGATCCTCGGTGACAAGGGCTTCGCCGGAGCCGCGTTCGAGGCCTTCGTCACCGACGGGCTCGGCGCGCACCTGGTCCGGCCCGACCGCAAGGGCGAGCCTGCCCGATTCGGCAGGCTCGCCCGCGTCCGCCAATGGATCGAGGCGGTCATCGACACCCTCAAGGGCCAGCTCAGCCTCGAACAGCACGGCGCACGAACCGAGGCCGGCGTCCTCGCCCGCACCGGTCAGCGCCTGCTCGCCCTCGCCGCCGCGATCTGGCACAACTGGAACACCGGCGCCGCGATCAAGCGCTCACTCATCGCCTATGACCACTGAGGACATCGGACTCATTCATTTAGGGCGGCGGCGAGCTCGGCTTCAGCGGCTGCCAGGCCGTGGTCCACGCCCGTCTGCTGCGCTCCGGCGGTCCCGTCGTCGGCGGCGGTGCAGGGCTTCGCCCCAGTCGTGGTGGTGTCGGTGGTCTGCTGTCGGCCCGTGGTGCTTTCCACCGGGCCGTCGAGAGCTGCTGCTCGGGTGCTGCGGCGGAAGGGGTGCTGGCGGGCAGGGGACGGGTGTCCGGGAGCAGGACGGCCAGGGCCTGCGCCAGCTCGGCACCTATGACGAACTGGTGCAGCGCCACCGCTGGTGCCCTGGGGCGGGCGCCGACAGGACGGGAACACGCCGCGTCGGCCTCGCCCACGAGAGCCTCTTCGGTGGCATGATGCCCTCCGGCGGAACCAGCCTTCCGCGTGGGACGTGAGTCCCTGTCATCCACTTTTCGGGGGGAAAGCGGTATGTGGATTTCCTTGCTGCCTGAAACTGTGCGGCCGAACGAACGGTTCGACTGGTTCAACGACACGGTCGCGCAGACGGTGATGCCGACGGTGATGAGCCCGGAACCGTCCACCGAGTTCCGCGCCGAGGCCGAAATGCTGGACCTGGGGCCGCTGCGGATGGCCCGGTTCGCCTTCTCGCCGCTGCGGTCGCGGCGGACACCGGCCCTGATCCGGCGCGGTGACCCGGAACAGTACCAGCTCGCGCTGATCCGCAGGGGCGCTGCGGTGCTGTCCCAGTCGGGAAACGAGAACCGGATCGGGGCCGGTGAGTTCGTTTTCTGGGACACTTCGCGCCCGTCCGACACCCGGATCCTTCCCGGACCCGGCCCGGTCGTGCTGACGATGCTGCAGTTCCCGCGAACCCTGCTCCCGCTGTCCGGCCGGCGCCTGGAGCGGCTGCTGGCCGGGCGGCTCACCGGCGGACACGGGGTCGCGGCGGTGCTGATGAGCTTCCTGGACGGTCTGGAGGCCCACGGCGACACCTGCGAGGCGGCGGAGCTGCGCAGGCTGGGCACCGTCGCGGTGGAACTCGCCGGCGCCCTGCTCGCCCAGCGGCTCGACGACGCGGGGCAGGTGCCGGTCGAGGTCCGCGCGCGGGTGCTGCTGGAGCGCATCCGCGCCTTCATCGAGGACAACCTCGGCGATCCGCAGTTGACCCCGGGTGTCGTCGCTGCGCGGCACAACATCTCGCTGCGCAGCCTCCACCAGCTGTTCCGCTCCCACGACCCGCAGTCGGAGACCGTCCACGCCTGGATCCGCCGCCGCCGGCTGGAGCGCTGTCGCGAGGACCTCGCCAGCACCCGGCTCCGCGCGTACACGGTGCAGTCGATAGCCGACCGCTGGGGGTTCAGCAGCGCGACCGTCTTCAGTCGGACCTTCCGTCAGGCCTACGAGCTCACTCCGACCGAGTTCCGAGAGCTGAGTCTCGCACGGAGCGTCGAGGACCCCCGCACGGAGCGCACACCCGGACGGGCGCCCGCTTCGTAGTCTCGAAGTCGTGTCCGGGCGGTGCAGACCGGCGGACCACAACAGGACATCGAGCGAACGGAGTCGAAGCATGCTGAAGAAGAGGATCGTCAAGGTGGCCGCGGCCACCGCCGCAGTGGCGGCGTTCGGTCTGTTCAACGCCTCCTCGGCGAGCGCGGCCAGCTCGACTTGCGAGAGCTGGGACGGTATCTGCTACTCCGGCATGGTCGCGGCCAACAGCAACCACGAGGTCTGCTTCTCGGGCACGCACAAGGCGCTGTCGTACTGGGGCCGCGCGGAGCTGTGGGACTCCGACACGAGCGTGATGGTCGGCTCCTTCGCCACCAACCCGACCGAGACGAAGACCAAGTGCGTGGGCGGCCTCTACGGCGACCACTACTACGAGCGCGGCACCGGCAACTACTTCCTGGGCAAGGTCTGGAACTGACCCGTCAGGCCACAGGGGCCCGTGCGGTGCTCCGACCTGCCACCCGTCCGGTGACCTGATCGGAGTTCCGTCGGGAACGCGTACGAGGGCGAAGGCCCGTGCACCGACCGGATGCTGTTGGTTGATTCGAGCTCTGTTTCGCCCCGTCGGCCTTGTGGTCGGCGGGGCGAAGTGCTGCGAAGTGGCGGGTGTGGGCTCGGGGTGTGTCGGTGAGGTGGGCGTGGAGGCTGTCGTCGGCCAGGCGCAGGATGTGCTCTGGCTTTCGTGGAACCGCTCGCGGGGCCGGGCCAGGAGGATTCGGGCGGCGCCGCGGTCGGTGACGGACGCAGTGGTGCTGAGGGAATGGATCGCGGCCATGGTCCGCCCGCCGGACCCTCGTCAACGAGGTGCTTGCCGACCAAGTGGCCGTGTTCGACAGGGATCGACTGCTGTCGCTATGCCCCAGGGAATCGCTGTGTCGTGGTCCGTCGAGTGGACGGACCACGACACAGCAATACGGGGTCTCGCCCACTATGCCTATCCGGTGGGACCGGTCGGCGGTGGGACGACCAGGGAGTCGAGGGCCTGTTGGGCCCGGCCGAGGTTGTCCTTGCCGGCGCGGCGCAGGCCGGCCTTGGCGTACTTCTCGACCATGGTGGTGGACTTCCAGTCCTCGGTGATGACCAGGATCTCCGCCGCGCTGTAGCCCTGGGCGGCGAGGTCGGCGGGGACGCCGGCGCGCAGGCCGTGGCTGGTGGCGTTCTTGGCGTCGAAGCCGGGAGTGCGGGTGACCATGCGCTTGAAGGCTCGGTTCACCGAGTGGCCGGTCATGCCGGTTCCGGAGGCGGGGACGGGCATCAGGTTGCCCCAGCGGGTGATGCCGCGCAGTAGCGGCAACTGCGGTTCCGCTTGGCCGAGTTCGGCAAGCAGTGAGATGTAGGTGCGGACGACGGTGATCGCCACCGGGTCGCGGACGACGTACTCGCGGCCGGTGGACCAGTGGTCGCTCTTGCTTGTGCGCTTGCCGACGACCATCTGCTCGGTGCCGTCCTCCAGGCGCTCGAAGACGATGGAGTCGATGCGGTAGGCCGCCTGCTCGGAGCGCCGGGCGCGGGTGCGGTAGCCGAGGTGCAGGATGGTGAGGTCGCGCCAGCGGGCGAGCGGGATGTCGGCGGTCGTGCCCTGCTGGAGGTGGGCGATGCGGGCGGCGTCGACGGGCGGGCTCGACCTCGGGGTGCGGCGGGCGCGGGCGTGCTCAGCGGCCTGCTTGCGGATCAGTTCGGCGGTCGCCTTCTTCGGGGGCCAGTTCTCGTACCCCGCACGGGCGTTGGCGTCGCGGATGGCGGCCATCGCCAGGCGCAGCGAGCTGACGGGCGCGCCTGTGCCGTCCCGTCCGCCGCGGCGGCGGAGGTGGGAGACGTAGGAGACCATGTTCGCCTCGCTGGTGCGCGGCCCGGGGTGGCGGCCGTTGTCGGCGCACCAGCGCGCGAAGTAGCGCCACTGCTCGGCGTAGGTCTGGCTGGTGCGCGCGGGCCGGGCGGAGACGAGGTCGTCGGCCGCGTCCTCGGTCAGCGTCTCGTTGGGGTCGACCCCGGCGGGCGCGAACGGCGCGAGGACCTGGCCGTCGTCCACCAGCTCGGCGACCACGATCTCGATGGAGCGCTCCACCAGGACGGGCAGGCCGTCCGACGCCTCGGCATCCACGGGCGCTCTCCTTCCGGCACGGCGGGCTGATGATCCGTCCGGGACAGCCTATCTGTACCGGGCCCTGTGTTGCGTCCTCTAAATCCAGTTAGAGGACGCAACACGTTTCTTGGTACATAACCCGAGCCGGATGCCGGCCTCGCGTCTGTGGCGCGTTTGTCGAGGTTATTTGTGTTCAGCGTCTCAAGCTGCCAAGGTTTCCGTCATGAAGATCACGATCACCGTGGAGAATCCGACCCCCGAGGTGCTCGAGAAGCTGCTAGCCCTCGCCACCGCGCCAGCCGCCGTCGTGGCCGCGGTGCCCGACGACCGCTGGACCCCGGAGCGGGCCCGCTCGTACTACGACCGCCTCCCGCCCCGCGCGCAGCAGATCCTGCTCCAGGTTGTCGAGGGCCAAGGCGAGTGCGCCGCCGAGGACTTGAAGGCGAATGGCCGGAGCCTGCGGGGCTCCACCGGCGCCTTCCGGCGCGTGCTATCCGAGGGTAAGCGGACCGGCCTGTGGCCGGACGCCCTGCCCGTACCGCTGGTGTCCCATATCGTCGGGGGACAGCTCAAAAAGCTAGAGGTGCCCGGGCGCGACACCGAGCAGTATACATACTGGTCCTTTGAAGAGGGGTTGCGTGATCTGCTATTCAATGATCACTGACAAGTTCTTTCGAATGGCCATTTCTGATGACCCGTATTAAATTTTTTGGCAGAGTGAGGGCCTCTGGATTAGTCCTGTACGCGCACTGGCCTTCCGGGCGGTCCGGGCCGGATCGGTGGGGATGAATTCTCTTGCCCATTGATTCGATGATGTGCACGGAGATGGGCGGTCTATCTATATGCAGCGATTTCCTCACTCCCGCCAGCTGCGACGGACCTCATGCCAAGCGCGAATGAGGTTGGGCAGTTTCTCCAGCATCTCGTGCAGCTGAGTGATGACCAGCCCGACGGTTCCGAAAGCCGCCAGAACGAAAAGCAGAACGGTGTCCCAGTTCATGAGTTGTTCTCTCCGCCGGGGAACCGCCCCGATGTCATATCGCTGGCACCCAACATGACATCGGGGCTGCTGACCGGTAGGACGCGGTCTAGCCATTTTGGGGCGGCACCCAGGCTTGCCAGTGTTGCTCGTGCATTCCTGGTGTAGGCGCCCAACCCATGGCGGAAGCGAAGTTGCAGGCCACCGCGATAGGTGTCATCAGTATGTTCAAGGTGGTATGTGCACTGGAGTAGGTAGTTGTCGTGGCCCAATCGATGGCGAGGGTCACAGGAACAACGCTGTTGGCGAATTCGGAGCGGGATTCCCCAGATGGGGTCCAAGAGTCGACTCAGGAAGGCATCATGGTCGAGCTCTACGCCACGCACGGTATCTAGCTGGAGGACCCATTCGTCATCGTGAACCCATGACCGTACTGAATGTGCGGTACTGGACGTATGGACCATGGCGAGGCGGCGCAGGAGGGCTGATCCGAGCCAGTCGAGACTCCGATTCGCACTCCAGACCCGGGGATAGTCTCGAATGTGATCCACTTCGTGATCGGTCAGTTGCTGCTCCCGCCATAGTGGCGGAAATCCCGCTTTCCTCAGGTGGTTCCAGCGTTCATCGATCTCGCCTTTCCAATCCACCCCTGCTGTTCCACGCAGAATCAGGTGGCAGTCGCCATCGGTGAGTGTGAGGTGGAGATCTCGGCCGTCCATGCCCACGACGCGAAGGCCGACGACGCCGTTCACTTGGATGCCGGGTTCGGCTTCAGGCAGCAGGGCTTCGAGGGCATGAGCACTTCGCGAGTACGGGGTGCCGTCGTGGAACGTGGTGTGGCTGTCGAGATGTGCTGTCGCCGACTGGACCCGTGCTTGAATGGAGGAGATCCCGAACGGATGGGGCCACCATTCACCGCCACTGCAGAGTTTTGCGAAGACCTCTGCTTCGAGATAGGCCTGCCTCATAGGGGCGGTAGAGAGGGGTGATCGGTTGTTCCCATCACGGACCATCTCTTTGGCCACGTGGAAAGGCTCACCCGTGTAGATCTGCCGGGTTCGTGCGAGCTTCTGGAGACGCCCACCGCTGGTCATGCGCGATCCGTCCTCGGATACCGTCGCCCCAAGGCATCCGACAACTGATCTACGCCCTGCATGAGGGCATGAACGCCAGTGTCAAGGGATGTACAGGTGGGGCTATGGCTCCTTGACCCCTGAGTGGTCCTGCGAAGGGGCGACGCGGGACCAGGGGCGGCCTCCTGAAGGCCACACCGAGTGTGGAGGAAGGTGGCTGTCGGACGCAAGTGCCGCAGCACAGGCAGGGCCTGGCATGGAGCGAACCTTGCTGCCCGAGGCAGAGGAATCGTCAGATTCTGTGGATCGACCGGACAGTCCAATGGCTGGTCGATCAAGCGAGCGGCTTGCGGTAGCGGACATACTCGTTCTGTCTCCGGAACCCCACGCTCTCGTAAAGATCGTAGGACCGGTGGGGATTTGCCGTGCCCGTGTACAGCCTGGCCGTCGTTGCACCCTGCTCGCGAAGGCTTCGCAGCCCTTCCAGCAGCAGGATCCGGCCGATTCCGAGGCGTCGCTGGTCCGTTCGGACGCTCAGCTCTTCCACCTCGCCCACGGTGTGGTCGTGGCTGCGGATGGAGCAGAGGGCCACGCCGAGCATCTCCTGCCCCCTCCAGGCAGCCCTCCAGCACGCCGGGTCGGCGGTGTCGACAAAGTCCGGGAAGGTCCATTTCTGAGTGAAACCGGTTTCCGCATACGAATCGACGACCGTCCTCCAGGCCGCGCGGTAGTGGCTGGTCCCGATCGGCCCCGTCCGTATCCCGGCCGGGAGTTCGCTGCCTCGTTCGGGCAACTGCTGCAGATCGCCCAGCTCCAGCTCGACCAGACTGAAGACACGTCGGTAGCCGGCTGCGAGCAGAAGCGCCGTGGCGTCCTGCTCGGACACCATGGCGTTCGCACCGATCACTGCAGTCCGAGCCGTGCCATGACCTTCGATGAGCCGGCCGATCCGCTCTTCGGCCCAGCTCAGCATGGCTGACCCGATGCCCTGGCCGCGATGCTCGGGCAAGAGGTAACCGCGGTGCAGGTAAAGCCACGTATCGTCCCGCTCCTGCCACCACCGGATCGTCGAGTAGCCGACGACGCTCCCGTCGCGTACCACCAGGACCTGGTTCCTGGACGGCTCGTCCAGCTTGGCAGAGGCCTCGGCGATCTCGGCCGCTGTCGGGAGCCCTTCCACAACCGAACGGGTGTCGACCCGGTCCCGTTCGACACATCCCAGCCGCACCGCGGCCATGGGGCCGTGGTCCTCCTCGCCCCGATACGGCCGTAACCCGAAGCCGGCTGGGAGGTCCTGCCCTGGCGTGTCATCCGACATGATCGGATGATCTCGAACTTCGAGGCAGGTCCGCCACCCTGTTCATGATTCATGCCGCGGTCGTGTTCGGCCGTTCCACGAGGTGGCCGCGTTCGAAGTGGGCTCCGGCTCGGACGAGAGCGACGAGGTGGGGCGCATTCACGGCTCGCCAGCGGGTCTGGGCGGACTCGACGAGCTTGAACACCATCGCAAGTGCGGCCGCTCGGGAGCCGGCCCCCTTTGGTGACCTTGGTCCGCGGCCGGACGGTCGCGAAAGTCGACTCGATCGGGTTGGTTGTCCGCAGGTGGATCCAGTGTTCGGCGGGGAAGTCGTAGAAGGCCAGGAGTTCATCCTCGTCATCGGTGATCTTCTTGACGGCCTTGGGGAACTTCGCGCCGTACTGTCTGGCGAACGCGGCTATGGCCTTGGCCGCGTGCTCGCGGTCTTCGGCGTTGTAGATGTCCTGGACGGCCTTCTTCGCCGCAGGCTGGGCCGACTGCGGGAGGCTGTCGAGGCAGTTGGCTGTTTTGTGAACCCAACACCTTTGATGGCGGGTCTCGGGAAAGACCTCGTTGATCGCGTTCCAGAAGCCGAGGGCGCCGTCCCCGACGGCCAGGACCGGAGCGCGCATGCTGCGCCGCTGGCAGTCCCGCAGCAGGCCGGCCCAAGACTCCGGCGACTCGCGGTAGCCATCCGCTGTGGCGATCAGCTCCCTGGTGCCGTCCGCGCGCACGCCCATCACGACCAGGACCGCGGCCTTCGCCTGCTCCAGACGTATCCGCAGATGGATGCCGTCAGCCCAGATGCAGACGTAGTCCGTGGCGGACAGGTCGCGCTCGCCGAATGCCTGGTGGTCGGCCTGCCACTGCTGGGTGAGCCGCGTGACGGTGGCTGGGGACAGCCCGGCCGAGGAGCCGAGGAACTGCTCGAGCGCAGGCACGAAGTCTCCACTGGACAGGCCGTGCAGGTAGAGCAGTGGCAACACCTCGCTGATCTTCGGGGGCTTGCGGCACCACGGCGGCAGGATCGCCGAACTGAACCGCTTGCGCTCGCCGGTTGCCTCATCGACGCGCTTGTCGTTGACCCGCGTCGCTTTCACCTCGACCGTCCCGGCTGCGGTGGTCACTTTCCTCGGCTGGTGATAGCCGTTGCGGACCACCAGACGGCGCCCGCTCTCGTCACACTGATCCGCCAATCGGCTATGTAGGAGTTGACTTCGGCCTCCAGTGCGGCGGCCAGCATCCGCCGTGCCCCCTCCCGGACGATGTCGTCGATCAGGGAGCCGGTCTCGGTCGATCCATCGGCGTTCACTACGCTGAGCACGGGCGTGCCTTCCTGGCCGACGGTGCAACGTCGGCCTACTCGATGACCAGAAGTCGGTCACTCGGGAAGGTACGCCCTTCGCGTCCACCCCGAAGCCGATCCACAGGTCATGAGCATTGCTCCGCCTGCTCGCACTGGGGTCCTGCCCGCGCCAGACGAGGAGAAGGCGGCCCTTGCCCTGTCCAAGCTATTTCAGTGGTCGTGATGTCTTTTCGAAGTCGCCTCCGAAGGGCGCTGTCACGGAGCTAGGGTCGAAGGGCTATGACATCGGTGCGAGCGAGAGGGCGGGAATGCTGGAGGAGGCGCTGATGGCGTTGGCCACGGCTGGTGGGACGGCTGTGGTCCAGGCAGCTGGGACGCAGGCGTGGGACGGGCTGCGGACGCGGGTAGCTCGGTTGCTGGGCCGTGGAGACGGTGAGCGCGAACGGGTGGAGTTGGAGCGGCTGGACGGTACGGCCAGCGCGTTGCAGGTGTCGGCATCGGCTGGGGCCGAACAGGTGCGGCTGCGCCAGGAGGTGGCTTGGCAGACCAGGTTCGAGAGCCTGTTGGAGGGCGTGGCCGGCGCGGAGCGTGAGCACGCTGCGGCAGAGCTGCGAGCCTTGGTCCAAGAGCAGGCTGTCGGCGGCGTGGTGTCGGCGGGAGACCACGGTGCGGCGGTGGGTGGGAGCGTGGATGTTCGGGCCGATCACGCGTCGGTGGCCGCCCTTCGGATGGGGGACGTGACGCTGGGAAACCCCCCGTTGCCGGGTCCGCCCCAGGGCTGAACGGGCCCGGCGCCACACTGTCATCGCCCGCCGCCAGGCGCCCAGCCGTCTCCGCCGAGCACGGCAGCTTCGCTGTCGGCCACGCCCAGCAGGTCGTTTACTACCACACCGCACCCCCGGCGCCGGGCCCCGCTTGGCCGTGCCAGCAGCATGAGAGGCTAGTGCCGCGTCAGCTGCCCGGCGAGGCGCCTGGCTTTGTGGGTCGCGCGGCCGAGCTTGAGCGTCTGGAAGCGCTGGAGGCCATCGCGCCGGGCGAGGGCGTGCGGCTGGTGGTGGTTGCAGGGACCCCCGGGTCGGGCAAGACCTCGCTCGCGGTGCGCTTCGCCCACCGGGTGCGCCACCGGTTCCCGGACGGGCAATTGTTCATCAACCTGCGCGGTTATGACCCGGGCCCGCCGGTGGCCCCCGAGGCAGCACTGGAGCGCTTCCTGCACGCCCTGGGCATCGCACCGAACGCGGTCCCCAGGCGTCAGGAGGAACGGACGGAACTGTACCGCTCACTGCTCGCGGAGCGCCGGGTACTGGTGGTACTCGACAACGCCTCCACCGTGGAACAGGTCCGTCCGCTGCTGCCCGGCGACGCCGGCTGTCTGGTGGTGGCCACCAGCCGCGGACGCTTGTCCGGTCTTTCCGCCCGCGACGGTGCACACCGCCTCACCCTTGGCCTGCTCACGGAACCCGAAGCCGTCGACCTGCTCACCACCGCCACGTCCGAGTACCGCCACCGGGACGAGCCCGAACAGCTGGCCGAACTCGCCCGGTTGTGCGCCCGGCTGCCGCTGGCCATGCGGATCGCCGCCGAACGCGCCGCCGCCCGCCCCCACATGCCCCTGACCGACCTGATCGCCGACCTGCGAGAGGGTTCCTCTCTCTGGAACGTCCTGACCACCGACGACGACTCGGAAGCCGATGCGGTGCGCTCCGTCTTCGCCTGGTCCTACCGCACCCTGCCCGCACCATCCGCGCGCGTCTTTCGCCTCCTGGGCCTGCACCCCGGACCTGAGTTCGGCACCGCCACAGCCGCCGCCCTCACCGGCCACACACACCGTCAGATCCGGCATCACCTCGATCTACTGGCTGGCGCGCACCTCCTGGAGCAGACGGGCTCCGCCCGCTATCAGTTCCACGACCTGCTGCGTGCCTACGCCGCCGACCAGGCCCGCCAGGAAGAGAGCCGCGAGCAACAGCGTGCAGCCCTGACCCGCGTCTCCCAGTGGTACCTGTACACAGCCGACGCCGCCGTCCGCACCGTGCAGCGCCTCCACCCCTCACAGATCTCAGGGCCTGCCGAGCCCACAGTCGAGCCCCTCACCTTTACCGGTTACGCAGAGGCGGTGGACTGGTACCTCACAGAGCGGACCAATTTGCTGGCTCTCGCACGGGCCACGGCTGCCGCTGGTCTCGACGAGATCACCTGGCAACTTCCCACAACACTGGATCCGCTACATGACGCGAACAGCGCCGTGGACGACGAACTCGAAACCGCTCGACTCGGGCTCGCAGCAGCGCGACGCTCAAGCGACCGTCGCGCCGAAGCGGCTATGCGGCAGATCATGGGCTACGCCCTTCGGAAGCACAACAGACTGGGGCCGGCCGCCGACTGCTTCCGCGCCGCCTTCGACCTCCACCGGCAACTCGGCGAGCGACTCGGCACGCTCGAAGCGGCCAACAGTCTGGGCCGGATCCACCTGGAGCTGCGCGAGCTGAGCGCAGCCGTCGAGTACCTCGAGCTGACCCTCGCCCTGGCCCGCGAACAGAAGCACCAGGGGTGGAGCGCCGTCGCGCTGAACAACCTGGCCAGCGCCTACCGCGAAATGGGACAGCCCAGGAAGGCGGCCGACTTGGCACGGCAAGCTCTGGAAATCTGCCGCCAGGCCGACCTCGAGTTGCGGATGCACGGCGACTTGTCGCTCTGCCTTGCCGGTGCCCTCCGGGAAATGGGGCGGTTCGCACACGCTGAGGAGCATCTGAATGCGGCAGCCGCAATCGTCGCCGACGGACTGGTCTTCCATGCACTGGAGTACGGCGTCCTCCATGAACAGGCAGCACTGGCTCTGGCACGTGGCGAGAGCGAGCAGGCACTGAACATCTACCGGCAGTGCGTGGATCTCACCCTGACCATGGGCAACAGGCGTATAGAGGCGCTGATCTACGACGGAATCGGACAGGCCCTACAACATCTGGGCCGCGCCGGTGAAGCCGCCGACTTCCATCTGTCAGCAGTGGCACTCGCCCGCGAACACGCGAACCCCGTCATCGTTGCCACAGTCCTGAGCCACCTGGCCCATGCACTGGAACGAAGCGGACACAGCAAGCGGGCACTGGCTGCCCGAGCTGAGGCCGAAGTACTCCTGGCTCCGTACAGTGACCTCCGAGCCGAGGCACTACGGGAAGGTCTTCGCACACCGGGTTGAACGGTCTGCGGGTCGAGGCCGGCACTGCGAGGCCCACTTCCGGTTGAATCACGACGTGTCCGTGAGGGTGCCGGACGGCTCCGACGCCATGTGGCACGGTGACCTTGGATGCCGCCACCACCGCCAGGCCCTCCTTTGCCTGGCCAGACGCCGGGCCAACGCCCTGTTCGCGATGCTCGGCAACGGCACGTTCCACGAATCCCGGCTCGGGGCGCGCTGGGGCGTTCAGAGCCTGCATACGCGTCACGACGTGAAGAAGGAGAAGCCGTTCCCTGGCGGGTCCGACAGCGCCCGAATCGGGGTCGTTCGAGGCCACTGTGCTCCGCGAGGAACTGATCACGGCCCTGGACACCGCCGGCTGTGAGCACTACGTCGACGACAGCCTCACGTTCGGCAGGCAGTCCGGCCTCCGCACCCGGTCCGCCGACGTCTGTGCGGTCTTCGGCACTCGCTGGTGCCGCTGACGGCACCGCAAGCCCCGAGGGGGAGACCGCGTGGTTCGACCGACCGGTGCGCCGCTCACCTCCACGGGCCGGCGGACGTGGGCGACGCACCGTCTGCTGAGCGGTACGTCAGCAGGCTCGCTGGTACGTGGCGAAGACGATCTGGTCGAGCGCGAGGATCTCGGTGACGCCCGGGGCCATGCACATGCCGGTGTCCGGGACGGAGCGGTAACCCACGACGATGTAGGCGCTGGTGGTGCCGCAGTTGTTCCAGTAGGAGTGGCCGGCGGATTCGTAGTAGCCGCACGGGGTGGTGGCCTGGGTCGCGGCCGATGACGGCGTCGCCGAGGTGAGGAGCAGGAACGTCGATACGGCCGCCGTGACGGCGACGAGGAAATGCCGCTTGTATCTGGTCATGCGGTCCAGAATTCCGCGCGGCGCTATGCCGCTCCTATACATCCCGCATTCACTCCGCCTTTCCCTGGTCAGGGGAAAGGCGGAGTGGAAAATGGGGGTCAGAAAACGGGCTGGGGAATCGCGGAGGTGATCCAGGCGGTGAGGGCCTGGGCGACGGGGCTGGCCGCGGCGACGGGGTTGAAGGCGGGGACGGGCTTGACCGCAGGGACGGGCTTGGCCACGGGGACGGGGATGACCGCGGGGACGGGGTCGAGGTGGACGATCTGTCCGGCGTAGGTGAGGCCGGCTCCGAAGCCGAAGAGCAGGACGTCGCCGCCGGTGTCGATGTCGCCGCGGTTGATCATGCGGGACAGGGCGATCGGGACGGTCGCGGCCATGGTGTTCCCGGTGGTCGCCACGTCGGTGGCGACGGGCACGCCGGACAGGTCGAGGTGGTTGGCCAGGGCCCGGATGATGCGCAGGTTGGCCTGGTGGGGCACGAAGCCAGCCAGGTCGGCGGGCCGGATGCCGGCGTCCGCGCAGATCCGGGCGGCGATGGGGCCCAGGCTCGTCGCCCAGCGGTAGACGGCGCGGCCGTCCTGGCGCAGGACGCGGGTGTCGGGGTCGATGACGATCCGGTCGGCGTGCTCGCCGACGCTGCCCCACACCACCGGGCCGATGGCGCGGCGGTGGTGCGGCAGGACCACCGCCGCGCCCGCGCCGTCGGCGAAGAGCACGGCGGTGTCCCGGTCGGACCAGTCCAGCCAGGAACTGGCCTTGTCCGCGCCGATCACCAGGGCGCCCCGGCTGGTGCCGGACCTGATCAGGGAGTCCGCCACGGCCAGCGCGTGGCAGAAGCCGGCGCAGGCGCTGTTGACGTCGAACGCGGCGGGCGCGGCCAGGCCGAGCCGTCCGGCGACCCGGGCGGCGACGGCCGGCATGGTCGACTCCGCGCTGGCGGTCGCCACGATCACCGTGTCGATGTCGGAGGCGGAGTCGAGGCCGTCCCGGTCCCGGGCGAGGTTGGCCAGGGCGTCGTGGGCGGCCGCGACGGCCATGTCCGCGACCGTCTCGTCCGGGGCGGCGATGCGGCGTTCGCTGATCCCGGTGCGGGTCAGGATCCACTCCGCGTCGACGGTCAGCCGTTCGGCGACCGCCTCGCTGGTCAGGACGGTGCCGGGCAGGTAGTGCCCCATGGCAGCGATCCGTGTGCCCGGGGCCGGGATTGATGGCATTGTCGTCTCTCCTCGTGTGATCAACCAGGAACCGGGACGCCCTGGGCAGCACCGAGGACTACTGTCGCCACCGCGGCTATATTTTTCTTCTACTTCCGGGCCTGCCGGGAATTTCAGGCGGGGCGTTCGGCCACCGGTTCTATTCGTGGACGTGCCAGGTCGAAGTAGTCGCCGGTGTCCAGGGCCACGGAGCGGTCCAGGCGGGCCGCGTTGAAATAGAGCCGCGGGCTTTCGAGGAGTTCCGGGTCGACGATCAGTTCCAGGTCGGGGTGGAACGCGAACGGCACGATGGATCCGCTCCGGCATCCGGTGAGGCGCTCGGCCCGTTCCAGCGAGGCGAATCCGGCGCGCGTGCCGCCCAGCAGGTCCCGGACGGCGTCCACGTCGACCCGCAGGTCGCCGGGGACGACGGCGAGGGCGTGGCGTGTGCCCCGGCCGGGTGTCCTGACCTGCAGGACCAGGCACTTGGCGGCCTGTTGCAGGGGGTGGCCGCGCAGGACGCTGGCCACGTCCGTACGGCCTTCCGCCGCGTGGTGGATCATCCGGTAACGGCACCCGGACCGGTCGAGGAGGTCGATGAGCCGTGTGTACGTGCTCGGTTCGGCCGGTTCACCGGGGCGGGCGGTCTCCGCCGGCTCGGCTGTGCGAGTCATCACCAGCAACTGGTTCACTCCTTTTCTGTTGGTGCGGGGGGAGCCGGTCGGCGGCCTCGGGCAGTCGGCCGGACCGCGTGGTCGCCCGCGCGGTCCGGCCACGGGGGGTCAGGCGGTCCGGTTGCCGTGCTCCGCGAGCATCTCCGCGAGCAGGCCGGAGAGGGCATCGACGGTCGGGTAGTCCCAGACCAGGGTCGGTGCGACCTCGATGCCGAACTCGTCCTCGATCTCGCCGCACAGGGTGAGGCCGTGGAGGGAGTCGAGGCCGTACTCGGCCAGCTTGGTGTCGGTCCGGATGGAGTCGACCGGCTCCTCGAGGTAGAAGGCGACCTTCTCCCTCAGCCACTCGGCGATCGGCGCCTGCTGGATCTCGGTGGTCATCGCGGCAGTGGTCATCGGTGTGTCTCCTCGACATCTGAAGTGGTAACGGAAAGGGGACGGAACGAAGGAAGGGGTGGGGCTGGTCGGTCAGCTCAGCGACCGGGCGAAGGCGACGAGGGCGGCCGTGACCTCCTCCGGGCGTTCCTGCTGGATCCAGTGGCCGCAGCCGGGGAGCAGGAGCATCTCGCGCAGGTCGGGGACCCACTGCCGCAGTTCGGACTCCAGCCGGGCAGGGTCCGCGCCCTTGATCACGAAGTCCTCCTCACCGGCCAGGTAGAGGGCGGGCACCTGGACGGCCGCCTTCTGGTACGGGGCGGTCAGATCCCAGTTCGCGTCGAGGTTGCGGTACCAGTTCAGCCCTCCGGTGAAGCCGGTCCTGGTGAACTCGGCCGTGTAGACAGAGAGTTCGTCCTCGCTGAGCCAGCCGGGCAGTGCGGCGGGCTCAGGGTAGAGGTCCAGCAGTCCGCCGCCGTCCGGCACGACGGGCGCCCGGTAGGGGGCCGATCCCGAGGTGCCGTTCAGCAGGCGGCGGAAGGACGCGGCCACGTCGCGCTCCAGCTCCGCCTCGGCAACGCCGGGCGTCTGGAAGTACAGCATGTAGTGGCCCGCGCCGATACCCCGCCGGATCGCGGGCAGCGGGTTGAGCGGCGAGCGCGGCCGGTAGGGAATGCTGAGGCCGGCCACGCCCCTGACCCGGTCGGGGCGCATCAGGGCGGTGTGCCAGGCCACCTGGGAGCCCCAGTCGTGGCCGGCCAGCACGGCCGGGCCCTCGCCCAGCGCGTCGATCAGCGCGACCGCGTCGCCCACCAGGTGGTGGATCGTGTACTGGGCCGCGTCCTCGGGGCTGTCGCTGCCGCCGTAGCCGCGCATGTCCGGGGCGACCGCGTGGAACCCGGCCGCCGCCAGGCCGGCGAGCTGGTGTCGCCAGGAGTACGCGAGTTCGGGGAAGCCGTGCAACAGGACGACGAGCGGGCCCTGACCGGCCTCGGCGATCCGGACGCTGCGCCCGCCGGCCCGCAGCGTGCGCTGGCTGACCCCCTCCGGGAGCGGCAGGCCGGACTCCGGCGGCTCAGACACGGACGGCCTCCTGGTCCGACGGGCGGGAGGGCGCCGGGACCTGGACCAGGCGCAGCCGGGAGATGACCTGGTCCGGGTCGGCGGCGGCGGTGTCCAGGGCGCGCACGTAGTAGGAGGCGAAGCGCTCGATGGTCGACAGGTCGAAGAGCACGGCGTTGTAGCGGAAGTCGAGCGTCAGGCAGTCGCTGCTCTGGCGGACGTTCACCGCGAGGTCGAGCTGGCCCTCGGCCTGGGGCAGCTCGAACGGGCTGATGGTCAGGCCGTGGTGCTCGATGGTGTTGTGCTCGCCCTCGCCGTCCAGCAGCAGCTTCATCAGCGGGTCGGGCTTGGCGACACCGATCAGGTTGAAGGTGATCTGGCAGAGCGAGGAGCCGGCGCTGGTGCGCGGGCGGTTGGCCGTGCGGGTGAGCCGCGCGAAGGGGTAGCCGACGGCGGCGAGGCCCTGGCGGACCTGGCCGTCGACCGTCGTCGCGGCGTCGCGGAAGGTGGCTCCGGGGGCGAAGCTGCCGCGGAAGACCAGGGTGTTGATGTAGTTGCCGACGACGTCGCGCATCGGCGGGGAGAGCCGGGTGGTGGTGGGGCAGCCGATGAGGAAGTCGTTCTGCCGGGTGTAGCGGTGGAGCAGGCCCTGGAAGGCGCCCAGCAGGAAGGAGAAGAGGGTCACGCCGCAGGCACGGGCGGCCGTGCGCAGTGCCTCGACCTGACCGGCGTCGAGCTCCAGGTGGTGGGTGGCGCCGACGGGCGTGGGCCCGGCTGTGCGGGGGCGGTCGGTGGGGATCTGCGCGGGCTGCGCCCCCTCGATCACACCGTGCCAGAACGCCTCGGCGCGGGCACCGCGCGGGGAGGAGAGCAGGCGCTGCTCGGCGGCGACGTACGTGTCGTGGGTGTAGGCGACCGGGGCGGGCGCGGCCTCCTCGCCGGCGACGGCCTGCTGGTAGCCCGCGAGGATGTCGCGCAGCAGGACGAGGTCCGAGACGGCGTCGGAGGCGATGTGGTGGCCGCCGATCAGCAGGACCGCGTCGGTCTCGGAGCGGCGCAGCAGGACGAAGCGGAAGGCGCCGCGGTCGCGCAGGTGGTACGGCTCGTTGAGCGCCCGGCGGACGGCGGTACGCAGTTCGTCGTCGCCGACCGGGCCCAGGTCCTCGACCAGCAGGGCGAAGGGTTCGTGGGCCCGGGGGGTGCTGACGGGCACCCCGTCGACCCTGTCGAACAGCGAGTGGACGAGTTCGTGCCGGGCGACGGCGGCGGCGACGGCCTCCCGGAGTGCGGGCAGTTCGACGGGGGACAGCACCCGTACGGCGACGCCGGTGTTGTAGGAGCTGCCCTCGGGGTCGAGTTCGTAGAGGAACCACAGCGCCTCTTGGGCGTGGGAAAGCTGATGACAGGTCGACATCACCGGCTCCCTTCTGGGATGAAAAGCCGATATGCGCGGAGGGTCCGCGCGTGGACGTGGAGCGGCCGGTGGCGTCCGGCCGGTGCTCGGGTCAGGCCAGTCGGCGGCCCGTGAGGTCGAAGCCGCGGCGGGTCTCGTGGCGGCGGGCGAGCTCGGCGAAGACGGGCTCCGGTACGCCGTCCGTCTCCGGTCCGCAACCGAGCCGGCCGGCCAGCCGGCCCAGCGCGGCGGCGAGCCAGGCCGTGTCGCGCAGGAACGGGTCCGGGTTGTCCGCGTTGTGGCGCCACACGCCGAGGCAGGCGGCGGCCGCGAGCAGCACCGCGTAGCGCTCGGCCAGCACGAAGGTGCCCGCACTGGCCACCGGGGTGCGGTCCCGGGGGGCCAGTTCGCCGAACCGCTCCTTCAGCCGGCGCAGCTCTCCCACCAGCGAGGCGCACAGCGGGCCGAGCACCCGGTCCCCGGCCAGCTCGGCGGCCACCTGCGGCAGTGCCGCCATCAGCGGGTCCTCACGACCCGCCATGACGCTCAGCCGTTCCGCGTCCAGCTCCGGCAGGGCCCGGTCCATGGTG
Organism: Kitasatospora sp. NPDC058063; assembly: GCF_042885395.1. Classification (NCBI taxonomy): domain Bacteria; kingdom Bacillati; phylum Actinomycetota; class Actinomycetes; order Kitasatosporales; family Streptomycetaceae; genus Kitasatospora; species Kitasatospora sp. NPDC058063. The sequence continues at coordinate 87,274 of NZ_JBHVSD010000030.1, forward strand.
AACAGCTCGGCCGGCGCGCCGCCGTCACTCAGCCAGCCGCCGCGTGCCATCCGCGGCAGCTGGGGGATCATCGTCGCCTGGCAGACCGTTCCGCCGGCGTGGACGAGCGAGGCCACCGGGAGGTCGCGCAGGTGCTTCTGGAAGACGCCGTGCTCGCCCTCGCGCAGGAAGGAGCGCGCGCCCAGCACGACGGCCATGGCGTCGACCGCCTCGCGCATCAGCGTCGGCACCAGGTACTTCACGGCCGCCGCGTAGACGCTGGTCTGGCCGGGGAGCACGTGCAGGGCGCGGCAGACCGTGGTGGCGAGGCTGTCGGCGACGAGCAGGTCGAGCCACGCGCCGGCCAGCAGGGAGCGGGCGTGCGGCAGTTCGGAGACGGCCCGCCCGTACAGGCGCCGCTGGACCGCGAAGTCCATCACCGTCCGCAGCTGCTGGTCGACCGTGCCGACCGCGGCCGCGGGCAGCACCGCCCGGGTGACCTGGAAGGCCCGCAGGATGGTCTCCATGGCCTCCCCGAACCCGCCGGCGACCGCGGTCACGGGCACTGGGCAGTCCTGGAACTCCAGGCCGCCGAGGTACAGGGCGCGCACCCCGCTGGTCCGGTAGCGCGGCAGGAAGCGCAGCCGGTCGCGCGGGACGCTCGCCATGTCGACCAGCACCATGGAGTGGCTGCGGCTGCCGGCCTCCTCCCGGGTGCGGGCCAGCAGGGTGACGGCCTCGGCCCTGGCGAGGTTGTTGATGATCTCCTTGCGGCCGTTGAGGACGAGCGAGTCGCGCTCCACCCGGGCACTGAAGGCGGTGCGGGAGACGTCGTTGCCGGTGGACATGTCGGTGTACCCGGCGGCGACCCGGCCGTTGCGCAGCAGCACGTCCGCCAGCCAGCGGCGCTGCTTGTCACTGCCCGAGGACCAGACGTTCACGGAGCCGACCAGGTTGCTCGCGCCGTGGCCGAGCGCCAGCGCGACGTCGCGCCGGAACAGCGGGCGCAGCACCCTGGCCAGGTGGTCGGCCTGCCCGAGCCGGCCGCCGAGCGCCGCCGGGACGAACTCCGCGCCGAGGCCGTAGGCGTCCAGCACCCGCTCGCCCGCGGACAGCAGGTCGCCGCGCTCGTCCGCGTTCAGGAGGGCGGCGAAGCCCAGCGGGTTGCCGGGGTCGGTGGGGTCGCCCAACCGCGATTCCAGTGCGGCCGGGGTGCCGAGGTCGGTGAAGGGCGACGCGGGGGGTGCCGCGGGTGCCGTGGTCATGAGCGGCCTTTCACGAGCGGGTGGGTCAGCAGGGACGGCAGGTCGCCCCGGCCCTGCTGCTCGATCAGGACCGGCACCAGGCGCTCCAGGACGTCGCCGTCGGTGTCCGGCCGGCCGGGGAGCAGCTGGTCCAGCAGCCTGACCAGCACGGCCCCCAGCCACAGGCCGTCCTGCCAGAGCGGGTGGCCGGCGCCGGCCGTCGCGTGGTTGCGCAGCCACAGCCGGATCGCCGCCGAGGCGGCGAAGCAGCGGGCGTACCGCTCGGCCAGGGAGAAGGCGGCCACCGGGACGTCGGTCGCCACCGGGCGGTGGGCCGCCATGGCGGCGGCGACCTCGTCGGCCACGGCGGCGATCGCCTCCGCGTTGCGGGCCAGTGAGGCGGGGACCACGCCCTGGCGGGCCAGTTCGGCCAGCTCCGCCACACCGTCGGAGAGGGAGAGCACGATGCTGCCGCCGGGGCGGGGCAGCAGGGAGAGCCGTTCGCGGTCGAAGTCCGGCAGCTCGGCGGTCAGGGTGGCCGCCGTCTCGACGCCGGCCCGGTCCACCTCGCCGCGGCGGGCCTGGCGGGCCAGCTGCGGGAACTGGTTGACCAGCGAGTGGAGGTTCACCACGGTGTTGCCGTCGAAGATGGACACGATGCGGTGGTCGCGCTGCACCTTCTGGAAGCGCCCGTGTTCGAAGGTGTCGCCCACCAGCAGGGAGCGGGCGCCCAGCACCGTCGACAGGCGGGAGACGACCTGGTCGACGAGGGTGGGGACGAAGTACTTGGTGACGGCCGAGACCACCGCCAGCTCCCCGGTCAGGGCGTGGATGGCCCGTCCGGCCACCAGGGTGGTCGCCTCGGCGAGGAGCACATCGGCGTACGACGCGGCGATCAGGTGCCTGGTCTGCGGCAGGTCGATCAGGCGGCTGCCGTAGGCGTGGCGCTCCAGGGCGTACCCGGTGGCGAGTCCGAGCGCCTGGTCCGCCGCCCCGAGCGACAGGGCGGCGCACAGGGTGCGGGTCAGCTGGAGGCTCTTCAGGACGATCTCCGCGCCCCCGCCTTCGGCGCCGATCAGGGCGGCGGCCGGTACGGGGGCGTCGGTGAACGCGACGCCACTGATGTCGGCGCTGCGGATGCCGTGCAGCTTCACCGCCGGCAGCGGCCGGTAGGTGCCGCCGGGGAGGCTCTGCTTGTCGACCATGAGCAGGCTGTAGGCGCGGGCGCCGCCCTGCTCGCCGGTACGGGCCAGGACGCAGATCCGCCGCCCCCGGTTGGCGTTGTTGATCAGCCACTTCTCGCCGGTGAGGCGGTAGCCGCCGTCCGGTTCCCGGTGGGCGGCCACCTCCCCGGCGAGCAGGTCGCTGCCGTGGTCGCGCTCCGTCAGGCCCCAGGACACGACGGTGCCGTCGGCCACCAGCCGGCCGAGCTCGCGGGCCTGCTCCTCGCTGCCGCCGACCCAGACGGACACCGCGCCCAGGAAGGTCTTGCCGTGCGCGATGGCCACCGTCAGGTCGCGCCGGGCGACGGCGCGCATGAGCTGGAGCACCTCGTCGTAGCGGTGCAGCGAGCCGCCGTACCGCGCGGGGACGTAGTGGCTGGGCAGGCCCAGGAAGTCCAGCTCGCGGCAGATCTCGACCGGGAACTCCTCGCGGTCGTCGAGTGCGCCGCAACGGGCGTAGGAGAAGAGCCGGCCCGCGTCGTCCGGGTCGCCCAGGGCGCGGTCGAAGTCCAGGACGGCGGGGTACGGGGTGGAGGTCACGGCGTCTCCCCCGTGCCTCCGGTCGCGGCGGCCGCCGTCTCGGGCGTGCGGTAGCGCTTCCTGGTCGCGGTGTTGAGGTCCTCGTACAGCGGCTCCAGGGCGCCGGTCATGAACTTCTCGCGCATCAGCCGCCGCTGGATCTTGCCGCTGGTCGTGCGGTGCACCTGGCCGGGGCGCAGGAACACCACGTTCGACACCTTCACGCCGGCCGCCTCGGCGAGCTCGCCGCGCACGCGGCGCGCCAGTTCGGGCAGCTCGACCGGGTTGGCCGGGTTGGGCCGGTACTCCTGGATGACGACGATCTCCTCGCCGTCGGCGGGGACCGAGCAGACGCTGGCGACCAGGCCCTGGAACGAGGCGTGCACGGTCTGCAGTTCGCGCTCCAGGTCGTGCGGGTAGAGGTTGCGGCCGTTGATGACCAGCACCTCCTTGGTGCGGCCGGTGACGTACAGCTCGCCGTCGTGGATGATCCCGATGTCGCCGGTGCGCAGGAAGCCCCGCTCGCCCTCGGCGGTCATCGCGCGGAAGGTGCGCTCGGTCTCCTCCGGGTTGTTCCAGTACCCGGCCGTGACGCTCCGGCCCCGGACCCAGATCTCGCCGGCGCGGCCGTCCGGCAGCGTGGTCCTGGTCTCCGGGTCGACGATCCGCACGTCGAGCCCGTGGATCTGGCCGCTGCTCACCAGCTTGGGGGCCTCCAGGTCACCGGGGAGCGGGCGCAGCACCTTGTGGGCGAGCGCGTCGCCGTCCACGGAGGTGATCGCCGGGCGGCGGCCGGGCGGCGTGCCGGTGACCAGCAGCGTGGTCTCGGCCATGCCGTAGCAGGGGTTGAAGACGTCGGGGCTGAAGCCGGCCGGGGCGAACTTCTCTGCGAAGCGGTGCAGCGTCGCGGCGCTGATGGGCTCCGAGCCGTTGCCCGCGTTGCGCAGGTGGGACAGGTCCAGGGTGGCGACCTGCTGGTCGGTGATCCGGCGCACGCACAGGTCGTAGGCGAAGTTGGGCGCGACGGTGGTGTGGATCCTCTTGCGGGAGACCAGGTCCAGCCAGAGGTAGGGACGGCGCAGGAAGTCCATCGGCGCCATCAGGTAGGTCGTGGTGCCGAGGTAGAGCGGCTCCAGCACCTTGCCCATGAGCCCCATGTCGTGGTGCTGCGGCAGCCAGCTGGCGACCAGGCAGCCGGAGTCCAGGCCGAAGGCCCGCTCGATCAGCTGCAGGTTGTGGAAGAGCGACCCGTGGGTGACCATGACGCCCTTGGGGGTGCTGGTCGAGCCGGAGGTGTACTGGAGGATGACCAGGGTGTCCGGGCCGAGCTGCGGCACCCGCCATCCGGGCGCCTCGGCGAGTTCCAGGGTGTCGGTGACGACGGCGTCGACCCCGGTGAGGCCGGAGTCCGCCACGAAGGCGCTGACGACGCCGGCGTTCGGCGTGTCGGTGAGGATCAGCCGGACGTCGGTGTCGCGCACGATGCCGACCGAGCGGGCGTCATGGCCCCGCTGGCTGCCCGGGACCGGCGCCGGCACGGCGACCACGCCCGCGTACATGCAGCCCATCAGGACCTTCACGAACTCCAGGCCGGTGCCGTAGAGCAGCATCACCCGCTCGCCGACCGTGCAGCGTCCGGCCAGCCACGAGGCGATCCTGCGCGCCTCCCGGTCGAGTTCGGCGTAGGTCAGCGTCTCCTCGACGGGCTCCCCGTCGACGACCCGGACGAAGGCCACGGCGGTCTTGTCGGGGATCGTGCGGCTGTGTGCTTCCAGTCGGCTCACCAGGTGCTCGTGCATGGCGCCGCTCTTCCTTTCGGTCATGGGATCTGTGGCTCCGGGTGATCAGGTACGGCTGAGACCGGCGAGGGCCTGCCTGAGCCGGAGGTCGCTGCGGAGGTGGCCGGTGATGTGGCCGAGGAGCTCCTGCTCGTGCGCCTCCAGGTAGAAGTGGCCGCCGGGGAAGACCCGGAACTCGAACGCGGACGCCGTGGTCTGCGACCAGGCGCGGGCCTTGTCGACCTCGCAGTCCTCGTCGCTGTCGCCGACGTACGCCACGAGCGGGCAGCCGGTCCGGGTGCCGGACGCCGGGTGGTAGGCGTCCAGCAGCCGGTAGTCGGCCCGGATGCTCGGCAGGACCAGCTCCAGCAGCGCCGCGTCCTCGATCTCGCCCATCGAGCCGCTGCCCAGCTGCCGGAGCTCGCGGACGAAGGCCTCGTCGTCCTCGGCCCGGCCGGGGGGCGTGGCCAGGTGCGGTGCCTCGGCGCCGGAGACGAACAGCCGCACCGGCTGGACCCCGTGCCGTTCCTGGAGCCGCAGGGCGACCTCGTGGGCGACGTAGGCGCCCATGCTGTGCCCGAAGAGCGCGATCGGCGTGTCGAGCAGCGGGACGAGGGCGGCCACGATGTCATCGGCCAGTTCGGGCAGCGAGGCCGCGAACGGATCGGCGAACCGGTCCTGCCGGCCGGGGTAGCAGGTGGCCAGCACCTCGACATCGTCGGGAACGGCCCGCGCCCAGGTCCGGTAGGACGTCGGCGCCCCGCCTGCGTGCGGGAAGCACACCAGGCGCAGGGCCGGGGAGGGCGTCGCCCGGTAGCTGCGGAACCAGTCGGCCGCCGCGCCGGTCATCGAACCTGTCATCGGGGTCCTTCCTTGGAATCGTGCGCGGAGGCGTCACAACTGCTGGCACTCCGCCAGCGTCCACACGCTCTCCCGGAGCCCTATATCCCGCCCATACCGGCGGATTCGGCCGCCGCGGGCGGCTCCTGCGTCCCGCCGCCGGGCGTCGCGGAGGCGGGCGCCGGGCCTTCGGGCGCCGCGGAGGCGCGGTGCTCGGCGCGCACCGCCGGGCTGAACGCCACCACGGCGGTCAGCGCCAGCACCGCGACGCCGAGGACGAAGCCGGTCGCGGACGGGCCCGCCCGGTCGACCAGCCAGCCGCCGGCCAGGGCGCCCAGCGAGTTCGCCCCCGAGGACAGGAAGCTCGACGCCCCGTTCACCCGCCCCTGCAGGGCCTCGGGGGTGACCTGCATCTGGTAGACGTTCCCGGTGACGTTGAACAGGCTGGCCACGAAGGTGATGCCGGCCAGCGAGGCGGCGATCAGCGCGGGCGAGCCGGAACACGCCGAGACCGGGATGAACACCGTCCACACCGCGAAGCCGGCCACCGCCGTCCGGTACAGGTCCGACCGGCGCGACCACCAGCCCGCGCTGAGCGCCCCGAGGATGCCGCCCAGCCCGCCCGCGCCGAGCACCAGGCCCACCACCGCCGGTGGGTGACCACCGTTGTGGATCCGCACCAGCACCGCCAGCAGGAGCACCTGGAAGACCAGGTTGCTGCCCGCGAACACACAGGTCATCACCCGCAGGAACCGCTGCCGCCACAGCCAGCGGACCCCTTCCCCGACCGCGGCGCGCAGCGACGTGCCGCCCGGGGGGACCGCCCGGTCGGCCTGCGCCGGGCCGAGGGCCCGCCGCAGGGTCACCAACAGGACGGCGGCGACCAGGCCCACGGCCGCGTTGGCCGCGAACGGGAGCCAGCGGGCCACCGTGAACAGCAGGCTGCTGCCGGGCTGGGCGAGCAGGCCGATGGCGGCCCCGCGCGCCTCGTTCTGGGCCAGCGCGGCCGACAGCTGCCCGGGCTCGACCACGGTCCGCACCGCCGCCCGCTCCGACAGCTGGTAGAGGATCGTCATCGCGGACTGCAGGAACGCGCCCAGCATGAGCTGCGGCAGCCAGAACCGGCCGTACAGCTCGGTCACGGCGATGCTCGCGACCACCGTCACGCAGACGATGTCGCAGCCCACCATCAGCCTGCGCCGGTTCCAGCGGTCGACCAGCGCGCCGGCCGGCAGCTGGACGAACAGGTTGGGCAGCGCGGCGGCGAACGTGACCAGCCCGGTCGTACTCGCCGATCCCGTGTGCCACAGCGCCAGCAGCGGGTAGGCGACCATCGTCACCGAGGTGCCGAAGCGCGAGATCCCCGCGCTCACCCAGAGCCGGATGAAGTCGGCGTTGCGCCGCAGGGGCACCGGCCCGGGCAGGGCCCGGGCCGGTGCCGACGGCGTCGCCGTGGGAACGGTCACCGGTGCTGCCCCGCGACCGCCGCGCGCGCCCGTTCCTGCTGCACGGCCTCGTCGATGGCCTTCTGCCACAGTCCCGCGACCCTGGTCCGCGCGGACCAGGTGGCGACGATCATGTGCTTCACCAGCTCACGCCCGCTCACCGCGTTGGTCAGCAGGACCGAGCCGACACCCGAGTGCACCCGCAGCCCGGTCATCGCCTGGTAGCCGTAGGCCTGACCGCCGTGGCCGAACTCCACGTCTCCACTGGTGGTGTCGACGATGGTGCTCCAGCCGTAGTTGCGGTCCGACTGCGGCGACAGCATCTGCCGCACCAGCTGCTGGTCGACCAGGCCGTCCGAGTACCCCAGGTAGCCGCGCCGGATCTCGACGGCGAACCTGGCCAGATCCTCGGCGGTGCTCCACATCCCGGCCGCGGCCGGCTCCGGCTGGACGATGTAGCCGCCCCGTACCTGAGTGCCCACCACGTCGTGTCCCCGGGCGAAGGGCCGCCCGGAGGCGTGCGGGAACATCGGGTCGAAACTGCTGCCCGTCATGCCCAGCGGTGTGAACACCAGACGCTTCACCAGGTCGGGGAAGGCCTCACCGGTGAGGTCGGACATCACCTGCTGGAGCACCGAGTAGTGCACCGAGTTCTGTCGGAACACCTGGCCGGGCACGTCCTGGCGGCGCACCGGCGGTGTCTTGGCCGGCGCCCGCCCGTACAGCATGTCGAGCACCGTCGGCTGCTCGTCGTCGTCCGGGTAGTGGCCCTCGTTCACCGCCGGGTGCGGGGCGAACCCGGCCAGGTTCGCCATCAGCAGCCTCGCCGTGACCGGCTCCCGGAACTCCCCGGGGACCTGCCAGGACGTCAGGTAGCGGTTGACGTCCCGGTCGAGGTCCAGCAGGCCCTGCGAGACCAGCCCCAGCGCCGCGTAGGTCGTCACGTGCTTGCTGATCGACCCCACCGCGAACAGGGTGTCCGGGGTGACCGGTTCGCTCTCCCCGGCGCCGAGGACGCCGTAGCTGCGGACCGCCGTCACCTGACCGTCGTGGATCAGGGCGAGGCTGGCGCCCGGGATGGCGTGGTCGGCCATCACCTCCTCGGCCCGCAGGTCCGCGAGCACCGACTCGGCCGCACTGCTGCGGCTCGACCGGCGCACCGGGCGGCGGCCCGACGCGGCGTCCGTGCCGTCGTCCTCGCCGAGCAGCACCCGCAGCTCCGCCATCTGCTCGTCGACCAGCCGGCGGACGGTCGCCGCCTCGTGGACGTCCGTGCTGTGGACCCACTCGACGTACAGCCGGCCCTCGTACACGTACGCGTCGATCTCCAGCAGGTGCGCCCGCGGGGCCTCGGGGGCGGCCGTGGCCACGACCCGCTCCGCGAGGTAGACCAGCGGCGGCGTCCCGTTCAGGGAGCGGGCCGTCGGCCTGCCGGCAGCGGACCGCGGCGCCGTGAAGGAGAACCGCGCCTCCGGTGCCGGGAGGGCGGCCAGCTCCTCGGCCACCTCCGGGTCCGGCGCCAGGTGACGCAGCAGTCCGTATCCCTGCACCGGGTCGGGCAGGGTGCGCATCTGCCGGGCGACCGACTTCAGCGAGGACTGCGCGTCCCGGCCGAGCGGCAGTCGCAGGGTCACGGGGTAGCCGTGGTCCAGCGGGCCGACCGTCCGCGACGGGTCGCCGGCCGTGTCCGCCGTCGCGCCACCACGGGCGTCACCGGCGATCTCGACGGCGATCCGGTCGGCCTGCGCCCAGCGCGCGAGCGTACGGCCCACCGCCGTCAGCACCAGGTGCTCCGGGTTCGCGTCGGCCAGCAGGGACGCGGTCAGCTCGGACGGCAGGGTCGCCGTGACCGTGTTGGCCGTGGCGTGGGTGGTCTCCACCCGGGCACGGTCCACCGGGAGCGCGGCCCCCTTCGGCCGGTCCAGCCACAGCTCGGCCTGGTCCAGCAGCTCGTCGGAGTGCGCCTGCTTCAGCTTCTGCTCCGCCCACCAGTGCAGCGGGGACGCCACCGGCGGCAGCGTCGCCGGAAGGCCCTCGTTGAGCTGCCGGTACGCGGTGTTCAGGTCCTCGACGAGGACCGTCCAGGACGCCCGGTCGACCGCCAGCTCGTGAACGGTCAGCCAGATCTGGTCGGCCGCTCCGCTCTCCGCGCCGAAGCGGATCAGCGTCGCGTCCACCAGCGAACCGCCCCGCGTGTCCAGGCGCGCCCGGCCCTCGACGACCGCCCGCTCGATCCGCGCCGACCGCTCGGCGGCCGGCACCTCACCGAGGTCCACGACATGGACCAGGGCCTCGGTGTTCGGCTCCGCCAGGTGGGCGCGGCCGTCGGCGGCCTCGTCGAACCGCAGACGCAGCGCCTGGTGGTGCTGCACCACGGCCCGCAGCGCTTCTTCGAGGACGTCCGCGTCGGCCTGCCCGTTCACCGGCAGCTGCACCGTGCGTCCGCCGGTGGCCTGCGCGCCGAGCAGCCGGTGCTGCTCCGCGAGCAGCGCGATCCCGTCCTGCTCCGGCGTCCGACCGCCGTCACCCTGCGCCAGGGCGGCGAGTTCACGCAGGTTCTTGGCCTGCATGACCATCCAGACCGCCAGCGGGAGACCCGCCTCCCGGCCCGCGGACAGCATCCGCAGAGCCCGGATGGAGTCGCCGCCGAGCTCGAAGAAGCTGTCCTCCACGCCGATGCGGTCGATGCCGAGGACATCGGACCAGATGGCCGCCAGCTGCTCCTCCACCATGGTGCGCGGGGCGACGTAGGCCGCCCGGGAGAGCGCGGTGGTGGCGGAGGCCGGGAGGGCCTTGTGGTCGACCTTGCCGCTGTTGGTCAGCGGGATGGCGTCCAAGGTCACGAAGACGGCCGGGACCATGTACTCGGGCAGCGAGCGGGACAGGAACTCCCGCAGCGCGGCCGTGTCCAGGCCGGAGCCGCCGGCCGGGACCAGGTAGGCGACCAGGGACTTGTCCCCGTGCGCGTCCTCCTGGGCCGTCACGACGGCGTCGCGGACGGAGGTGTGCTCGCGCAGGGCGCTCTCGATCTCGCCGAGCTCGATGCGGTAGCCGCGGACCTTCACCTGGCCGTCGGCGCGGCCCAGGCACTCCAGCGTGCCGTCGGCAAGGACGCGGGCCAGGTCACCGGTCGCGTACAGGCGGGAGCCGGCCGGCCCGAAGGGGTTCGGGACGAACTTCTCCGCCGTCAGGTCCGGGCGGCCCAGGTAACCACGGGCCAGACCGTCACCACCGATGAACAGCTCGCCGGTCACACCCTGCGGTACCAACTCCAGAGCGCCGTCCAGGACGAAGAGCTGAGTATTGGCCAGCGGGCCGCCGATCGAGACCCGCTCCACCTCCGCCGGGACCTCGCCCCGCGCAGACCAGATCGTCGTCTCGGTCGGACCGTAGACGTTCACCAGACGACCGACCTTCGGCAGCAACTCCCGCGCCACACCCACGGTCAGCGCCTCACCACCCACCAGCGCGGTCACCGACACATCGTCGAAGCCCGCCGCGAGCAGCAGACGCCAACCCGACGGGGTCGCCTGGACATGGGTGACCTCGTTGCGGGCCACCAGCTCCACCAGCGCCGTCGCGTCCTTGGCCTGCTCGGCCGAGGCCAGCACGATCGTCCCGCCGGAGATCAACGGCAGGTGCAGCTCCAGACCCGAGATGTCGAACGACACCGACGTCGAAGCCAGCCACGTGCCCGCGTTGTCGCCCGTGACGTCGTCACGGATCGAACCCAGCAGGTTCACCAGCGCACCCTGCCCGATCATCACACCCTTGGGGCGACCGGTCGAACCCGAGGTGTAGAGCACGTAGGCGAGGTCGTCCGAGGCGGGAACGATGCCGTCCCAGCTCTCCTCGGAACCGCCAGCCAGCTCCAGCCACGGACCGGCGTACTCACCCAGGCGCCCGGCCGGGTCGGCGTCGGTCAGGACGAGCGCGGCACCCGAGTCGGTGAGCATGTAACCCACCCGCTCGGCCGGAAGCGACGGATCGACCGGAACATACGCAGCCCCCGCCTTCCACACACCCAGCATTGCCGCCACAACACCCGGACCACGGTCGAGATACAGACCGACCACCGATCCGGACCCGACCCCGCGCCCACGCAGCCGGCCCGCGATCCGCGAAGACTCGGCATCGAGTTCGCCATACGACACCCGCTCCTCACCGAACACCACCGCGACCGCATCCGGCGCAGCCGCCGCACGAGCCCGGAACAACTCCAGAGCCGAACCCGCACCCCACTCCACCGACGAACCACCACGCACCAGCGCGGCCCGCTCCGCCTCCGCCAGCACCACACCCGACGCGTCACCGTCCGGATCCGCCGCCATCGCCTCCAGCACCAACCGGTACATCCCCGCAAGACGCCCCAGCGCCTCACGGCCGACGACGTCCGACGTCGTGTTGAGCATGATCCGCCGGCCGATCGCCGCGACGTTGAGCGCGAACTCGTTGCCGCCGACGTTCAGGTTGCCGGCCATGTCGACCGTCTCGGTGTCGACCTGGTGGAAGTCGAGGTACTCGAAGAGCACCGCGATGAGCCGGCCGCTCTGCCCCGAGTCCCGCTGAACGGCGGGCAGCGGGTACCGGCGGTGGGCCCAGGTCTCCGCTTCCTGCGCGAAGACCTGCTCCACCAGCTGGCGCCAGGTGCCGGACGGGCGGGTGGCGGGGAACGGCAGCGTGTTCAGGTGCATGCCCAGCACCCGCTCCGCACCCGGCGCCTCCAGACGCCCGTGGTAGACCACACCCGCGTGGATGGCCTCCTCCGCACTGAGCATGCCCAGCACCTTCAGGTGCGCCGCCAGCAGCACGCTCTTCAGCGAGGTCCTGGCACGGGCGGCGAGGGTTCGCAGGCCGTCCTCGAGGTCGCCGAAGGCGACGTCCGTCCCCAGCGGCTCGCGGGCCCCGGCGGTCGCCGGGTCGGCCCAGGAGTCGGGCAGCTGCGCAGGAGCGTGGTTGTCCACGATCCCCTGCCAGAAGGCGCGGTCCTCCTCGGAGGCCAGCGACTCCAGCTCGGCCGCGACGAAGTCGGCGAACCGGACGGCCGGCGCCTCGTAGGCGGGCAGCTCACGGCCGTCGCGCAGGTGCTGGTAGGACGCCAGCAGCTCCATGAGCAGCGAGTGGTAGCTCCAGCCCTCGGCGATGGCGTGGTTGTAGGTGAAGGTCAGTCGCCAGGCCTCGTCCGACTCCAGGTGGATCGCGATCCGCAGCAGCGGAGCGGTCCCGAGGTCGAACGCGGCAGCGTGCTCCTTCACCGAGAAGGCCCGCAGCGCCTTGATCTGCTGAGTGGAGTCGAGACCCCGCAGGTCGTGCAGCGCCACCGGCACCTGGGTGTCGGCGTGCACCAGCTGCATCGGCTGCGAGTAGCCGCTCAGGTGCATCGAGGTGCGCAGGGCCTCGTGGCGGCCGGCCACGACGGCGGCGGCCTCCGTAAAGGCGGCGGCGTCGAAGGACTCGGCGTCCGGGATGCGGAAGGAGCTGATGTTCAGGTAGGCGGACTCGCCGCGCTCCTGAGCGGCCACCATCTCGACCAGCATGCCGGTCTGGATCTGCGACAGCGGGTAGGCGTCCACGACGCCCACCGGCAGCAGGGCCCGGTCCTCGGCGCCGATCAGCGCGAACGGCTCCACGGCGGTGACCAGGGACCCACCGACCTCCTTGCCGGAGATGTACGTGCCCAGTTCCGCGATCGTCCCGTGCTGGTAGACCGACCGGACATCCACGTCGTAGCCGGTGGCGCGCAGGGCACCGACCAGGCGGACGACGCGGATGGAGTCGCCACCCAGCTCGAAGAAGCTGTCCTCGACACCGACCCGGGCGACGCCCAGGACGTCCGACCAGACCGCCACGAGCCGCTCCTCCAGCGGGGTGCGCGGGGCGACGATCTCGGCGGTGGCGAACGCGCTCTGGTCGACGGCCGGGAGGGCCTTGTGGTCGACCTTGCCGCTGTTGGTCAGCGGGATGGCCGCCAGCTCCATGAAAGCGGCCGGGACCATGTACTCGGGCAGCGAGCGGGACAGGAACTCCCGCAGCGCGACCGTGTCCAGGCCGGAACCGTCGGCACTGACGACGTAGGCGACCAGGGACTTGTCCCCGTGCGCGTCCTCCTGGGCCGTCACGACGGCGTCACGGACCCAGGCGTGCTCGCGCAGGGCGCTCTCGATCTCGCCCAGCTCGATGCGGTAGCCGCGCACCTTCACCTGACCGTCGGCGCGGCCCAGGCACTCCAGGGTGCCGTCGGCAAGGACGCGGGCCAGGTCACCGGTCGCGTACAGGCGTGAACCTGCGGGGCCGAAGGGGTTCGGGACGAACTTCTCGGCCGTCAGGTCGGGGCGGCCCAGGTAGCCGCGGGCCAGACCGTCACCGCCGATGAACAGCTCACCCGTCACACCCTGCGGCACCGGGTTGAGGTCCACGTCCAGGACGTGCAGCCGGGTGTTGGCCAGCGGGCCGCCGATCGAGACCCGCTCCACCCCCTCCGGGACCTCACCCTGAGCGGACCAGATCGTCGTCTCGGTCGGACCGTAGACGTTCACCAGACGATCGACCTGTGGCAGCAGCTCCCGCGCCAGGCCGGCGGTCAACGCCTCGCCGCCGACGAGCGCGGTCACGGCGTAGTTGTCGAAGCCCGCCGCCAGCAGCAGACGCCAACCCGACGGAGTCGCCTGGACATGGGTGACCTCGTTGCGGGCCACCAGCTCCACCAGCGCCGTCGCGTCCTTGGCCTGCTCGGCCGAGGCCAGCACGATCGTCCCGCCGGAGATCAACGGCAGGTGCAGCTCCAGGCCGGAGATGTCGAACGACACCGACGTCGAAGCCAGCCACGTGCCCGGAGCACCCGGAGTCACGTCGTCACGGATCGAACCCAGCAGGTTCACCAGCGCACCGTGCCCGATCATCACACCCTTGGGGCGACCGGTCGAACCCGAGGTGTAGAGGACGTACGCCAGCTCATCGACAGCCGGGACGATGCCGTCCCAGCTCTCCTCGGAACCGCCGGCCAGCTCCAGCCAGGGGCCGGTGTACTCACCGAGCTGGCCGGCCGGGTCGGCGTCGGTCAGGACGAGCGCGGCACCCGAGTCGGTGAGCATGTAACCCACCCGCTCGGCCGGAAGCGACGGGTCCACCGGAAGGTAGGCGGCACCCGCCTTCCACACACCCAGCATCGCCGCCAGGACACCGGGGCCGCGGTCCAGGTACAGGCCCACCACCGAACCGGCGCCGACCCCCTGCCCGCGCAGCCGGCCCGCGATCCGCGACGACCACGCATCCAGCTCGCCATACGAAACCCGCTCCTCACCGAACACCACCGCGACCGCATCCGGCGCAGCCGCCGCACGAGCCCGGAACAACTCCAGAGCCGAACCCGCACCCCACTCCACCACCGAACCACCACGCACCAGCGCGGCCCGCTCCGCCTCCGCCAGCACCGCACCCGACGCGTCACCGTCCGGATCCGCCGCCATCGCCTCCAGCACCAACCGGTACATCCCCGCAAGACGCCCCAGCGCCTCACGACTCAGGAACTCACCGCTGGTCGCCATGTTGAGGTGGCCGTTGTTGGGGACCACGTTGAGCGCGAACTCGTTGAAGCCGTCGTTGAAGCCGGCGTCGGTGTCGACCGTCTCGCCGTCCACGTGGTGGAAGTCGAGGTACTCGAACATCACCGTGAGCAGGCGCTCGCGGGTGCCGCTGTCGCGCTGGACGGCGGGCAGCGGGTAGCGGCGGTGGGCCCAGATCTCCGCCTCCTGCGCGAAGACCCGCTCCACCAGCTCACGCCACGTGCCCGACGGGCGGGTGGCGGGGAACGGCAGCGTGTTCAGGTGCATGCCCAGCACCCGCTCCGCACCCGGCGCCTCCAGACGCCCGTGGTAGACCACACCGGTGTGGAAGGCCTGGTCCGGGGTAACCGAGCCCAGCACCTTCAGGTGCGCCGCCAGCAGCACGCTCTTCAGCGAGGTGCCGGCACGGGCGGCGAGGGTGCGCAGGCCCTCTTCCAGGTCGTGGAACGGGACGCGCAGACCGTGCCGGTCCTGCGGGTCGCGCTCCGGTGCGGCCCACGGCTCCGGCAGCCGCAGCGGCGCGTGCTCCGCCACCACGTCCTGCCAGAAGGCGCGGTCCTCCTCGGAGGCCAGCGACTCCAGCTCGGCCGCGACGAAGTCGGCGAACCGGACGGCCGGCGCCTCGTAGGCGGGCAGCTCACGGCCGTCGCGCAGGTGCTGGTAGCACTCCACCAGCTCCATCATCAGGGCGTTGTAGCTCCAGCCCTCGGAGACGGCGTGGTGGTAGGTGAAGTTGAGCCGCCACGAGCCGTCCGACTCGGCCAGGACGGACATCCGCAGCAGCGGTGCGGCCGTCAGGTCGAAGACCACGGCGCGTTCCTGTGTGAGGTAGGCGGCCTTGCGGCGCTCCTGCTCCTCGATGTCCAGGCCGCGCAGGTTCCACAGCGTCACGGGGTAGTCCGCCGTGGCGTGCACCAGCTGGAGCGGCAGCGCGTAGCCGCTCAGGTGCATCGAGGTGCGCAGGATGTCGTGCCGCTGGACGACGACGTCCACCGCCTGCTGGAAGACCGGCAGCGAGAACGGCTGGTCGTCGCGGATCCGGAAGGAGTTGAGGTTGTGGTAGACCGCCCGGTCCGCCGGGCCGGCGGCCATCGTCTCGACGAGCATGCCGGTCTGGATCTGCGACAGCGGGTAGGCGTCCACGACGCCCTCGGGCAGCGCGGCCCGGTCCTCTTCGCCGATCAGCGCGAACGGCTCCACGGCCTTGACGAGGGACTCGCCGCCCTGGCCGGTGAGGCCGGCCGCCATCGCGGCGATCGTCCGTGACTCGAACACGTCGCGGATCGAGACGTCGTACCCGGCGGTGCGCAGTGCACCGACCAGGCGCACCGCACGGATGGAGTCGCCGCCGAGATCGAAGAAGCTGTCCTCGACACCGACCCGGGCGACGCCCAGGACGTCCGACCAGATCACCGCGAGCCGCTCCTCCACCGGGGTGCGCGGCGCCACGTGCTCGACCGTGGCGAAGGACGCCTGGTCGGGCGCGGGCAGCGCGCGGTGGTCGAGCTTGCCGTTGCTGGTGAGCGGGATGGCGTCGATGGCGACGAACGCCGTCGGCACCATGTAGGCGGGCAGGTCGGCGGCGAGGTGCTCGCGGAGCTGTGCGGCAGCCGGTGCGGCGCCCTGCTGCGGCACGTAGTAGCCGACGAGCTGCTTGGCGCCCTGAGCCCCCTCGATGACGGTCACCACCGCGGCGCGGACGGCCGGGTGCCGGCGCAGCGCGGTCTCGATCTCGCCGAGCTCGATGCGGTAGCCGCGGATCTTCACCTGGGTGTCGACGCGGCCGAGGAAGTCCAGCGAGCCGTCCGGCAGTCGTCGGGCCAGGTCGCCGGTGCGGTAGAGGCGCGAGCCGGCCGGTCCGAAGGGGTTCGGGACGAACTTCTCCGCCGTCATCTCCGGCCGGTCGAGGTAGCCGAGGGCCAGTGCGGGGCCACCGACGTGGATCTCGCCGGGCACCCCGACCGGCACGAGCCGGCCGTGGGCGTCGAGCAGGTGGACGGAGAGGTCGCGCAGCGGACGCCCGATGTTGCTGCGGCTCGGCCGCCGGATGTCCTCGGCGCCGATCCGGTGGTAGGCGCAGTGCATGGTCGTCTCGGTCGGCCCGTACAGGTTGACCAGGGCGGGCCGGTCGAGGCCCATCCGGTCCACCCACGGCTGGAGTTCGGAGGTCTCCAGCTTCTCGCCGCCGAAGCCGACGAGCCGCAGGTCAAGCTGGTCGATGCGCGGGTCACCGTCGCCGGCCAGGGCCGCGAGGGCCCGGAATCCGGTCGGGGTCTGGAGCATCACGGTGACCTGCTCGGCGACCAGGAGGTCGAGCAGCTCGCCGGGCGAGCGGTTGACGTCGGTCGGGACGACGACGACCCGGCCGCCGTGCAGCAGGGCTCCCCACATCTCCCACACCGACACGTCGAAGGCGTAGGAGTGCGCCTGGGTGAAGACGTCGTCGGCACCGAAGGCGAACTGCTCGCGTGTCGCGCTGTACAGGCGCAGGACGTTGGCGTGGGTGAGGCTGACGCCCTTGGGCTTTCCGGTGGAGCCGGAGGTGTAGATGACGTAGATCAGGTTGTCCGGGGTGACGGTGGTGGCTGGCGCGGTGGCCGGGCGGGTCGCGATCTGCTCACGGCTGTCGCCGTCCAGCAGCACGATCCGGCCGTCGAACGAGTCGGTCACCCGCTCCGCCAG
>NZ_JBHVSD010000031.1:0-102714 GCF_042885395.1 Kitasatospora sp. NPDC058063
GCCTGAGCCGCCAACTTATCGAATTCTAAAAGGCACACCCACCCGCCACACCCACCCGGCCCCCGCCCCCCCCCCCCCCCCCCCGAGGCCGCACCCGGTAGGGCGTTCCGTCGCCGGTCCCGCGCCCGAAGTCTGTCGGCGAAATAACCCTCACCACCCCTTTCCAAAAATAAGATGAAGTTATTTTCCATTCCCACGGGCCTCATTTGTCGCCGCATTCCCAATCGCCCACTTTTCCCATGGAATTTCGCCACAGCTCTCGACACCGTTCCGTATCCGTGGGAAAGTCGCGTTGAACCACCTGGTTTTGAGGAGCGCAAGTGCCCGTTTCCAGGAGCTTGATATCGCCCGAAGGGCGCGTCTGGGAGACCGACGAAATCGTGGCCCGCGTATTCGCGGCCACCGAACTTCTCGCACACCGCGGCATCGGACCCGGTTCGCGGGTGATGATGAGCGGGGCCAACTCCCCGGAATGGATCGTCAGCCTGCTCGCCCTCGTCCACCTCGACGCCTCGGTGGTCCTGGCCGATCACCGAGCCGCACCGGCACAGCGGGCGCGGATCCGCGCCCAGGCGCGCGTGATGCTCGACATCGGCGATGGTACGGGCCTCACCGCGGCGCCGCGCCCCGCTCCGGAGCCGGCAGCCGTGCCCGACACCGCGCGCTGGGCCCGGCGCCGGGACGCCGCGATCTCGTGGTCGTCGGGAACGACGGGCACCCCCAAGGGAATCGTCCGTTCCGGCCGTTCGATCCTGGACAACCTCGCGCTCAGCGCGGAACGCATGGGCTACCGGCCCGACGACGTCTTCCTGCCCGTCCTGCCGTACTCCCACCAGTACGGCCTGTCGTTGGTCCTCTGCTGGTGGCTGGGCGGGGGCACGCTCGTGGTCTACGGGCCGACCACCCGCCTGGACCGTGCGCTCGCGGTCGGCTTGGACCACGGCCTCTCCGTCGTCGACGCGGCCCCGTCGACCTATCACGGCCTGCTCAACCTGCTCGACCGCCGCCCCGCCCTCACCGAAGCGCTGCGGACGGTACGCGCCTGGTGCGTGGGCGGCGCACCGCTGGGACGCGACCTGGCGGCCCGGTTCCACGCCCGCACCGGCCGGCACCTGCTCGACGGCTACGGAGCGACCGAGGTGGGGAACATCGCGCTGGCGCCGCCAACCGATCCGGTCGGGTGCGGCACCCCGCTGCCCGGCGTGGTCGTCGAAGTCCACGACGACCACGGCAGATCACTTCCCAGCGGCCGGCTCGGCGAGATCGTCGTCCGCAGTGACGGCCTGATGACCGGTCGACTCGGCGACGACGGTGAGATCGTTCCGCTCCCGGGGACCGTCCACCGCACTGGCGACATCGGCCGGCTCGACACCGCCGGCCGGGTGTTCCCGATCGGGCGCAAGCATGCCGTGCACCGGGACGGCCACACGCTCTATCCCGACCACCTCGCCGAGCGGGCCGGGTCGGCCGGCGCCCACACGGAGGTCGTCGCGATCCCCGACGCGCGTCTGGGCTGTCGCCTGGTGTTCGTGATCGTGGACCCGGACGGTCACGATCCCGCGCACTGGAAACGGCTGCTGCGCCCCGTGCTCGCCCGCTACGAGCAGCCCGATCACATCGTCGTCCTTCCCTCGTTGCCCCTCACCAACACGGGAAAGCCCAATCGGGCCGCTCTGGAGAAGATCGCCATGACCTCGCTGTCCTCATCGCACCGGACGCCCCCCGACGCACCGGCGTCCGCCCCGGCCGCCGGTGCGGCCGATTACCGCATCCCCTTCGCCGACCGCGTCGACGCACTGCGCGCGGTGCGCCGCTACGTGACCGACAACGAGGACGCGGTGCGGGCGGTCCTCAGTGAGATCTCGCCCCACCACACCGCCGGCGCGGAGATCCGTTCGTTCCTCGCCACCCTCGACGGGGCGGAGGAGGAGATCCGTCGCGCCCGGCCCTCCCCCGTGCCCCGGGCAACGGTCTTCATGCCCTCCAACATGCCGCTCTACTCGTACGCGCTCTACATGCTCGTGGCGTCCCTCTACAGCGAGAGAATCACCTTCCGGCCGTCCTCCGAGATCAAAAACCAGACGCGGCGCCTGCACGATCTCCTGGCACCGGTCCACGGCCTTCCCATCGACCTTTTCGAGCACAGTCAGCGCAAATTCGTGACGGGGCCGGTGCGCGAAGCGGACCTCATCGTCTTCACCGGCAACTACACCAATGCCGAGACCGTTCGCGAAGGCCTGGCGGAAGACCAACTCTTCCTCTTCTTCGGTTACGGTGTCAACCCCTTCGTCATCGCGCCCGACGCCGATCTCGCGCGCGCCGTACACGATCTCACGAGGATTCGTCTCCACAATTCGGGCCAGGACTGTTTCGGTCCCGACGTCGTGTTCGCACCCAAGGGACGCACCGAGGAGTTCGTCGGCCTCCTGTCCGCCGGACTGGCCTCCCTGCGGTTCGGACAGAACAGCGACCCATCCGCCGACTACGGTCCGATCTTCTACGACTCGGCACTGGTGAACTGCTCGGACTACCTGGTGCGCCATGCCCGGCGCATCCGGCACGGCGGGCGCATCGACCTGCCGTCCCGCAAGGTCGAACCGACCGTGCTGCTCTGGGGCTTCGACGACAAGATCCCCCTCGACGAGATGTTCGCCCCGGTGTTCAACGTCGTGGCCTACCCCAGTGCGAGGCTGTTGCGGCAACGGCTGTCGAGCCCCTTCTTCAGTGACCGCGCGCTGGGAGCGATGGTCTACGGTACCGATCCGCAGACGGTGGACGTCCTGACCAGGCGTCACCGGACCTGCGTCAACCACACGCTGCTCGACGCCGAGGACGGCAACCGCCCGTTCGGCGGGTTCGGGATACGGGCGAACTACGTCTCCTACGCCGGCGAACGGCAGGCCGAGCCCCTGCTCGTGTCGCAGGCCGTGGCGCAGCACCTCCTGGCAACCGCCGCCCCGGCGGACGGGGAGTGACCGGGATGAGCACACGGTTCGCGGACGCGTGGTCCGCCGTTGTCGACCTGTTGGTGGCGAACGGGGTGGACACCTGCTTCGGGCTCCCCGGTGACGACCTGGAGCTGCTGCGCGCCCTCGACGCCGCCGGCCTGGACCTCGTGCCGTGCCGTGACCAGCGCAACGCGATGTACATGGCGACCGGGTACGCGCTGCAGTCGGGACGGCTCGCCGTCTGCGCGCTGGGCAAGGGACCGGCCGTCACCCACGCGGCCTCGGGGCTGCTGGAGGCGCGCGAATCCGGCGCGCCCGTCCTGGTCCTCGCCGCCGGCGCGCCCGAACGGCGCCGGGGCAGCGGCGGGTTCCAGGAACTCGACCAGGTCGCCGTCACCGCGCCGCTCGTGCGGTGGGCGCACCGGGTGGGCCATCCGGACCGGGTCGTCCCCGCGACCGTCACGGCGCTGACCCGCGCCGTGGGGCCGCCGGCCGGGCCGGTCTACCTGGAGGTGCCCGACGACGTCCGTACGGCGGAGATCGCCGTCCCCGGGCCGCGGCCGACGCTGCCCGAACCGCTGGTCCCCGACTCCGCTCCCGTGACACCGGGCCCGGCACTGGCGGCGCTCCGCGGGAGCCGGCGTCCGGTGGTGCTGGTCGGCGGCGGCATGCGGCACCGTAACGGCGGCGGGGTGGTCGAGCGCTTCGCCGAGCGTCTCGGTGCGGCGATCTTCACCACCGCGTCCGGCCGCGGTGCCGTCGACGAGCACCACCCGCTGTTCTGCGGCGTAGCGGGTCTCTACGCCGCGGCCCCCGCCCGCGAGCTGTGGTCGTCCTGCGACTTGGTGGTGTCGCTCGCCGGGCGACTGGAGGAGACCGTCGTCGACGGCGGAACTCCATGGCCCCCGGTCACGGTGGTGCAGGTCAACGTGGATCCGGGCGGGCTGTCGGCGGAGTTTCCGGGACCCCGTGTCATCGGAGACGCCCGGCACGCCGTGCTCGGCTGGTCGCGGGCGCTGGACGAGGACGGCCGGGCCGGGCGCACCGACGCGGCCCGGGCCTGGACGGACAGGATCGCCAGCACCCGGGCGGCCCTGGCGAGCGAGGTGGAGGCGGAACTGGTCCGTGCGGCAGCGCTGCCGGGGATACGTGTCGCCGAGCTGCTCGCCGCGCTCGACGCCACCGCGCGCGGGCCCCGTGTCCTGGTCCAGGAGAACGGGTTGCAGGACATGTGGTCCTACGGCTTCCCCTTCCGCGTCGGCGGCGGGTCGATCGTACCGTCGGAGCAGACCCCCCTGGGTTTCGGAGCGGCCGCGGCCATCGGGGTCAAGCGGGCAGCCCCGGACCACGAGGTCACCGCGTTCGTCGGGGACGGGGCGTTCCTCGCGGCCCGCGCGGACATCGCCGCCACCGCCACGGCCCACGGCGGAGTGCTGTACGTGGTGCTGTGCAACGGCGGGTACGGCTGGCTGGACGCCCAACGCGCCCGCCTGGGCCTCGACGCCGAACGCCACGCCTTCACCCGCCCGGGCTCGCCGCCACCCGCGGTGGACGGAGCGGACATCCACTGCCGGGTGCTGCGCGACAAGGCCGCGCTGACCGACGAGATCCTTGCCGCGCGACGGTTCTGCTCCCGGGGAGGCACAGCCGTGCTCATGGTGCCGGTCGACCCCGACGACGTTCTCCCTGCCGTCCGCGACGCCGAGGTGGTCCCCCAATGACGGACGCGAGGGAGCGGAGCGACGCCGGGCACGGCCGGTCCCGGCGCCGGGTGGTGGTCACCGGGTACGGGGCGGTGACGCCGCTCGGCCACAGTGCCGACGAGATGTGGACGGCACTGCTCGCCGGGCGCAGTGGCATCGCCACCGTGGACTCGGTTCACGTGCCCGGTCTCGACGTCCGGATCGGCGGGCAGGTCCGCGGCTTCACTCCAGGCCGCTACATGCCGCCGGCGGTCAGCCGCCGCGCCGACCCGTGCGCGCAGTACGCCCTTGCCGCGGCGCTGGAGGCCTGCGGGCACGCCGGACTCGTCGTCGACGAACACCTGGCGCCGCGGGTCGCCGTGATCATCGGCAGTGGCTACGGCCCGGTCGGCTCGATCTACCGCGCCGCGAACACGCTGCGCGACCGGGGGCCACGGGGCATCAGCCCGTTCACCCAGGTCACCACCGCCATGGACAGCGCCGCCTGCGAGATCAGTATGCGGCTGGGCACGCAGGGGCCCAGCCGTGCCCAGAGCACGGCGTGCGCCAGCGGCGCGGACGCGGTGGGCGCGGGGATGCGCATGATCAGCAACGGGGAGGCCGACATCGTCCTCGCCGGCGGCGCCGACGCCTGCGTCACCACCGTCGACCTCGCGGGCAGCGGCAACGCCCGCGCCCTGTCCAGGCGCAACGACGACCCGACCGCGGCATGCCGCCCGTTCGACGCGCACCGCGACGGGTTCGTGATGAGCGAGGGCGCCGCCGTGGTGGTGCTGGAGGCCGCCGAGGTGGCCGCCCGGCGGGGGGCGACCGCGCTGGCCGAACTCGCGGGCTACGGGGCGAGTTCCGACGCCCACCACTGGACCGCCCCGCATCCGGAGGGCCGGGGCGCGTGCCTCGCCGTCGAAGCGGCGCTGCGCGACGCGGGCGTCACGGGGGCGGACGTGGACTACGTCAACGCGCACGGCACCGGAACGCTGCTGAACGACGCCACCGAGGCGGCCGTCCTGCGCAAGGTGCTGGGCGAGCACGTCACCCGGATCCCGGTCAGCTCCACCAAGTCGATGACCGGGCACATGATCGGCGCCGCCGGAGCCGTCGAGCTCGTGGTCTCGATCCAGGTCCTGCGCACGGGTGACGTCCCTCCGACCATCAACTGCGACGAGCCCATCGCCCCGGACATCAACTTCGTGCCGCACCGGGCGCAGCACCATGAGCGCCTGCGGATCGCTCTCAGCAACTCGTTCGGCTTCGGCGGCCACAACGCCGCCCTCGTGGTCCGAGCAGTGTGAGGAGCCGGCCGTGAACCACCGTCCGGAGCCGACTCCGAACCCCGCCGCCGCAGTCACCGCCCCCCGCAGCGGGCCACTCACCTGGGTCCAGCAGTGGCACTGGTTCGAACGCACCGTTCCCCCGTCACGGCGGGTGAACCCGACGCCGCTCGCCGACCACTGCCACGTCCCTCCCCCGGCGACCCTCGCCGACGTCCACGCGGCTCTCACCTGCCTGGCTGCCCTCCACGAGGCACTGCGCACCACTGTCGACCCGCTCCACCCGGTCCAGCACGTCCACCCCCCGGGCTGGGCCCCGCTGCCGGTCGACCACCTCGACGTCCCCGTCGTCGACGCCACCACCCTGGAGGCCGCCACCGCGGCGCTGGCCGCCCGCCCGATCGACCCCGAACGAAACCCGCCCTGGCTCGGCAGGGTGCTGCTCGAAGCGGGGAAGCCGCGCGCGGTCCTGATCGCCGCCCACCACGTGCTGATGGACGGCTGGGGGCTGGCGGTACTGATCGACCAACTGCACGACCGGCTGCGCGGCGCCGGAACACCGGCGCGGGCGTCCGTGCACCCGCTCGACACCCTCGCTGACCAGCCCCCGGGACGCGCCCGCGCGGCGGAACGCGAGTGGCTCAGGCGCCTCGTGGACAACCCGACCGGCGTGCTGGCCCCGTTCGGCGGGACCGACGGCGGGACCGGGCGCCACCGCCTCCAGCACCGCTCGGTGGAGGCTTACCACGACCTCCACCTCATCGCCCGGCGCCACCGGGTCAGCCCTGAGGTCGTCGTGCTCGCGGCGCTGGCCCACGACGTCGCCACCCGCACCGGCGAACACCGCTTCCTCGCGTCCGTGGTGGTGTCCAACCGGGCCCGGGCCGCCCTACGGAACAGCATCGGCGTCCGGGCCCTGACGGTCCCGGTGCAGATCGGCCTCCGTCCGGGGGCGGCGTTCGGCGACGTGGTCGCCTCGGTCGCCGCCGCCTCCGCCGCGGCCTACCGGCACGGTCAG
Source organism: Kitasatospora sp. NPDC058063 (assembly GCF_042885395.1). Lineage (NCBI taxonomy): Bacteria > Bacillati > Actinomycetota > Actinomycetes > Kitasatosporales > Streptomycetaceae > Kitasatospora > Kitasatospora sp. NPDC058063. Next base: position 6,941 of record NZ_JBHVSD010000031.1, read on the forward strand.
TGGCGCCCCGCGGAACTGGTCGCCGCCCAGTCGCGCACGGACCGCCGCCGCGGTGTCGTGACCGTGCCCGCCATCGAGTACAACTGCTACTCATGGCCGCGCGACTACCTGGTCCCCGGGTACCTGGCTCCCGCACAGGACACTCCGCCTGGCGGATCCGCCGGCTGGATCCGCAGCACGCCCGACGAGCCCTGCGACACGCTCTACGTCGACCTCGGCCTCGACGCGGGGGTCCTCACCCTCGACGTCACCGTCGGAGACCACCTGCTCGACGCCGGTCAGGCCACGGCGTTGCCCGTCCGGCTGTGCGGACTGCTGCGCGCGGTCGCCGGCGGCGCCGAACGTCCGGTTCCCGCGCGCCCGCTCGCGCCGGCCGCCGCCGGATGGTGGCGCGCCCCGCAGGGCTGGGTGCGCCCGGCCGGGGTCGAGGACGTGCTGCGCGGCCATCCCGGGGTGCTGGACGTGACGGTGGTGCCCGGCGGCGAGAAGGCAGGAGAGGACGGCGGACCGCACCTCGTCGCACACGTCCGCGCCACCTCCGGCGTCACCGCGCGCGACCTGCACCGCCACGTCCTGGACCACCTCGACGAGGTGCCCGGCATCCTCGCTCCGGGCCGCTACGTCCTGTCCCCGGTCGACCCGCCCCGCATTTCCACCGCCCTTGCCGCCGCTTCGGACACCACTGCTGCCACCGTCGACACGGGAGCGCCGGGGATCCCGGTGCGCCCGCCCGCCACGGACCCCGAACGGGCTCTGGCCGTAGCTGTGGCCGCCGTCGCGCCCGACGGTTCCCTCGCAGGCCCCGACGCCGTGGACATGAACCGTTGCCTCGCCGACCACGGCATCACCCTGATCGCCGTACCCCCTCTCCTGGCGCTGCTCCACCGGTCCGGCTTCACCGGGATCGCGTCGGACGAGCTGGCCGGACGTGCCTCGCTCGGCCACCTCGCCACAGCCCTGGAGCCCCTGCCACCCCACGCCCCTCGTGGAGGAGAGACCCCGTCATGACCGCTCCCCGCACCGCCGCGTCCACCGCCGACCGCCTGGCCCCGTGGGCCTTCGACGCCTTCGTCGAGGCGAACACCCACGACACGGCGTACCGCCCGCCGGTGGTGGACGGTCCGGTCGGGCCGACCATCGTCCGCAACGGCCGCGAGCTGGTGAACTTCGCCAGCATCAGCTTCCTCGACCTCGGACGCCACCTCCCGGTACGGCGCCACTTCGCGCAGGGGGCGCTCGCCCACGGGCTGAGCACCAGCGGATCCAGGATGACCCAGGGGATCTGCCGCCCGCACCAGGTGCTGGAGGAGACGATCGCCCGCCACACCGGCAAGGAACGGGCCATCAGCTTCGCCACCGGGCTCCTGGCCAACATCGGCTTCGTCCACGCCATGAGCAGTTCCGCGTACTTCGACCCCGGGATCGAGGTGCACAACCACGACACCGTGTTCGTCGTCGACCGCGACGTCCACTGGAGCATCTGGAAGGGCCTCCAGGGGCTCGGCTACGGCCGCAACGTCCACGCGTTCCGGCACAACGACGTCTCCGACCTGGCCCGCGTCCTGGAACGGGTCCGCACCCGCAAGACCGTGGTGATCGCCGAGAGCATCTACTCGGCCGACGGCACCATGGGACCGATCGTGGAGATCCTCGACGCGTGCGACCGGCACGGCGCCGTCAGCATGATCGACGACGCGAACGGCTTCATGGTGTACGGCCCCGAGCACCGCCCCTACGCCCGGGAGGCGGCCGCGATCCGGGAGCGGGCCGACTTCGTCATGGTCTCCCTCTCGAAGGCCATCGGCCTGGAGGGCGGCGCGATCGCCGGGCCGGCCGCGGCCATCGACGCCTTCGAACTGCTCTCCGGCACCTCGATGTTCACCGCCGCCATCCAGCCGCCGACCGCCTACGCGGCCGAGCGCACGATCGGCGTCCTCGCCGACGATCCCCGGATCGTCGACGACTACCTGGCCCACGCCGCCCGCCTCCGCCGGCAGATGCACGAGGCCGGAACCCCGACGACGCCGACCGAGTCGTACATGCTCTCGGTGCCGATCGGGAACGACGCCGCCGCCCTGCAGATGCGGGAGTGGTTCGTCGAGGACGGCTACCTCGTCCCCGTCTTCTCCTACCCGGCCGTCTCCCGCAACCAGGCGCTCCTGCGCCTGTTCCCGCACGCGGGCCACACCGAGGAGCAGATGGACGGCTTCCTGCGCACCCTCGTCACCTACCGGCGGCGCCTCGGGCTCTGACGCGGTCTCCGACGCCCGCCACCCCTGATCGGCGCGCACACCCGACCTCGCCGGCCCGCCGGCCGCGGTGGGGATCCGCGCGGAACACAACCCGGCGGCCGGCTCGCGCCGGCCCCGTCCCAAGAGGGAGGAACCCCTGGTGGACACCACCGACATCCTCAACGCCGTCCTCGCGATCGTCGAGGAGATCCTCGGCATCGACCCCTCCGAGGTCAGTGCCGAGACCTCGTTCACCGACGACCTCGACGTCGACTCCCTGGCGATGGTGGAGATCACCGTGGCGGTCGAGGACAGGTTCGAGCTGAAGATCCCCGACAACCGGACCGCGGAGCTGAGGACCATCGGCGACGTGGTGGGCTACGTCGCCGATCCCCGGTGACCGCGCACCACCCACGACGCGCGCGGTGGGCACCCGGTCGCCGGGGGCCCGATCGGCCGCAGGGCCGTTCCCCGGAGCGGGCACGACTCGTTCTCGGAGGTGTGCCGTGCACGGAACGGATCCCCGGGAGGCAGGGTGGCCATGAGCGTCCTTGACCGCTTCCGGCTGGACGGTCGCGTCGCCGTGGTCACCGGCGCCTCCTCCGGGCTGGGTGTCGCCTTCGCCACCGCGCTGGCCGAGGCCGGCGCCGACGTGGTGCTCGGGGCACGGCGCACCGAGCGGCTGGAGGCCGTGCGCACGGCCGTCGAGGAGCTCGGCCGCCGAGCCGTCGCCGTGCGCACCGACGTCACCGACCCGGAGGACTGCCGCGCGTTGGTCGACGCGGCCGTGCAGGCCTTCGGGCGGGTGGACATCCTGGTCAACAACGCCGGGATCAGCGGTGAACGGCCCGCGACGGACGAGACCCCGGAACAGTTCCGCGAGGTCGTCGACACCAACCTCAACGGCGCCTACTGGACGGCACAGGCCGCCGGCCGGGTGATGCCGCCCGGCAGTGCCATCGTCAACGTGTCGAGCATCCTCGCCCTCGTCACGGGTGGTCTGCCGCAGGCCGCCTACTCGGCGTCGAAGGCCGGACTCCTCGGGCTCACCCGCGATCTCGCCCAGCAGTGGACCCCCGACAGGGGCATCCGCGTGAACGCCCTCGCCCCGGGCCTGTTCACCTCCCCGATGACCGACGGCTACGGCGAGGGCTACCTGGAGGCGATGATGCCGCGGGTGCTCTCGGGCCGCATCGGGCTCCCCGAGGAACTCGCCGCGGCTCTGGTCTTCCTCGTCTCCGACGCGGCGTCCTACATCACCGGCGCCACCCTGACCGTCGACGGAGGCACCCACATCGCCTAGTGACACCCGGCGCGCGACCCGCGAGCCCGAAAGGCCCGGCCCCCGATGACGACCGAACCGACCGCCCGTTCCCTTCCCCGCGAACCGCTCGGCGACTCGCACCTGCGCCGCCTGATCGCGGGCCAGACGCTGGCGGCCGTGGTCGACGCGCTGTTCATCGTGTGGCTCACGCTCTTCGTGCTCGAGCTGGCGGAACCCGGATTCGCCACGGGATTCGTCCTCGTGGCCGTCGCCCTGCCGCGGGTGGTACTGCTGCCTCCCGCGGGTGTGCTCGTCGACCGCCTCGGTCCCGCGCGCGTCGTGGCCGCCGCCGCCTGGTTCAGGGTCGCCGTCCTGCTCGCCCTCGGCGTCCTGGTCGCCACCACGTCTCCGTCGCTGATGACGGTCGCCGTGCTCGGCGGGCTGCTCGGCGCCGCCGACGCCGCGTACTTCCCGGCGGCCTTGGCGCTGCTCCCCGCCATCGTGCCGACCGAGAAGCTCGCCCGGGTCAACGGACTGGTGCAGGGCGCGGAGTCCGCCGGCGACCTGGTCGGGCCCGCGGTGGCCGCCGGCTGCGTCGCCGCCGTCGGCTTCACCGCGACGCTCGGCGGGATCGCGGCGACGGCCGCGTCGGCCGCCGTCGCCCTCGGCACTCTCGCCCGCGCGGTACGGCGTGGCGCGGGCGCCGGGAACGCCCCGGTACCGGACGCTCCCGACGGTGAGCCGCTCAGCAGTGCGCGCGCGCTGCGGGCGGGTTTGGGGTACGCCTGGCGGGAACCCCTGGTGCGCGGGATGCTGGCAGCCGTCGCCCTGATCAACATCGCCGTCGTCGGCCCCGTACTCGTGGGCGGGGCGGTGCTCGCCGACCAACGCCTCGGCGGCGCCGGGGCCCTGGGCGTCGTGCTCTCCGGCTTCGGCGTCGGCTCCCTGGCCGGCTCGGTGGTGGCCGGGTGGCGGCCCCCGGCCAGGCGCGGCCGGACCGTGGTCGGCGGCGTCGCGGCGATCGGCGCGGGCATGGCCGGGCTCTCCGCCGTCACGCATGTCGCCGCCGCGACGGCGGTCCTCTCGCTCATCGGCCTCGGTTCCGGGTTCCTCGGAGTGGTCGTCGTGGCCACCCTGCAGGAACGGGTGCCCGAGCGCCTGCTGGGCCGCGTGCTCAGCCTCGTCGTGCTGGCCACGGTCGCGTTCGACCCGTTCTCCTACGTGGTGGCGGGCGCCCTGCTCCCGTACGGCACGACGGTGCTGTTCCTGTCCTGCGGCGGCGCCGTCCTGGCCGGTGCCGGCCTGGTTGCCATGAGTCCGGCGATCCGCTCTCTGCGGTGAGCCCGCCGCCGTCCCACGCGTTCACGGTCCTGAGGGTCCCGGGTGGGTTTCGCCGTCTACGGGGTGTTCCTCTTCCACGCCTTCCGCACCGCCGTCGCCAGGCCGCCCGTCACACTTCGCCACCGCGGTCCGGACGGCGAGGGCCCGGGCCGGGGAGCCCCCGCCGCGGTGAAGTCGTAGGCGGTCTCGGCGTGCTCGGTCTGGTCGATGCCGTCCACCTCGACCTCTTCGGTGACCCGGAAGCCGATGGTCCTCTGGATCGCCCGGCCGAGCAGCCAGGAGAGCGCGAAGGAGTATCCGGCGACGACCGCGACTCCGACCGCCTGCTTGCCGAGTTGTCCGAACCCGCCCCCGTAGAACAGGCCCTTGGCGTTCTGGGCGACGTTCCCGGTGGCGAGGAAGCCGATCAGCAGCGAGCCGATCGCCCCGCCGACCGCGTGCACGCCGACCACGTCGAGTGAGTCGTCGAAGCCCAGCCGGTACTTCAGGCTGACCGCGGCGGCACAGACCGCGCCCGCGACCAGCCCGATCACGACGGCACCGAGCGTCGAGACCGAACCACAGGCCGGGGTGATGGCAACCAGGCCGGCCACCGCCCCGGAGGCGGCACCCAGCGAGGTGAAGGCACCGTTCCTCGCCCGCACGTACGCCAGCCAACCGAGCATCGCGGCGGCAGCGGCGGTCTGGGTGTTCAGGAACGCCGCACCGGCGATACCGTTCGCGGCCAGCGCCGAGCCCGCGTTGAAGCCGAACCAGCCGAACCAGAGCAACCCGGAGCCGAGCATCACCAGCGGCAGGCTGTGCGGGCGCATCGGGCTCTTACTGAAACCGACGCGCCTGTCAAGCACCAGACAGAGTGCCAGGCCCGCGACCCCGGCGTTGACATGCACCGCGGTGCCGCCGGCGAAGTCGATCACACCCACCCGGTCGACCAACCAGCCGCCGCGCCCGTGGTCGGTGCTGAACACCCAGTGCGCGACCGGGAAGTAGACCAGCGTGCCCCAGAGCGCGACGAACAGTCCCCAGGCCGCGAACCTGGCGCGGTCCGCGATCGCGCCACTGACCAGCGCCGGGGTGATCACCGCGAACATCAGCTGGAACGCGGCGAACACGGTGACCGGGATCGAGCCGTGCAGGTCGTTCAGCCCGATGCCGCGCATCCCCAGGTGGTCGAGGTTGCCGATCAGGCCGTGGAAGGCGTCGGGGCCGAAGCTGAGCGAGTAACCGTAGAGCACCCACAGCACGCTGACGATCGCCAGCACGACGAAGCACATCGACAACATGTTCAGCGTGCTCTTGACCCTGACCATCCCGCCGTAGAAGAACGCCAGCCCAGGGGTCATCAGCATGACCAGGGCCGCACTGACGAGTACGAAAGCGGTGTCACCCGCGCTGAAACCGTCCGGCATCACTGGCAGGCTCAGCCGAGACGGGTGCCGGTGCTCTGGTAGATCGCCGTCTTGCCCGACTCCACCGTGCCGTGCGCCGCACGGACCGAGTCGCGCAGCAGCTCCAGCCGGCGGGGGCCGGAGGCGGCGCCCAGGGCGGCGAGCACGCCGAGCGCGGTGTCGGTCGCCCGGCGCGCGGTCCGCAGGATCGCCGTGCGCTCTTGGTCGTCGTCCTCACCGAGGCTGTGCAGCGCGGCCGCCGCCTCCGCCAGGTGGGTGGTGACGCCGGGGACCGTCGGCGGGTGCGGATGCTGCCGGGTGGCCTGCCCATGCGGCCACAGGTGCCAGTGCATCCGCATCGGCCGAGCATGGTACGCGCACGGACGGTGCGACTGGACAGTCATTGCCAAACTCCTCGGGATCTCCTGGGCGCGGCCCCCTGCCCCATCGGCATGTTAAGGCCCTTCCTCGGCCAACGCCCTCCGAGGAGCCCGCGGCGACAGCACGCGGAGCAGCGCCCATCCGCGCCGGACGGCGCCGCTGCGACTGTTCGTCCGCCAGCCGATGACCCGCTCCAGTCCGGGCGGCTGGGACGTGGTGCAGGCCGTGGTGGACCTGGCCGTCGATCCCGGGGTGGCCGGCGGCCCTGCCCATCCCGATCAACAGATCGCCCTCGCGCCGCGTGCGTGGCGGGCGCCGCCGGGACCAGCCGAAGGCCCGCGCGCCGGCAGCGAGGCACTCGGCGAGCGGTGGTCGGTGAACGGCACGCCGGTAACCTGGTTGTGGTCGACGATGTTGCGCAGGAACGGCCAGGCGACCGGCAGTGCGCCGAGAGCCTACTCGTGTCGGTTCCTCACTTGCAGCGGTTCTCGGGGACGGGCGCGGGCGGCGGACGGTCGCTCCCCGCCCGCGCGCGTCGGACGGTCCCGGCTCGAAAGGCGTTCCGTCAGTGCTCGGCGGCCTGTCGGATGAAGTCGGCCACCGCGTCCGGCCTGGAGACGTAGACGGCGTGACTGCCGGGCACCTCGGAGGTGCGGGCGCCGGCCCGCTCGGCCATGGCGCGCTGGGCGGGCGGCGGGATCATGCGGTCGTCGGCCGCCACCAGGTACCAACTGGGCTTGGTGCGCCAGGCGGGCTGGGAGACGGCGCCGGCGAGGGCGTCGACGCCCCAGGGGACCTGGGAGTCGGCCATGAAGGCGGCCAGCTCGGCGGGAACGTCGGCGGCGAAGGAGGCGGCGAACTCCTCCCGGTCCAGGAACAGGAAGCCGTCCCGGGGCGGCAGGATCGGCGGCACCGGGGCGCCCGGCGCCGGGTCGGAGATCAGGGTGTTCACCGACTCGCTCTTGTCGGGGGCGAACGCCGCGATGTAGACGAGGTCCGTCACCTTCGGGTGATTGCCGGCCTCGGTGATCACCGCACCGCCGTAGGAGTGGCCGACCAGGACGGCCGGTCCGTCCAGTGTGTCGAGCACCCGGCGGGTGGCGGCGACGTCGTCCTCCAGCGACAGCGTGGGGTTCTGCACGACGCTCACCCGGAACCCGGCTCCGGTCAGCCGCTCGTACACGCCCTGCCATCCGGAGCCGTCCACGAAGCCTCCGTGGACGAGGACGACGTTCTCGCGGCGTTCCTGCTCACTCATCGGTTCTCCCTTTTCCCTTTGCCCGAAATGCTTTCCCGTACCCTGAAAATGACTGGGCGTCAGGACATGGTAGGAGTGGCCCCCCGTACGGCCGCTTCCGTCATCCGACGTAGTCCGGCCCGGGCCCCGGCGGCTCCAGCCGGTCGAGTGCGTCGCGCAGGGCGGCGCGGGAGGTCACTCCGAGCTTCGGGAAGAGCTGGTGGAGGTGGGTGGACACGGTGCGCGGGGACAGGAACAGCCGCTCGCCGATCTCCTTGTTGGTGAGGCCGACTGCTGCCAGGTGTGCGATCTTCCGCTGCTGGGGCGTCAACGGGGCGCCGGAACCGACCGGGCCGCTGTCCCGGTGGCCGCCGGTGGCACGTAGTTCCCGGTCCGCCCGCTCCTCCCACGGGGTCGCACCCAGTCGCCGGAAGGTGTCGGCCGCGGCCGCCAGGTGGTGCCGGGCCCGGGCCGCCGCTCTCGTGCGGCGCAGGTGCTCGCCGTGGTGAAGACGGATCCGGGCCAGGTCGAAGGGCCAGCGCTCCGCTCCGTCCACGGCCAGCGCCCGCTCGAATCCGGCGACAGCCTCGCGGTCGTCCTCGGCGGCCAGGGCGGCCGAGGCGAGCAGCACCATGCCCAGTCTCGGCGAGACGGCTGCCAGCCCTGCCTCGCGGGCCGCCGCGACATGCGCCCGGGCCTCCTCGTGGCGACCGCTGCGCGCCGCGGCCTCCACCAGGTCGAGGACCGCCCACAGCGCGTGTCCGGCGAAGGACGCGAACGATCCGGCCGGCGAGATCGCGCACGCATGGCGGTAGGCCGCTTCGTAGTCGCCCTGTGACAGGGCGATCAGAGTTCTGGCGTGGGCGGCGTAGCAGCCGACGGCACGGCCGCGGCGGGACCCGGCCCACTGGTCCATCTGGTCTGCGAGCCTCCCGGCCGTCGTGTAGTCGGCGCAGACCGCGGAGACACAGGCGAGCAGGTACTTCCCGGTCCAGGAGCGCAGCGGGTACTGCAACTCCTCGCACAGGTCGAGTCCGTGGCCGACCACCTCGCGGAGCTCCGGCCACTGCCCGGTGAACCAGGCGTGGCTGCCCCACAGGAAGGAGGCCTGGATGGCGGTGAAGTCGTTCTCCCCGGTGCGACCGCCGCGGGCGGTGTACCGCAGCGGCTCCTCGATGGCGCCGAGTCGGTCCGCGTAGGCGCCCGCAGTGGCGATCCGGACGATCCGCACCGGGTCGGACGTGCCGGACAGGGCCGCGACGGCGGCGTCGAGGCGGTCCCAGTCGGACGGTCGGGCCCGGGCCGGGTCGGCGAAGGTGGTCCGCAGCAGGTGCAGGGTGTCCGGGACCGCCACGCACCTCGACAGCGTCACGTCGAAGTCGGCCCACAGCTCGCTTCTGCCGCCGTGGACGCAGACCATCAGCAGGGTGGACAGCGCTTCGAGAAGAGTGGCGTCGGTCAGGTCGTACGGTTCGGGCAGCAGCGTGATCGCGCCGTGCAGCAGCCGGTGGGCGGTGTCGATGTCCCCGTGGCTATTGAGCAGGTACATCGCGGTGGCCACCGCGGCGGCCGGCGAAGCCGCCTCCGGGGCAGCCTGCCGGGCGGTGTCCAGCCGGGCCGGCACCTCGCGCAGCTCGCCGGTGAGGTTGGCGCCGACGTACGCGGCCCTCGCGAGCCGTCGGGCCCGGTCCGCCCCGGTCGGACTCAGGTCGGCGGCCCGCACCAGGGCCGCCACAGCGCTCGGCCCGTCGCCCCGGCGGGCACCGAGCTCTGCGGACTCCTCCAGGAGTGCCGCGATCCGTTCGTCCGGCTCGACCGCGGCGAGTGCCAGGTGCCGGACACGTTGCTCGGCAGCCGCGCCCCAGGCTTCCGCGAGCGCGCGGTGAACATGGCGCCGCTGATCGCCGGTCGACAGCCCGACGACCGCCGATCGCACCAGCGGGTGCCGGAACTCCAGCCGACCGGTCGTCTCGTCGATGCGGACGAGTTGTCCGCGCTCCGCCGGGGCCAGGTGCTTCGGGTCGCACCGCCCGGCCACCGCCCGGCGCAGGACCAGCAGGTTGCCGGTGCCGTCCAGGGCCGCCACGAGCAGCAGGTGCCGGGTGACGGCCGGCAGGCCCCTGATCCGCGAGGCGAACGCGGCCTGCAGGCGCTGGGTCAGCGGGAGGCGGGTCGGCAGAGGAAGAGAGGCAGCCCGCTGGGCGTCCGTGAGCGCGGTCGGCAGTTCCAGCAGCGCCAGCGGGTTGCCCTCCGCCTCGGCCATCAGGCGGCGCCTCACCCGTGGCGCCAGCGCAGGGAAGCGGCGGACGAGCAGTTCCTCGGACGCGGCCTCGCCGAGGGGCCGCAGCTCGTGCAGGGGGAGTCCGACGTGGTCGAAGAAGCTCTCCTCCCCCGGGCGGACCGCGCAGACCATCCCCGTGCCCGTTCCGGGCAGTCGACGCGCCACCCGCTCCAGGACGACGGCGCTGGCCCCGTCGAGCCACTGCGCGTCGTCCAGCACCATCAGGGTGGGCCGGGTGAGCGAGAGCGAAGCCACCAGGCACAGCACCGCCCGCGCCACGTCCTCGTGCCCGGGCGCCGTTTCCCGTTCCAGACCGAGGACCGCAGCGAGGGCCGGTACGTCCGCGGCCGCCGCCCGGCACTCGGGAGCCGACGCCACCAACTGCCGCAGGGCGCCGTAGCCTGCCTGCGCCCGGAATTGCGCACCCGCGCTCCGCAGCACCCGCAGTCCGGCCGCCCCGCCGGCCCGGCACACCTCGGCGAGCAACGCGGTCTTCCCCACACCCGGCTCTCCCACCAGTACCAGCGACCCGCCGGTACGCGGGATGTCCGCCAGGAAGTCACCGAGCCGCCCCAGTTCGTACTCGCGACCGACCAGCCTCTCGTCCATCCCCCAAGTCAAACGCCCGGACGGGTGATGCCGCCGGGAAACGCGTCAGCCGACGGCGGCGATCGGGGCCTCGGAGGGCTCCCCGGGCGCTTGGCGCCCGCCGGGCCGAGGCGGACGCCCCGCGGTGTTCACCGGGGTGGTGCTCCGGCCGACCTCCGGCCGGAGCAGCTCGGCCAGGGCTGCGGCCTGCCCGGGATTCCAACGACGTTTCCGTACGGGCTCCATGCGCCGACGTCATCCGCGCGGAGCCGGTGCCCACTGGAGGAGGAACCGCAGCCCCTCGTGGGCCGGCGATCCGGGAGGTGCGGTGTAGGCGATCAGTTGCTGGTCGGGCCGGGTGTCGACGGTGAACTGCTGGACGTCGAGGGTCAGCGGGCCGGCCAGCGGGTGGCCGTAGGTCTTGGTGAGCTGCCGGGGGCCGCGCACCCGGTGGTCGGCCCACCAGATCCGGAAGTCCGCATCACGGGTCATCGACTCGCTGATCAAGGAAGGATCCCCGGCGCCCTGTACCTCACCGGCGAGGTCTCGGCGACCTACAGCACCAACGGCATCGAGCTGGCGACCACGGTCAACGGCTGGATCTGCACCCAGCAGATGGACCTCCGGCCCGGCCGGCCGCGCTTCCAGCCCGACTGGGCCCCAGCACCGTCAGCACGCCGTGAGGCCCGGGGACCGAGCCCGCCGCGACTGCCGGGCCGATGTTCCGCGGAACCTGACCGCAACAGACCGTACTGCAGGAGGCGCGACGGCACCTGGAACGACCCGCCCGCCAGGCCGGGCGCCAAGAACTCAAGCAGTCGCTTGACAATCAACGCGGGCGCCTGCTTGAGTCCGGACCGTGGTGCGGGAACAGAAGACGGATCTACGCCGAGAGGCCGGCCAGCGGACCCGGGACGGCCTGGTGACGGCAGCCCTGGAACTGATCGCGGAGCGCGGCCAGGATGGCGTGACGCTCCGCGAGATCACCGACCGCGCGGGTGCCAACGTCGCTGCGGTGAGCTACCACTTCGGATCTCTGAAGGCACTCTGCGACGCGGCGATCGAACACGCACTGGAACGGTACCTGGACGCGCAGATCCGGGCGCTCGACCCCCTCGGCCCCGGGTCGACACTCCGGGAGCTCGCGGCGGCGTTCGCCCACCCCATGGTGCGCGCGCTGGCCGCCGGAGGGCAGGAGCTGGCCGTGATGCGCACGGTGGCACGGGTCGGGATCGACCCGCCGCAGGGCTGGGAGCGCCTGACCGGAAAGTTCGAACGGACCCGCCGGGACGCCGTCCGGGTGCTGGCGGCCAACCTGCCCGGCGTCGACGAGCGGGAACTGATCTTCCGCACGCGCTGCGCCGCCGGCCTGCTCAACTGGCTCGCCCTGGCACCCGTCGGCGCCGAACTGGCCACCGAGTCGGCCGAGCGGATCGAGCAGCAGCTGCTACCCGTCCTGGCGGGGGCGTTCCACGGCTTCTCTCGCACCAGCTGACCTGAGCGGACTCCCCTGCAGTCAGAACCATTCAAGCAACTGCTTGACTAAGCCGTCGGCGCATCCCCATAATTTCAAGCAAGCATTTGATTTCCTTCATGAAAGAGGAAAGTGCGATGACCGCTGACGCAGAAACCGTAGTCCGGGCCGCCTACCACGCGGCCGAGGGCGATGTCCTCGACGTGCGGGGCTTCATCGATCTCTTCACCGAGGACGGCGTGTTCAACAACGTCGTCGCGGGCGAGAGCTACCGCGGCGAGCACCTCGGCGACCAGGTCGCCTTCATGGGCGCCCTGGCGCCCGACATCCACCGCGAACTCCACCGGGTCCACGTCATGGGCGACGTGGTCGCCGTCGAGCTGACGATCGAGGGCACCGTCACCGGCCCCTTCGAGACGCCCGCCGGCACCGTATGGGCCACCGGCGCCCGGCTCGGCATCCCCACCGCCGACTTCTGGTACGTCCAGAACGGGAAGGTCAAGGAATTCAACTGCTACGTCGGGCTCAGCGTCATGCTCGCCCAGCTGGGCGTGCACCCCGACTTCGCCTCCGCCGTCACGGCGTCGCCCGCCACGGCTCCCTGACCGCCCCGGAAGGAACGGGAAGGGCGTCGTCGGGGCCCCGGGGGGCGCGGCAGAACGGGTCCGACCACTTCGGCAGCGTCACGGGCTGCCCCGGAGACGCCTCCCCGCCCCCCGTCCTGCGCGGGACGAACCTCTCCGCGCGCGGGATTCCCCCGGTGCCGCAGGCCGACTGATGCGCCGACACGCCGATCAGGTGGACGGTGACGTCCGGGCCCCACGGGAGCAGCGCGAGGTCCTGGTCCCGCAGGACGGGATCAGGACCGAGTCGGGTAGCACCCGGCGAAGCTCGCACAGCAGCCCCTCGGCGGCCGGCCGGTCGAGCCCGGCGGTGGGCTCGTCGAGCAGCAGCACGCGCGGCCGGCACAGGATCGCGCGGGCCACGGACAGGCATCCCGGGAGGCGGCCACTGACGGTCACAACCGGGGTAAGGCCTCGTCGGCCCCAGGTGCGACCTCCGGTCGGACGGCGGTGAAGCCTACTTCGCCTTCGAAGCAGATGCAGCCTTCGAAGGCCGCCCGAGCTCGTTCACCTCCACTCAGGTCGCCTCCTTCCACACGGTGACGGCCTGCTCGCCGCGCTCGGCCACCCTGCGTGCGGGGACAAGCGGGCTGAAGCCGAGCCGGTGCATCAGCCTCGTGGCACCCGAGACGCTGTACGACACGTGGAACTTGTGCCCGATCAGCGTGGCAACCCGCGCAGCCGTCCACACCTGGTCCTCTGCCCAGCCGTGCGCGGCCGGCCCCCGGCCCAGGTAGGCGGCGAGCTTCTCCAAGCAGCGCGGAGACAACCGGCACCGCGACCCGGCCGGGCCGCGTGACGCCAGCGCCTCGGCCCCGCCCTCGCGCCACAACTGGTGCCACTGGTCGCCGAGCGCCGGCTGAAGCTGACCGACCCCTTGGACGCCTGGCTGCCAGACCTGATTCCGGGTGGCAGCGCAATCACCGTGCAGATGCTGCTCAACCACACCAGCGGCCTCTTCAACTACACGAACGACCCCGCCGTCCTCGCCGCCTTCCTCGGCCAGGACACCCGGCAGTGGACGCCACGCGAGCTGCTGGCCGCAGGCGTTCGGCACCCGGCGCTGTTCCCGCCGGGGCGCCGGTTCTCCTACAGCAACACCAACTACATCGCGCTGGGCCTGATCCTGGAGGAGGCCACCGGCACCTACCTGGGCACCCTCGTCCGGCAGCGCATCGCGCGCCCCCTGGGCCTGGCCCGTACCTACCTCGCCGACAGCCCCGCGACCAGCCGCCGCCAGGCCCACGGCTACGAACCCGACGCCGAGCACCTCGCCCCGTACCTGCCTCCCGGAGTCCCCACCGGGACCTCGTTCGCGGGCCCGGCGCGCGGTACATGGGTCGACACCACCGCGATCAATCACAGCACCCTGTGGGCAGCGGGCGGAATCGTGTCCACCTCCGCCGACTGGGCCCGCTTCCAGCAGGCCCTGCTGTCCGGCAGGCTGCTGCCCGCCGCCCAGCTCGACGAGATGAAGACCACCGTCCCCGAGGACCCGAGTCGGCCGGCCGGGAACGGCTACGGCCTGGGACTGCGCAGGGTCGTCTTCCCCTGCGGCGCGGTGTGGGGCCACGACGGCCAGGCCGCCGGCTACTCCAGCGAGGCCTACACCGACGCCACCGGGCACGGCACCGTGACCGTTCTGGTTCCCACCGTCTTCGGACTGGCCACGACCCCCGGGGCCGCCGCCGCCGAGCAGGCGCTGGTGCAGGCGGCGATCTGCGCCATGCTCGGCAAGCCGAGTCCCGCCTGAGCAGCCGCCACTGGCTCGCCGCCGCAGCCGAGGTCACCGGCGAAGACGATCCCGCCGTCCTCTCGCCCCTGGTGATCCCGGTCAGCAACTGTTTGCCGTCCAGTCACCGGTCGGCCAGAACCCGCTGCCAGGCCGGCATGCCGAAGGAGCCGGGGCGGGGTTCATCGGCACGACAGAGAATCGACTGACCGTCAGTTCTCCTTCCCTCCTGGGACATCTCCCGTGCACTGACGTACAACCGTCCGGACTCCCGCCTCCGTAGCGTCTCAGCCAGTCCCGGTCCCTGGCGCACCCGCAGTCGGCGGATGGCCGGCGGTCCACTTTCCTGAGAGGAGAACTGCGGTGTCGCAGAACATGCTTGAGGAGAACACCTTCGACGTGATCGAGGCGGCGGAGCGCCTGCTGGAGGGTGAGCAGCCCACCGCCCCGAGCGCGCCGTCGTCCTGCGCGGACCAGCGGATCGCGGCGACGGGCGATTGGAACTTCAACTTCTGCTGATCGGTTCCCCGGCCCGCGCTCGCCCGGTACCCCGGGCGGGTGCGGGCCCTCCCCCGCACCGCAAATCGCCGCCGGAGCGCCGGCGGGCCCGACCGCGAGGACACATCGATGAATCCCACCGAGACTGCCGAACCGCTGACGGTTCCCCCCGACTGGTTCGCGGCCGTGAGCGCGGAGATCGCCGTGGTGCTGGAGTATCTGCGCCGCGACCACCCTGGCCTGGCGGACGCGGTCACCGGCCTGCTGGCGGCGGACGGCGGCGGACGAAGTCCCTTCCGTCTCCTCGGCATGGCCGTCCTCGGGGCGATCACCGGCGAGCCCCGGCCGGCCGCCGCGGTGTGTGCGGTCTCGCGGCTGTGGTGGGCGGGGGCCGAAGCCCTCGACGACCTCGCCGACGGCGACCAGCGCCCGGCCGCATCTTCGGGCAGGTCCGAACTGGCGCGCACCATCCTGGCAGCCGTGGCCTGCGGGAGCACACTGCCCCACTGGGTGGTCGACCGGCAGTCGACAGCCCCGGACATCCGCCTCGCTTGGGAGCAGGAGCTGGTCCGCACCGCGCTGGACGCACTGGAGGGCCAGTTGGCCGACATCGCCGAGCCGATGGACGGTGCCGTGACGTGGCGGTCCGTGATGGTCTGCTACCGGGGCAAGAGCGGTGCCGCCTACGGCCGCGACGCGGTGATGGCGGCCAGGCTCGCCACCGACCGGCCCGGGGCACTGCGGTCCTGGCGGACCTTCGGCGAACTCTTCGGTGTCCTGCGACAGCTCGGCAATGACGGAGTCCCCAGCCCTGCACAGGAGTTCGAGGATCTGGCCAACGGCACCCGCACCCTCCTGCTGGCCCACGCCCTCGAAGTCTCCGCACCCGCGCACCGGGATCACCTGCTGGACCTGCGTGCCCGGGCCGGCACCGATCCGGGCGCCCGCGGGGAGCTGCGGGCCGCGCTGCGGGATCCGTCCGTCCTCGACGGCTACGGGCGCCGGGTCGAGTCGCTGCGGCGGCACTGCTGCGCGGTGATCGACCGGCTCGCTCCGCACGGCCCGTACCGGGAGCTGCTGCACGGTCTGGTCCACACCTCGGCCCGAGCAGTGCCGAACGGAGTCTCCCCGTGCGCGAGTTGATCGACCGGCCGGAGATACTGCGGTCGATGGCCGTACGGTCCGCCGGGGCCGCTCCCTTCGCGTCGGGGCTGCTCGCCAGGCTCGCCGACGACGTCGAGCACGGCGGGCCGGTGACCCGCCTGATCGGACAGCACCCCCAGGCCGGCACGCCCCTGTTCACCGTCCGGGCCCTGGCCGGGGTCCAGGGGCTGCTGACCGCCGGGCGGCTTCCCGGGCTGACCGCACACCTGGCCGAGTCGAGTGCGGCGGACGGACTCGAACCGCGCGGCACCGACCGGTCCTGGGACCTCTTCGTCACGGCGATCGCCGATCACCCCGCCGAGATCACCACCGCTCTGGACAACCCGGTGCAGCAGCACGAGCCCGTCCGGGCCGCGACGCTGCTGCACGGACTCGCACTGCTGCGGGCCCCGCGGATCCGACTGCTCGAACTCGGCGCCTGCGCCGGACTCAACCTGCTGATCGACCGCTACCGGTGGTTCGGGCCCGGCTGGGAGTGGGGCGACCCCGCCTCACCGGTCCGGCTTCCCGCCCACGGTCCGGATCCCGGAAGCATCCGGATCGTGGCGCGCGCCGGCTGCGACCTGCGTCCCCGCGACCCCGCCGATCAGGCCGACGCGCAGACCGTACGGAGCTACCTGCCCTTCGAGCACACCTTCCTGCGCGCCGCCCTCGACGACGCGCTCGACCTCGCCGCTCGCACCCCGGTCCGGGTGGAACAGGCGGATGCGGTCGGTTGGCTGCGGCGCGAGCTGGCGACGCCCGCCGATCCGTCCGTGCGCACGGTGGTCTGGCACAGCCTGTTCTGGGGTTTCCTCGAACCAGGCCAACAGGACGCCCTGGAAGGGATTATGACCGATTCCGCCGCCACCGTGCCGCTCACCCGCATCGCCTTCGAACCCCACGACTGGACGATGCCGCCACGGCTCCAGCTGATCCAGTACTCCTGAACCCTGGGCGTCCACACCACACCGTCCACCCGGTCGACCGCTCTCCACGTGAGGAATCCCGGCATGCTGCTCGGCGAAGCACTTCAGTACCTGGCGTCACCCGCCGGCCGCCAGGACCCCTATCCCGCGTACGCCGCCCTCCGGTCCCACGGGCCGGTGGTGCGCCTGCGACCGGACTTCTACGCGGCGACCGGGTACGACGCCGTCAACGCACTGCTGCGGGACCCGCGCCTGGAGGTCCGGGGCTGGCCGGACGGCGCCGCCGCACGCCTGATCGCGGATTCCATGATGAAGGCCAACGGGCCCGACCATACCCGCGTCCGGCGGCTCGCCGCAGACGCCTTCTCACCCCGTCGGACGGACCGGCTGAAGGAGGTCGTCTCGGCGCAAGCAGTGGGCCTCGCCGACCACCTGGTCCGGATCGGCCGCAACGGCGAGGCCGTGGACCTCATGGCCGAGTTCGCCTACCCGCTGACGATCCGGGTCATCGGCACGCTGCTCGGCGTCCCGGCCGGCGAACACCAGTGGTTGCGCGAGCGCGCCCAGGAGACGACCGCCGTCCTGGAGCCGTTCCGGCCCGGCGGCCCCGCCACCGCGGCCGACCGCGCGGCCCTCGAACTGGAAGCGTACGTCAGCGAGCTGACCCGGCTGCGGCGCACTGAACCCGGCGAGGACCTGATCACCGCGCTGGCGCTGGCACACGACCGCGACACCAGCGAACTGTCCACCCGCGAACTCGTCGTGAACCTGGTGTTCCTGCTGCTGGCTGGCTTCGAGACCTCCGCCAACCTCCTCGGCAACAGCCTGGGCGTCCTGCTGGACCACCCCGGCCACGCCGCGCGGCTGCGGACGGAACCGGACCTCGCCGACCGGTACATCGAAGAGGTGTCGCGCCTCGACGCGCCCCTGCAACTCACCAGCCGGTGGGCACCCGAGCCGATCGAGATCGACGGCATCGGCAGCATCGAGAAGGGCAGCCACATCCTTCTGCTCCTCGGGGCGGGGAACCACGATCCGGCGCACTTCGCCGCCCCCGACCGGTTCGACCCGTTCCGGGACTCCCCGCCGTCGCTCTCCTTCGGCGCCGGCGCACATTACTGCCTCGGCTCGACGCTGGCCCGTACGGAGGCGCGACTGGCACTCCCGCTGCTGCTGGAGCGCCTGCCCGCCATGCGGCGCACCGGCACGGCAGTCCGCCGCGACCGCCTCACCTTCCGCGGCTACGCCAACCTCACCGTGTCCTTCCGGAACTGAACCGTGCCCTTCCGGAACCGACAGGCCGCCACCACCCCGTCCGTACCGTTCGTCCGCGTCCGCAACGCCGACCGGTCCCGGATGGTCGTCGCCTTCCTCACCCGAGGGCAAGGTGTCGTCGCGCCTCCTGTTCGCGGGTTCAGGCTCTCGGGGGCAGCAGCCGTGACAGTCCGTAGTGGAAGCGGTTGTCGAAGGAATCCGTGACCATCAGGTCTTCGCCGATCCGGGCGAGGGCGGGGTAGCTGCCGCTGGCCACGAGATCGTGGAACGAGCCGCGGGGGTAGTCGGAGGGGGTCTGCTGTTCCTGGGTGAGACCGAGGGTGAAGTAGACGATCGACCAGCACAGGCGGGCGGCATCCGGTTCGGGGTGTCCGGCGTCCAGCAGGGCGCCGGCGAGGCTGTCGGCGACGCGCAGGGTCTTGCCGGTGCCGGTGAAGGTGCCGGCGACCAGGCGGCCGCCGTCGCGGTGGGCGAGCAGGGCGTCCCGGTAGCGGGTGGCGACGGTGCGGGCCCGTTCGACGGGCTCGTCCGGCAGGTGGGTGACGTCGACGGAGCCGACGATGTGGTCGGCCATCGTCTCGATGAGTGTCTGCTTCGTCTTCACGTACGAGCTCACCGAGTTGAGGTGGGAACCGAGAGTGCGGGCGACCCCGCGCAGCGTCAGCTTGTCGAGGCCGTCGGCTTCGAGCGTGGTGAACGCAGCTTCGATCACGTCGTCCAGCGTCCAGCGCATCCTCGTGTTCCGTTCCGTTCTCCGTCACCCACCGGCGATTGACCGGCTCATGATACAAGCGGCCTGTTCAGCGGCCTGTTCAGCGCCCTGTTCAGCGACCTTTTCAGGCGCCGAACGCGGCCTGGGACACCGCGTCCCATCGCTCCCACTCCTCGATGCGGGAGGCGTACTCGGCCCGGATCACGTCGAGGGGCCCCTTGCCGAAGAAGATCCGCAGGGGCGGCTCGTCGGCGTCGACGACGGTGAGGATCGCCGCGCGGGTGGCGGCCGGTTCGCCGCGCACTCCGGCCGGGCGCTGCATGGCGGCGCGGAAAGCGTCGTAGGCGGGCAGTGGTTCGGCGTGGACGGCGGAGGGCCCGGCCCAGTTGGTGGAGTATCCGGCGGGTTCGACGAGGGTGACCTTGATGCCGAGGCCCCTGACCTCCTCGGCGAGGCTGGCGGTGAATCCCTCCAGGCCGTACTTCGAGGCGTGGTAGACGCCCAGGCCCGGCAGGGAGAAGATGCCGGCGATCGAGGAGACCTGGATGATGTGTCCGCCGCCCTGGGCGCGCAGGTGGGGCAGCGCGGCCTGGGTGACCCACAGCGGGGCGAGCAGGTTCACCTCGATCTGCGCCCGGGCCTGCTCTTCGCTGATCTCCTCGACCATGCCGAACAGGCCGTAGCCGGCATTGTTGACGACGACGTCGAGGCGGCCGAAGCGGTCGGCCGCCCGGCGCACGGCGGCGTGGACGGCCGCGCGGTCGGTGACGTCCAGCCGGAGCGGCAGCAGGCTGTCGCCGTGGGCCTCGGCCAGGTCGTCGAACGCGCCGGGGGTACGGCTCGTCGCAGTGACGAGGTCGCCCCGCTCCAGGGCGGCTTCGGTCCACTGCCTGCCGAATCCCTTGGAGGCGCCGGTGATGAACCAGGTCTTCGTCCTCGTGGTCATGTTGTGCTCCTGTGTTCCTCGCTGACGGCCGGCGCCGGCCGGCCGTGCCGGGTGAGCGCGGAGGGCCTGCGGAGATGACGGCCAGGCCGTCGACCTCGATGAGCCATTCGGGCCGGCCGAGGGTCTGGACCCCGATGAGCGTGCTCGCGGTGCGGGGCCAGTGGCCGCCGAAGGCCCGCCGGCCGGCCGCGAAGACCCGCTCGACCAGTTCGGGGCGGTGCCCCACGACGTGGATGGTGTTCTTCAGCAGGTCGAGCGGGCCGCAGCCGACCGCGGCCAGTGCGGTGGCGAGGTTGCGGAACGCCTGCTCGGCCTGGGCCTGGTGGTCGCCTTCGCCGACGAGCCGGCCCTCGGCGTCCAGGGCGTGTCCCGCGATCGCGACGACGGTTCCCGAGCGGGCGATCGCGAGATGGTGGTAGAGGCCGCCGATCGGAGGGGCCAGCGTGGGCGGGTCGACATGCTCGATCATGGCCGTGTCCTCTCGTAGGGACTGTAGTCGGGCAGCGCGAAGCCGTTCGACAGGCTGATCTGGTCGCGCAGCAGCAGACCGCCGAGCGGCAGCCGCTCCTGGAGGGCCATCACGCCGCGCCGGAACGCGATGCCGGCCGGGGTCCGCGGCGTCATCGCTTTGCCGTTGTCCTGCCCGAACCGCTGGACGCGGGTGATCCACGGCCGCAGCCGCTCCTCGTACGCCCGCAGCCCGGCCGTCACGTCCCCCTGCGCCCGGGCCAGCTCACCGGCGAGCACGTAGGCCCCGACGAGCGCGATGGTCGTGCCGTGCCCGGACATGGGCGAGGCGCAGAACGCGGCGTCGCCCACCAGGGCGGTGCGGCCCGAGGACCAGTGCGGCAGGGTGACCTGGCTGCACGCGTCGAAGTAGAAGTCCGGGGTGCTGTCGAGCTGGGCGATCAGCTCGTCGGCGTGCCAGCGCATCCCGGCGGCGCGCGAGCGTACGACGGTCTTCAGCGCGGTGGTGTCGCGCGGGTCGTAACGGAACGGGGCGGAACGGAAGGAGAGGAGCGCCATCAGCTGCGTGTTGTCGTTCACGGTGCGGGCGCCGATGGTGCGGCCAGGTTCGGAGTACACCTCGGTCCAATCGCGCAGCCCCAACGTGTTCCCCGCGGTCCAGAACGACAGGTAGTGGCCGAGGTGGCGCAGCCGCGCGCCCTCCGCGCCGAACGCGAGGGCGCGCACGCCCGATCGCAGGCCGTCGGCCCCGACCACGACGTCGAAGCGGCGCGGTGCGGACTTCTCGAAGTCGACGTGCACGCCGTCGCGCCGGTCGTCGAGCGCGGCGATGCGGTCACCGAAGACGTACTCGACCGAGCCGCCGGTCGCCTCGTGGAGGATCTCCACCAACGCGCCCCGCAGGATCTCCGTGTCGGTCACCGGTCCGTCCCCGCCGAAGCCGTCCGACCGTACCGATGCCTGCCGCCGCCCGTGTGCGTCCACGAACGACAGCCCGTCCGAGCCCGTCCGCGCGGCGCGGACAGCCTCGGCCAGTCCCGCCCGGGCGATCACGTCGCGTCCGCACCCGCGGATGTCGATCAGCTGCCCGCCGGTGCGGCGCGCCGGCGCGGACTCGACGACCGTGACCTGCGCCCCGTACCTCGCCAGCCAGTAGGCGAGTGCCGGGCCTGCGATGCCGGCGCCGGAGACCAGTGCCTTGATTCCGGGCATCGTCCACCTCCAGTTTTGGTCATTGACCAACTTCTGCATCCATTGAAGTTGGTCAATGACCAAAAATCAACCGCGCGAACCGACCGCAGCGCGGAGACCCCACAGACGACCCTTTCCGGGAGCGCGACCAGGATCACCCTCCGGCCCGAGCCGACGCGGGTCGGCCGGTGGGCCGTCAGCCCCTGATCACCTGATGGAGTTCAGGCATTCCCGGCTTCCGACCTGAGGTCACGCAGCCGTCACGTGCCCCGTGGAGTTCTCCAGTGCCGCGCCGGCCTGGTCGGCCAGGGTGACCGCGACCAGGAGGGTCTGGCGGTCGGGGCGGCTGCCGGGGACGGGGTCGAGCATGTAGCGGCCGATGTGCGTCCGTTGCCGCCGAACACGCGTAGCTCCACCTCTTCGGCGGGCAGGCCCAGTTCCTCGGTCGGCCAGATCTTGCGGCCGGCGACGACGGACCCGTCGTGTTCCACGCGCGGCGGGTGGCCGATCAGGGAGCCGCACTCTAACCGGCAGGCCCGCAGGCCCAGTAGGTCCACCAGCTCGTCGCGGACGTGGTCCACCACGGTCGGGGCGGGCTTCGAGCTGGCCAGGACGGCCGCGTCGTGGATCCGCGTGAGGTGGCCGGCGTCAGTGACGGCAATGACCTCGAACCGGCGTGCTCTGGCGGCGAGTTGGGACACCGCGAGGCCGACCGCGAGCAGCAGCACCGCCGTCGTGGTGTGGGACGAATCGCTGATGCCGAACCGTTCGTAGGGGGCGGTGAAGAAGAAGTCGAACCACGCGGCGGCACTCAGCGCGGCGACGGCACCGACCAGCCGGTGCCCCACGGCGGCCATCGCCACCACCGCGACGACCAGCAGCAGGGCGACGTTGGTGTTGGCCAGGTGCCCGCACGCTGGCAGAAGCACCGCACAAGTGGGTCATCGAACGGACGATGTCATGGCTGACCGGCTACCGCCGGCTCAACCACCGCTACGAGCGTGATCCCCGCAACTACCTGGCCTTTCTCGGCCTCGCCGTCACCATCTACTGCTACAAGCGACTGGCCCAACTCACCACATAGGACACGGTCTAAGCCTCGACGTCCTGATCGGCCTGCCCAAGGTACCGCCCGGGTGGCAGAGCGGAGACCTTCTGTAGCCGCGCCACCCGCCGACGCTGGCGCCTCTCCGCCGCGCCGCCCGCCGGCGAGTCCCAGTATCTCCAGCGGACGACACGGTGTCGTGGCGGTCTAGTCTTCGGGGTCCTGCTGCGGAATCGGCGCGTTGAAGACGTCCACGACGAACTCCGAGGTCCCGCTGCCCTCATAATCGACATCTCGGTGGCTGTGCAGCAGCGTGTGCACCCTCACCCAGCGCCCCTCGGCGCTCGCACCGGCTGCCACGCCGAGGACAGCACGAACGAGCCCCAGCCCGGGATGCGGCTCCTTGCTCGTCCAGGCGTTCAGGAGACCGACCCCGGCCGGGAGTTCCCACGAACGTGGCTCGGCGCTGGCCGGCACCGAGACCTCCTCATTGCGGAGCTGGACGACCCAGTCAACGTCACCGTCGCTGCCGCGCTCGTTCGACATACGGATTCCAAGGCCGATCGCGTAGGCGCCTTCGAGATAGTCTTCGAGCTCGTCATCGATCCGGCTGAAGTAGACAGCCTCGCGGACGATCTCGATCGGCCCAAAGCTGGTGAAGGCTCCCATCGCCGGCGGGCACTCGTCCTTGAGGTACCGCCTCGTGGCCATCTGGACAGCCTTGGGGAGGCTGTCCAGCACAGCCTGCAGCGCGACGTCGTCTCGGTCCGCCAAGTACGTGTTGAGCGCCCCGACAAGGTCCTCGGTCAGCCGAACGTCGTCCCCTCCCAGCGTGGTGATCGCCTCCAGGCGGTCGTGCGGGTCCTTGCGGAGGGCGAAGACCCGGCTACGCCCCGGGCTGGTGTGCGCAATGAAGGAGTTGACCATCGTTCTGTCCTGCCGGACCTCTCATGAGCGGTGCCACCGCGCACACTCGTGCGTCAGCGCCACCAGGGATAGGGAGAATCCGCACAGCAACGTGTCGCTCGGACTACGAATCCTCGCGCATGGTCGACCGAGCGGCGCTGTCAGACCCGGCACTGGAGCCCGGGCCTGCATGGCGATGGCAACGTACCACGAGACCACAGCACTCCCAAACCGCCACTACGGAAGCAACTTTGGACACCTGTGGCAATCCACCCAGTCCTGAGGAGAGTCCGTGTCCACACAGTTCATGACCGTCCAGCAGACCGCAGAGCACCTGAACATGTCCGTCCAGTGGGTCTACCGCGAGGCGTCCAAGGCCGGTCTCGTCCCGTACCGCTTCGGGAGCGGGCGCAATGCGGGGCTGCAGTTCAAGGTCACCGAGTCCACGCCTGGGTGAAGCAGCAGCGGATGTCCGGCGGCTGACGTCGGACAGCGACACATGTGGGGCCCTGTTCGGCGACGAACAGGGCCCCACGATGCTTCAGGCCGCGAGTCCGAGGTCGAGTACCTGGCAGCGTGGCCGATGGAGCCGGGCATCAGGTGGCGGTGGATCTTGAACGTCACGTCGATGCGCTTGTGCCCCATCCACTCGGCAACGTCCGTGATGGGGATGTTGTGGCTGAGGCAGTTCGAGGCGAAGAAGTGGCGCAGGCCGTAGAGCGTCATGCCGTCGGGGATGTCGACGTCGCCCGCCCGCTTGATCCGGTCCCACTGGTTCTGCAGGTAGTAGGACGGGTAGGGCTTCGCGATGTCGAGCGGGTGACGGAGCAGGTAGTCGTCGATGGTGCCGTAGGTGTCCGCGTACGACAGCAGGCTGAGCCGGGTCCGGGCCGGAAGCGGGACGTCCCGGTAGTCGCCCTCCTTGCGGTGCTTGAGCGGCCCGTAGTCCTTGGTCGTCTGGTTGACCTGCTCGGTGACGCGGTAGACGTCGTCGGCGACGATATTGTTGAGGTTGGCAGCGAGGGCCTCTCCGTTGCGCCGCCCACAGTCGCTCATCAGCTCGGCGACGAGGTTGAAGGTTTCGTCGCCGGCTTCGCGTATCCCGCCGAGTTGGAGGAGCGACGGGATGACGGCACGCTTCGGGTCGTACTGGGGCGGGGTGACTCCGTCACGCGGGTTCTCCGGGTAGAGACCGAGGCGGTGGGCGTCGAGCAGGATCGACTTGAGCTTGTCGAAGGCGTTGGACTGGGTGGCCGGGCCGACACCGTTGCGCTCCATGGTCCGGATGAAGGCATCGACGACCTTGTGGTCGAAGGTGGCCATCCGGCGGCTCTGGAAGGCCGGGTAGAGGTAGTGCCCCAGCAAGGAGTCGAGGTGCCTCAGCGATGCCAGGGCGAGCGTGCACTGGCCGACCTTCCACTCCTCGACGTAGGCGCCGAAGTTCATCGCACCGTACTTGCGGTTGCGCTCCGCCTTGCTCTGGCTCCAGGGGTTCTCGCGCTTCGCCTGGTCGATCTCGGTGAGCCGGTCGATCGCCTTGTCCTGGGTGGCGAAGCCGGACTCCTCGGTCTGCCGCCCGGAGGCGTTGCGGAACCGGATCACGTAGGTGTGCGGACACTTCGACCACCGCGCCTGCGGGTGCTCGCAGGCCTTGAAGAAGGTGCCCATGCCGCGGGCCAGGGTCCTCGGGGCCATCGTCTGCGGTCTCCATCCCGTCCGATGCTGACGTTTTGCTGACCGCAGATGGTCCGCCACACCCCTGACCTGGGAAGAAACGCAAATCACGTGGTATGTGGTGGAACTTCATCGGCCGCACCCACGAGGACATCGTCCAGGCCCGCGACGAGTGGCAGGCCGCCACCGACCGCTTCGGCGCCGTCGAGGGCTACCCCGGCGACCGCCTCCCCGCCCCGGAACTCCCCGGCACCCCGCTCAAGCCGCGCGGACGCACCCGCTGACCCGCGGGTTACGCAATCGGGGGTGCGGCGACCGGGTCCACCGCACCCCCGAGCCGGAGCCTCCCCAAGCTCACCCCGAAGCATCCCTGTCGGCACTCGCTTCCGCACTCGACGCGTGACCCCGTTCGACCATCCGCGACAGCGTCTGACAGGACCCATGCTGACTCAATGCCGAGTTTGCTGACGGTCCGTCAGAATCGATCGGGGCGCTCACGGAGCCGGGGAAGTCATCGTCGGGCGTCGCCGCGAGAACCGGCGGCCGATGCGGTGATGCGCGCCGCCGTCATCGTCGCCGAACGCAACGGCGGCCGGCTCGACCCGCCCGCCCTGTGCGTCCTCGACGAGACGCTCGGCCAAGGAGATCGGCCCGGCTTCCTCCCGCGCCACCAAGGCCATCACCGAGCGGGCGTGCACCAAGGCCGCCCACGGCCACGACGACTTCACCCTCTCGGCCTGAGCACCCTCCGCAGCGCCGATCGGCAGCGTCCCTCGGCCGGCGCCGCACACCCCCGTTCTTCGCCTGAGTCCCCTTGCTCTCCGGGAGTTCCGAATGTCCGATCCGAACGTCGTCAAGCGCCCGCGTGCATCGGTCCCGCTGTCCGGAGCGCCGGCGACGTCCCGCTCCTCAGCACCTCACGCCGCAGAACGTCCTGGCCGACGACGGCGATGCCGCGGCTGTACACGGCGCGAAGCCGCGCGGCGGTACTGGACTTGCCGGCGCCGCTCGGCCCGCGCACCACGATCAGCACCGTGTCCGCGCTGCCCGTCGCGCCGGTCCCGCCCGTCCTGCCGGTACCGGGCGCGCCGCCGGGGAGCCGCCCTTCGCTGCCGTCCAGGACACACGACGGTCTCCGCCAACAGGCCACGGGGCGAAGGAGATCCGCCCCGCCGACCGGTGTCGACCACGCGGGTGCCGTGGGCGGGGCGGGGCACACGCCGTCCCCGCCGCTCCGCCCTTCCCGCGCTCAGCGTTCAGCGCAGGACGGCGAGTTCGGCCACCACGGCGCGGTGGTCGCTGCGCGGCAGGGAGTGCTCGGAGACGTCGACGGCGGTCAGTGCCGGGCCGTGCAGGACGTGGTCGATCTGGATCGCGGCCGGGACGCGGTAGTCGGGGTGGTCCTGCGGCCAGGTCGGGAAGAGGCCCGCGCCGAGTTCCTCGTGGGTGTCGGTCAGGCCGGTGCCGATCAGGTCGCGCATCGGCTTGTGGTCGAGGGTGGCGTTGAAGTCCCCCAGCAGGACCGCATTGCGGGTGCGCCCGGGCGCGGCGGCGCGCAGGTCGTGCAGTCCCTCGGCCCAGCGGCGGGCGTCGCCGAGCGGGTAGTAGGTGTGCACGGCGACCAGCTGCACCGGACGGCCGCCGACGTCGACGGTCAGGTTGGTGGTCGGCCAGGCCGGGTCGGCGGCGGAGCCGACGGGCAGCCGGGTGTAGAGCGCGGTGTCGGTGCCGGCCGGCCGCTCGCGGTGCGGCAGCAGGGCGCGGATGCCGGCCGCGTCCAGCGCGTCGGCGGCGGAGTCGCTCTGCTCCTCGACCGCGAGCACGTCGATCCGCTGGTCGCGCACCAGGTCGACCAGGGACTTCGGCGAGACCTGCCCCATGAAGTTGTTACTGGTCGCCACCCGCAGCCGGGGCGCGTCGGCCGGCGCCTCGGCCCCGCCCGGGACGAACCGGGTTATCAGCCACCACAGTTGCAGCACCACCAGCGCCACCGCGACCCCGGTCAGCCACCGCCCGCGCAGCACCGCCACCGCCACCAGCAGCAGCACACTGAGCAGCGCCGCGTACGGCAGCCCGGCCATCGGCAGGGCCCACACCGTGCCGTCGTCCCACCCGAACAGCCGCACCGCCGCGAGCACGGCCGGGCCCAGCAGCAGCACCCCGCACCCGACCAGCGCGGCGCGACGCCAACGGCCCCTGCCGGCGGGCGACGCGCTCTTCGACCTACGGTCCGTCACGGTGCCCCTCCCCACGGGGACGGCCGACAGCCTTGATCATCGGCCACCGTCGTGAAGGACGGACGCCCACCCCCGGGGCCCGGTTCCGCGCCCACGGGGCCTGCCGGCGGACCCTTCCGGTTACAGCCGGTACCAGTCGTCCCCGCCGACGCGCAGCGAACGGCCGAGGTAGTCGCGCAGGTCGTTGGCCACCCACCGGCGACTGTCGCTCTCGTGCTCCCAGACGAACACGTCCGGGCGCTGCGGCTTCCGCACGAAGGCGAACTGGTCGCCGCCCCCGTTGTCGCCGAAGAACAGGAGGGCGTCGAAGGACATGTAGAGCTGGGCGAAGGTCTCGTCGGACCAGAAGCGGAGGTTCTGCTCGACGATCCGATCGAGGGTCCAGACGGTGTCCACGTGATTGTGGCCGAGCACCCCGTCGCTCTCCGACAGCAGCAGCCCGAGGTCCGCCGGCAGGGCTCGCCCCAGCCGCCTCTCGGCCTCGACGATCTCGGACGTCCCGACCGGCTCCCGAAGCCCCGCACCGGGAAAGACTTCCCGCACCGACTGTCTCCACATGGCCCCGAGCCTAGCCAAGGGCGACCTCGCCCCCACGAGGCGGTCGGCCCCGGCGGAACCGTCCGGCGCGAGGACGTCCGCCCGGGGGCCGGCGACCGCGGCACTGCCGCCGTTGGGCTTCACTGTCCAAACACCGGACACCCACACTGCCTCCCCACTAAGGTGAGGCCCGATTCACCGCTCGGCCATCCCCCCCGACCAGCGGGCATCCATCATGCCCGCCGCCAGGACTGGAGTGAACCGACCATGCATCCTCGTCCCCTCTGGAAGCGCCTCGCCCGCGCGGTCGTCCGCCGCGGCACAGGCGCCACCCTGGGCGCGCTCGCGCTCATCGCCTCGTTCGTCCTCGCGGGCACCGCCGCCGGCACGTCGACCGCGGCCGCCCAGCCGGCCGGCGTCACCAGTGCCACCGCCGGCCAGTGGGCCTGCTCCGGAGCCGCCATCCCGGACGGATGGGTCATCACCGCCTACAACAAGGACGGCTGCAGCGGCTGGGGCTCCTGGTTCCAGCAGCCGGAGGCGGACGGCCTCTACAGCTGCGGCGGCTCCCCGATCATCTCGGGGTACGTCCTCACCGACTACATCAAGTACGGCTGCAACGGGATGGGCGCCTGGCGGCACAACCTCGTCAAGGACGGGATCTGGACCTGCGGCGGCTCCCCGATCGTCCCGGGCTACGTCGTGACCGGCTACGTGGTCTACGGCTGCAACAACGTCGGTGCCTGGTACCACCAGATCGCGAAGGCCGGCCTGGTCACCTGTCCCAACTCGCCGATCCCGCCGGGCTTCCGTTCGGGCGCCTACTGGGGGGCCGGCTGCACCGGCCACGGCGGCTACTACCTCCTCAGCGCCTGACCCCGCGCCACGTCCGCTCCACCGGAGGCACCGCACACCGTGCGGTGCCTCCGGCACGTCCCCGCTCGACCTTCGAGGGTGCTTCAGGGCCCGCCCGTCGGTGCGGGGAGCAGCTCCTGCCGGCCAGGTCGAGCCCCGAGCACCAGGCCCGCTGTTCTGGTCCGCTTCCCGGCGGCGGATCACCGCCACCATCCGGGCCCGCTCGCGCCCGCCCACGCTCTCCGGTTGCTCAGCCGAATCCTCGGCGAGGACCGGGTGCGCGCCGAGCAGGCCGCCGCCGAGGCCCTCGCTCGAACCTGCCAGGGCATCCCCCTGGCCCTGGCCCTGGCCCTGGCCGCCGGCACGGTCGTCCTCAACCCCGCACGCTCACTCGCCTCACACACCGCGCTCGCCGCAAGCGACTTGGACAGTGTCCCCGCTACCGCCACCGTCGCCCTCGCATCGCTACCCGAACCCGAAGCGCGCCTGCTCCGGGACGCCGCACTGATTCCCTCGCCCAATCTCGACCACCTCACCGTGGCCGCCGCCACCTCGACGCCCGCCGGCCGAACTCTGCAACTGCTGCGCGAACTCGTGGCCCGGCACCTGCTGGAACACACCGTCCACCATCCCGTACGCGGCGACATCTACAGCATCCGCCCCCACATCCGGGACCTGATCCGTGACCAGGCAGACACCCGGCGGCTCGTGGTGCAGCGCTACCTCGATCACCTGATCGCCACCGCCCAGGACACCGTCCAGCGACTCACCCCGCACCACCGCGTCCTTCCGCGCCAGCACCGCCACCATCCTGCCGAGCCAGTGCACATCACCGACGACCGCACCGCCCTGGAGTGGCTGGAGGCCGTCTCCCCTGCGGTCCTGCTCGCCCTCGCCGCCGCCCGCACCCTCGGCGAGCACCAGGCCGCCACGGTCCTGGTCCACGACATGTGGCCGATGTTCCACCGCCTACGGCGTACCGACCTGAGCCTCGCCTGCCACAAGCTCGGCTCGACTCCGCACGGATCTGGGGCCACCGGGCCGTCCTCGCCGAGCTGGCCGTGCAGCACCCTGCCGCCATCGAGGCATTCTCCGCAGAACGGGCCGCCTACTTCGGCGGGTCGAGTGGCCGCTTCGCCCCGGTGTTCCAGCAGTTGCCCGCCGAGCGGTGGCAGTTGCGGCTGCGCCAGGACGACCTGGCCCGGTTCTCGCCCGATGCCCAGGCGCACCTGCCCGCACTGCGCCAGGCAATCGACTGCAACACCCAGCGGCTTCGGCTGGCCCCTGGACAGGGCGTCGTGCTGGACAACCACCCTCTGCTGCACGGGCGCACCGCCTTCTCGGGTGAGTGGCTGATACTGCGGGCGCTGGGCGATCCACACCCTGCGCCCGGTCTCGGGCCCGGCTTCCCCCACTCCCGCTGCCCTACCAGCCTCCTCGCCCCTCACGAGGACCCCGCAGGAGTTTCCGCGGGCTCGCTCACCCTCGGAGGGCAGCCGTCCCTCGACCCGCGGCATTGCCGCCCCACCGACTCCTGGTGACACGGGGCGCACCCGCGCCCCGGCTCCAGGTCCCGCAAGGGAAACCCTCAAGGAGGAGCCACCATGGCTCAGATGATCCCGGCCGAGACCAAGGCCACCACGGCCGTCGTCAGCGGCGACGAGTTCGCCCTCCACGTGCGCACCGTCGAGACCGCCGACGCGGCCAGCCTGCAGGTCCTCACCGACGACGGCTGCGGCTCCACCTGCGGCGCCTGCACCACCGGCGTGCACCGGTGAAGGACCGCCTGGATGCGAGCGGGGTCCGGTGGGTCGAAGTCGAGAACGCCGAAGCCGACGACGTCATCGCCACTCTCGCCGCCCGGGCCGCGACCTCCCGGCCGGTCCTGATCATGTCGCGGGACATGGATTTCTACCAGCTCCTCGACGACCACGTGCGCGTCCTCAACCGCTCCCGAAAGTCCTCCCAGCGGATCATCACCGCCGACGAGGTCATCGCCCGATTCGGTGTGACCCCCGCCCAGTGGCCGGCCTTCCGCGCCCTGACCGGCGACAAAGCCGACAACATCCCGGCGTCCACGGCATCGGCCCGAAGGTCGCCGCCCCCCTGCTGCACGACGGCATGCCACTGCTCGACCTTCCCGGCTCAGGACGGCTGACCGGAGCCAAAGGCGCCGCGATCACCGCCGCGTGGGCCGACGTGCTCCGCTGGGAAGAAATGATCACGGTACGCCGCGACGTCGACGTTCCCGTCACCCTCGCCGGCCTCGCGAGTCCCGCGTTGCCGAAGCCCGCCAACGTCGTCGAGAAGCTCGGCCTATGGTGAGCGGTGCCCTGCCGGGATCAATCCTGGCCGTCTTCGCATACCCTGACGACGCCGAGCTGTAGGCTGGCTCATCGAACCGGCCCACACGGCCTCCTGCCCGCAGGCCTGTCGACGCGCGCAAAGTGGCGGCGATCGCTGCACACTGAACGGTTCGGCGTGCTGGCGGGTCGGTCCCGTCAATCAACGTCGGCGAAAGTACGGGTCATACTCGCGTTTCAGACCGAGCAACGCCCGTACCGTCACTTGCCGAGTTACGGATCCGCCAACTTGGTGCCCTCGGGCGGTGGCTACGCGGTGCTGACCGAGCTTTCAGCGGGATCTCGAACCGCCATGTCAGAACGCGCAGGCAGGCACCTACGGACTCAACGGCAGCGAGGGATCCGGGCCAAAGTGGCTGACCTCCATCGTGGCGTGGCCGCCGGGAGGGCTGGTCAGGACGCCTTGGACCTGTACGGGTACTCCTTCGTCATGGCAGCGGACGGCGACGTGGTAGACATCCGGCGGAAGGGTCATCCATACGACCCGGATCCGGCGTTGGAGCAGTGTCCGCACGCCGACACGGCCGTCCTCGTCGTCGGGTTGGCGGCTCAAGTTGGTGACGACCCCGTAGACCAGGTGCTGTCTGGTGGAGGTGCGCGTCTTGAGCTGGGTGGACACCCTGTCCAGGATCTCGATCGCATCCTGGTTGAAGGTCACCTGGGGCGGTGCGCCCGGTGGAGGGGCGGCGACGCGAGACCAGTTGAAGGAGACGTCGAGCGCGTTGACCGAATCGGCGTTGACGACCTTGGCCAAGGCCTGGCACAGCTCGTAGGAGACGCCCTCACCCACGCTGTCGGTGATCTCGCTCGGGGTCGGCTCGCGCCCGGCTCCGGCCAGGTCCTCCAGGACACCGAGGGCACGCGACATGGTCGCGGTCACCCGCCGGTCGAAGAGGACCTCCTCGACGCCGGCGTCGATGTCGCTCTGGCCGGGCATGTAGACCTCGAGCGGCGAGCGCGCCTGGCTGATGATCGGCACGATGTACGACCCCCGACGGGTCTGGCCGATCCGAACCTCGCGGGCCTGTTCACGCGCCCGGGAAGGAAAGTTGCGGAAGTGGCCCTGCCGTCGGAGGGTGGCGGCTGCCGCGGCCACGCGCAGACGCTTCGCGGAGACGAACAGCTCGTAGCCCGCTTCGAGCGGGATCGACCCGTCACTCAATGACGGGTGCGAGGCTCGTAGATCGGTGACGTCGTGGTACACGGTGGTGATCGCATCGTGGACTGCACGGGCTTCCTGCTCCTGCACGCGTGCGAGGTCGTTCAGCAGGATGTGCACACGCTTGGTGAAGTCCGGTGCGCTCGGCTTGAGCGGCACGAGGACGACCTCGTCCGCCAAACCCGGCAGGCTCCACAGCTCAGCCAGCTCGCCGCCGTCCACGGGCGCCCAGCCGTTGACCTTCAGATAGCTTCGGATCTCGTTGGGGCCGAAGGCGAGTGCGCTGTCCACCATCTCAGTTCAGCCCCCGCAGGCCGCCCAGGGTCATGCGACGCGCCGCATCGAACATGGTTGCCATGGCCTTCGCCGTCAACTCCTGCTGGCGCGGGATCCTGATGGTCGTCGACCGTCCGCCCGCAGCGCTCATACCCTGAAGTGAGGCCCAGTACCCGTGGCAGGCGAGGACGATGGCTTCCTGCTGGTGAGTGACCCAACGCCCGATGTCCGGCGGAACGATCAGCAGGGCAAGGTGCCCGGGAGCGGACCGTTCGGGATGGCGGAGCTTGTCGTACGTCGCGATGTCGAGGTCAAAGCTGTACCCGTCCCGCGTCAGCCGCGGACTCTGCGTGCACTTGAGCTGGATGTCGATCATCAGCCCACGGGAGCGAAGGGTCACGTCGACGCCGTCCTTGTCGACGTTCCATTCGCCGATCGTGTAGCCACCCTGGGTGGCCAGGGCGTGCACGTAGGCTCGACTGACCTGCTCCTTCTGCCAACTCGTCGCCTCGACCGGCACGTTCGCTCCCCCCACCTGAGCATGGCGTGGTCGCGAGGATAGGCGCTCCCCGTCAGTTGAGGAAGAGGGCCCGCCCCCGACGAACAACCCCATCCGGCCCGTGCAGCGCTTCCGGTCTACGGCGGCCCCGGGTCGCGAAGGCTGCGCTTCACCGAAAAGCGGTGGCCGCCGTCGGGGCCGGTCACTGCTCCACCCTGTATCGGAGCTCGCAGGCCTTGAGGTCGGGCCGGCCCTTGCGCGGCAGGAGTCGAGGGGGCGCTGATCATTCTGCGGACCAGCGCCGTCCTTCTGGCCGCGCTGCTCGCAACGGCCGTCGGCCCCCGATGTCCCGCCGCTTTCAGGCGGCGCCGGTCGGCGCCGGGTGCTCGGGGAGCCGCCAACCGCCGCCGCGGTCGCCCTTCGAGAAGCGCGCCGCGAGATCGGGGACGTGCAGGAAGCAGGCCAGTGCGGTGGCGGCCTGGAGGATGTCGATCGCACGCCGGGTCGTCGGCATGCCCAGGCGCAGGAGGCGCGGATTCACCGCGCCCTGGATCTCCTCGACGAAGGGCCGCAGCACGCGGTCGTAGTTCGCCAGTGCGGTCGGCAGGTCGCCCGGGTGCCGGTTGATCTCGCCGGCCAGTACGTAGGCGCCCACGAGGCCGCCGGAGATCCCCATGCCGCTGTACGGGGAGGCACAGTGGGCGGCATCGCCGGCGAGGACCACGCGGCCCTTGGACCAGGTGCCGGTTCGGACCTGGACGATCTCCTGGGAGTAGAAGAAGGGGCTCGTCCGCATGCCGTCGATGAAGCGCTCGGTCTGCCACCCTGCGTCGCGGAACCTGCTCGCCCAGAACTCCCGCTGGCGCGCGACGGGTTCCCGGTGGATCGCCGAGGCTTCCTCGGATTCCTCCCGCATCACGAAGTACACCTGGGTCTCGGTCGGGTTGTGGCTGCGGCGCATGATCTGACGGCCGCCCGGGACCATGCAGGTGTCCCGGATGTTGCTGTCGGACGCGATGCGCGGCACGAACCAGTAGGCCATGTGGATGCCGATCCGCCAGTACGGGTCGCAGTCCGCAGGGAGGATCGCCCGCCGGATGCGCGATCCCTGCCCGTCGGCGCCGACCAGGAGGTCGAACTCGCCGAAGGAGCCGTCGGAGAAGTGCGCGACGACCTTCTGTCCGTCCTGCTCGAAGCCGTCCACGCTCACGCCGAAGACGTACTCGGCGTCGTCCTTCGACGCGTCGTGCAGGATGCGTACCAGGTCACCGCGCATGATCTCGTACTCGGAGGTGAGGCTCTGCCGGCCCCGGCCGGAGGTGTTGGCCATGATCGTCGCCCTGGTCCTGCCGCGCGCGTCGACGAAGGCGACACCCGCCTCGTCCACCAGCTTGCTGCGGACGGCGTCAAGGAGCCCCATCCGTTCGACGGCCTCGATGCCCTGCCCCCGGAGGTCCACCTGCGCCCCGGTGGCCCGCAGCACCGGAAAGCGTTCGACGACGGTCACTCTGTGGCCGCCCCGCTGCCGACGCCCGACGACGACTGGTGCGACTGGTTCCTGGACAACACGCGAAGCTTCCGGCGCACCCTGCTGCTGCGCCGGGACGGCGCACGCCTCCACGCGGGCAGCACCCCCGCGGGCGACCTCGACCGGATCCGCCACAAGATGGACTTCCTGGTCACCTCCGGGGTGCCTGAGCGGGACGCGCAGATGGCGATGCTGACCGCCGGCCGTTTCACGGTCGGCAGCGTCCTGGAGGAACAGGCGGATGCCGGCTCCGGCGACGACTCGGATCCGCAGGTGGACATGCCCGAGATCGACCACGAGTCGGCATTCGAGGCCGGCCTGACCCTCATCCTGGACGGCCTGGTGCACCGCACCGCGACGCGAGCCACTTCCCTGTCGGCCAACGATCGTTCGACCACGAGGAGCCGACGCGTCCAATGAGCCCGTGCCATCAGGGAGTCTCAGCGGCTCGCGTGGTCCCAAGGAGGAATGTCGCCGCTACTCGGATCGCCGACGCGCGAGATGGACGATGATGTCGGCGGCGATCTCGACTGTCCCGGGCAGGATCCGTGTGATCGCCTCGTACGCCTGCTGTCGCCTCGATTGCGGCAGTTGGAGATACGCCGAGACAGTCGACAGGTAGCCAACATAGTCAGGAGCGCTCATCGTCAGGCGCCGCTTGATGACGGACTGCTGAACGTCGAGGAAGAACTGAGACCGTTGCAGCTCCGTGCCCGGCCACTGCATCGCCTTGTCCGGAGCGGTCCCGTCGGGAGACGGAACCTCGTCGCTTTCCAGGAACGGCGCCCGTGCGGCCTGCACAGCTTCCTCGACAGCTGGGTCAGCCAGCTGAACCGGGCCGCCGAATGAGGCAACCACGCCCTCTGGATCCAGTAGCGCGGCCACGCTTGACCACCGACTCTCCGGGCGTGTCCAATGCAGGGCTGCCGCCGCATAGACCAACCCGTAGGTCTTGCCTGGCCGCAGCTCCTCGAACGCGGCCCGGACGGTCGTCACGTTTGCGGGCACCGTCTTGCGCAGCTCGGTGAGCATGGCTGCGTCGGGTTCCGTGGCCGTGACCGCGACCCCGTGCGCGGCGAACAGGCGGGTTGCTTTGCCTGTCCCCGCACCGATCTCCAGGGCCGTCCGAACCGGCCGGCCCGCATACGCGAGCACCAGGTCGAAGAGCTCTTCGGGATACCCCGGCCGGAACCTTTCGTAGGCCTCCGCAATCGCGCCGAAGCTCAGTGCACGAGTAGACATGCCGAGCATCCTGGCACGACCGGGACAGACGGCGCTCGGCAATACTCAGTGGCCCTTGGCCTTCCGATCTTGAGCGGTGTCCACGAACGGAGGTCTCGTTCGGGTGAACGCGGCCGACGGCGGCCAGGATCACCCGTCACAGCGGAGAGGGCCGCGCCGCATCAGCTCCCGCCCTCCCGGTTCGGGGAGACGGCGTGCAGTTCCTGGCTCCAGTTGGTGTCGAAGCCCGCCCACGCCTGGTCCACACCGAACTCGCCGAAGTCGGCTGACTGATAGGGCTTCTGCGCGGTGTAGGCCTGGTTGGCCGGGGCCAAGTCCGTTGCGACGTTGCTGAGTCCCGTGGTCACGTGGTCCAGCGCGTCGGGCTGAACGGTGTACCTCACCGAGTCGGACATCGGCTGCTCTCCCCCAAGAAGCTCCATGGCTCGCCGTAATCGAACGAACACGGTCGACGAGCATGGACGCTGCGGAATGGGTGTCGGTCGCGGGGGCAGTCCAGCCGACCGAGCTTGGCGCTCGTTGTGCCGGCGGAGAGCACTTATCCCTGAGGTGTCGTATTCCCGGCCAACGAGGCCAAGCCGGTGGCCCTCCCCGACCCGCCAGGAACAGGGCGCCCCCGGTGGACACCAGCGGCGCCACCGTGCACCGCGATGACGAGCAGCCGTACCGCCGCTGGCGAGGACAACCTGTCAGGGCAGGCTCACAAACAGGTACTTCGGGAACGCTGGAGGGCGGCCGGACCGGGCCGCCCTCCAGCGTTTCGAGCTCCACATGCGGCACCCCGCTCAAGCCGCGGGGCCGCACCCGCTGACCTGCGTATTCGACTGGTGGGGAGCCGGCCGCAGGGTCAGCCGCGCTCCCCACCTCCGCACCCACGCCGAGACGCCGATCCGACCTGCACGGGGCTCCCGCCGCGCGGCCACCGCCTCACAGGGCCCGACCGCCGTCGGCCGCGTCCGCCCGCCCGGCGGCCGGGGCCGGCGGCTCAGGCCCGGCGGCGCCGGCGGAGCCAGAGCCCGATGCAGGCCAGCAGCACAGCCGCGACGGCGGTGCCGGCGGCGGCCCAGGTGGTGGAGTCGGAGGTGTGGCGAGCGGAGCCGGAGGCCGCGGTCGGTGCGGAACCGGCGGGAGCGGGCTCGGACACCGGCCCTCCGATGGGCACCGGGACGGGCCCGGCGCCCGTCCCCGTCGATGCGGCCGCCGGCACACCGGCCGGGGGCGACGCGGCCGCCGTGCCGGCGGGCACCGGGTCGTCGATGACGGCGTCCGCCACGTCCAGTTCGCGCTGGGCATGGCCGAGCGAGGGGAAGGCGCAGTCGACGGTCACCTGCCAGTGCCCGGCGGGCAGGATCTCCCGGGTGGTGTACGTCCCCGGGCGGCCCGGGACGCCGACCAGTCGCCAGGGGCCCACCGCCCGGCCGTCCGCCGCGGTGGCGGAGAGCGTGCCGGCGAACTCCTCGGTGACCGGGTCGTGGTCGTTCTCCCAGGTGGCGACGGTGCTGACGTGACCGTTCTGCTGGCCGGTGACGTCCAGGTGGACGCTGTCGCCGTGGGCACCGGCCGGTGCGGCGGCGGGCAGGACGGCCGCGGCCGCGAGGGCGCAGGCGGCGAGGAGCGGGCGGGTTCGCATGGCGGGTGTTCCTCGGGGCGGTGTGGGAGGACGGGTACGGGAAACGGGGGCGGCGCCGGGCGCGGCCGCCCCGGAACGGGTGGCCGCGCCCGGCGCGCGGGTCGCCCGGCGCGCGGGTCGGGCGACGTACGGGACCGTGGCACCGGGCTGCCGGGCTGCCGGGCTGCCGGGCTGCCGGGCCACGATCCTCGGGCGCGCGGCCCGCGGTCGGTCGGAGGTGCCTGCTTACGTGGTCTTCAGGAGCGACCAGTTCTGCTGCGGCCGGCCGTTCGCCTGCTGCAGCTCCAGCAGCCAACCGCCGTAGTACCAGCGAGTGCTGAGCCCCAGCACGAGCGAGCCGCCGTCCGCGGTGACGGTGAACCCGCCCTCGACGGCGTTGAGCTGCCACTTCTGCGCGGCCGTGTCGGAGCACGGCTGCTGGGCGACGTACTGACCGGCCACCGGGGCGCCGCCGAGCTGCAGGCACTTGCCGGAGCGCGCGGACTTGATCCGCACCGCGCCCTTCCCGGCGTCCTCGAACTGCCACTTCTGGTTGGCGTAGCCGGTGCGCTGGTAGGCGATGGCCACGGTCCCGTCGTTCATCGAGCTGCCCCACAGGTCGGCGGCCTGCCCGGTCAGTCCGTTGACCATCGTGTAGCGCGTGCCCGGCTGCGGGCGGCCGGTGTCGGTGACCGTGCGGAAGGTGGCGGTGCGACCGGGCTTGCCGACCGCTCCGGCGGCGTCGCGGACGGCCACGGCCACGGTGTACGAGGTGCCGGGGGCGAGGCGGACCACGCCGACCACCGTCGAGCGGACGGTGCCGATCGCCTGGCCGTTCAGCAGTACGTCGTAGCCGGCTGCGGCGGGTACGGCGGTCCAGCTGAGCACGGCGGAGTTCTGGGTGACCTGGCTGACGGCCACCGCGGGGCCGGTGTTGCCCGCCGTGGGGGTCGCGGTCGGAGTGGGGGTCGCAGTCGGTGTCGCGGTCGGGGTCGCGGTCGGCGACGGGGAGCCGGTCGGCGTGGGGGTGGTGCTGCCGGTGGGCGTCGGGGACGGCGAGGGCGTGCGGGTCGGCGTGCCGGTCGGAGTCGGGGTGGGCGTCGGGGTGGGCGTCGGGGTGGGGCCGCTGCCGCCACCGGCGACGAGGAAGCGGTTGTTGGCGACGTTCCAGTGCGTGGTGAGGTAACTGCCCGGCGACGGTGAGGTGTTGTAGTAGTCGTCGTGGTTGCAGTCGAGCCGGTCGTCATGGGCGCGGTCCGGGCAGACGGTCCGCATCTGCGGGTAGTCGGGGGCGTCCGAGTAGCACATCACGTCCCACTCGTCGACGCAGTGCCCGGCCTTGCTGGAGTTGGGCGCGCTGTTGTTCACCGCGCCCAGGTTGTGGCCGAGTTCATGGGCGGCGGTGCTGCCGCCCCAGCACCCGGAGTCGGTCCGGCCGTACGAGGGACCGAAGTTGCTCAGGTTGTCCTGGCCGGGGCGCTCGTCGCCGGCGAAGGTGCCGATCCCGCAGTACACCTTGGCGTCGGTGAACATCATGTACTTGCGGTCCTTGCGGTTGAACCCCTGCGCGGTGAGGGCCCGGTTGCTCGCGTTGAAGTCCTGGATCTCGGCGTCGGAGATCTGCACGTTCAGCACCGAGGCGCTGCAGTCGGACTCGGTGACGAAGCGGACGTGCCGTTCGCCGCCGGTCTCCGCGGCGCTGGCGTTGTAGATGACGTCGACGTCGGCGGCCCACTTCTTGAACGAGGCGAGGTACTGGGCGAAGCGGTCGTTGCCCGGGCTGTGGACGTACACCACCTGGACGCGGTTGCCGCTGCTGCCGTCGCCCTCGCAGACCAGCTTCGACCCGGCGGGCGCGTCCGCTCCGGCCGGGGCGGCGTCCGCGGCGGTACCGGCGCCGCCGAGCAGTGCCTTCTGCGTGGCGTCCAGGACGGGCGCGGAGCCCTTCAGCAGGTCGGCGGCGGCGGGTGCCTGGGCTCCGGCCGCGGCGGTGAGCGCGGGCGTCCGAGCGACCGGGGCCGCGACCGGCGGGACGTCCTGGCGGATGTCCACGCCCTTGGGCGGGACGTCCGGGCCGTGGCTGCACTGGGTGCTGCCGGTGACCTCCAGCGTGCCGCCGCAGCGGTCGCTGCCCGGCAGGCTCAATCCGGCGTAGACCAGGCCGCGTTCGGGCTCGTCCTTGGGTATCGCCTTGAGCGGCGCGGCCTTCTGGTCCCGCTTCGGGGCGGGCGCCTGGGTGGCCCCCTCGGCGGTGCCGGTCTCCCCCGGTCCGCCGTCGTAGCCGACCAGCCCGGCCTGCGTCCCCGAACCGTCGACCCCGTCGGCCGCGGCCGTGACGGCGCCGTTCAGGGCCGCCGGCTCCAGCGCGGTGCGGATGCCGAGCGTTCCCGCCAGCAGCCCTGCCGCCACCGCCGCGGCGACCAGGGCGCTCCTGCGGGTGAGCCTGCGGCGCTTGCGCCGGCGAAGCTCGGTGCTCCGGTGTCCCATCGCGTTCCTTTCCTCGTGCGATGACCCGGACCCTGTGGTGTGGGGGTCCGGGCCTTCCGACACTCCGGAGAGCACGAGGGACGACCGGCGATAACAGAAACATCTTGCGAAAATATTCAGCGCGTTCGAACCGCGGGCGGCAGCGGAGCCGGTTCCGGCCGGGGTGGTCCGGAGCCCGGCGACGGCCCGTGCCGCACGGCCAAGAGGTGATCCGGTCGGCGAAGTCAGTGCCTTCGCCGACCGGATCACCTCAGAGCTCAGCGCTCAGTGCCCGGTGCTCAGTGCCCGGTGCCCGGTACGGACACGGTCAGAAGATGAGCTTCCAACCGTCGATGCGGCCCGAGTCGGTGCGGTACATGTCCTGCACCCGGAGCCGCCAGGTGCCGTTGGCGAGCTGGGCGGAGGCGTCGACCGTGTAGGTCTCGATGACGTTGTCGCCCGAGTCGCCGACGTTGCTCTTCTTCAGCGAGTACACCGTGCCGTCCGGGCCGACCAGGTCGACGACCAGGTCACCGCGCCAGGTGTGCTTGATGTCCACACCCACCTTGAGGTCGCTCGGCGCCTGGCCCGGGATCCGGTCGATGACGATGTCCGAGAAGATCGCAGGGCCCCCGTCCGGAATCTGCACAGGGGTGGTGTTCGCGAAGATGCCCCGGGAGACCTTCCAGGTGAACGTCGTCGCGAGGCTGCTGTGGTGGGAGGCCTTGGCGGTGACGGTGACCGTGTAGGTGCCGGTGAGGGCCGGGACGCCGGTGACGCGGCCGGTGACCGGGTGGAGCGTCAGGCCCTCGGGGAGGCCGGTCGCGTGGTAGGTGACGATGCCGGGGTTGAAGTTGGCGGCCTTGATCTGGAGATCGGCGGGGGCGCCGATCGCGGTGATCTGGCTGGCGACGGGGTCCAGCAGGAGGCCGTCGACGACGCGCGGGCCGACGTTGATGGCCGCCCAGGCGTTGGCGGTGTTCATGTAGGTCGCGCTGGTCGGCCCGTACAGGTCGGCGGCGGCCTGCAGGGTGGCGGTGCGGGCCGCCGCGTAGTTGGTCGACGAGGTCATGTAGGTGGTCAGCGCCCGGTACCAGATCTTGGCGGCCGCGTCCCGGCCGATGCCGGCCACCGGCAGGCCGTCGGAGGTCGGGGAGTCGTAGGCCACGCCGTTGACGGTCTTGCTGCCGCTGCCCTCGGAGGCCAGGTAGAACCAGTGGTTGGCCGGGCCGGAGGAGTAGTGCACGTCGATGGAGCCGAGGTCGGACGACCAGGAGTCCCTGGAGCGACCGTCCTTGGAGGGCTTGTCCATGTAGCGCAGCGGGCTGCCGTTGCCCCTGATGTCGATCTTCTCGCCGACCAGGTAGTCGCCCTTGTCCTCCGGGTTGTCGGCCCAGAACTCGATGGCGGCGGCCATGATGTCCGAGGTGGCCTCGTTCAGGCCGCCGGACTCGCCGCTGTAGATCAGGTTCGCGGTGGCGGAGGTGACGCCGTGGGTCATCTCGTGGGCGCCGACGTCGATGGAGGTCAGCGGCTTGACGTTGCCCGCGCCGTCGCCGTAGGTCATGCAGAAGCAGCTGTCGGACCAGAACGCGTTGACGTAGTTGTTGCCGTAGTGGACCCGGGTGTAGGCGCCGACGCCGTCGTCCTTGATGCCGTTGCGGCCGTGGACGTTCTTGTAGTAGTCCCAGGTGAGTTGGGCGCCGTAGGCGGCGTCCACGGCGGCGGTCTGCCGGTTGGAGACGGTGCCGTCGCCCCAGGTGTCGGTCGGATTGGTGAACAGCTTCCTGGTGGAGCTGGTGCCGTTCAGGTCGTAGGTGCTGTGGCCGCCGCGGGTGTTGTCGGTCAGCGCGAAGCCGCCGCCGGCCGCCGCCGAGGTGCCGATGGTGACCTGGCCCGAGTACTTGCTGTTGCCGACGCCGGTCTCGATGCCCTGGTACTCGAAGATCTTCTTGCCGGAGTTGGCGTCGGTGATGACGTGCAGCTCGGACGGCGTGCCGTCCTCCTGCGTGCCGGTGACCACCGTCTCCCACGCGAGGCGCGGGGTGCCGGACGCGGCCCAGACCACCTTGCGGGCGCTGTCGGCCGCCGGCTCCGCGACCTTCGCGCTGCCGGCGCTGTCGAGCGCGAGGCCCTTCGCCGCCTCGGCGCTCTCCTTGGCGGTGGTGTCGACGGCGATGTCCGCCTCGGTGGCCTTGGTGACGCCCTTCGAGGAGCCGTCCGCGGCGGTGTGGACGACCAGGTCGCCGCCGAGCACCGGCAGTCCGTCGAAGGTCCGCTCGTAGCGGGTGTGCACGCTGCCGTCGGCGTCCTTGGTGACGCCCCTGGCGACCAGCGCCTCCTTCGACCCCAGCTTCAGCGACCTGGCGGTCTCCGCCAGCGACGCGTCCGCCGAGGCCAGCAACTCACCGCGCTGCTCCGGCGACAGCTGCACCGGCAGCGCGCCGGCGGCGGCCCGGACCTCGGCGGGGGCCTGGGCGGGGGTCTCGTCGGCGATGGCGACACCGGATGTCAGAGCAGCCACGATCATCGCGGCGCCGACTGTCAACGCGCCCGCGCCGGTGGTCTTTCGGGAGGATCGATTCACACTGAACTCCTTCTGCGACGACCGCGTGGGTGCGGCCGGAGTCAGCCGGGAGGGCAGGGATGGTGCCGCCCGGTAGAGCTGGTGGTTCGAGTGGGGGACAACCTCCACGTGATCACCGCAGCGGGTGGTGCGCGTGCGACTGCAAGGGCCGCTGCAGCGATGGGACGGTACAGTGCCATCTTTGTTGGAAACACGTCACCCGTGCGGCGACAAGTTGGCCGGAATGCTTCGTCATAGACGTAATGTCGAGGTAATACACCGTCAGAAGGCGGGTAATGCGGGGGAAAACAGACCCCAGCCGGCGACGGCTCCACCACCGGGCGTCCGGTGTGACGTCTACCGGAGGGCGCTCTTGACGGTGGGCTGGGTCTTCTGGTTGTAGATCTCCTTGCCGTCCGCGTTGTAGGCGTGGACGTAGGGGGCCGGGGGGAAGGAGTTTCCGTCGGGGTTGGTGGAGACGGCCGCGGTGTGGACGAACGCGCCGCCGGCCATGACGGCCGGGTACTGGGTCGGGTCGTCGCCGTAGCTGATGGTGACCTTGGCGACGTCGGGTGTGTAGTGCCCGGCGCCCAGCGAGAGGAACTGCCCGGCGCCGGTCGGCGTGCTGAAGCTGTCGAAGAACGAGATCAGGTGGCCGGTGCCCCACAGGCGGTCGTTGATGAACGTCGCCGGGGAGGACATGCTGTTGCCCTGGAGG
Organism: Kitasatospora sp. NPDC058063; assembly: GCF_042885395.1. NCBI lineage: Bacteria > Bacillati > Actinomycetota > Actinomycetes > Kitasatosporales > Streptomycetaceae > Kitasatospora > Kitasatospora sp. NPDC058063. The sequence continues at coordinate 50,323 of NZ_JBHVSD010000031.1, forward strand.
CCCTTCGACTCGCACTGCACGTACTGGCCGGCGGAGTTGACGGCGACGACCACGCCGTCGGTGTCCGGCGAGGCGACGGGAGCGCGGACCGCGATCACCGCGTGGTACTGCGACGCGTCGGAGCCCAGGCAGGAGGCCAGGATCTCCGCGACGGCCCCGGCCTCGATCGGGGCCGTCGTCGTACTGGTGACCGTGAAAGCCGCCGGAGGGTGGGGGGAAGCCGGCACGGAAGGGGTCTCTGTGGCAACTGCTCCTTGCTGCGGTCCCGGTGAGTGCGGCCCGGACGGGAGAGCCAGGTACAGGGTTGCCGCGGCGCAGGCCGCGGTCGCGCCCAGGGCGCGTCGGAGGTGGCGGCGGTGGCGGCGCCGGTCGGCGCGTCGGCGGATCTCCGCAGCGGGCAGGGCCGGTGCGGGCATCTGCGTGCCGAGCAGCCGCAGCCGGTCGGCGAGGGTGTCGTGGACGGGGTCAGACACGGAGCTTCCCTTCCTCGCTGGTCGGGGTCTGGTCGGCGAGTCTGGCCGCGAGCGCGGCCCGGCCGCGGGCGAGGCGGCTCTTGACGGCGCTCACGCCGGCGCCGGTCTCGACCGCGACCTGCTCGACGGAGAGATCGCACATGTGGTGCAGGACCAGAGCGATCCGCTGCGCCTCGGGCAGGTCGCGGAGCGCGGCGACCAGCACCAGGTGCTCCTCGGTGGGCGGCTCGACGGTGGCTGGTTCCTGGCGGTGGTGGCGTCCGGCCAAGTGCAGGCCCCGGGCCAGACGTCGCCAGCGGGAGAGGGCCAGCCGCCGGGCCGTGGTCCGGATCCATGCCTCCGGGGCGTTGCCCGGGTCGAAGGTGCGCCGTCGGTCCCACGCGCGGATGAACGCCTCCTGGACCACGTCCTGTGCTTCGGACCAGTTGCCGGTGATCGCGTAGAGCTGCCCGGTCAGGCGGGAGAAGGACGCCGCGTAGAACGCGTCGAACTCCTGTGGCGTCATCAAGGGCCTCTCTTCCGGGGCTGTCCGTCGGCTCGCGGCACAGGCGGCGCGCGAGGAAGCACTCCTCGGCCGCGGCGGCGGATCCGTGCGTCCTGGGCTGAGCCTCCCGCCCTGTACGCACGAGCCCCGCCCCGGCGTTGCGCCCACGACCTATGACCTGGATCACGTGTGCGGGGTGCGACCTGCCGGGCGTCGGGAGGCGTACAGGGGTGCTGGCATCAACCGGACGCCCGCAGGAAAGGACACGGATTCATGCGCATCCGCCCGATCATGCTCATCGCCGCCACCGTCACCGCCGCAGCCATCGCGACCGCAGGGGGAATGGCCACTGCCGCCACCGGCAACTCCACGCCCACCGCCACCCCCACGGCCCACGACAAGCCCTCCGGTGCGCCCACCGCCACGGCCTCCGACGCCGGCTCGGCCGGCGCCTCGGTGGCCCCCGGCAGCGGCTCGGCCGTCACCGGTGCGACTGCCGCCCCGGCGGCTTTCACGGTCACCAGTACGACGACGGCCCCGATCGAGGCCGGGGCCGTCGCGGAGATCCTGGCCTCCTGCCTGGGCTCCGACGCGTCGCAGTACCACGCGGTGATCGCGGTCCGCGCTCCCGTCGCCTCGCCGGACACCGACGGCGTGGTCGTCGCCGTCAACTCCGCCGGCCAGTACGTGCAGTGCGAGTCGAAGGGCCTCCAGGGCAACAGCATGTCCTCCCCGGCGACGTTCATCAACGACCGCCTGTGGGGCACCGGCCACCTGATCTCGTTCTTCGACAGCTTCAGCACGCCGACCGGCGCCGGGCAGCACCTCTCGCTGGGCGCCGGGCACTACACACCCGACGTCGCCAAGGTCACCATCAGCTACGGCGACGACCCGACCCAGTACCCGGCCGTCATGGCCGGCGGCGCGTTCGCCTACACCGCGGCCGTCTCCACCGGTCCCAACGCGAACACCTTCCCCCCGGCCCCCTACGTCCACGCCTACAACGCGGACGGCAAGGAGATCTACAACCAGAAGACCCAGCCCAACATCAAGGGCGCCCGCCCGTAGGCATCACACCGGACACCCGGTGGTGGGGCGATCAGCCCGGCGGCAACGCGGGCCACGAGCGGCTCCGCTCCACCACCCACCGAATTTGCTCAATCCTGTGACCGGTCCACGGCCCGGCGTCGCCGCGCGGAACCTCGTCCGGATCGTGCGAGTCCTTCGGCTCACCGCCGTCCATCCGGCCGCCTGCCCCCTGTTGGGCCACCGCCCTCAAGGCGCCTCCCCTACCGGTTTCCCCACTGCCTCGGACGGCGGCGCTCTCGAACGCGTCGCCCCGCCCGTCCGTGCCGCCCGAGGGTGATCCGGGCTCCTGCGGCGTGCCCGGCGCGCTTCGGACGGTCCATTCCGGCATGCCGACGGCGTGCATCGTGGCGATCCTTCTGTGTGAGGTGTCAGCTCACAGCCGATCGCGGCGCAGGAGGTTCCGATGAGCAGTTCGGAGGTGCCGGCGGACGATGCCGAGCAATCGAGCAGCGCCCGGGCTGCGGACGCTGCTCGGGCAGCGGCCGGATCGCAGAAGATCACCTGGCTGACGCTGGCGCTGATGACGACCAGCTCCGTCGCGAGCCTGCGTGCCTCGCCCACCATGGCGGTGTACGGCCTCGCCTGTGTCTTCCTGTACCTGGTGCCGGCCATCGTGTTCCTGCTGCCCACCGCGCTGGTGTCGGCCGAGCTGGCCTCCGGCTGGAGCGGCGGTGTCTACAACTGGGTGGCGCAGGGGCTGTCGAAGCCACTGGCCTTCCTCGCCGTCTGGTGCCAGTTCGCCATGACGATCTTCTACTACCCCAGCCTGCTGGCCTTCGTGGCCAGCACGATCTCCTACGTGATCAACCCGGCGCTGGCCAGCAACGGCGTCTACACCGCGATCGTCATCGTGGTGCTGTACTGGACCGGTGTCTGGGTGTCCTCCCGCGGCACGAACGCCGTCGCGGGGCTGGCCTCCGGCGGCCTGATCATCGGCACGCTGATCCCCGGCACGTTGCTGGTCCTGCTCGGGTTCGTCTTCCTCGGCCAGGGCAACGCCTCCGCCGCACCGATGAACGCCTCGCACATCCTCCCCGAGTGGACCGGCATCGCCAGCCTGGTGCTCATCGTGAACAACTTCCTCAGCTACTCCGGCATGGAGATGAACGCGGTCCACGTCAACAAGCTCCGTGACCCGGCCAAGGAGTTCCCGAAGTCGATGTTCCTGGCCATGGGCATGGTGCTGCTGATCTTCATCCTGCCGGCCCTGGCCATCAGTTGGGTCATCCCGGCCGACCAGCTCAGCCTCACCGCCGGAGTCATGCAGGCCTTCGACGCCTTCTTCCAGTACTTCCACATCGGCTGGCTGGTCCCGATCGTCGCGTTCGCGCTCTGCGCCGCCTCGCTCGGCGGAATGCTCACCTGGCTGGCCGGCCCCTCCAAGGGCCTGCTGCTGATCTCCCGCCAGGAGGGCTACCTCCCGCCCTACCTGCAGAAGCTCAACAAGCACGGCATCCAGCAGAACATTCTGGTCACCCAGGGGCTGCTCACCACGGTGATCGCCCTGCTGTACGCACTGATCCCGAACGTGTCCAGTGTCTACTGGATCTTCTCGGTGATCACCACCCAGGTCTACCTGATCATGTATCTGCTGATGTTCCTGGCCGCCATCCAACTGCGCCGCAAGCTGCCGGACCACCCCCGCGGGTACCGTGCGCCGGTGCTCACCACGCTCTGCGTGGTCGGTTTCGTCGCCTCCGCGCTGGCCATGGTGATCGGCTTCATCCCGTCCTCCCAGTTCAGCGGCGGCAGCGGCTGGTCGTACGTCGCCATCGTCGGCGGCGGCCTGCTGCTCCTCGGAGTGGTCATCCCCTTCGGCTTCCTGAAGGCACGCAAACCCGGTTGGCGCCAGCCCGACGCGGACGCCGTTCCCGTGGACGGAGGCACCGCGTGAGCCCCACCCTGATGCGGTCCCAGCACCGCTGGATCTACATCGGCGCGATCGTGGTGCTGGTCGCCATGATGATCATCGGACTGTTCACGTACACCCAGCAGCGAGCCACCAACGAGGCCCACCGAAAGGCGAACCAACTGAACGACGCCCTCGTCGCCCAGGGCTTCCCTCCCCAGAATGTCGAGAACCTCGCCCTCACCCTCGGCACCAGCGGAGGCACCGTCTGCGACGACCCCAACTCGGCACTCAAACGCGCCCTCTGGCTGGTCCAGCTCTCCAATGGAGCAGGCGGCCCCGGACAGCGCCCGATCATCGCCGACCAGCGGATCCTCGAGGCCGGCGCCGAGGTGATCAAGGTGTACTGCCCGGACAGGCTGGACGGCTACCAGAAGAATATCAACAGCCTCAAGACCGCGGACGTGATCAATGACTGAGCCCGGACCGGCGAACGACCCGATCGACGACCTCGCCGACCGGGTGGCCGCACTCATGCCCCGGGCGAAGGCCGACCTCGCCGAGCTGGTCCGGATCCCCTCGGTCGCGGACGCCCGCCAGTTCCCGCCCGAGCACTGCCTGCGCGCCGCCGAATGGGTCGCCGCGGCCTTCGCCGAGGCAGGACTGGAGGACGTCAGGCTCGCGGCGACCCCGGACGGCAGCCACGCGGTGCTCGGCCACCGGCCGGCCCCGCCCGGAGCCCCCACCGTCCTGCTCTACAGCCACTACGACGTGCAGCCGCCCCTCGACGACTCCGCCTGGCAGTCCCCTCCGTTCGAGCTCACCGAGCGCGACGGCCGCTGGTACGGGCGCGGCGCGGCCGACTGCAAGGGCAACATCGTCATGCACCTCACGGCTCTGCGCGCACTGGGCGACGACATCCCGGTCGGCCTCAAGCTGGTGGTCGAAGGCTCCGAGGAGCAGGGCACCGGCGGGCTGGAGGCCTACGTCCCCGACCACGCCGACGAGTTGCGGGCGGACGCGCTGCTCATCTGCGACACCGGCAACGCGGCCGTGGGAATCCCCACCGCGACGACCGTGCTGCGCGGCCTGGCCAACGTCGTCGTGACCGTCTCCACGCTGGCCGGGGACCTGCACTCCGGCATGTTCGGCGGCCCCGCCCCGGACGCCCTGGCCGCGCTGATCCGCATGCTGGACTCCCTGCGCGACACCGACGGCACCACCCGTGTCAACGGCCTGGACAACGACGGCATCTGGCCGGGGATCGGCTACGACGAGCAACAGTTCCGCGCGGACGCCGGGGTGCTGGACGGGGTCGGGCTGCTCGGCTCCGGAAGCGTCGCGGACCGGCTGTGGGCGCGCCCGGCCGTCACCGTCCTCGGCATCGACTGCCCGCCGGTGGTCGGCTCCGCCGCCGCCGTCCCCGCCACGGCCAGGGCCCGGGTCAGCCTGCGTGTGCCGCCCGGCACGGACGCCGCTGCCGCGGCCGACGCGCTGGCCGCTCACCTCGGGGCAGCGGCACCGTGGGGTGCGAGGGTCGAGGTGGAACGGGAGGGCACCGGCTCGGCGTTCCGTGCCTCCACGGACGGCCCGGCTTACGCCGCTCTCGACCGTGCGGTGCGGGACGCCTACGGCAAACCGGTCTCCTTCCTCGGCCAGGGCGGCTCGATCCCGCTGTGCAACGCCCTCGCCGGCACGTTCCCCGACGCTGAACTGATCCTGATGGGCGTCGAGGAGCCCCACTGCCTGATCCACGCACCGAACGAGAGTGTCGAACCGTCGGAGATCGAGCGGATGGCCCACGCCGAAGCGCTCTTCCTGCGCTATTACGCTGCCGACCACGGCCAGTCTTCGGACGGCGCCGCGTCTTCCTCGGCGGACTACTGCTGATCGTGGCCTCCTGCGTGCTGATCGCGCTCGTCGACAGCACCGGCGGGCAAGGACTGTTCTGGATCGACGCGGGCATCGCCGCCGCCTGCGTGCCACCGATCCTGCGCATCAGCCCGGACATCCGGCGGGTCCTCAGCCGCGCCCCTCGCCCCTTCGCCGAGTGGGCCGCCTGCGACGCCGGCACGTGCCGCTGCCCAGGCCGCGCCGCGCGAACCCCGGGACCGGGCACGGACCGGGGGCGCGGGGAGGGCGGCGTGCCCGGAGGCTGCCGGTCGGGTGTCAGCGGCCTGCCGGTGATGCGCCGGTCGGATGCAGGTGGGCTCTGGGACCTTCGAGAGGTCCCGCCGGGTACCGATCCGGCCGTGGACTCAGGGGAAGGGGATCTCTTGTGCATGACGTAGTGATCGTGGGCGCCGGCCCGGTGGGGCTGTTCCTCGCCTGCGAGCTCGGCCTCGCGGGCTGCTCGGTCCTGGTGCTCGAGCGGGAGCCGGAACCCCGCTCGCCGTTCAAGGCGCTGCCGCTCGGCATCCGGGGCCTGTCCGCCGCCTCGGTCCAGGCGTTCTACCGCCGCGGGATGCTGCACCCGCTGCTGAAGGCATCGGGCGTCGGCGATGAGTCCGGCGCGCACCCGGGACCGGACGCGCCGTCGGTTCCTCGTCGCGGTGGCCACTTCGCCGGCATGATGCTCGACCCGGCCAAGATCGACTCCGCGGCCCTGCCGTACCGGCTGCCCGACCCGGCACCGGAGGGCATGCCGACACACGTCGAAGCCATCGAGGCGGTGCTGGCCGAGCGGGCGTCCGAGCTGGGCGTGGACGTCAGGCGCGGCGTCACGGTCTCGGCCATCGCGCACAACGACGGAAGCGTGATCGCGCAGGCGGGCGAACACGCCTACCCGGCGCGCTGGCTGGTCGGCTGCGACGGCGGACGCAGTACCGTACGCCGGCTCGCGGGCTTCGACTTCGTCGGGACCGAGCCGCTGTGCACCGGCTACATCATGCTCGCCACCGTCGCCGACCCCGAGAAGCTGAACCCCGGGTTCCATCTGACGCCCACGGGCATGTACATCCAGCCCGCGGGGGACTACATCGCCATGCTGGACTTCGACGACGGCGCGTTCGACCGCTCGCGGCAGCCGACGCGCGACCATCTCCAGACGGTTCTGCGCCGGGTGTCCGGCACCGACGTGACGCTGAGCGAGGTCCGTCTCGCGTCGACCTTCACCGATCGGGCGATGCAGACGACGGCCTACCGGCGCGGACGCGTCCTGCTCGCGGGCGACGCCGCTCACATCCACTCGCCCCTGGGCGGGCAGGGACTCAACGCCGGCATCGGCGATGCCCTGAACCTGGGCTGGAAACTGGCGGCGGCCGTGCACGGACAGGCGCCGGACGGACTTCTCGACACCTACGGCCGCGAGCGCCGTCCGGTGGGGTCGGCGGTGCTCGACTGGTCGCGCGCACAGGTGACGGCCATGCGGCCGGACCCGCACGGTCAGGCCGTCCAAGGGGTGATTCGCGACCTGATCAAAACCCGGGACGGAACGACCTACGTGTTCGAGCGGATATCGGGATCGTCCATCCGCTACGACCTCGGCAGCGAGCACCCGCTGGTCGGCCGCAGCGCCCCGGACTTCTGCCTGGAGGACGGCACCCGGCTTGGCGACCTGATGCGGGACGGACGGGGCGTCACGCTCGACTTCAGCGCCGACCGATGCCTGCACGGTCCGGCGAGGGGCTGGGAGAGCCGGATGCGGTACGCGGCCGGTCCGGCGAAGGACGACCTCGGATTGGGTGCCGTGCTGGTCCGGCCCGACGGCGTGGTCGCCTGGGCAGGCGATCGCACACCTGATCGTGAAGCGTTCGAGCGGGCCGCGGGCCGCTGGTTCGGCGGTCCGGAAAGCTGAAACGGGCGCCGCCCGGCACCCGGCCTCGTCCTCGGTTCCGAAGTCCCGGACGACGAAGGCCCGGACGGCGAAGGCCCGACCCTCGACGTCGTGGGACCCCGCCCCATCGGCACGAGTGCCCCGCGACCCGCGCGACACCGTGAGCGTGAGGCCGACGCAGTGTTCACGACGACCCCGGCGGCCCGACGGCCGCCGGGGTCGTTTCACACCGCTTCGTCGCTATCGGGCCCGTCGCTGTCATGAAGCCCGGATCACGTCCCGGACCGGCTGCGGGTAGCCGATCTCGGCGATGTCCTCGGCCAGGTCCACGAGGGTGAGCTCCGAGTTCAGCACTGACACGAGCTTCCGGCTCAGCGGTCGCAAGGCGTAGACGTCGCGCACCGCTTCCAGGTCCACGGGAACCTCGTAGTAGTCCTCGGCGAAGCGCTGGAACGCTTCCGGCGAACGGTCGACCAGGAGCTCGAACAGGCCCGTCGCCCCGTCGGGGTCGGAACACTCGGCAGGGAAGTCGATCACGCCGTGCCGCCACCGGTCGTCCATTGCCTCCCGCCACAGGCAGGCCGTCACGACGGGAACGTCGTCCTCGTCGGTGAACGCCGGCTCCTCGACGAAGGGCTTGAAGACCTCCGGAACCCCGTCAATCACTCCCGGCCAGGGCTCGCCGCCGTTGCCGTACGGGCTCATCGGTGCTTCGTGGTCGAAGCCACGGACATAGGCCCCGGCAGCCGAGAACACGATGGAGTACTCGTCCCCCGACCCGTTGCGCATCGACGCCATCTCCTCGCCGTCGGCCCAGCCGGCGTTGAAGGAGTAGTACCGGCCTTCCCAGTCCGGGCTCAAGATCGCATCGAGCATCGCCAGTGAGCGGCACAGGTTCCGCAGGTCGGCGATGGAAGGGAGCCGGCGGGCTACGTCATGAACAGTCACGTGCTCATCCAACCGGATGCCCCTGACATCCAGAAACGGACCCCACGAAGCCGACCGCGAGCATCGTCTTCACCAGCCTCGGCCCGCCCGGCGACCCGTCCCTGACCCCAGCGCGTTCCTCAGCCCACTGCGCGACGGCGGCCCTCGCACCGCGCGGCGGCTACTGGGCGGTGGGCTTCCGGGTCGCCGTGCGGTAGAAGTTCAGCGAGACCGGGCCCTTCCTGCTGGTCGCCTCCGCGCTCTTGCTCGTCATCTTCCGCTTCATGTTGGCGTTGTACCGGCGGTCCTTGACCTTCTCTGCCGGCGCAACCGGGTTGTCGGACTCGAAGAGCTGAGCATGTCCCGAGTCGGCCACGACGAAGGTGTCCCCGTGCATGTTGGCCTGGCTCTCCCCCGCGTCGCCGAAATGCGCCGCCACCAGGATGTGGACACCCTCGTACGGTGCGTGCCAGAGGCTCTCCGCGGCGTTGTCCGAGCATATTTGGAGCCGGACCTGAACGCCCTTCACCGTGGTCTCGAAGTTCTCCTTCCCGATGGCGAAGAAGCCCTGCTCCACCTCCTCCGGCGAACGGTCCGGAGCTCCTCCCTCCCTCGGCGCCTCGAAACGCTTCGTGTAGGTCTTCGGCCCCTGGCCGCCCTGGAAGACACGCGCGTAGTTGTCGAACACGGTCACGTTGCCCGAGCCGTCGAGCGCGGGCCCCTGCTCCCAGACCTCCTCCAGCTCCGCTGCCGACAACTCGGCATACTCGTTGCCGCCGTCCACCTCGTCCTGGATCAGCTCCCGGCCCTTCCGCTGGTCGGCGCGCGCCAGGTCCGATCCCTGCTCGTCGAGGTCGCGCCGGCGGCCGATGGTTCCCGGCACCACCAGGTAGTTGCTGGGCAGACCCGCCAGGCGGTCGGCGAGCCAGTCGTCCACGCCGGCCGCCTGCTCCGCACTCAGGAAGTGGGTGCCCTCGCCGCTGAAGTAGTACTCCGGTGCGGTGAAGATGTACACGTGCTCGGGGTCGTACCGCTTGCTCCATTCGAGGAACGCGGTGTCCATCGCCTCGCCCAGGAGCCGTTTCTTCTCCTCCAGTTCGACGGCCGACCATTCCGCGCCCTTGCCCATCACCTTGTCCGTGGGGGCCTGGACGCCGGCGATGTGGACACCGGTCCTCCCAGCGCCGATCTCCATGTCGTGGGGATCGGACTCCTCGCGCTCCCACGGCTCGGTGCGCTCGCGCGCCGCGTGAGCGAGGGCCTCGGTGGCCTGACGGTCCTCCTCCGACGCGCGCTGCACCGGTACGTCGGCGCGGATGCCTCCGCCGGCCACGCCCTCGGTCCGCGCCGGTGGGAGCACCGACCGCTGCATGACGCGGGTGGCGTTGGCTTCGGCCTCGCGCTCGAAGCGGTCGGAAGGGTCGGAGACCTTCAGTCCGGTGCCGTTGTCGCTTCCGGCGACGGGGCCTTGGCGTTGCTGGATGACGTGGGTGAGTTCGTGGGCGAGGGTGTGCTTGTCGCCTCCGCCGTCGCCGATGACGACATGGTGGCCGGAGGTGTAGGCGCGGGCGCCCACCTCCACTGCCGAGGCCCGCGCGGCCGCGTCCGTATGGACACGGACGTCCGAGAAGTCCGCGCCGAACCGGCCTTCCATCTCGGTGCGGGTGTCATGGTCGAGCGGCCGCCCCGGGGAGCGCAGGACATCCTGGACAGTGGAGCGCTGAACGGCATGTTCGGCCTGCAGGCCGTCGAATTCCTCGCCCGGCCGGGATCGTCCCCGAGTCCCTGGGTGTCCGGCTCGGTGGAGCATCTGGACGACCGCCGCGTTGCCGACGCTGCGCTGGAGGGCCAGGAGAGGCGGCGCGACCCGGCTTGCCGGCTTGCCGGCCGGTGGACGGCTGTTCTCGGCGTCATTGGTTCGTGTGCTCTGCTGGACGCGCATGCTCTCCCTCTCGCACGGCAGGCGGACATTCTCCTGGATAACAGATGGGCAGAGGCGCCACCAGAGACGTGAAGGCAGCCCGTGCTGCCTGATCGGGCACCACACGATGCCCGTCACGCAGGCACGACCACCGTCCGCCGGGCCGTCACGGCGGCCTGCTTTCGCACCGGCCTTCCTTCCACCGCGACGGCTCACCGGCCACCCGCGAACGGCGCCCGCCGCGGTGATCCCCGAACCTTGGGGGCGGGAGACGCTCCGGGTCCGTTCCCGCGGCCGAACGCACGCCGGAGCTCCGGGGAGCGATGTCGGGCCCGGGCCGGACGCGGTCGGGCGCGGATGCGGCCCTCGGGTCAGTGCGGGCCGGTTCCCGCCGCGCGCAGTCTGTCGAGGGTGCGGTCCAGGTTGGCCTGGGTCGCCGCGACGGCGGCGTCCGGGTCACCCGCGGCGATCGCCTCGACCAGGGTGCGGTGCGCGCGGGTGATGCTCTCCTCCTCGACGCCGTCGTGGAGTTGACTGTCGGCCACCACGTGGCCGGCCGCTTCGCGCAGCGCGTCGACGAAGGAGTCGAAGAGGCGGACGAGCACCGGATTGCGCGCCGCCCGTACGACCTGGCGGTGCAGTTCCAGGTCCGCCTCGACGAGTTCGGCCGGACCGACGGCCGCGTCCCGGGCGGCCAGCGCCGCCCGGAGCGCGGCGACGTCCGTCTCGGTGCGCCGCTGCGCGGCCAGCCGGCCCGCCTCCACCTCCAGCGCCGCCCGGACCTCGTACACGTCGAAGACTTCCGAGCGTCGCAGTTCCCGGTCGAACTCCGAGACCGGGGAGGCGGCGGCCACGTACGTGCCCGAGCCCTGCCGGGCGCGCAGCTGGCCATCGACGATCAGCACCCGGACCGCCTCGCGCGAGGTGGTCCGGCCGACTCCGAGGAGTCGGCTCAGCTCCACCTCACCGGGCAGTTTGCTGCCGACCGGCCACTCGCCGGTGGCGATCAGTCGGCGCAGCTCGGCCGTGGCCTCCTCCACCATTGAGCGATGGCGTACCGGGCGAACAGTCATGAGGACGACCCTGAGGACTTCACCCCAGGGGCGGGTCCGACCGGTTGGCAAGGCAAGCCTTACTGGACGGTGGGGCCTTACCTGGACGGCGGGCCTGCTACGGTTCCGGGCATGTTCCTCCCCCGTGCGTAGCGGACCCGCCACGACCGTGCCCCCTCTGACCGGGCACGGCGCTCCGGTGTCCCCGCACGCCTTCGGGTACGGCCCCGCCCTGCCCGCCTTCGCCGAGGAACGTCTCCCTTGTCTTCGCCCACCCCCTCCTACGTCCCTTCGCCCACCCCCTCCTACGCCGCCGTCCTGCGCGCCCCACACGCCGGCCGCACCTTCGGCGCCGCCCTGCTGGGCCGGCTCTCGTACGGGATGGTCCCGCTCGCCATGATGCTGGCCGTCCGGGACGCCACCGGCTCCTACCCGGTGGCCGGCACCGTGCTGGCCCTGTTCGGGCTGACCAGTGTCTTCCTCTCGCCGGCCCGGGCCGCCCTGGTCGACCGGTACGGCCCCCGGCGCGCGCTGCCGCCGATGGCCGCGCTGTACGCCGGGCTGCTGACCCTGGTGGCCGGCACCACCTGGCGGCCGGGCGCGCCGCCGGTCCTGACGGGTGCTCTGGTGGTCGCCGCCGGCGCCTGCACCCCGCCGCTCGGGCCGGTGATGCGGACGCTCTGGCGCCGGCTGCTGCCGGACCAGGAACTGCTCCGACGCGCGTACAGCCTGGACACCGTCGCCGAGGAACTGCTGTTCGTCAGCGGCCCGCTGCTGGTGGGGCTGCTGCTCGCGGTCGCCGGTCCGACGGCCGGGGTGGTTGCGGGGGCCGGGCTCGTACTGGCGGGCACCCTGGCCCTGGTCTCCTCCCCCGCCACGCGGGCGGCGGACCGGACCGGGCCGGCCGCACCCGGCGCGCGCCCGGACGGCGGGAGAGAGCTGCGCCGGGCGGTGCTCGCCTCGGCCGCGACCGGGCTGGCCCTCGGAGCGCTCGACCTGATGGTGGTGGCCTTCGCCGAGCAGCGCGGGCGGGCCGGGGCGGTCGCCTGGATCCTGGCGGCGCTCTCGGCCGGCAGTGCCGTCGGGGGCCTGGCCTACGGCGCCGTCGGCTGGTCCGCCCCGAACCGGGCCCGGCTGCCGCTGCTGGTCGCCGGGCTGGGCCTGGCGCTGGCGGGCGCGGGGCTGGCGCCGAACCTCCCCGTACTGACCGCGGCCGTCGCACTGGCCGGACTGTTCGTCTCCCCCGTCGTCACCACCGCCTACCTGATCGCCGACGAGACGGCCGCTCCACAGGCCCGCACCCGGGCCGGCGCCTGGGTGAACACCGCCTTCAACGCCGGCTCGGCGGGCGGCACCGCGACCGTCGGCCTGCTGGTCGGCCGGCTGCCGCTGCCGCTCTGCTTCGCCCTGGCGGCCGCCCCCGCGCTGCTCTCCGCCGCGTCAGCCGCCCACCGACTGCGCGACCTTGGTGGCGACAGGTCGCACCGAACGTCGGATACCGGGGCTGACCTGCGTCTCTAGGCTCAGGGGCATGAAGAATCTGCTCGGTTTCGTGAGCTTCGCCCTCATCGTCGGAGGGATCAGCGGCCTGCTCTCCGACCACCTCGGGGGCTTCCGCCTCTTCGGTTTCGTCCAGTACCTGGTCCCGGGCGGCCACGAGACCGCCGGGTACGCCGGGTTGGTGGTGCTGGGCACCGCCCTGGCCGTCGTCACCGGGCGGATCGGCCGCACACGGTAGTCGCACATCTGCGACAGGGCTGCCCCGATCCGGTGCCGCCCAGGGTCGGCTGAGCCGGGGTCACTGCTCGTAGGCCCATGCCTGGCCGGTCTGCCGGTACTGCTCGACGGGGATGGGCTCGATGCCGGTCCGCATGCGGGTGGTGTAGAGCAGGCCGTCGAGGTGGTCGATCTCGTGGTGGACCAAGCGACCGAGTCCGCGTTCGTACGTGGTGGTGATCAGCCGGCCGCCCGGCGTGGTGGTCTCCACGATGATCCGCAGCGGTCGGGGGACCATGCCGCGGACGTCGAAGAAGGACAGGCAGCCTTCGTACTGCTGGTCCGTCTCGCTGGAGCGGTCGGTGATCGTCGGGTTGAGCAGGACGATCGCCGGCGCTCCCGGCTCGGCCGGCTGGACGATGGCGGCAGCGCGGCCGATGCCGATCTGCGGTGCCGCGATGCCCATGCCCTTGGCGAAGGGGTGGACCTGACCGATGCGCTCCATCGCGGTGAACAGCTTCTCGACGACCTGCTCGGCGGCCTCGCGCTCGGCGGGCAGGTCGAAGGGACGGGCGGGCTCGGCGAGGATGGGCGCGCCCTCCTGGACGACGCCGAGGTCACGCATCTGCTCGCTGGGCCGCACCTGGATCACCTGAACTCCCCTTGAATCGTGTCGCGTTCGGGTCGGGCCCGGGACCGTCACAGGAGCAGCGCCTCGAGCTCCGGAAGCCGGCCGAACAGGTCGGGGAGGCCGCGCACTCCGTTGCGCACGGACTCGTGCGACAGCGCGAGGTCGGGGCCGGTGCTCGCCTCGACACCGGCCAGGCACCGGAGGATGTTCCACCTCGTGTGCCCCAGCCAGCCGCCGATCATGAACGCGAACCAGCTCGGACCTGACGGCGGCAGCGCTCCGCCCCCCGCGACATAGCCGTCCAGGACCGAGCGGAAGACGGCGGGCTCGATGCCGTCGAAGCCGGGTCCCTTCGCGAGGCTCAGCGCGGTCGAGCCGAGCTCACCGGACAGGTCGAGCATGCCCGCGAGCTCCCAGTCGAGCACCACCGGCCGCCCCTCCCGGGCGAGCAGGTTCCACGGCTGGATGTCCCCGTGGGTCAGCACGACGGGGCCCGGCCGTTCGCAGGTGTCGACGAACTGGGCGATCGCGAGGAACGTCTCGACGTGAGAGGCGAGTTCGCCGGCCCACGGCTGGCCGGTCGCCGCCGCCCGCGCGGCGAGCTCGGGCCAGTCCCGTGACGTCGGTTCCTCGATCGACTCACCGGGCCACGCGACGTCGAGCGCGTGGATGCGCGCGAGGATCTCACCGATCTCGAACGCGTACGCCACCGACACCGGTGCCTCCGGCACCTTCTCTCCCTCGACCCATCGATGAACGAGGGTGTGACGGCCGGCCGAGATCGGCTCCGGCATCGGGACGCCGACAGCGAAGGCCGCCCGCTCAAACCTGAACACGTCCTCGACACGATAGGTCCAGCGGCGGTCGACGAGGTTCAACTCCTTCACCGCGAACGACCCTTGATCGGTGTCGAGCCGGTACATCCGGTTGGCGAAACCGCCGTGGACACGAGTCATCGGCCCGATCGGCGTGCCGAGGTGCGAAAGGTCCATCCACGCATGCTAGTACCGGCAGTTCCTCTGGCCTGCCGGCCTGCTGGATCGGCCCGTGGTGGCATCGCACAGCGTGGGACCATCTCGGCATGCGACTGATTGCCGATGGGGCCGCGCCGACCTCGCGGTTGGTTCTGGTCGAGGACTTTGAAACCGACAACGGCTACGCCTTCGAGCTGGCCAGACCGCTCTTCCTGGCCGTCGGTGATCGAATCGGCTTCGAGAACGGGAAGCCGGTCGTCGTGCGGCTGAGCGGAGAGCGGCTGGTTCCCGTCGGCGACTGGTCCACCCGCTGCGGCATCAGGGCCGGCCGACGCAGCTGACCGTGCTGCCAACGCCCCTCTTCGGGCCGCTTGTTGAGACCGCCACGGGTCTGGTCGTTCGCCGGACGGCAGCACGGCCTCGGCGTGATCTTGTGTGTGGTGAAGCACCCATGATCGGCTCGGCTCCCCTCTCCCGGTCGGGCCGGCGGCGGGCGGCGGGCGGCGGGCGGCGGGCGGCGGGGCTCAGTGGCCGGGGTTCTCGTCGATCCGGGCGATGCGGTCGAGGACGGCGCCGGCGCCGTCCTCCGCTGCCATCAGCCCGGCGACGGCGGCCGCACGGCGGCGGACCGGCTCGGCCAGCGCGGCCCTGATCGCGGCGGCGAGGCGTTCGGCGGTGAGCTCCGCGAACGGCACGGGCTGCGGGGCGACTCCCAGCCGGTGCAGCCGTGCCGCCCAGAACGGCTGGTCGACCATGACGGGCACCGGTACGGCGGGGACCCCGGCGCGCAGCGCGGCGCCGGTGGTGCCGGCTCCGGCGTGGTGGACAACGGCGGCGGTCCGGGGGAAGAGCCAGTCGTGGGGGAGGTCGCCGATGGAGAGGACGCCGTCGCCTGCCGCCTCCAGTCCGGCCCAGCCCGCCTGGACGACTGCCCGCACGCCGGCCTGCCGTACGGCCGCCGTCACCACTTCCCCGAGTCGGGCGCCCTCGCCCGGTGCCATGCTTCCGAAGCCGATGAACACCGGGGCCGGGCCGGCGTGGAGGAAGTCGACCAGTTCGGCCGGGGGTTGCCAGTCCAGCGGCCTGGCGGGCCACCAGAAGCCCGCCACGTCGACCGGGGCCGGCCAGTCCGCCGGGCGCGGCAGCAGCAGGGGGCTGTAGCCGTGGACGACCGGTCGGGTGTGCCCGAGCGGTGGCGGTGGTGTCGTGCCGGGCAGGCCGAGGCGCTCGCGCATCCGGGCCACGGCGCCCGCGAACAGCCGGTCCGCGCTCCGGAGCCGTTCCTGGCCGGCGGCGAGGTTGCCCTCCGGTCCCAGGTCCTCGCTGCCGGCGGGGCCGGGCAGTGGGAACTCCCTGGTGGCGAAGGCGGGCGTGAGGTAGGTGCCGAGGACGGGCACGCCGTGGGCCTCCCCGGCCGTGCGGCTGAGCGGCGACGGGGCGAAGGCGGTGAGCAGCAGGTCGGCTCCGCCCGCCGCGGCCTCGGCCACGCCGTCGGCGAGTCCGTCCACGAACGCGGTCATCAGCGCACGGGTCTCCTCCGGGGAGGTCGCGCGGGCCCTGGCGCGGATGAGTTCCTCGGGATCCCCCGGCAGCGGCCGGTGCTCCAGACCGCAGGACTCGATCAGTGTCGTGAAGGTCGGATGGGCGGCCACGGCGACCCGGTGCCCGGCGTCCATCAGGCGTCGGCCCAGGCCCGTGAACGGCGCGACGTCCCCGCGGGAGCCGGTGGTGACGATCAGGATGCGCATGGACGTGATTCTCCACGACGGGCCGTTCGGCTGTCGCCGTGCCGGGCTGGTGGACGGGCGCTGCCGGACGGCCGTGGGGGCGGCCTCCGACAGGGTCGGTGGCCGCCCCCACGTCAGGGTCGGGACGGGGTGTCAGTGCCGGTGGCGCCGGCGGCGGGAGGCGAGGAGGAGGGCCGCGCCGCCGAGGAGGACGGCGGCGCCGATGCCGCCGACCAGCGCGACCTGGCTGCCCGTCGCGGCGAGACCGCCGCCACCGCCCGGCTGCTGGGGCTTGCCGGTGGGCGCCGGGTCGACGCCGTTGCCGTCGGTCGCGGTCGGCGAGGGCGCGGATGTCGGCGTGGTGGAGGGCGACGTGGTCGGGGAGGCCGTCGGGGTCGGGGAGGACGTGGTCACGGTCACGGTGGCGGTGCATTCCCCGGCCGTCGCACCGGGCGGGCAGTTGCCGCCGGGCCGGTCGGCCACCGCGGTGTTGCGCAGGGTGTGGTCCCCGGCGGCGGGGTCCTTCACCTTGACGGTGTAGGTGAGCCGGGCGTTGCCGCCGGCCGGCAGGTCGCCGGTCCAGGTGAGGACCGGCTGCGTGTAGGAGGGGGTGCCGAGGGTGGCGGTGGCGTCGCCGTTGTAGGTGGCGTCGTCGAGGACGGCGCTCAGGTCGTCGGTGACGGTCAGTGCGGTGAGGGGCGTGTTCCCGGCGTTGGTGACGTCCACGTGGTAGGTGACGGTGTCGCCGGGGGCGGCCTGGCTCCTGTCGGCGGTCTTGGTGACCCGGTAGCCGGCGTGTTCGGTGACGGTGTTGCGCACGGTGTTGCTGGTGCGGTGCTGTTCGCGGCCGGTCTGGGTGCCGCGGTAGGCGAGGGAGGCGGTGTCGTCGAGCCTGGTGCCCGGTGCGAGGCCGGCGTCGACCCTGGCCCGGAAGGAGACGGTGGTCTCGGCGCCAGGCGCGAGGTCGGCGGTGGGGCAGGTGACGTTGCGTCCGGAGGCGGTGCAGCCGGTGCCGGAGCCGTCGACGTAACTGGTGCCCTGGGGCAGCACGTCGGTCAGGGTGACGCCGGTGGCGGTGTCGAGGTCGGCGGTGGTGCCGTCGGGGTGCCGGTTGGCGACGGTGAAGGTGTAGGTGATCTCGGCTCCGGGGTCGACGAGCCCGGGCGGGCTGTTGGTGGTGGAGCCGGCCGGGGTGTTGGCCTTGACGATCTGGAGGTCGGGTTCCAGGGCCTCGACGGCGAGCCAGACCGCCTGGGGGTGCAGCGCGTCGCCCTGGCCGGTGACGCGGAGCACGGCCTGCTTGCTGCCGGCGGGCAGCTTGCCGGTGACGTCGATCGTCCGGGCGTCGTAGCCGACGTTGTTGACCGTGTTCGGGTTGCGGTCGGTGAGGTTGGTGCCGGTGCCGTCGGGCGCGACCCGGTCGATGCGGCTGGTGAAGGCGTTGTCGGGGGCGGGCCCGGTGGCGGTCGGCATGAGCAGCGGGGTCAGCCGGCCGGCGTCGGGGCCGACTTCCAGGGAGTCCCCGGCGATGGGGGCGTCGCCGTCGCCGACGATGACGCCCATGGTGGCGGCCGGTGCGCGGCCGGCCGGGGTGCGGATGCCGTCGAGGGTCATGGTGATGCTGGGCTCGGGCGGGCGGATGAGCTGGTAGCCGTCCCAGACCTGCAGGTAGCGCAGCGGCTCCTTGGCGTCCTCGTAGGCGACGACCAGGGACCATCCGCCCCAGCAGCCGACGTTCTGGCCGCCGAAGTCGGAGGTGGAGGAACGGCCCTGACAGGCCTGGATGTCGGCCACGGTGTACTCGCCGGAACCGGCCGCGCGCACCAGGTCGGTGACGTCCTTGACACCCGCGTGGGCGGTGAGCGGGGCCGGGGGCGTACCGCCGGTCTTCTGGTCGAACCAGTCGTAGGTGTCGGCGGTCAGCCGCTGGTAGCCGGTCGCACCGGGGACCTTGAACTCGACCTGGTCGGCCTTGGAGGCGTCACCGGACGTGGACAGCCGCGAGGTTCCGACGGGGTTGGCCTGCCAGTACAGCCGGGCGTTGAGCACCTTGGCACCCGGCGGGACGGTCAGGGTGGCCGCGGAGGCGGTGTTGCCGGGGGCCTTGGGGTCGGTCTTGACCCAGTTGACCCGGTTGTTGTTGTAGGCGTTGAGGTCGCAGTCGCTGTCCTCGGGGTCGCAGGAGACCACCGAGTTGGACGCCATCGTGAGGTTGCCGTGCGCCAGCAGGTCGAGCGCCGGCTTCGGACCGATCGGCCGCTGCGCCCCGCTCGTACCGGCCTTCGCCGGCGGTGCCGCGGCGGCGTGCACGGCGAACGGCACGGACGACGCGAGCACCAGCGTCGTGGTGGCGAGAGCCCCGAGTACGGCACGACCGGGCACACGTCGGGCCCGAGATCCGGGTATCGGCCGCACCGCGTTCGTGACGGATGGTATGCGGTCGCTCAAGGTAGGGCTCCTGGGAGTGCTTGAGGGTACGGGAGGGTGAGGGGATGCCCTCCGGGCGGGTTCAGGACGATTGGTCCGAATTCATCCGCCGAGGAAGAATATGTCACACACTGACCAGTTTGGGTTAATGAAGCGTTCACATTCGGCGCGCCTCGGGTTGACGCGGCCTCAAGGCACTGATCCCGGCCGGTGGCCGGGCGGGAGCGGGAGCGGGAGCGGGAGCGGGGGCGGGGGCGGTCACCGGGCGGCGGCGGTCACCGGGGCGCTCCGGTCGCCGCGGGTGCGGGGTGGCCGGTGAGGCCGGTGACGCGCAGGGTGATGTTGAGGCGGCCCCGGGCGGGGCCGATGGCGGGGTCGCCGGTGCCGGGGAGGATCTTCGGCACGGCGTGGTACGCGAGGCGGGAGGGGCCGCCGAAGACCAGGAGGTCGCCGGAGGCGAGGGTCAGGTCGGTCCAGGGCCGGTTGCGGCTGCGGGTGTTGCCGAAGCGGAAGAGGCAGGTGTCGCCGATGCTGAGGGAGACCACCGGGGCGAGGGAGCGCTCGTCCTTGTCCTGGTGCATGCCGAGCCGGGCGTCGGCGTCGTAGAAGTTGACCAGCGCGGCGTCGGGTTCGTAGGCGGCGCCCTGGCCGGGGTCCTGGTAGGCGTCGGCCACCGCCCGGCGGCCGAGGTCGGCGAGCCGGTCAGGGAGGCGGAGGACGCGGCGGCCGTTCACGTCGTCGGCGGTGCGGGTGTAGGCGTAGGGCTGCCAGTGCCAGCCCAGGCACACGGTCTGCACGGACATGACGCCGCCGCCCGGCAGCCGGGTGTGCCGGATCGGGACGGGGCCGACGGCCCAGGCGCGGCACGCGGCGACGAGCTCGCGCTGCAGGTCGGGGGTGAGCCAGCCGGGCAGGTGGACGGCGCCCGGCGCGATCTCGCGGCGCTCGTAGCCGGCGGGCGGCGGGCCGAACAGGGCGGGGGTGCTGTTCACGCGGCGGCGCCCGGGCCGGGGGGCGGGAAGGAGGCGGTCCAGCCGGATTCGATGCGCCAGGTGCCGCCGTCCGCGCTCGCGCCGCGCACGCCGTCCAGGACGCCGGGCCCGGCGAGCGCCGCGGCGACCGGCTCGGCGAGGGACCCGAAGCCGAAGGTGCGGTCCGGGCGCCAGGGGGTGCTGTGGCGCAGGCGTCGGGCGAGCTGTGCCCAGCCGAGCGGGGCGGCGGCGATGACGAGGGCGTCGGGTTCGGGGGCGGTGAGGCGGTGGGCGGGCCGCAGCCAGGAGGCGGCCTGTTCGGGCCAGTCGACGACGGCCAGGACGGCGTTGCCGGCGGCCTGCCAGGCGGCGGCGAACGCGGCGGCGGCCGTGCGGGAGGCCTCGTCGCGGCTGTGGCCGATCGCGACGCCGCGCAGGGGCGGGCGGCGGTGCTCGGCGAGCAGGCGCAGCAGGGCGGCGAGTTCGGGGGCGGTGTGGGGGGCGGGTGCGGGGAGGTCGCCGTAGGCGGTGGTCCCGGGTTCGGGAAGGAGTGGGGAGCGGTCGGGGGCGGGGCGGGGGTTCATGGGGTGCGGTCCTTCTGACGGGTCTTCCACTGCCGGTACTTCCCGGGCAGGCACACCGAGCAGGGCCGGTAGGCGGCGGCGATCGCGGTGGCCTCGTCGGCGAAGAAGACGCGGTGGCGCACGTAGCCGCCGGCGGCGATGGCGCGCAGGGCCGAGGGGCAGTCGAGGCGGCCGTAGCGGCGGCCCCGGCGGTGGCCGCCGAGGGTGCCGGGCGCGGTGCTGGAGTAGGGGCGGTTGTCGGGTCCGGTCAGGGTGTAGCGGTGCGACGGGACCGGGGCGGTGCCGACGGTGGGCGCGGGTGTGAGTGTGGGCGCAGGTGCGGGTGTGGGCGCAGGTGCGGGTGTGGGCGCAGGTGTGGGCGCAGGTGCGCCGGCGGCGGCCATGGCGGCGGGGTTCAGGCGTCGTGGAAGACGAGGCCGAGGGTGTGGCGGCGGCCGGTGCGCACGGTGCTGACGCCGTGGCGGACCGGGCCGGCGCGGTGGCCGCGGGCGGAGGGGACGGGGCGGTCGCGGGTGGTGAAGATCAGGCCGTGCCCCTGGGGGAGGACGGTGGCGGTGCCGCGGGACTGGGCGCGGGGCCGCTGTTCGACGAGGAGGAACTCGCCGCCGGTGTAGTCGGTCCCGTGGGCGTCGAGGCCGATGACGACCTGGAGGGGGAAGACGAGGTCGCCGAAGACGTCGCGGTGCAGGGCGTTCCAGTCACCGGGGCCGTAGCGCAGCAGGATCTGGGAGCTCTTGTCCTGGCCGGCGGCGTGGCACCTGGCGGTCCACTCGGCGAGGGTGTCGGGCCAGGGGGCGGGGCGGCCGAGCTTCTCGGCCCAGGCACGGGCGACGGTGAGCAGGCGGGGGTAGAGGGCCTCGCGCAGGGCGGCGACGGGTTCGGGCAGGTCGTGGGTGAAGTAGCGGTACTGGCCGGAGCCGAAGCGGTGGCGGGCCATGTCGACGGTGGTGCGGAACAGTTCGGGCCGGTCGTAGAGCGCGGCGATCTCCCGGCACTGGGCGGGGTCGAGCAGGCGCGGCGTCGGGGCGCAGCCGTGGGTGTCGAGTTCGGCGGTCAGGGCGGTCCAGTCGGCGGCGTCGAGGGTGCGGACGACGGCCTCGGCGGTGCTGGGGACGGTGTCGGGGGCAAGGGTGTTCACGGCGCCTACTGATGGTGAGGGGCGGGCAGGTGGCGGGCGGGGACCGGCGAGGGCGTGGGCCCGCAGGCCGGGAGGGCCGCGGGCGCCGCACGGTCGGGCTGTTCCGATCGTCGTCCCTGGACGGGGCCGCGTGCTGGCGGCATTCGGACACCGCGTCGGACGCCGCGGCGGGTGCGTCGGACGGAGGGCGCCGCGGCGGGTGCGACGCCGACCGGTCAGGCCCGGTGGCGTGGGGTGAGCAGGCCGCTCTCGTAGCCGATGATCACCAGCTGGACCCGGTCCCGGGCGTTGAGCTTGTCCAGCAGGTGTCCCATGTGGGTCTTCACCGTCGCCGCGGAGACATGCAGTTCCTGCGCGATCTCCGCGTTGGACCTTCCGGTGCCCACCAGTTGGAGCACCTGCCGCTCCCGGCCGGTCAGGCCGTCCAGGGCGGGCGGCGGACCGGTCGGCCCGGTGGCCGGTTGGCGGCAGAACTCCGAGATCAGTCGCCGGGTGACGCTCGGCGAGAGCAGGCTCTCCCCGACGGCCACCACCCGGATCGCGTGCAGCAGTTCGGCCGGCGGGATGTCCTTGAGCAGGAACCCGGCGGCTCCGGCCCGCAGCGCCGCGAAGACGTGCGCGTCCAGGTCGAACATGGTGAGCATCAGGACCCGCACGCCCGGGTTCCGCTCACAGATCGTCCGGGTGGCCTCGATGCCGTCCGTTCCGGGCATCCGCACGTCCATCAGCACCACGTCGGGCCGCTGCTCGGCGACCAGCTCGATCGCGGCGGCGCCGTCCGCCGCCTCGCCGACCGCGGTGAGGCCGGGTTCGGCGTCGATCAGCATCCGGAAGCTGCCGCGCAGCAGCGCCTGGTCGTCCACCACCAGGACACGGACGGGCTCGGTCACACGGTCCTCCACACGTTCGTCGTTCGTCGTTCGTCCGAAACAGGACGCCCCGGGCAGTCCGGCCCCCGGCCCCGGCCGGTCCGTCGCGCCGGTCCCGATCAGGGCTCCTCCCCCACCGGCACGGCCGCCCGGTAGGGCATTCCGGCCCGAACGGCGAAGCCGCCGCCGGCCAGTGGCCCGGCGTCGAAGCGTCCACCGAACACCTCCACCCGTTCCCGCATGCCGAGCAGGCCGTGGCCGTGGCCACTCCCGTGCCCGGCCGCCTCGGTGGGCCCGTGCCGGGTCGGGTGCCCGCCGCCCTGGCCGGGCCGGCGGGCGCCGCGGGCCGTGGCGGCGCCCTCGTCGGTCACCTCGATCCGCAACTCGCGTCCGTCGGCCGCCAGTTCGACCAGGCAGCGGGTCGGCCCGGCGTGCTTGAGCACGTTGGTCAGGGCCTCCTGCACCACCCGGTACGCCGAGCTCTGCACGCCCTGCGGCAGGTCGGTGATGCCCTCGGCGATGCCCTCGGTGCGCAGTTCGACGGTGAGCCCGGCCGCGGTGGCACCGGCCACCAGTTCGGGCAGGGCGGCGAGCCCGGGTGCCGGCCGCAGCCCGTCCGCCTCGTCGGCCTCCGGCTCGGATCCGCCGGTCCGCAGCACGCCGAGCATCTGCCGCATCTCGGTCAGCGCCGATCGGCTGGCCGTCTCGATCACCCGCAGCGCCTCACCGGCCCCCTCCGGGTGGACGGCCAGGAGGTGATTGGCCACGCCGGCCTTCACCGCGATCACTCCCACGTGGTGCGCCACGATGTCGTGCAGTTCCCGGGCGATCCGCAGCCGTTCCTCGGTGACGGCCTCCCCGGCGGCCCGCCGGGCCGATCGGGCGGCGTGCGCGCGCCGCTCGCGGACCGCCCGGCCGAGCACCCAGGCCATCCCGGCCAGGGCCAGGCCGGCCAGGCGGAGCACGAGGTCCTGCAGGCCTCCCCTCGGGGAGCCCGAGATCAGGAGCAGCACCAGCACTCCGCCGCTCACCGCCCCGATCACGGGGGTGGGCACCCGCCGGGCCGAGGTGGTGACGGCCACCTGGTAGAGCGCGAAGGCCGCGCCGAGGAACGGCTCCCGGACGGCGCCGACCACCGCGGCCGCCACCGAGGCCGCCGCGACGACGGCGCAGACCGAGGCCGGACGGATCCGGCGCAGGGCCAGCGGCAGTCCCATCGCGGCCGCGACGGCGAGCCGGACCGGCCAACCGCCGTGGGAGCTCCACTCCGAGCCCGGCAGCGCCAGGAAGAGCGCGGTCAGCACCACCGCCACCAGACCGTCGACGGCCACCAACTCGCCTCGGCGCAGCGGTCGGACGGCACCGTCACGGTACAGCGCCTGCCGGGTCGAAGGGAGTTGGGCCATGCGCTCACCGTAGCCGCTCGGGCACGACGTCGCCTCGGCCGCGGGAACGACCACCCGTGGTAGGAGATGACGCCGGTGGAGCCCGCCGCCTCCGCCGCCCGGTGGAAGCCACGGCTCGGAGCGCCGGCCGATGTGCCGGGGTGCCGCTCCACGCCAGCCTGGTGCCGTGATCGAACTACGGCAACTGACCAAGCGCTACCGCGACACGGTGGCGATCGACGGGCTCACCTTCACGGTCCGGCCCGGCCACGTGACGGGCTTCCTGGGACCGAACGGGGCCGGCAAGTCCACCACCCTGCGGATGATGCTCGGCCTGGACCGCCCTGACCGGGGCGAGGTCCGCTACGACGGCAAGAGCTACCACCAGTTGCGCGAGCCGCTGCGGCACGTCGGCGCGTTGCTGGAGGCCAAGGCGGTGCAGAGCAGTCGCACCGCGTACCACCACCTGCTGTGGCTCGCCCGGAGCAACCGGATCGGCCGCGCCCGGGTCCGCGAGGTGCTCGCTCTGGTGGGTCTGGAGTCCGTCTCCTCCCGCCGGGCCGGCGGTTTCTCCCTCGGTATGGGTCAGCGGCTCGGTATCGCCGCCGCGCTGCTCGGCGACCCGCAGGTGCTGCTGCTCGACGAGCCGGTCAACGGCCTCGACCCGGAGGGCGTGCGCTGGATCCGCACCCTGCTGCGGGGCCTGGCCGCCGAGGGCCGGACGGTCCTGGTGTCCAGCCATCTGATGAGCGAGATGGCGATCACCGCCGAGCACCTGGTGGTGATCGGGCGGGGCAGGCTGCTCGCCGACACCGGCACGGACGACTTCATCGCCGAGCACTGCCGCCCCCGGGTGCTGGTCCGTACCTCGGAGCCGGACCGGCTGCTGGGTGTCCTGGGCCGCGCCGGGCTGACGGCGCGCCAGGAGGAGCGCGGCGCCGTGGTCGTCGAGGGCGCCGGGGCGGAGGAGGTGGGGCGGATCGCGGCCGGGGCCGGGATCGCCCTCGGGGAGTTGGCCGTCCGCGCGGCCTCCCTGGAGGACGCCTTCCTCCGTCTCACCGGCGACGCCGCCCAGTTCCGGGCCGGGGTCTTCACGGAAGGGAACCGGCATGTCCTCTAACGCGGCCACCGCCGTGGTCCGGGCCGAGCTCACCAAGATCGGGACGGTCCGGTCGACGCTCGTCCCGCTCGTCGTCGCCCTGCTCGTCAGCGTCGGGATCGGCGTGCTGAACGGTGCCTCGGCCCGCTCGGCGATCGACAGGAGGAGCAGCCTGCTCCGCCCCGACTTCGACCCGCTGGACGCCGGCTTCGTCGGCGTCCAGTGCGGCCAGCTGGCCCTGATCGCCTTCGCGGTGCTGATGGTCTGCACCGAGTACGGCAGCGGCATGATCCGCACCTCGCTCGCGGCGGTGCCCGACCGCGGCCTGTTCTATCTCTCCAGGATCACCGCCGCCACCGTGGTGGCCCTGCTGGTGGCCGTACCGACCGCGTTCCTCTCCTTCCTCGCCTCCCAGGCGGCGCTGGGCCCGCACGGCATCGGGCTGAGCCGTCCGGGCGCACTGCGCGCCGTCCTCGGGGCCTGCCTCTACCTGACCCTGATGTGCCTGTTCTCGATCGGCGTCGCGACGGTGCTGCGCAGGACCGCTCTCACGCTCACACTGCTGTTCGCCTTCGTCTTCGTGCTCTCGCCGGTGGCCAACGCCGTCCCGGTGCTGCGGTCCGCCGCCCGGTACCTGCCCGACCACGCCGGCGCCGAGGTCATGAAGGCGGATCCGGGCCTCGGCCCGGCGACGGGTCTGCTGGTCCTCGCGGCCTGGACGGCGGCGGCCCTGCTGGCCGGCTGGCTCGCGCTGCGCAGCCGGGACAGCTGACCGGGTCGACACCGGACGGTCCGGTGTCAGGGCGTGCGGGACCGGGTGGGCGTCAGATCCGCGACCAGGAGCGCCAGGAGTTCCGCCGGCGCCTCGATGAAGCGGTAGTGGCCTCCCTCCAGGAGTTCGAAGGTCGTTTCGCCGCACGCCGACCAGCCGGTCATCAGCGACGGGGCGATGCCGGTGTCCTCGGTCCAGCCGATGGCGGTGACCGGGCACGGCAGCCGGACCGGCTCGGCCACGTGGTACCGCTTGTTCATGTCGACGTCGTTGCGCAGGACGCCGAGGTAGAGCGCGAGCAGGCTCGGTTCCAGGGTGCCGCCCAGTTCCGCGACGAGCCGGCGCAGTTCGGCGGCCAGCTCGTCGTCGCTCATGCCGAGGAAGCGGCCGTAGGGGCCGTCCTGCGGCGCGACCTCGGAGGAGACGAACAGCCGGGTCGGGGCGGGGCAGCCCCGCTGGACCAGCCGTACGGCGGTCTCGTACGCCGCCAGCGCGGAGCCGCAGTGCCCGAACAGGGCGTAGGGGCGGTCCAGGTGGGGGCGCAGCGCTTCGCAGAGGTCGTCGGCCAGCGCCTCGTAGGTGGTGTGGGCGGGCTCGCGCATCCGGTTCTCCCGGCCGGGCGGCTGCACGGGGCAGACCTCGACGCCGTCGACCTGTGACGGCCACTGGCGGTACATGCTCGCACCGCAGCCGGAGTAGGGCAGGCAGAACAGCCGCGCCGGTGCCACCGGCGACGGCTCGCGCAGGAACCACTTGTTGCGGGTACGGGCCGTCGGAGCGTCCACTGATGACCTTCCGTGGGTGGGGTTTCTTCTCGGGTTCGGCAGCGGCCGTGGCGACGGCTCCTACCGGGTCCGCGCGGTGATCGGCAGGTGGGTGAAGCCCGCGATGATGTTCGAGCGCATGCGCCGCGGCGGCCCGGCGGGTTCGAAGCCGGTGAACCGGCCGAGCAGTTCGGCGAAGAGGATCCGCAGGGCCACCCGTGCGACGGTGTGTCCGATGCAGTAGTGCGCGCCGACGCCGAACGCGATGTGCTTGTTGGGACGCCGCCGGATGTCGAAGGTGTCCGGGTCGGCGAACACGGTCTCGTCGCGGTTGGCCGACGCCAGCCACACGACGACGGCGTCCCCCGCGCGGATCGGCACGCCCCGGATCTCAACGTCGCGGGTGGCGTGGCGCATGAAGTGCTGGGTGGGCGAGGCCCAGCGCAGTGCCTCCTCCACGCCGCTGCCGAGCAGTTCCGGGTGGGCCGCCCAGTCGTCCAGGACGGCGGTCCCGGCCAGTTCGGCCATCGCCGCGATCGGCGGCTGGGCGGTGGTGACGGTCGCTCCGAGCAGCAGGCTGTAGCAGTTGGACACGATCTCGCCGGGCGACAGTCGGCGTCCGTCCAGTTCCATGGTGAGCAGCACGCTGATCAGGTCGCCGCCCGGTGCGCGCCGACGCGCGGTGACGAGGTCCTGGAAGTAGGCGAACAGTTCGCGGTGGGCGGTCACGAGGGTGGCCCGTGGTCCGGCGGCGAGCTGGAACTCGGGGTCGTCCGCGGCGATGCAGGCGTGGGCGAGCAGGACCAGCCGCGGCCAGTCCTGCTCCGGTAGCGCCATCATGGTGCCGATCACCGCCATCGGCAGGGTGGCCATGGCGGCGGCGAAGTCGTACGGGCCGCCGTCGGCCAACGGCCGGAGCAGTTCGACGACGGCCCGGCGGATCGCCTCCCGGTCGTTCTCCACCGTCTTGATCGACAGCGCCTGCTGCAGCGGGCCGCGCAGGCGCGAGTGCCGGGGCGGGTCGGTCACGGCCATCTGCCGGCCGCCGGCGGGGTCGCCCTTGCCGAGGAGGTTGAGCAGGGTGCCCTGTTCGGAGGTGAACGTGTCGTGGTCGCGCAGGACCCGGTTGGCCTCGGCGTGGGCGACGATCGACCAGTAGCCGATGTCGCCGACCGGCTGCCAGCTCACCGGGGCGTCGCGGCGCAGCCGTCGCCACGCCTCGTGCGCCCCGCCCGAGAGGTAGAGGTCGGGGTCGATCAGATCGACCGGCTGCGGGGCGAGGACCGGGCAGCGCATGGTCGGGGGAACCGCCGTCATCGGAGCTGCCCCTCCCCCGCCTCGTCGGCCGGGTCCCCCGTCGGGCCGTCCGTCGGGCCGTCCGGGCCCGGCGTCCGCATCCGGGCGGTGAGCGCCGTCGCCAGCTCGGCAACGGTCGGCGAGAGGTACAGGGTCTGCGCGGGCAGGTCCACGTCGAACTCACGCTGGGTGGCGACCAGGAGGTCGGTGGCCAGCAGGGAGTGTCCGCCGAGGTCGAAGAAGTCGTCGTCGACGCCGACCGGTTCGACGCCGAGGGCGTCGCCCCACAACTCGGCCAGTCGCGTCTGCACCTCGGTGAGGGGCGGGACGAACTCGTTGGGCACGTTGCGCGGCACCCGGGTGGCGGTGGGCAGGGCCCGGCGGTCGATCTTGCCGTTGCGGTTCACCGGCAGCTCGGGACGGACGAGGATCGCCCAGGGGATCAGGTAGCCCGGCAGCCGGTCCCGCAGTTCGTGGCGCAGCCGCCGGCCGAGCTCGGCGTTGCCCGCCGGATCGGGTTCCGCGGGCACGACGTAGGCCAGCAGCCGGGTGCCGCCCGCGGGGTCGGGCTGCGGCAGCACGACCGCGTGCCGCACCCTGGCGAGCCGTTCCAGCTCGACCTCGACGGCTCGCGGTTCGGCGCGGTAGCCCTGGACCTTGACCTGGTCGTCCGCGCGTCCGACGAACTCCAGGGTGCCGTCGGGCAGCCATCGCACGAGGTCGCCGGTCCGGTACATCCGGGCGCCCGGCTCGGTCCCGAACGGGTCCGGCAGGAACCGTTCGGCGGTGGCGGCCGGGCGGCCCAGGTAGCCGCGGGCCAGGCCCGCCCCGGCCACGTACAGTTCCCCGCACTCGCCGACGGGCACCGGGCCGAGGTCGCCGTCGAGCACGGCGACCCTGGTGCCGCTGATCGGGCGGCCGATCGGCACGCTCCGCAGCTCCGGGAGGGTGCTGCTGGTCCAGCAGGTCGTGTACGTGGTGTTCTCGGTCGGTCCGTAGCCGTTGGTGAAGAGCAGCTGCGGGTGGCGGGCCAGCAGGTGCTGGACGTGGCTCGGGGAGGCCACGTCGCCCCCGGTGAGGACGTGCCGCACGTCGGCGAACGCCTCCG
This sequence comes from Kitasatospora sp. NPDC058063, assembly GCF_042885395.1. Lineage (NCBI taxonomy): Bacteria > Bacillati > Actinomycetota > Actinomycetes > Kitasatosporales > Streptomycetaceae > Kitasatospora > Kitasatospora sp. NPDC058063. The sequence continues at coordinate 79,354 of NZ_JBHVSD010000031.1, forward strand.
GGTGGGAGCTCGCCATCTGGTGGAAGAGCCCGGTGGTCAGCAGCAGGACCGTCACGCGCTCGGCCCGGACGACGCGCGCCACGTGCTCCAGCGTGATGGCGACCGGGGGGAAGAGGACCAGTCGGCAGCCGTTGACGAGGGGGGCCCAGATCTCGAACGTGGACGCGTCGAACGCGACCGGCGCGAGGTGGAAGAAGACGTCCTCGGCGCGGACGTCCATCCAGTCCGCGCCCCGGACGAGCCGGTCGATCGCCCGGTGGGGCACGCCGACGCCCTTGGGCTCGCCGGTGGAGCCCGAGGTGTAGCTGACGTAGGCGAGCCGGTCCGGGTCGCCGGGGCGGGCCGGAACCGCCGGCCCGGTGGCCGGCTCCCGCGCCGGGCGGCCTTCCGTCACCGTGACGACGGTGCCGGGCAGCTGCTCCCGCAGGGCCTCCTCGGTGATCACCATGCCCGCGCCGGCGTCCTTGAGCAGCAGCGCGTGGCGGCTCGCCGGGTCGTCCGGTTCGAGTCCGAGGTACGCCCCGCCGGCGACGAGGACGGCGAGCAGGGCCACGATCAGCTCCGGCGAGCGCGGCACCAGCACGCCCACGACGTCCTCCTGCGCCAGTCCGGCCGCTCGCAGGCGCCCGGCGAGCCGGTGGGCGCGGTCGTTGAGCTGCTGGTAGGTCAGGGTCCGTCCGTCGCAGGTGACGGCGGGCGCGTGCGGGGCCCGCTCCGCCTGTTCGGCGACCAGTTCGTGGATGGCCCGGGCGTCGAACGGCGGCCGTCCGCTGCCGACGAACGCCGGGATGTCGGAGGTGAAGACGGTCTTGGTCAACTGCTTCCCGCTTTCCTGTGCTGAAGTGTCCCCGTCGGGGTTGGACGCGCGACCGGGTGGGCCGTCGCCGTTGGCGCCGCTGCAGTTGCTGTGGCCATTGCAGTTGCTGTGGCCGCTGTGGCCGTGACTCAGACCGCGGGCACGTGGAAGAAGGTGTCCCGCGCGGCGATGCGGCCCTGCGGCGTCATCCGGAAGAAGTCCGCGAACCGCAGCTCGACCTCACCGCCGTCGTGCAGCACGCCGCGGAACAGGCCGTGCACCGCCACCTCGTCGTCGGTCGTGACCACGGTGGCCAGGGTGTGCACGCCGGTGCGGATCACCCGCTGGTCGCGGTAGAAGCGTTCCAGTTCGGCGTGCCCGACCATGGGCCGGTACCCGGGGCGGTGGTAGCGGGCGTCCGGGGTGAACAGGGCGACCAGCGCGGGCACGTCCCCGGCGTCGACGAGCTGGTAGTACCGGCGGACCTGGGACACCCCCAGTGCCGGGGCCGTCGGGGATGCTGCCGCGATCGGGGATTCAGGTGGTGCCGGCGCTGCCGGTGTGTCGTCGGGCTGGGAGAGGGTGTGGGCCATGCCGAGGTGCTTCCTGTGATCGCTGTCGGAGCTGCCAGAGCTGTCGGAACTGTCAGAGCTGTCGGAGTCGGGTACGTGGTGAGAGGTCCGGTACGGCCGCGGCGTCCGGGGCGTCGTCGAGCGCGTCGACCAGGCGCGCCGGCGTGGGCGCCTGGAACAGGGCGCCGAGGGTGAGTTCGCGGCCGAACCTCACCCGCACCCGGTTGACCAGCCTGGTCGCGAGCAGGGAGTTGCCGCCCAGCGCGAAGAAACCGTCGTCGACGCCCACCGCGGGCCGGCCGAGCACCTCGGCGAACAGCGCGCACATCGTCCGCTCCGCCGGGGTGCGCGGCCCGGGACCGGACGGTGCCGGTGCGAGGTCCGGGACGGGCAGCGCGGCCCGGTCGATCTTCCCTCTGGGGGTCAGCGGAAAGGCGTCGAGCGTGACGATCACCGAGGGCACCATGTAGTCCGGCAGCACCGCCGAGGCGTGCTCCCGCACCGACGCCGGGTCGAGCCCCGAGTCCCCGGCCGGGACGACGTAGCCGATCAGACGCCGTCCGGGCGGGGCACCCGGGCCGGCGACCACGGTCGCCTGGGCGACGGCGGGGTGCCCGGCCAGCACCGCCTCGATCTCGCCCGGTTCGATGCGGAACCCGTGGAGCTTGACCTGCTCGTCCGCGCGGCCGAGGAACTCCAGTTCCCCCTCCGCGTTCCAGCGGACCACATCGCCCGTGCGGTACATCCGCTCCCCCGGTTCGCCGAACGGGCACGGCACGAACTGGCCTGCCGTGCGGCCGGGGTCGTTCAGGTACCCGCGCGCCACGCCCGCACCGGCGACGTACAGCATGCCGGCCACCCCCGGCGGCACCGGCGACAGCGCCTCGTCCAGGACGTACACCCGCCTGTTGTCCATCGGCCGGCCGAGGGGGACGACGTCGGGCACGGCCTCGCCGGGGCGGAGCACCCGGCGCGTGGTGAACGTGGCGGCCTCGGTCGGGCCGTACCCGGCGACCACCACGGAGTCCGGACAGCGTGCCAGGACGCGCCGTACCGCGTCGGCCGGCACGATGTCACCGCCGGTCCACACCTGGCCGACCCCGGCCAGCGTGCCGGGGGACTCCTCGGCGAGCACCCGGAACAGCCCGGCCGTCAACCACAGTGCGCCGACCCGGTGGTCGACGATCAGCCGGTGGAGGTCGGAGAGCGCCAGTTCCCCGGGCGGGGCCACGACCACCCGGCCCCCGTTGAGCAGCGGTACCCACCACTCGAAGGTCGAGGCGTCGAAGGCGTGCGGGGAGTGCGCGAGCACGCGCGGGCCGCCCTGTTCGCGCCAACAGCCCTGCGCGGTCATGCTGATGACGTTGCGGTGGCTCAGGGCCACCCCCTTCGGCGTGCCCGTGGACCCCGAGGTGTACAGCACGCACGCCAGATGGTCCGGGCGCAGCGGCACCACGGGGTCGGTGGCCGGCTCCTCGGCGAGGCCGGGGTCGGCGTCGACGACGACCACCGGTGTGCCGTGGGACGGTGTGTGCTCCCGGGTGGCCCGGTGGGTGAGCAGCACCGCCGCCCCGGTGTCGTCCAGGACGCGCCGCAGGCGGGCCGTCGGGGCCCGGGTGTCCAGCGGCACGTAGGCGCCGCCGGCCTTGCCGATCGCCAGGACCGCCACCACCACGTCGGCGGAGCGTTCCATGAGCACGGCCACCGTGCTGTCGCAGCGGACGCCCAGGGCGATGAGCCGGTGGGCCAGCCGGTTGGCCCGGGCGTTCAACTCCGCGTAGGACAGCGTGGTTTCCCCGCACACCACGGCGGGCGCGTCGGGTGTGCGCGCGGCCTCGGCCGCGAAGGCCAGCGGCACCGTCGGGTGCGGCAGCGGCCGAGTGGTGCGGTTGCCGGCCACGACGGTCCGGTGCCGTTCCGCCTCGGTGAGGAGGTCGGGCCGGCCGATCGGCCGGTCCGGGTCGGCGGCCACCGCGTGCAGGAACCGGAGGAACCGCTGCTGGTGGGCGGCGAGTTCGGCCTCGGAGTAGAGCGCGGGGTTCGCGTCGACGTCGAGCCGGGGTTCGGTGCCGTCGGAGCGGTCGTAGACGGAGAACGAGAGGTCCTCGACCGGCCCGTTGGACAGGTTGTGCACGGTGGCCCGGACCCCCGCGAAGTCCAGGCGGTAGTAGAAGGACATGATGTTGACGACGGGCCCGAAGAGGACCCGCTCCGAGCGTGCCGGGTCCAGCTCCCGGCGCAGGTCCTCGCTGCGGTGGCGCTGGTGCGGGCGCAGCGCGGCGACCTCCTCGGCCACCTGTCGCGCGAGGGCGGACAGACCCTGTTCGGGGTGCACGCTCAGCCGCAGCGGCACCACGTTCGCGACCATGCCGGGGACGGCCGGTACGGAGGAGCCGGTGCGCCCGGTCACCGGCATGCTGAGCACGATGTCCCGTTCGCCGCTGAGGCGGTGGAGGTACGCGGCGACCGTCGCGGTGAAGGCGGTGGGCCAGCTCGCCCCGGCGGGTCGCGCGGCCCGCCGCAACGCGGCCAGGGTGGGCGCGTCGAGGCTGCCGGTACGGCGCAGGAAGCCGTCCGAGGCGGCCGCCGAGCGGCTGGCGAGGCTGACGGGATCCGGTCGGCCGGCCAGCCGGGCCGCCCAGAACTCCCGGTCCTGTTCGGGCTGCTGCGATGCGTGGTGGGCGGCGTCGTGCGCCAGCAGGAGGCTCAGCGGCCCGAAGGCCGGTCCTGCCCCGCCCCTGCCCTCGACCAGTCCGGTGTAGGTCTTGGCGACGCGGCGCGCGATCAGCGACATGCTGAAGCCGTCGACCACGATGTGGTGGACGCGCTGGTACCAGAGGAAGCGGTCCGGCGCGACGGTGAACAGGGCCTGGCGGAACAGCGGGTCCCGGGTGAGCCCGACCGGTGTGGACAGATCGGCGCGCATCCAGCGCTCGGCCGCCCGCAGCGGATCCGGTGTCGACGTGAGGTCGACGTGGTGCATCGTCCAGTCGGGCGCCGGGGTGACGACCTGCCGGGGGCCGTCGGCACCGTCGGTGAGGCGGACGCGCAGTGACTCCGTCTCGTCCACCACGCGCCGCACGGCCGTCTCGAACAGCTCCGGGTCGATCGGCCCGGGGATGTCCACGTACTCGCCGGTGTTGTAGGCGGGGCTGCCGGGGCGCAGGTGGTGGGCGAACCAGATGCCGGACTGCGCCGACGACAGCGGCAACTCGTGTCCGTCGCTCATCCGAGCTCCTCCAGGACGGCCGACAGCGCGTCGGCGAAGGGCGCCACATGGGGCGGCGAGAGCATGTCGTGGTGGTTGCCGGGGACCTCGACCACGTTCAGCGCCCCGCGGGTGCGTTCCCGCCACCGGGCGGGGACGACGACCGGGCCGGCCAGCGAGGGGTGGGCCTCGGCGCTCGTGAACAGGTGGATCGGTGTCCGCAGCCGTGCCGTCGACCGGTAGCGTCGGGCGGCCTCGCCGTTGGTGGTGAAGACCCGCACCATGCGTTGCAGTTGTTCGGTGCGCCCCCGCCGGGGAAGGCGCTCACCGGAGTTCGCGTCGTGGAGCAGCAGGGAGAGGACGTCCTGCTCGTCGAGCCCGTGGAGGTCCCCGGCCGACCCGTCGGCGGCTCCGGCGGTGGACGCGGGCGCTCCGGCGTCGATGATCCCGAGGAATCCCGGGGGGTTCCCCTGTTCCTCCAGCAGGCGGGCCATCTCGAAGGCGACCAGCCCGCCGAAGGACCAGCCGGCCAGCAGGTACGGGCCGTCGGGCAGGACGGACCGCAGCTCCCGCAGGTAGCGCTGCGCCTGCTCCTCGACGGTGGCCAGGGGCGGCTCGTCGGTGTTGTAGCCGACGGCCTCCAGGCCGTGGACGGGCCGGGCGCCCGCAGGGGATGCGGCGAGGCGCCCGGTGAGCTGTCCGGCCAGCTGGAGGAAGGAGCACACGTCGCCGCTCTGCGGGTGCACCAGGATCAGCGGCGCCCGGCGGCGGTCCCCCTCGGCCAGCGGGACGACGAGCCGGCGCAGCGCCCGGGACGCGTCGGGCAGTTCCGCGCACAGGCCCTCGACGGTGGGGTGGCGGAACACCGTGTTCAGCGGCACGGTGACCCCCCACTCCCGCCGGATCGCCTCCACCAGCTCGACCGCCCTGAGGGAGTGCCCGCCCAGCGCGAAGAAGTCGTCCCGGACGCCGACCCGCGGGGTGCCCAGCACACGCTCCCAGATCCCGGTCATCAGGAGTTCCGGCAGGTCCCGCGGCGGTAGCGCACCGGCCTCGTGGCCGTGGCGGGCGGGCGCGGGCAGGGCCCCGCGGTCCACCTTGCCGTTGGTGGTCAACGGGATCCGGTCGAGCGCGGTCAGCGTCGTGGGCACCATGAACTCGGGCAGGGTCTCGCGCAGGGAGCGCCGCAGGTCCCCCAGGTCACCGGGCCGGTCCTGCCACACCAGGTAGCCGGCGAGTTCGGCGTCCGTCCCGCTGCCGCGCACCGTCACCGCGGCCCTGGCGACACCGGGCTGCGCGCACAGCGCGGCCTCGATCTCGCCCAGCTCGATGCGGTATCCCCGGATCTTCACCTGCTCGTCGGTGCGGCCGAGGAAGACGAGGCTGCCGTCCGGCAGGTACCGCGCCAGGTCGCCGGTCCGGTACAGCCGGCCGCCGGCCGCGCCGAAGGGATCCGGCACGAAGCGCTCGGCGGTCAGCCCCGGCCGGTTGGCGTAGCCGCGGGTGACGCCGACCCCGCCGATGTGGATCTCCCCCGGTACGCCGACGGGCACCGGGGCGCCGGCCGGGTCCAGCAGGTGGATCCGGAGGTTGCCGAGCGGCCGGCCGATCGGCACGGACCCGCCCGGGCGGGCCAGGTCCCGTTCGGCGTCCACGCGCCGGGTGACACAGCCGACGGACGCCTCGGTGGGACCGTAGCCGTTCCACAGTGTGGAGACCCGGTCGAGGAGCCGCCGGGCCAGGGCGGGCTGGAGCGGTTCACCCACGCAGATCGCCTGGAACCGGCCGCCCTGCCATCCGCCGTCCAGCAGCAGGAGCCAGGTGGCGGGTGTGGCCATGAGCGTGGTGACGCCGAACTCGCGCATCATCTCCGTCAGGCGCGGGCCGTCGACGGCGACCTCCGACGGGGCGATCACCACGCTCGCGCCCCAGGCCAGGGGCATGAGCACCTGCGGGACGATGACGTCGAAGGAGATCGAGGCCACCGAGGCGACGACGTCGTCCCCGCCGAGGTCCAGCTGCCGGCCGCGGACCACCAGGTAGTTGACCACGCCCTCGTGCGGGACCAGCACGGCCTTGGGGCGGCCGGTCGAACCGGAGGTGTAGATCGAGTACGCCAGGTTGGCGGGCGTCGCGAGCGGTGGCAGCGGGTCGTCCGGCCGGGCCGCGATGAGCCGGGCCTCGGTGTCCATCCGCACCGTCGCGGCGCCGTGGCTCGGGAGCCGGTCGGCCAGGGAGTCCTGGGTGAGCAGCAGCGGCACGTCGGCGTCGGCGAGCATGAACGACATGCGCTGCGCCGGGAGGTCCGGGTCCAGCGGCAGGTAGGCGGCGCCCGACTTGAGGACGGCCAGCAGGGCCACGACCAGGTCCGCCGAGCGCGGCAGGCACACGCCGACCAGGCGTTCCGGCCGTGCTCCCCGGGCTCGTAGGTGCCGGGCCAACCGGTTGGCCCGGCGGTCGAGTTCCCGGTAGGTCAGTCGCTCGGCGCCGCAGCGGACCGCCACCGCGTCGGGGGTCCGCCGGGCCCGCTCCTCGACCAGCTCGTGCACGCAGAGGTCCGCGGGAAAGGGCTCGTCGGTGGCGTTGGCGGCCACCAGCAGCGCTTCGCGTTCGGCCTCGGTGAGCAGTTCCAGGCGCGAGACGGGACGGTCGGGATCGCCGGCCGCGGCGTCCAGCAGCCGGAGGTAGTGGCCGACCAGGCGCTCCACGCTCGCGCGGTCGAACAGATCGGTGTCGAAGGCCACCGTCCCGGTCGTCCCGCCCGTGCCGGCCGGCCCGTCGGCGATCACCAGGCTGAGGTCGACCTTGGCCGTGCCGTTGTCAACCTCGATCCGTTCGGCCTCCGTCCCCGGCAGCCGGAGGGAGGCGGTCGGGTCGGACAGGCCGGCGAACATCACCTGGAACAGCGGGTTGCGGTCGAGACCGCGGGCCGGCCGCAGCTCCTGCACCAGCCGCTCGAACGGCACGTCCTGGTGCGCGTAGGCGTCCGCGACGGTCCGGCGGACCCGATCGAGCAGCTCGGCGAAGCTCGGGTCGCCCGCGAGGTCGGTGCGGATGACCACGGTGTTGATGAACGAGCCCACCAGCGGGTCGAGTTCCGGACGGGTGCGGCCCGCGACCGGGGTGCCGACCGCCACGTCCGACTGCCCGCTGTAGCGGGCGAGCAGGGCCTGGAACGCGGCGAGCAGCGTCATGAACATCGTCGCGCCGTGCCGCCGCCCCAGCAGCCGCAACCGCCCGGCCAGCTCCTCGGGCACCGTGAAGGTGATCCGCTCGCCCCGGCCCGCGCGGACCGGTCCGCGCGGACGGTCGGTGGGCAGGTCCAGCGGCGACAGCCCGGACAGCTGTGCGCTCCAGTAGTCCAGTTGGCGCTGCAGGCGTTCGCCGGAGAGGCGGGCCCGCTGCCAGTGGGCGAAGTCCGCGTACTGGATCCGCAGGGGCGGCAGCTCGTGCTCGCGGCCCTCCAGCCGGCTCCGGTACATCGCCGACAGGTCGTCCCACAGCAGCGGCATCGACCAGCCGTCGACCGCGATGTGGTGGACGACCACCACCAGGACGTGTTCGTCCTCGTCGACCCGCAGCAGTGCCGCGCGCAGCAGCGGGGCGGTGGCCAGATCGAACGGGCGCAGGATCTCGGCGTGGACGAGATCGAGGGCCAGCCGCGTCCGGTGCTCCGCGGGCTCGGCCCGCAGGTCCGTGACGGGCAGGTCGAGCGGCCGGGCCGGCAAGAGCGAGGGGACGGGGCGCCCGTCCTGCTCGGGGAAGGCGGTGCGCAGGACTTCGTGGCGCCGCACCAGCTCGGTGAGGCTGTGGCCGAGGGCGGCCACGTCCAGCGGGCCGCGCAGCCGGAAGACCTCGTGGACGTTGTACATCGCGGGGCCGTTGGACAGCCGCTCGATCAGCCACATGCGTTCCTGGGTGAACGACGTCACCTGCGCGCCCTCCGGGCGGCGTGGGACCGCGTCCCCCGGCTCGCCCTCGGCGGCCCTGCTCCGGGCCGCGCGGACGCGCTGGTCCAGCAGGGCCCGGGTGGTGGCCGGCGGGGAACCGGCCGGCCGGCCGGGTTCGGATCGACTGTGCGGTGCCTTCACGGGTGACGGGCCTTTCCGGCGGGGAGCGGTTCGGCTTCGGCGGGGAGCGGTTCGGCTTCGGCGAGGAGTGGTTCCGCTTCGGCGGGACGTGGTTCCGCTTCGGCGGGACGTGGTTCCGCTTCGGCGGGACGTGGTTCCGCTTCGGCGGCGCCGAGGTCCACCAGCAGCGCCGCGTCGACGGCCTCGGCGAGTTCGGCGACGGTCGGGTGGAAGAACAGCAGGGTGACCGGCAGTTCGAGGTCGAGTGCCCGGCCGAGTCGGGACATGATCTTCGACGCGAGGAGCGAATGGCCGCCCAGCTCGAAGAAGTCGCCGTGCACGTCGTCCGGGGCGGCACCGAGCACCTCGGCCCAGATCTCCAGCACGAGAAGCTCGGTCTCGGTCGCGGTCCTCGCGACGGGAGCGACGGGAGCGCCGGCCCGGTCGGCACCGGACCGCGGGGCCGCGGGCGGCACGGCGGCAGTGGCGGGCGCGGAGCGGCTCGCACGGAGGCCGGGAGGGGTCTCCCACGCCGATATCGGCCGTTCGGGGCTGCCGACGAGCTGGTCGAGCAGCGCCCTGAAACCCTCGGAGAGCTGCCGCACCGTGTCGCGCTCGAAGAGGTCGGTGGCGTAGCGGATGACGCCGGTGATGCGGTCTCCGCGGTCCGTCAGGGAGACCTCGATGTCGAACTTCGCCACCTCGTTCGGTATCCGATGGTCGCTCACCTCGATCCCCGGGAGGCCGGACGGGAGCGCGGGCGGATCCTCCAGCTGGAACATGACGGTGAACAGCGGGTGTTGACCGAGATCGCGTTCGGGCCGCAGCTCCTGCACCAGCCGTTCGAAGGGGACGTCCTGGTGGGCGTAGGCCTCCACCGCGCACCGCCGTACCCGGGCGAGCACGTCGGTGAAGCCGGGGTCGCCGGACAGGTCGGTGCGCAGGACGAGCGTGTTGACGAAGAAGCCGATCAGCGGCTCCACCTCGATCCGGGTCCGTCCGGAGATCGGCGTCCCCACCGTCACGTCGGCCCGTCCCGTGCAGCGCGCCAGCAGGACCTGGAAGGCGGCCAGCAGTGTCATGAACGGCGTGACCTCGTGGGCGCGCCCCAGTGCGCGGACGCGGTCGGCGAGTTCGGCGGGAATCTCGATCTCGACCTGGTCGCCCCGGCCGGACCACACCGCGGGGCGGGCCCGGTCCGTCGGGAGCACCGACGGGCCGAGGTCGGCCAAGTGCTCGCGCCAGTAGGAGAGTTGCTCCTGCAGCGCGGCTCCGTCCTGATGGTCCCGTTGCCAATCCGCGAAATCGGCGTACTGGACGGGCAGGTCCGCCAGGGCGATCGGCCGGCCTTCCACGGCGGCACCGTATCCGGCGGAGACCTCCTCCCACAGCACCGACAACGACCAGCCGTCACAGGCGATGTGATGGATCACCAGGAGCAGCAGGTGGTCGTCGGGGGCGGTGCGGATCAGTCGGGCCCGCAGCATCGGAGCGGTCCCGAGGTCGAACGGGGTCGCCAGATCGGCGGCCATCAGCTCCCGGACCCGCTGCCGGGCCTGCTCCGCCGGGGTGTGCGTCAGATCGGTGATCGTCGGCACGAAGGTCCCGACCGGATCCGTGACGTGGCGCGGGCCGTCGCCGGAGTCGACGATCCTGCCGCGCAACACCTCGTGGCGCCGCACGACTTCGGTCAGCGCCCGGACGAGCGCGTCCTGGTCCAGCCGGCCGCGCAGGCGGACCGCGGTCGGAACGTTGTGGTCCGGCCGACCCGGCCGCAGCCGGTCGAGGAACCACAGCCGTTGCTGGGCGAAGGACAACAGGGTCGGAGCGTGCGCGCGCCGATCGGAGCCAGGCATGACGGATCCACCTTTCACGGCGATCGGGAACGCTCGAACGCCCCGGAAATCCCCTCGCCGATTCGCTACATCGCGATCAGTACGGCGGATAGTAGGCAGCTCCCGTCTCACTCCGCAAGACAGGAAACGGAGTTGCAGGCATCAAGACAATCTTTACGCCAGTCCACCGGATTCCTTATGTAGATCGAACACGCTCGACGGCTAGCATCGGCGCGATCGGCCGCGAGACCGCCTCTGACGTGCCGTCATGACCCCGGTCGAGCAACCCACTTCCGTGGACGGGCGCCACGTGATAATTCTTCTTTCACCAGGTGGACGGCCGGGTGAGCCCCTTTCGTGTCGGCCCCAACAATGTTCCGAATGAGATCGGTGAACCCGTTGCATGAACTCATCCGTTGAATATGAACTCACTTCGTTCGCATGAACTCGGAGAAGGCATGACGCAGCAGCAGAGCCTGGTGGGTTCATTCGTCTCGCACGCCACCGGCCATCCCGGCGATCCGGCGCTGGTGTGGCACGGAGAAGAGACGACCTACGGTGAACTCCACCGACTGGCGGAGCGGGAACGCGCCCGGATCGGCCGGCTCGCCCCGGACGAGGACGAGCCGATCGGCATCCTGGCCGCCAAGTCGCCCTCGACGATCGCCCTGGTGCTCGCCTGCCTGCTCGAAGGGCGGCGCTTCCTGCTGCTGCCGGCCCCCACGCCGGAGGGGCGGACGTCCCACGCGTTGGTCGAGCGGGCCGGAATCCGGCACGTCCTGACTCCGGACAGCCCCCGGGCGCCCGGGCCGGGCGCCGGGGACCGGCCGGCGGAACCGGGGGCGGCGCGCGATACGGAGCCCGCCGACATCTCCTTCATGTTCACCACCTCCGGTTCCACCGGGCGGCCGAAGATCGTGCCGCTGAGTACGGGGGCGGTGGACCGCTTCACCACCTGGGCCGGCGAGCGGTTCGGCATCCGCCGGGGGACCACGGTCCTCAACTACGCCCCGCTCACCTTCGACCTGTGCCTGCTGGACATCTGGACCACGCTCAAGTACGGCGGCCGCGTCGTCCTGGTCGATCCGGCCCGGGCCACCCACCCGGGCCACCTGCTGGACCTCGTCTCCCGCCACCGGGTCCAACTCGTCCAGGCGGTACCGATGTTCTACCGGCTGCTGGTCGACGCGGCCGCCGAGAGCGGCCGGCGGCTCGACACGGTCGAGCACGTCGTCTTCACCGGTGACAGCATGCCCGCCCGCTGCCTGGCCGAACTTCCGCACCTGTTCACCCGCGCGCGGCTCTACAACGTCTACGGCTGCACCGAGACCAACGACAGCTTCCTGCACGAGGTCGACGGCACCGAGCCGGCGGACGGCCCGGTGCCGATCGGGCGCCCGCTGCCCGGCGTCCACGCGGTGATCGTCGACGCCGACGGCGGGATCGTGACCGGGCCGGGCACCGGCGAGCTCCATGTCGCGACGCCGTTCCAGACCGCCGGCTACCTGGACCGGGAGCAGAACGCCGACAGGTTCGCGACCCACCGCCACGAAGGGGAGGCGCGGCGCTACTTCCGCAGCGGCGACCTCGTGCGGCGCGACCGGGACGGCCGCATCACCCTGGAAGGCCGGAACGACCACCAGGTCAAGGTCCGCGGCACACGGGTCAACACCCATGAGGTCGAACAGGTGCTGCTCGACCATCCCGACGTCGTCGAAGCGGCCGTGCTGGCCGTGCCCGACCCGGTGGCCGGCCGGCTGCTGCGGAGCGTGGTCCGTCGCGCCCCGGACAGTCGGCTGAACTCGCTGGCGCTGCGCCGGCACTGCGCACAACGGCTTCCGCTCACCGCGGTCCCCTCGACCCTGCTGATCACGGACGACCCGCTGCCCAGGACGTCCACCGGAAAGATCGACCGCACTCCCATCGAGCGCACCTGCTCCCAGTCCCAGCTCCAGTCCCAGCTCAGCGAACCCCAGCCCAGCGAAGGAACGGCCACGTGAAGCACGCCGCGACAGTCACCCGGTTCATCATCGAGGAGTTCCTGCCGGACGTCGGCGCGCACGAGCTGGACTCCGACTACGACCTCGTGGACGGCGGGGTCATCGACAGCCTCGGCCTGCTCAAGACGATCGCCTGGCTCGAGGACCGCTTCGACCTGCGCGTCGAGGAGTTCGACCTCGACCCGGACAGCTTCCGCTCCGTCGCCTCGATCAGCAGGTTCATCGAAGAGGCCCAGCCGCACCGGACGGAATCCCACTAGTCATGCACGAGGTACTGCGAGCGCTGATCGACCGGGACCGCACCGTCGACCAGGAGCTGTGGGGGTCCTTCTGGGACCAGCTGCGCGACGGCGCGCTGCGGTCCGGCGAGACGGTGGCGCTGCTGTCCTCGCTGTCCACCCGGATGCCCGATCCGGACACGCTGGTCGCGATGCTCCGCTCCCTGGACGAGCGACGGCCGGCCGTCCCCGCGCGGCTGGACGGCGCGGCCAACATCGTCGGCACCGGAGGCGGTCCGGCCACGTTCAACATCTCCACCGCGGCGGCGTTCGTCGCCGCGGCCCTGGGCGTCCGCATCGTCAAGACGGGATCCCGCGCCTATACGAGCAGCTGCGGCTCCCACGATCTGCTCGACCGCCTCGGCATCGGAAGGACCACCTCGTACGAGCAGACCGAGGCCCAGCTGGAACGCTTCGGCATCGCCTTCCCGGGGAACTTCGTCTACCCGCGGGAGGTGGCGCTGCTGGCCCGGAGCATCGTGCCGATGGACCTGCGGATGATCGGCGGATTCATCAACTTCGTCGGCCCCTTCCTCGCCGCGGTGCCGGTCTCCGCCCAGCTCGTCGGCGTCTCGGACCGTTCGCTGGTGCCGACTCTGGGCCATGTCGCCGCCACCGTCGCCGGCCGGCGGATCTGGCTGTGCTCCAACGAGCTGGGCATCGACGAGCTCGTCGGTTCCGTCGACAACACCGTCCTCACCAATGACGGCACCGACGGGATCCGGCTGTCGGCCGAGGCTCCGGGGACCGGGACCGGGACCGGGACCGGGATCGGGATCGGGACCGACGCGATCGCCGAACTGCGGCCGGCCGGAAGGGGCGAGGACGTGGTCGACCACTTCCTCGGCGTGCTCTCCGGGGAGGGGACGGATCTCGCGACGCGGACCGTCCGCCTGAACGCCGCCGCGCTGGCCGTCGCGAGCGGGCTGGTCAACGGGTGGCCGGAGGCGATCGGGGCGGCCGACGACGCCCTGCGCAGCGGCGCCGCCCGCGAGCTCGTCGAGCGCCTGCGCGCCCGACCGGCGCGCCGCACGGCGGCCGCGGCGCGTGCGCGGTGAGCGGGTTCTTCGCGCACCGGCCGCCGGACCGGCCCGGCCTGGCGGTGTTCCTCAACGCCGGAGACCCGCCGCTGCCGGTACTGGCCGACGTCATGCGGATGCTCGACGACTGCCGGGTGGACTGCCTGGAGCTGGCGGTGCCCTTTCCCCACTCGGTCACCGACGGGCCCGTCATCCGCCGATCGGCGCAGCGGGCCCTGGCCGACGGGGGCGGACTCGACGAGGTGCTCGACTTCCTCGGCGGGATCCTGCCCCGGCTGCGCCACCTGCGGGTGGCTCTGCTGGCCGACTGGAGCCACACGGTCAGGGACCTGACCGTGCCCGTGTTCGTCCGGCGGGTCGCCGACTCGGGCGTCCACGGGCTGCTGGTCCACGGCCTGCCACCGCGGCTGCGGGCCGGCTGCCTGGAAGCGGTGCGGGAGGCGGGGCTGCCCATGGTCGCCACCTGCTACGCCGCGTCGACGGCCGAGGTGAAGGCGGCGGCCGCCGAGAGCGCCACCGCGTACCTGTACCTGGTGGCCCACTACGGCCGCAGCGGCGGCAGGCTCACGGCCGACCACCGGGAGCTGGCCGCCGCGCTGGCCGAACTGCGGAATGCGACCGCCGTACCGATCGCCGTCGGGTTCGGCGTCCGCTCCGGGGCGGACATCGACCTGCTGCACGGCCTCGGTGCCGACGCCGCGGTCGTGGGCAGCGCCGGGGTCGCCCGGATCGAGCAGGCCCTCGCCGAAGGGGCCGACGTGGTCGAGGAGTTCCACACCTTCGTGCACACCCTTTCGCCGTACTCAGCCAACACCAGGAGGCACACCCGATGATCGTCCGACGCCTTGACGAAGCGAAGACCGTGGACTGGGGCAACGGGCTCAGCCGCAGGTTCCTTCTCGAATCCGACGGCCTGGGCTACACGATGACGGACACCACCGTCCGCGCCGGCACCAAGTCGAGGCTGGAGTACCGCCGCCACCTGGAGGCCTGTTACTGCATCGAGGGGACGGGCGAGGTCGTGGACGCCGACGGCACGTCCCACCCGATCGAGCCGGGCACGCTGTACGCGCTCGACCGGCACGACGCCCACTTCCTGATCGCGAGCCAGGACGAGGACCTCCGCCTGGTCTGCGTGTTCTCGCCCGCGCTGCGCGGCGACGAACGCCACAACCTGGACTCGGCCGAATTCTCCGAGTACTGACAGGACCGACAGGACTGACGGGACCGACAGATGATCAGGTGGAACGCCGACCAGATCGCCCTGGGCGAGGGGATCGCCCAGTGGTGCGAGGAACTCAGCTCGGGCCATCTCGAAGGGGACGCCGAAGGCGCCTTCCCGTGGGACAAGTGGAAGCTGATCAGGAGGTCCGGAATCCTCGGCCTGCCGTTCGACGAGCAGTGGGGCGGGCTGGGCCAGGACCTGCTCACCACCATGCACGTGCTCGAACAGCTCGGTACCGGATGCCGTGACGGCGGACTGAACTTCTCGGTCGCCACCCACCTGGTCGGCGCCGGGGTCCCGCTGCAGCGGTTCGGATCGCCTGAGCTCAAGGCGCGTTACCTGCCGGGGATCTGCTCGGGAGAGACGATCGGGGCGCACGCGATCAGCGAGACCGAGAGCGGCTCCGACGCGCTGGCGATGAGGACCACGGCCACCCGCGAGGACGACGGCTTCGTGCTGCGGGGCGGCAAGTCCTTCATCACCAACGGCCCGGTGGCCGACGTGTTCGTGGTCTACGCGCGCACCCACCCCAACGGCGGCCCGCTCGGCATCACCGCCTTCGTCGTGGAGCGGGACACCCCGGGGCTCGTCGTCGGGCCGCCCGTCGCCACCATGGGACTGCGGACCGCTCCGCTGGGCGAACTGCACTTCGACGACTGCAGGGTCCCCGCGTCCGCCGTGATCGGCCGGGTCGGATCCGGGTTCCTGGTCCTGGACCACGTGATGAAGTGGGAGATCCTCTGCTCCTTCGTCATCAACACCGGGCAGATGCGGTACCGGCTCGATCGCTGCGTCGAGTACGCCAAGGAGCGCGTCCAGTTCGGCCATCCGATCGGCTCGTACCAGTCGATCTCCCACAAGCTCGTGGACATGAGCATCGGCCTGGACACCGCGCGGAAATGGCTGTACGACACGGCGGTTCGGCTGACGGAGGGCGAGAACGTCACGAGGGACATCGCCGTCAGCAAGCTCGTCGCCAGCGAGAGCAACCTCTCCTCCGCGCTGGCCGCCGTGCAGATCTTCGGCGGCAGCGGGTACCTGGCCGAGTACGGACTGGAGAAGGACGTGCGCGACGCGGTCGCCGGCCCGATCTACTCGGGCACCTCGGAGATCCAACGCAACCGCGTCGCCGCCATGTTGGGGCTGTGACGCCTGATGCTGGTCAAGATCTGCGGAGCCGCCTCGGCCGGGGACGTGGCCTCGCTCGAAAGCGCCGGAGCCGACCTGGTCGGCCTGTGGCACGGCGTTCCGGGGGGTTGCACGGAGCTGACGCTGCGTCAACTGACCGTGCTGGCAGACGTCGTGCACCGGACGGCGCGACTGTGTCCGGTCCTCGTGACCTTCCTGAACGACGCCGGGGCGCTGCGCGCGGCGACGGACGCGGCCCGGGTGCCGTGGGTCCAACTGCACGGCTACCAGCCGCCGGGTCTGGTCCGCGCGCTGAAGAGCACCGCGGACCTCACCGTGGTCAAGGTGCTGCACCTCGGTACGGACACCCGCGCGGAGCGGTCCCTGATCGCGGCGTACGAGCGGGCGGGAACGGACCTCTTCCTGCTGGACACGGTGGCCGGGGACGGCCGGATCGGCAGTACCGGGCAACCGGCCGACCGCGCGGCCGTCCTCGGGATCGCGGACCGCCTCTCGCGCCCCTTCCTGCTGGCCGGCGGCATCACGGCCGGCAACCGGGAGGACTACCGGGAGGTGGTCGACCACCCCCTGTTCCTGGGCATCGACGTGGACACGGCGGCCAGGGACTCCGACGGACGGCTGAGCACCGACCGGGTCACGGCCGTGCGGCGCGGCTGGCACGCGACGGACGGCAGCGGGGTGCCCGGATGACCGCCGAGTTCATCGAGGCACTGTTGGACGCCCGCCGACCGGTGATCATGGAGCTCAAACGGCAGGACGCCGCAGGAAACGACCTGTTCGGTGACAGGTCGGCCGCCCGCCTGGTCGCCGACTACCAGGGCGTCGGCGCACCCTGCCTGTCCGTGGTGACCGGGCGGTGGTTCGGCGGCACCCAGGACCTGCTGCGCGAGGTCGTGGAGACGACGGACCTGCCCGTGCTGCAGAAGGACTTCATCACCCGCCGGAGCCAACTGCACCAGGCCCGCGAGAGCGGCGCCTCCGCGGTCCTGCTCACCGCCGCACTGCTGCCCCGCGCCACCCTGGGCCACCTGGTCGACCTCGGCCTGCGCCTGGGCCTGACGCCGTTCGTCGAAGTCACCACCGAGGAGGAGATCAGCCGCGTGCCACGCGCCGAGGAGTGCGTGGTCGCGGTGAACAACAAGGACATCGCCACCCGTGAACGCGGCCCGGGCGACCTCGGCCGGAGCTCCTCGCTCCTGCCCGCGGTGCTGAACAGCGGCACCCGGTGCCCGGTGAGTGCCGGAGCCATCCGCTGCCCCGACGACGCCGCCCGCCTGCTCGGGGAGGGCTTCGCCGGTGTGCTCGTCGGGACGGGCCTCCTGCGCACCGCCGGCCTGCCGGGATGGCTGGACGGCCTCGACGCCCGCCTCGGCACCCGCCCCGACACCCGCCCCAACGCCCGCCTCGGCACCCGCCCCGACGCCGGCCCCGAACCGGCTCCACCCGTCCGCCGCCCGGCGGACCCCCCACCCACCAGCGACATCCGGAGGTAACACCATGACCAGCGCGGCAACCGAGCAGTGGAAGGTCGTCGTCAACGACGAGGAGCAGTACTCGATCTGGTCCGCCGACCGCGAGTCGCCGGCGGGCTGGCACGAGGTCGGCGTACAGGGCGCGAAGGACGAATGCCTCGCGCACATCGAACGCGTGTGGACCGACATGCGCCCCCGCAGCCTGCGCCTGCGGTCCGTCCCGGAGGACGGTGCGCAGTGAACCCGACGCTCGCACCGCACGGTGCGCGCCCGGCGACCGGGCCCGTGCTCTCCACCGCCCTGGACCTCCCGGAGTGCCGGGCCCGGGGCTGGGTCGTCGTCGACTCCGTGGTCGACGGCCTCGCCATGGGCGGCACCAGGATGACCCGGACGGTGACCGAGCAGGAGCTGACCGGGCTCGCCAGGGCGATGACCCACAAGCTGGCGCTGGTCGGCCTGCCCATCGGTGGCGCCAAGGCCGGCATCGCCCCCGACCCGGACGCCGGCGTCGAACGGGAGGCGGTGATGCGGGAGTTCGGCCGCGCCGCGGCCCCGCTGCTGCACGGCGGGGTGTACCTGGGCTGCGACCAGGGCACCACCTACGCCGACCGGCGGCTGGCCTTCGAGGCCGCCGGGTACGACGTCACCCGCCTCCCCGGCACCACCCGCCTCACCGTCGGCTGGGCCGAACTGTGGGACCACATGGCCGACATCACCGGGTTCGGCGTGGCCGTCGCGGTGCTCGGCGCCCTACGGGCCTCCGGCGCGCCGACCCCGCAGCGCATCGCGATCCAGGGCTTCGGCACCGTCGGGCGCGCGGTGGCCGGTCATCTGGCCGCCCACGGCCACCGGGTGGTGGCCGTGGCCGACGTCCGGGGCACCGTCGAGGACCAGCGCGGACTGCCCGTCACCGAACTCGCCGCGCTCACCAGCAGCGACGGCGCGATCGACCGGAGCCGGCTGCCCGACCGGGTCACGGTCCACGGCCCCGGGCAGGCGTGGCTGCACGTCGACGCCGACGTGCTGGTGCTGGCGGCCTCCGCCTCCGCGGTCGACGAGGAGGCGGTGCCCGCGGTCCGGGCCCGTCTGGTGGTCGAGGGCGGGAACCTGAGCTGCACCGCACCGGCCCGCCGGCTGCTGCGCGAGGCCGGCCACACCGTCCTGCCGGACGTGGTCGTCAACGTCGGCGGCGCGGCGGCGACCGGGTGCGTGCTCACCGGGCTGGCCCCGTCCGACCTGCCGCTCCCGCAGCTGTCCGAGTGGCTGCGCGAGTGGGTCGCCGGCAGGATCGCCAGGAACTGCGAGCTGGTGCAGGAGCTGAGCGCCACGGGCAGCGCCGATCCGGTCGCACAGCTCCTCGGATCGCGCGCCACCCCGGCCGGGGCCGGCCCTGCCGACGCCACCGCTCCGGCCGGGGCCGCCGGACCGGGGATCCCGGCCGACCGGTGATCCGGCGGGAGGACGCGCCCTGGTGACGGGCGGCGCATCGGCCGGCCGGGCCCCGGCCGGCCGCGCCCGCCGACGAGCCTGCCCGTCACCGTCCGTGGTGACCGTTCCCATGCTCGCTCCGCCTCCGTCGGCGGCGCGCATCGCACGAGTCATGGATAGAGTGCGAACCACCATGGCGCGGCACCGACGTGCACGGACCCTCGGACGGCCACCCGGGCGGAGCAGCAGGCCGCCGGACGGCGCGCCACCGGCGTCCCGGCGGCGATCGCCGAAGCCACCGGCCGACCTGACACCGCCCCCTTCCATCCGGTCCTCTCCAGGAGCCCCCGTGCAGCACGTCACCCTGAACAACGGCGTCCGGATGCCGATCCTCGGCTTCGGCGTCTACCAGATCCCGGCGGACCGGACCGAGCAGGCCGTCTCCGAGGCCCTCGCCGTCGGCTACCGCCTGCTGGACACCGCCGCCGCCTACGGCAACGAGGAAGCCGTCGGCCGCGCCATCGGGAGCAGCGGAATCCCCCGCCGGGAGCTGTTCGTCACCACCAAGCTGTGGATCCAGGACGCCCCCGCCGAGGCCAACGCCCGCCGCGCCTTCGAGACCTCGCTGACCAGGCTCGGCCTGGACCACGTCGACCTGTACCTGATGCACCAGCCGTACGGGGACGTGTACGGCCAGTGGCGCGCCATGGAGGCCGTCAACCGCGAGGGCCTGGCCAAGGCGATCGGCGTCGCCAACTTCTACCCCGACCGGCTCCTCGACCTGGTCCTCAACAACGAGATCACCCCGGCGGTCAACCAGATCGAGACCCACCCCTTCTTCCAGCGCGCCGCCGACCAGGCCCTCATGCGCGAGCACGGCGTCCGGCACCAGGCGTGGGGCGGCTTCGCCGAAGGCAGGAACGAGCTGTTCACCAACCCCGTCCTCGCCGGGATCGGCGAGGCGCACGGCAAGTCCGTGGCGCAGGTCGTGCTCCGCTGGCTGGTTCAGCGCGGCATCGTGACCATTCCCAAGTCGGTCAACCCCGACCGGATGGCGCAGAACATCGACGTCTTCGACTTCGAACTGGACCACGACCAGATGTCCGCCGTCGCCGCCCTCGACACCGGCACGACGCTGTTCTTCGACCACCGGGATCCCGAGATGGTCGCCTGGCTCAGCCGGCGCCGCCTGGACGGCTGAGCGCCGGAGCGGGAGCGCGGCGGCCGGGGCTGTCAGGTATCGGAGTAGCTGAGGTCCCCGATCGTCCAGCTGCTGATGTCCTCGATGGCGATGCGGTACATGCCGCCCGTGTGGGGCAGTGCGAAGTCGCCCTGCAGGATCTTCGCCCGGTGGAGGTGGAGGTGGGTGGGCCGCGCGGGCGGGCCGTCCGCGGGCGGGGCGAAGAGGGCGGCGAACGGCTTCAGGTGATCCGAGGCCTGGAGGACCTCCGCCACCCGTTCCCACCACAGGGCCACCGGTGCGAGTCTGCCGGTGATCACCGCGCCGGGGACCACCACGGTCAAGGCCATCTGGTTGCTGTGCTCGGACTCCACCATCGCGGCGATGTCGACGAGCAGCCCATCAGGGTTCGACATGACTCCCAGGGTAGGGCACGGCCCGGTCCCCGTACGTGTCGCGGGTGAGGCGGTCTCCGACGGCGACGTGTCCCGCTCGGAGTGCGCGAGGGCGCCAGGGCGTAGGGGTGCGCGGCCGGACACGGCGCGCCCAGCGGATTCACGCCGGTGGGAGGCGCCTCCACGGACCGTGCACGTCATGCCAACCATCCTGCCCTCAAAGCGTGTTGGGTCCCTGCCTCGCTCGGGACCGGCGGCCCCGGACGAGGCTTCCCCGAAACCGGAGGCGAAATATCCGCCCGCTGCCCGCCCGGGCCTGCTAGAGTCGTTTTAGTTGCAGTAGTGGTTCCCATGAACTTTGTGTGCGCCTGCTGATGTATTCCGCAGGCGCATTTTTGTTTCCCGGCTCTTCCCCGGGTGGGTGCTCATCGCGGCGACTCGGAGCTCGCGCTGTGCGTGCTCCGGAAAGCCCCTTGAAGGAGATTTTTAATGGCTAATGGCACCGTGAAGTGGTTCAACTCGGAAAAGGGCTTCGGCTTCATCGAGCAGGAGGGTGGCGGCCCGGACGTCTTCGCCCACTACTCGAACATCAACGCCAACGGCTTCCGTGAGCTGCTCGAGGGCCAGAAGGTGGAGTTCGACGTCACTCAGGGCCAGAAGGGCCCGCAGGCCGAGAACATTCGCCCGCTGTAATTCTTCTGCCACGGCACCCGCCTAGCAGCGAGGGGCCCGCACCGCGTACACAATGCCCGGTGCGGGCCCCTCGGCGTTGCCTCAGGCGCGCCCCCGGCCACTGAGCCCGCTGACCAGCACCGCCGCCGGCGGGCACCCCCACGCGAGACGCACAGCGCCGCGTCCGAATCACCCCCCTGCCGTGACATCTCGATTCGAGGTCCTCGCTCCCGCCCATGCCGGCGGGCGCCGACCGCAGGTGGCGTGCCGCACGGTTGCACCGTCCACGCCCCACCCGTCACAGCTCTCGGCCCGTTCCCTTGCGGTCTCCGTCGGCGCACCGCGCCCCGGAGCCTTCCCCGTGACGTGCCGCCCCGAGGAAGGTCTCCCGCATGAACCGCTCCACTCGCTCCTCGTACCAGAACGCCAACTCCCGTTCCAGCCGCGCCCACGGAACCCGCGCCGGTGGCAGCTCCTTCTACGGGGACCGGCCCTCGGGCGGCCGCACCACCCGTCAGGGTTCCTCCGCCCAGCAGGAGTTCGCGATGCCGGTGAGCACCACCCCGGCGCTCCCGGCCGTCGAAACGTTCGCCGAGCTGGACATGCCCAAGGCCCTGCTCTCCACGCTGACCCGGCAGGGTGTCACGGCGCCGTTCCCGATCCAGGCCGCGACGCTCCCGAACTCGCTGGCCGGACGTGACGTCCTGGGCCGGGGCCGCACCGGTTCCGGCAAGACCATCGCGTTCGGTCTCGCCGTGCTGGCCCGCACCGCCGGCCGGAAGGCCGACCCCCGCCAGCCGCTGGCCCTGGTGCTGGTCCCCACCCGCGAGCTCGCCCAGCAGGTCACCGACGCTCTCACCCCGTTCGCGCACGCGGTACGGCTGCGGATGACGACCGTGGTGGGCGGGACCTCGATCGGCCGCCAGGCCCAGGCGCTGAACCGCGGGGCCGAGGTCGTGGTGGCCACGCCCGGCCGGCTCAAGGACCTGATCCAGCGCGGCGACTGCCGGCTGGACCGGGTCGACATCACGGTGCTCGACGAGGCCGACCAGATGGCCGACATGGGCTTCCTGCCCCAGGTCACCGAGCTCCTCGAGCAGGTCGCCGAAGGCGGCCAGACCCTGCTGTTCTCCGCCACGCTGGACCGCAACGTCGACCGCCTGGTGCGGCGCTTCCTGAAGGACCCGGTCACCCACTCCGTGGACCCGTCCGCGGCGACGGTCAGCACCATGGAGCACCACGTGCTGCAGGTGCAGAACTTCGACAAGAACGCCACGATCGCCCACATCGCCTCCCGTGACGGCAGGGTGATCATGTTCATCGACACCAAGCACGGCGCGGACGGCCTGGTCGAGGACCTGCTCGCGAACGGGGTCAAGGCCGCCGCCCTGCACGGCGGCAAGTCCCAGCCCCAGCGCACCCGCACCCTGGAGCAGTTCCGCACCGGCCAGGTGACCGCGCTGATCGCCACCAACGTCGCCGCCCGCGGCATCCACGTCGACGGCCTCGACCTCGTCGTCAACCTCGACCCGCCGGGCGACCACAAGGACTACCTGCACCGCGGCGGACGCACCGCCCGGGCCGGCGAGTCCGGCACCGTCGTCACCCTGGTCCTGCCCAACCAGCGCCGCGCGATGGCCCGCATGATGACCACCGCCGGCATCACCCCCGTCACCACCAGGGTCACCGCCGGTGACGAGGACCTCGTCCGGATCACCGGCGCCCGGGTGCCCACCGGCGTGCCCGTCGTGATCCCCGACCCCGTCGTCGAGCGGCCGCGCCGCAGCGCGTCCGCGAGCCGCGGCCGCCGCGGCCGCGGCGGCCCCGCCAACACCGGCGGCAACACCCGGGCCAACACCGGTGGCAACACCCGGGCCGCCTCCGGCCGCGACAACCAGGGCTCCGCCGACCGGCGCCGGGCACCCCGGCGCGCCGCCCTTTCCGCGTAGCACTCGACGGGCCCGGCCCGCCGCACCGGCCGGGCCGCCTCCCCCTGGCGCCCGAGGGCGCCACCCGGGGCCGGCCGGACGGGCCCATCGGC
>NZ_JBHVSD010000032.1:0-100009 GCF_042885395.1 Kitasatospora sp. NPDC058063
CCGGTGTCTTCCGGGGCTTGACGCCCTGTCCGACGTTTCAAACTCTAGCCGATCCCCGCTCCGAAAAGCGAATCCGACCGCAACCCAATAAAACGCGCACGCCGAATAAGCACCAGGCCGAGACGCGAAAAGCGAAAACGACCGGCACGAACCGAGAAGTGGTGTTTCAAAGGATTGGCTGCCCCGGGACCGTCCGCGCAGACGCGTGTCCGGTGCTCCCAGCCAGGCAGCTCGAAGAACTGTACGCGCTTCGGCGACGGGATGCAAACGTCGTGCAAAGACCGCTGGCCGGACCCCGGGGGGAGGGGTCCGGCCGGCGGAGCTGTGCGGCTCGGCTGTTGGAGCGGGCGGCTCAGCTGTTGGTGGGGAAGCCCAGGTTGATGCCGCCGTGCGACGGGTCCAGCCAGCGCTGGGTCACGGCCTTGCCCCGGGTGAAGAACTGCACGCCGTCCGGGCCGTACGCGTGGGTGTCGCCGAACAGCGAGGCCTTCCAGCCGCCGAAGGAGTAGTAGGCGACCGGCACCGGGATCGGCACGTTGATGCCGACCATGCCGACCTCCACCTCGAACTGGAAGCGCCGGGCCGCGCCGCCGTCGTTGGTGAAGAGGGCGGTGCCGTTGCCGTACGGGTTGGCGTTGATCAGCGCCAGGCCCTCTTCGTACGAGTCGACGCGCACGACCGAGAGGACCGGGCCGAAGATCTCGTCGTTGTAGACGGACATGCCGGGCTTCACGTGGTCGAACAGCGTGGGGCCGAGCCAGAAGCCGTCGGCCGTCGGGGAGCCGTTGCGGTCCTCGGCGGTGACCGGGTGCTTGCGGCCGTCCACGGCGAGCTCGGCGCCGTCGGCGACGCCGGACTCCACGTAGGAGGTGACCTTGTCCCGGTGCTGGCCGGTGACCAGCGGGCCCATCTCGGAGTCGCCGTTGCAGCCGGGGCCGACCTTCAGGGTGGCGATCCGCTGCTTGATCTTCTCGACCAGTTCGTCGCCGATCGGGTCGACCGCGACCAGCACGGACACCGCCATGCAGCGCTCGCCGGCCGCGCCGAAGCCGGCGTTGACGGCGGCGTCGGCGGCGAGGTCGAGGTCGGCGTCCGGCAGGACCAGCATGTGGTTCTTGGCGCCGCCCAGGGCCTGCACGCGCTTGCCGTAGCGGGTGCCGGTCTCGTAGACGTAGCGGGCGATCGGGGTGGAGCCGACGAAGCTGACGGACTTGACGTCCGGGTGCTCCAGCAGGCGGTCGACGGCCACCTTGTCGCCGTGCACGACGTTGAAGACGCCGTCCGGCAGGCCGGCCTCCTTCCACAGCTCGGCGAGGAAGTTGGCGGCGGACGGGTCCTTCTCCGAGGGCTTCACCACGACGGTGTTGCCGGCCGCGATGGCGATCGGGAAGAACCACATCGGCACCATGGCCGGGAAGTTGAACGGCGAGATGATCGCGACCGGGCCGAGCGGCTGGCGGATCGAGTAGACGTCGACACCGGTCGAGGCCTGCTCGGTGAAGCCGCCCTTGATCAGCTGCGGGATGCCGCAGGCGTACTCCACGACCTCCAGGCCGCGGGCGATCTCGCCCAGCGCGTCGGAGTGCACCTTGCCGTGCTCCGCCACGATGATCGAGGCCAGCTCGTCGCGGCGGGCGTTCAGCAGCTCGCGGAAGGCGAAGAGCACCGTCGTCCGCTTCGCGATCGAGGCGTTGCGCCACTCGGTGAAGGCCGCGGCGGCGGCGGCCACCGCCTGGTCGACCTCGGCGATCCCGGCGAAGTCGACCTGGCCGGCGACCTGGCCGGTGGCCGGGTCGAAGATCTCACCCCGGCGGGGGGCCGCACCGGCGGTGGCGACCGGCTTGCCGCTGATCCAGTGAATGATGTGCTTGCTCAAGGTCCGTCTGCCTCCGAAGTCCCGGGCGGCGTCCTGCCACCGGTCCGGTCTGGCGCCGCCCGCATGGGCCGGGCGCCGGGAAATCACGGGGCTACCGCGTTCGCCTTCCAGTCTGGTGGCCGTTTCCGCCCTGCTCAACGAACAGGCTGACGGGGATCCTGGATTCAGCCTTACAGGTCGTCCGGTCGCTCGGCCGAACGGGCGGCTCCGCCGGGCCGGGAGCCTCAGAGCTCCCCGTCCTCCGGCTCCTCCAGGTACGGGTCGTGCAGGCCGTCCGCCGCTTCCCGGGTCTCCAGCAGGTCCAGCCGCAGGTCCTGGGCCCAGGCGAGCGCCCATCGTTTCCGCCCGCCGACCTCTGCGGCCGGAACGCCCCGGGCGCGGAACCGGCCGTCCGCCGCGTCGGCGAGCGTCTCCAGTCGGTCGGCCAGTGCCGTGGGCTGGAAGTCCGGGTCCAGCTCCCCTGCCAGTGCGATCAGTGCGCCCTCGCGGTAGCAACGGGTGAGGGCGTGGACGTCGATCAGGTCGCGCGGCATGCCCCGGTCCACGAGGAGCGCGGTGGTCAGCGCGGCCGCGTCCTCCAGGGCGACGACCGGCAGCACCACGGGCGGCTCGTCCGGCCCGGGCGCACCGAGGTCGAGGCGGACGGGGCGGTGGCCCAGCGGCTCCTTGCGCAGTTCCACCGAGTGCGAGCGCCCGCCGAGCGCCAGCCGGACGGTGAGCTGCTCCAGCCGCGGTGTGCCCGGCCGCTCGACGGCCTCCCCGCCCGCCGCCCGGTACGCCTCGCGCAGCGCGGCGGCCACCTCCGGCAGGTCGGCGCCGCCGGTGGCCAGGGTCAGCCCGTCCTGCGGGCAGGCCGCGACGCCGTGGGCGCGCAGCGCGTGCCCGCCGGCCAGCGCGAGGCCGTACCGGTCGCAGACGGGTGCGGCCGCGGCGGCCAGGCGCAGCTGGGCGGGGCCCGGGCGGAGGGACGCGTCGACGGCGTGCGGGACGGTGGTCACGCCTCCAGTCTGACGCGGCCGACCGCGCGGCGCGCCACCACCGCCGGGCGCCCCCGCGCACCGCGGGGCGCCGGGGCTCCTCCGGGTGCGCCACCACAGCCGGGCCCCCGGAGGGCTCACCAGCCGCTGAGCCTCGCCGCCGCCTCGTGCAGGGCGAGCTCCAGCAGCATCGGGTCGTTGAGCCGCCCGGAGCCGTCGGGCGGGACCAGCCAGCGCACGCCCCGGCTGCTGCGCCCGGGGTGCGGCACGACGATCCAGGTGCCCTCCCCCGCACCGCGCACACCGGTGCCGATCCAGCGGGCCGCCGTGCCGACGGGCACCAGGAAGCTGACCTGCTCGCCCCCGAAGTCGGTGAGGACCGGGCCGCGGGTGCGCGGGTCCGTGATCTCCAGGGCCGGGTGCCCGAGCCGCCCGGGGACGGAGAGGACGTCCCAGCGTCGGCCGGCCGGCAGCAGCACCAGGCCCAGCCCGGTGCGCTCCCACTGCTCCCGGAAGGACTCCGGGTCCGGTGCCGCCTGGGCGAGCCAGTGCAGTCCGGTGGTCTCCATGTCGTGTCCCCGCTTCTTGCCGTTCGTACTGTTCGGAGACGGCGGGAGGAACGGGACCCGCCGTCACCAAGGAGAGGCGGACGGCGGGTCCCGATTACACGACTATGGGGTGCCCGGTTGGCGGCGGTCGCACTTCAGCTGTCGAAGCCGAGCCCCAGCCGGTCGAGGGTGCGCAGCCAGAGGTTGCGGTGGCCGCCGGTGCGGTCCGCCCGCTCCAGCGACCGGGTGGTGAGTTCGATCCCGGCCCAGCGCACCGGCTCGGGCGGGAACGGCAGCGGCTTGCTGCGCACCATGTCCAGGGAGGTGCGCTCGGTGCGCTCGCCGGCGAGCAGGTCGAGCATCACCTCGGCGCCGAAGCGGGTCGCGCCGACGCCGAGCCCGGTGTAGCCGACCGCGTACGCGACCTTGCCGCGGTACCCGGTGTCGAAGAACGCCGAGAACCGGCTGCAGGTGTCGATGGCGCCGCCCCAGGCGTTGGTGAAGCGCAGGCCCTCCAGCTGCGGGAAGCAGCGGAAGAAGTTGTTGGCCAGGGTGCGGAAGGTCTCCGGCCGCTGGTCGTACTCGTGCCGGACGTGGCCGCCGAAGTGGTAGACCGCGTCGTAGCCGCCCCAGAGGATCCGGTTGTCGGCGGAGAGCCGGAAGTAGTGGAACTTGTTGGCGCTGTCGCCGAGGCCCTGCCGCCCGCGCCAGCCGATCGAGGCGAGCTGCTCGTCGTCGAGCGGCTCGGTCATCAGGGCGTAGTCGTACACCGGGACGATGTACGGGCGGACCCGCTTGAGCAGCGACGGGAAGACGTTGGTGCCGAGGGCGACCTTGCGGGCGAAGACCCGGCCGTACGGGGTGCGGACGGCCATGCCGCTGCCGTGCTCCCGCAGGTCGGTGGCCCGGGTGTGCTCGAAGATCCGCACGCCCTGGCCCAGGCAGGCGTCCTTGAGGCCCCAGGCGAGCTTGGCGGGGTGGACCATCGCCACGCCCTCCTTGTCCCAGAGGCCGCCGAGGAAGGTCGGCGAGTTCACCTCGGCGCGCAGCTGGTCGGCGTCCAGGACGGTGATGTCGAAGCCGTACCGGGCGACCGCCTCGGCGATCTCGTGGAGCTCCTCGACCTGGTGGGGCTGGGTGGCGACGTCGATCTCGCCGGTGCGCTCCCATTCGGCGTCGATGCCGTAGCGCTTGAGGGTGGCCTCGATGCCGTCGAGGTTGGCGGCACCGAGGCGTTCCAGCTGGGCCAGTTCGGACGGCCAGCGGTCCAGGCCGTTGCCGAAGCCGTGGGTGAGGCTGGCCGCGCAGAATCCGCCGTTGCGCCCGGACGCGGCCCACCCGACCTCGTTGCCCTCGACCAGTACGACGTCCAGCGAGGGGTCGCGTTCCTTGGCGATGAGGGCGGTCCACAGGCCGGAGTAGCCGCCGCCGACGACCAGCAGGTCGCAGGTGGTGTCGCCGACCAGGGCGGGCAGCGCCGCCGGCCGGCCGGGATCCTCCAGCCAGAAGGGGGTGGGCCTGGCGTCACTGAGTGCGCGGGCGGAATCCATGCATTATCAGCCACTTTCTACGAATAGATGACGTATGACGTGCCACCGCTGCCGACCGTACGTCAGGCGGTGGCCTTCCGGCGGTTGCCCAGCCACTGGCCGACGACGGTCAGCACCACGGCGGCGAGGAACATCGCGGTGCCGATGACGTTCACCTGCACCGGGATGCCGCGCTGCGAGGCGCCCCAGACGAACATCGGGAAGGTGACCGTGGTCGGCCCCGAGTTGAACTGGGTGATGATGAAGTCGTCGAAGGAGAGCGCGAAGCTGAGCAGCGCGCCCGCCGCGATGCCGGGCGCCGCCAGCGGCAGGGTGACCCGCAGGAAGGTCTGGGTGGGGGTCGCGTAGAGGTCCTGGGCGGCCTGTTCGAGCCTCGGGTCCATGCTCATCACGCGCGCCTTGACCGCCGTCACCACGAAGCTGAGGCAGAACATGATGTGCGCGATGAGGATGGTGGTGAAGCCGAACGGGATGCGCATGTTGAGGAAGAGCGTCCCGAGCGAGGCGGCCATGACCACCTCGGGCATGGCCATCGGCAGGAAGATCATCGCGGTGGTGGCCGAGCGGCCGCGGAAGCGGTAGCGGGCCAGGGCGAAGGCGACCATGGTGCCGAGCACGGTGGCGCCGATGGTGGCGAGCACCGCGATCTGCAGGCTGAGCGAGAGCGACTGGCACATGTCGGCCACGCCGCAGGGGTTGGTCCAGGCGTCGGTGGAGAACTCGTTCCACTCGTAGTTGAACTTGCCCACCGGCTTGTTGAACGAGAAGGCGAGCACGACCAGGTTGGGCAGCACCAGGTAGGCGAGGGCCAGCAGGCCGGCCAGCACCACCAGGCGGGCGCGGATCCATGTGAATATCCGGGACATCAGACCAGATCCTCCGTCCCGGCCTTGCGCATGTAGACCGTCACCATGCCCAGGATCAGGGCCATCAGGATGAAGCTCAGCGCGGCCGCCGTGGGGTAGTCGAGCACGTTCAGGAACTGCTTCTGGATGCCGTTGCCGACCATCTGCTCGCTCGGCGAGCCCAGCAGCTGGGCGTTGATGTAGTCGCCGGAGGCCGGGATGAAGGTCAGCAGGGTGCCCGCGACCACGCCCGGCAGCGAGATCGGGAAGGTGACCTTGCGGAAGGTGGTGAACGGCCGGGCGTAGAGGTCGCCGGCCGCCTCGTGCAGGCGCGGGTCGATCCGCTCCAGCGAGGTGTACAGCGGCAGGATCATGAACGGCAGGAAGTTGTAGGTCAGGCCGCAGACCACCGCGAGCGGCGTGGCCAGCACCCGGTCGCCGTCGGTGAGGCCGAGCAGGTTGGTGACGTCCAGGACGTGCAGCGCGTTCAGCGCGCCGACCACCGGGCCGCCGTCGGACAGGATGGTCTTCCAGGCCAGCGTGCGGATCAGGAAGCTGGTGAAGAACGGCGCGATGACCAGGATCAGGATGACGTTGCGCCAGCGCTTGCTCGCCTTGAAGGCGATCGTGTACGCGAGCGGGTAGCCGACGGCCAGGCAGAGCACGGTAGCGACGGCGGCGTAGGAGAACGAGCGCAGGAAGTGCCACTTGTACTCGACCAGGGCGTCCCAGTAGGTCGAGAAGTGCCAGGTGACCTTGAAGCCCTCTTCGAGGGAGCCGGTCTGCAGCGAGGTCGACCCCTGGTAGAGCATCGGGACGGCGAAGAAGATCACCAGCCAGGCGATGCCGGGCAGCAGCAGCCAGTACGGGGTGAGCTTGCGCTTCGGCCGGCGCTCCGCCGGTTGCGGGGAGCCGCCGTCGGGGGGTATCGCCCGGGACGGCGCGGCCGGGGTGGTGGCGGTCATGCGGCCTCCTCCCCGGTGCCCGCGTCGATCGCCTGTGCGGCGTCCAGGGCGAAGGAGTGCGCCGGGTTCCAGTGCAGCTGGACGGCGGCGCCGGGGACGATGCGGGCGTCGCGCTCCATGTTCTGCTCGAAGACGGTGACCTCCTGGCCGCCGTCGGTGCGCACCACGTACTGGGTGGAGACGCCGATGAAGCTGGAGTCGAGCACCGTGCCGGTCAGCCGGTTGCGGCCGTCGGCGACCTGCTCGGAGGCGTGGGTGATGGTGATCTTCTCCGGGCGCACGCCCAGGTGGACGCGCTTGGCGTCGGTGGTGCAGCGCGCCTTCGGCACGGCGAGGCGGGCTCCGGCCGCGCTGAGCAGCAGGTCACCGCCCTCGGTGCCGGTGACCTCGGCGGGCAGCAGGTTGGACTGGCCGAGGAAGTTGGCCACGAAGGTGGTGGCGGGGTTCTCGTACAGCTCGGCGGGGGCGCCCAGCTGCTCGACCCGGCCGCCGTTCATCACCGCGATGGTGTCGGCCATGGTCATGGCCTCCTCCTGGTCGTGGGTGACGTGCACGAAGGTGATGCCGACCTCGGTCTGGATCCGCTTGAGCTCCAGCTGCATCTGGCGGCGGAGCTTGAGGTCGAGCGCGCCGAGCGGCTCGTCCAGGAGCAGCACCTGCGGGTGGTTGATCAGCGCGCGGGCGACCGCGACGCGCTGCTGCTGGCCGCCGGAGAGCTGGTGCGGCTTGCGCCGGGCGTACTGGCCGAGCTCGACCAGCTCCAGCATGTCGTCGACCTGCTTCCTGACGTCCTTCCTGCCGCGCCGGCGCAGGCCGAAGGCGACGTTCTCGAAGATGTCCAGGTGCGGGAAGAGCGCGTAGCTCTGGAAGACGGTGTTCACCGGCCGCTTGTACGGGGGCAGGGCGGTGACGTCCTGGCCGCCGATCAGGACGGTGCCGCTGGTGGGCTCCTCCAGGCCGGCGATCATGCGCAGGGTGGTGGTCTTGCCGCAGCCGGAGGCGCCGAGCAGGGCGAAGAAGGAGCCCTGGGGGACGGTCAGGTCGAGCGGGTGGACGGCGGTGAAGGAGCCGTAGGTCTTGCCGATTCCGGTGAGCCGGACGTCGCCGCCGACGGCCGCGTCGCGCTGCTGGTCTGTCATGGGGTGGTGTCTTCCTGGGATTCTCTGCCGGGAGGTGGGGTCAGGCGCCGATGAGCTTCGAGAACTTCTGCTCGAAGTCGCTCTCCTCGCTCTCGGAGAGCGTGCGGAACACGTGCGCCTTGACCGCCATCTCGGGGGTGGGTACGACCAGCGGGTTGGCCGCGGTGTCCGGGGCGATGCCGGCGAGCTCGTCCTTCATCCCGGTGACGGCGGAGACGAAGCCGATGCCCGCGACCAGCTGCGCCGCGATCTTCGGCTGATAGTAGAAGTCGATCAGCTTCTCCGCGTTCGCCTTGTGCCGGGCCTTCGCCGGAACCAGCATGTTGTCGGTCGAGGCGATGTAGCCCTTCTCCGGGATGACGAACCCGATGTCCGGGTTGTCGGCCTGCAGCTGGATCAGGTCGCCGCCCCAGGCGATGCAGGCCGCGATGTCGCCGGCGGAGAGCTCCTGGCCGTAGTCGTTGCCGGTGAAGCGGCGGATCTGCTTGCTGTCGACGGCCTTCTGCAGCCGGGCGACCGCGCCGTCGTAGTCGTCGGCGGTGAACCTCGCGGTGTCCTTGCCCTGGTCCAGCAGGACCATCCCGATGCTGTCGCGCATCTCGGACAGGAAGGTCACCCGGCCCTTGAGGTCGGGGTCGTCCAGCAGCTGGGAGACGCTGGTGACCTCCTTGCCCCTGGTCGCCTTCCGGTTGTACGCGACGACGGTCTGGATGCCGGCCCACGGGTAGGAGTAGAGCCGCCCCGGGTCCCAGTCGGGGGCGCGGAAGCGCGCCTCGATGTTGGTGATCGCGGTGGTGACGTTCGCCGGGTTGAGCTTCTGCGCCCAGCCGAGCCGGATCAGCCGGGCCGCCATCCAGTCGGTGAGCACCATCAGGTCGCGGCCGGTGTCCTGGCCCGAGGCGAGCTGCGGCTTGACCTTGCCGAAGAACTCGACGTTGTCGTTGACGTCCTCGTTGTACTTGACCTTGATCCCGGTGGCCTCGGTGAAGGCGTCCAGGGTGCCGTGCTTCTCCTTGTCCTTCTCGTCCGTGTCCACGTACAGCGGCCAGTTGGAGAAGGCGACCTCCTTCTGCGACCCCGAGAGGTCCTCGGCGGCGTTCGCGGTCGAGTCGCCGGTCGCCCGGGGGGCCGCCGGGATGCCGCAGGCCGCCAGGGTGCCCGCCCCGGCGGTCAGCGCGGCGGCGCGCAGCAGGGTGCGGCGGCCGAGCGCGGCCCGGCCGCTGGTCAGACTGCGTTCCCAGGCCCTGCGGACCGGTTCGGGCAGACCGTCGGTGAGCTCGTTGAACGCCATGGAACGGGCCTCCTGGGGGAGATGGGGTGTGGGGGGCACCCGCTTGGGCCGGGGGTTATCTGTCTCCGAAGACGGTGCGGTGCCAGTCCTTGCGGGCCACCGCGGTGGTGTCGAACATGACGTGCTTCACCTGGGTGTACTCGTCCAGCGAGTACTGGGACATGTCCTTGCCGTAGCCGGACGCCTTGTAGCCGCCGTGCGGCATCTCGCTGATGATCGGGATGTGGTCGTTGACCCAGACGCAGCCGGCCGCGATCTCCCGGGTGGCGCGCAGCGAGCGGTGCACGTTGCTCGTCCAGGCGGAGGCGGCCAGCCCGTACGGGGTGTCATTGGCCAGCCGCAGGCCCTCGTCGTCGCCGTCGAAGGGCAGCACGACCAGCACCGGGCCGAAGACCTCGCCCTGCACGACCTCGCTGTCCTGGGCCGCGCCGGTGATCAGGGTGGGCGGGTAGTACGCGCCCCGGGTGAGGTCGTGGCCGTCGTGGCCCCGCTCCGGGACCCGGCCGCCGGTGACCACGGTGGCGTACGAGCGGGCGCGCTCCACGAAGCCGGCCACCCGGTCCCGGTGAGCGAACGAGACCAGCGGGCCGAGGTCGGTGCGCGGGTTCAGCGGGTCACCGATCCGGATCGCCGCGAACAGCTCGGCCACCCCGGCCGTGAAGGCGTCGTACAGCGGGCGCTGGACGTAGGCGCGGGTGGCCGCCGTGCAGTCCTGGCCGGCGTTGATCAGCGAGGCCGCGACCGCTCCGTGCACCGCGGCGTCCAGGTCCGCGTCGTCGAAGACCACGAACGGGGCCTTGCCGCCGAGCTCCAGGTGGGTGCGCTTGACGCTCGCGGTGGCGATCTCGGCGACCCTCCTGCCGACGCCGGTGGAGCCGGTGAAGGAGACCATCGCGACGTCCGGGTGCCCGACCAGGTGCTCGCCCGCGGTGCGCCCGGCGCCGGTGACCACGTTGACCACGCCGTCCGGGATGCCCGCCTCGGTGCAGGCCCGGGCGAACATCAGCGAGGTCAGCGGGGTCAGCTCGGCCGGCTTGAGCACGATGGTGTTGCCCGCGGCGATCGCCGGGAGGATCTTCCAGGCGGCCATCTGCAGCGGGTAGTTCCACGGCGAGATCGAGCCGACCACGCCGACCGCCTCGCGCCGCACGTAGGAGGTGTGGTCGCCGGAGTACTCACCGGCCGCCTTGCCCTCCAGGTTGCGGGCGGCGCCGGCGAAGAAGGCGGCGTTGTCGACGGTGCCGGGCACGTCGAACTCGGTGGCCAGCTTGACCGGCTTGCCGGTCTGCGCCGTCTCCACCCGGGCCAGGTCGTCGGCCGCCCCGGCCAGGACGGCGGCCAGCCGGGTGAGCGCCTCGGAGCGCGCGCCCGGGGTGGCCGAGGACCAGCCGGGCAGGGCGGCCCTGGCGGCGGCGACCGCGGTGTCCACGTCCTTGGCGGTGGCCAGCGCGACCTGCTCGACCACGCTGCCGTCGGCGGGGTTGACGACCTGGAAGGGGTCTCCGCTCCCCCGGGTCAGGCGGCCCGCGATGTACTGCGCGCCCGGGCCGAAGTCGGTCAGGTCCATCTGGTTCCTCCAAGTGCCGTGGTTCGACCGCTGCGGGGTCACGCGTCCGCGGTGGGGGTCTGCGGTCCCGCTGACCTTGCCTGCTGCGGGGTTGGGGTGACAAGGGTCACTTCGACAACCTCGGCACGAAGGGCCTTACAGGGTGCAAGGGTGCGGGCAGGGCAACACCTCGTCGGGGGGATGGATGATTTACCTGACACTCTGATCACCCGGAGCCCCCGCTCCGGCCCCCCACCGGCCCCGGAGGCCCGCGATGCTCCCCACCGTCGCCCGAGTCCTCGACCTGGACGTGATGCGGCGCGGCCTGCCCCAGGTGGTGGCCGGCGCCGACCACCTGGAGCGGCCGGTCCGCTGGGTCCACGTCAGCGAGCTGCCCGACGTCGCCGGGATGCTCCGCGGCGGCGAGCTGGTGCTGACCACCGGCATCGCCCTGCCCGAGGACCGCGAGGGCCTGGCCCGCTACGTGCGCGAACTGGACGAGGTCGGGGTGGCCGGCCTGGTCGTCGAGTTCGGGCGGCGCTACTTCGACTCGCTCCCCCGCGCCCTGGTCAACGCCGCCGAACAGCGCGGCCTGCCACTGATCACGCTCCGCCGCGAGCTGCGCTTCGTCGCCGTCACCGAGGCCGTGCACGCCCTGGTGGTCAACGCCCAGCTGGAGCAGCTGAGGATCTCCGAGTCCGTCCACCAGGTCTTCAACGAGCTCGTGGTGGAGGGCGCCGAAGCGCCCGAGGTGATCCGCCAGGTGGCCCGGATGGCCGGCGCCCCGGTCGTCCTGGAGAACCTGGCCCACCAGGTGCTCGCCCACGACACCGCCGGGCGCCCGGAGGCCGAGGTGCTGGAGGACTGGGAGCGCCGCTCGCGTGGGGTCCGCCCCGCCGGACGCACCGGCCACGACCCGCGCAGCGGCTGGCTGGTCACCGCCGTCGGCGCCCGCGGCCAGGACTGGGGCCGGCTGGTGCTGGTGCAGGAGCCCGGCCCGCTGCCCGAGGGCGAGGCCCACCCGCACGCCATGCTGCTGGAGCGCGGCGCCTCCGCGCTGGCACTCAACCGGCTGGTGGTGCGCGACCGGGAGAGCCTGGAACGGCAGACCCATCGCACCCTGCTGTCCGGCATCCTCACCCACGCCCTGACCGTCTCCGAGGCGGCGCTGCGCGCCCAGGCCCTCGGCGTTCCGCTGGAGGGCCGCCGGCTGGTCGGCGTGGTGCTGCGGCAGCGGCGCGGACCGATCCCGGCCGCGCTGGAGGCCCAGGCCCGGCTGCGCGACTTCACCGAGCTGGCCGCCGGCGCAGTCCGGGCCTGCCGGCTGACCGCCCTGGTCGGCGCGCTGGACGACGAGGCCGTCGGCCTGCTGGTCGCGCTCGGCACCCAGCAGGACGAGCACGCCGCGCTGGACGCCCTGTCGGCCGCGCTGCGCCGGATGTCCGCCGAGGCCGGACGGGACGGCGGCGACCCGGCGGGCCCGGTGGTCGCCGTCGGCTCCTCGGTCGGCTCGGTGCGCGACGCCCGGCGCACCCTGCTGGAAGCCACCCAGGTCGCCGACGCCGCCCTGCACGACGCGCCCGGCGGCCGCAGCTCCTCCTACTACCGGCTGCCGGACGTCCGGCTGCGCGGCCTGCTCCACCTGCTGCGCGACGACGCCCGGCTGCAGACGTACGTGGAGCGGGAGCTGGGCCCGCTACTGGCCCACGACGCCGAGCACAACGGCCAGTTGGTGCAGATGCTGCGGATCTACCTGGAGCAGGGCCGCAACAAGTCGGCCGCGGCGGACGCGGCGCACCTGTCCCGGCCGTCCTTCTACGACCGGCTGCACAAGGTCGAGCGGATCCTCGGCGTCGACCTCGACCAGGTGGAGTCCTGCCTCTCCCTGCACGTGGCGCTGCTCGCGCTGGACGCCGTCCGGCGCTGAGCGGGGCGCGCGCCCCGGGGCGGCGCCGGGCCCCGCGCGTCACACCCCGGTGATGCGCCCCCAGACCTTGTGCAGCTCGGGCCGCTCGGCCGAGGTGACGTCGCGCATGGTGTGCAGCCGGGCCCGCATCTCCTCGGTCGGGAACACCAGCGGGTTCTCGGCGAGTTCCGCCTTCTCCTTGTCGCCGCTGGCCGCCAGCACCTCGCGGGCGGCCGGCACCGGGCAGATGTACTGGACGAACGCGGCGAGTTCGGCCGCCACCTCGGGCTGGTAGTAGTAGTCGATCAGCAGCTCGGCGTTGCGCTTGTGGGCGGCCCGGTTGGGGATCATCAGGCTCTCCGCCCACAGCTCGCCGCCCTCCTCCGGCACCACGAACTCGATGTCCGGGTTCTCGGCGGTCAGCTGGACGGCGTCGCCGGAGTAGGCCTGGCAGGCGAGCGCCGCACCCGAGGCGAGGTCGCTGGTGTAGTCGTTGCCGGTGAAGCGCCGGACGTGGCCGCTGTCGACCACCTTCTGCACCAGGTCCATCGCCTTGCGCGCGTCGTCGTCGCCGAACTTCGCGATGTCCGCGCCCTGGGAGAGCATCAGCAGCCCGAGTGCCTCGTCCAGCCCGGCGAACAGCGTGACCCGGCCCTTGAGGTCGGGCGCCCACAGGTCGGCGGTGGACCTGATCTCCCGGCCGAGCGCCTTGCGGTTGTAGGCGATGCCGGTGATCCCGGACTGCCAGGGCACGCTGCGCCTGCGCCCGGGGTCGAAGGCCGGGTCGGCGAGCTGCGGGTCCAGGTTGGCCGTGACGTTGGGCAGGTTGGCCCGGTCCATCGCCTGCACCCAGCCCAGCGAGACGTACCGCCCGGCCATCCAGTCGCTGATCACCATCAGGTCCCGGCCGGGGGCGGCGCCCTGGGTGAGCACCGGGCTGATCTTGCCGAAGAACTCGTCGTTGTCGTTGATGTCCTCGGTGTAGCCGACCTCGATCCCGGTCCTCTCGACGAAGGCGTCCAGGGTCGGGCGCCCGCCCGCGTCGTCGGTGTCGATGTACTGGGTCCAGTTGGAGAAGGCGAGCCGCTTGTCGCTCTCCGAGCGGTCCGGTGCCGAGCGGCGGTCCTCGGCCACGTACGCGGACGGGATGCCGCAGCCGGTCAGGGTGCCGGCGCCGAGCAGCGCGGCCCCGCCGAGCACGGAACGCCGGCGGATGCGTGCCGGCCCCTGCGGGCGGTCGGCGACGGAGCGACGGGTCGGGGTGGTGCTGCTGGACATGAGCGGCCTTCCGGAGCGTGGGACGGCCCCGGGCACACGGGTGCTCGGGGCCGTCCTGGTAGGTACGTCAGACAGTGTGCGCGTCGGTGAGCGTCAGCACCTCGTCCAGCACCGCGAGGC
Organism: Kitasatospora sp. NPDC058063; assembly: GCF_042885395.1. Classification (NCBI taxonomy): domain Bacteria; kingdom Bacillati; phylum Actinomycetota; class Actinomycetes; order Kitasatosporales; family Streptomycetaceae; genus Kitasatospora; species Kitasatospora sp. NPDC058063. The sequence goes on from NZ_JBHVSD010000032.1 coordinate 14,042, forward strand.
CGGTCTTGGCCTCCTCCTCGGTGACGGTGCACGGCGGGACGACGTGGAAGCGGTTCATGTTGACGAACGGCCAGAGCCCGCGCTGCTTGCAGGCGGCGGCCAGCTCGGCCATCGGCGCGTTGCCGGCGCCGGCCGCGTTGTAGGGCACCAGCGGCTCGCGGGTCTCCCGGTCCTTCACCAGGTCGAGCGCCCAGAACACGCCGAGGCCGCGGACCTCGCCGATCGACGGGTGCCGCTCGGCCAGCTCGCGCAGGCCGGGGCCGAGCACGTTCTCGCCGATGTGCCTGGCGTTCTCGACGATGCCCTCCTCCGCCATCGTGTTGATGGTCGCCACCGCCGAGGCGCAGGCCAGCGGGTGGCCGGAATAGGTGAGCCCGCCGGGGAAGGCCCGCTCGGCGAAGGTGGCCGCGATCTCGGCGCTGATCGCCACGCCGCCCAGCGGCACGTAGCCCGAGTTGACGCCCTTGGCGAAGGTGAGCAGGTCCGGGGTGACGCCCCAGTGGTCGGCGGCGAACCACTCGCCGGTGCGGCCGAAGCCGGCCATCACCTCGTCCAGGATGAACACGATCCCGTAGCGGTCGCAGATCTCCCGCACCCCGGCCAGGTAGCCCGCCGGCGGGACCAGGACGCCCGCGGTGCCGACCACGGTCTCCAGGATGACCGCCGCGACGGTGCCGGGCCCCTCGAACGCGATCACCTGCTCCAGGTGCTCCAGCGCGCGCTCGCACTCCTGCGCCTCGTTCTCGGCGTGGAAGTTGGAGCGGTACGGGTACGGCCCCCAGAAGTGCACCACGCCGGAGACGCCGCCCTCGTTGGGCCAGCGCCGCGGGTCGCCGGTGAGGGCGATCGCGTTGGCGGTGGCGCCGTGGTACGAGCGGTAGGTGGACAGCACCTTCTGCCGGCCGGTGTGCAGCCGGGCCAGCCGGATGGCGTTCTCGTTGGCCTCGGCGCCGCCGTTGGTGAAGAAGATCTTGTCCAGGTCACCGGGGGTGCGCTCGGCGATCAGCCGGGCGGCCTCGCTGCGCGACTCGACCGCGAAGCCGGGGGCGATGGTGCAGAGCTTCGCCGCCTGCTCCTGGATCGCGGCGACCACCCTCGGGTGCTGGTGACCGATGTTGGTGTTGACCAGCTGCGAGGAGAAGTCGAGGTAGCGGTTGCCGTCGTAGTCCCAGAAGTACGAGCCCTCGGCGCCGGCCACCGCGAGGGGGTCGATCAGTGCCTGGGCGGACCACGAGTGGAAGACGTGCGCGCGGTCGGCCGCCTTGACGGCCTGGCCGGCGGCTGAGTCAGCGGTGGGAATGCTCATGCCGGTAAGGCTAGGGCGGCCCGTCCCCGAAGGGCAGTTCCATCGTGTCAGCCGGTCACGCCAACCGCCGACAGGATGCAAAGACACAGGGCCCGGGTCGAGAAGACCCGGGCCCATGGTCGGTTCAGCCGACTATTGGCGATCAGATCAGATCGCGGTCATACAGCACCGACCGTCACGACCCGCTCAGATCGCGGTCATGACGTGCTTCACGCGGGTGTAGTCCTCGAAGCCGTACGCCGACAGGTCCTTGCCGTAGCCGGACTTCTTGAAGCCACCGTGCGGCATCTCGGCGACCAGCGGGATGTGGGTGTTGATCCAGACGCAGCCGAAGTCGAGACGGCGCGACATCCGCATGGCGCGGGCGTGGTCCTTGGTCCACACCGAGGAGGCCAGCGCGAACTCGACGCCGTTGGCGTACGCGACGGCCTGGTCCTCGTCGGTGAACTTCTGCACGGTGATGACCGGGCCGAAGACCTCGTTCTGGATGATCTCGTCGTCCTGGCTCAGGCCGGAGACGACGGTCGGGGCGTAGAAGTAGCCCTTGTCGCCGACCCGGTGGCCACCGGCCTCGACCTTGGCGTGGGCGGGCAGCCGCTCGATGAAGCCGGAGACCTGCTTCAGCTGGTTGGCGTTGTTCAGCGGGCCGTACAGCACGTCCTCGTCGTCCACGCCGCCGGTCTTGGTCTCGGCCGCGGCCTTGGCCAGCGCCTCGACGAAGGCGTCGTGGATCGACTCGTGCACCAGCACGCGGGTGGCGGCGGTACAGTCCTGGCCGGCGTTGAAGTAGCCCGCGACCGAGATGCCCTCGACGGCCTCGGCGATGTCGGCGTCCTCGAAGACCACGACCGGGGCCTTGCCGCCCAGCTCCAGGTGGACGCGCTTGACGTCCTTGGAGGCGGACTCGGCGACCGAGATGCCGGCGCGCACCGAGCCGGTGATGGAGGCCATCGCCGGGGTCTTGTGCTCGACCATCAGCCTGCCGGTCTCGCGGTCGCCGCAGATGACGTTGAAGATGCCGGCCGGCAGCTCCAGCTCCTTGAGCACGCCGCCGATGATCTCGGCCAGCAGCACGGTGGAGGCCGGGGTGGTGTCGGAGGGCTTCAGCACGACGGTGTTGCCCGCGGCGATGGCCGGGGCGAACTTCCAGACGGCCATCATCATCGGGTAGTTCCACGGCGCGACCTGGGCGCAGACGCCGACCGGCTCGCGGCGGATGATCGAGGTCATCCCGTCCATGTACTCACCCGCGGCCTTGCCCTCCAGCATGCGGGCGGCGCCGGCGAAGAACCGGATCTGGTCCACCATCGGGCCGATCTCCTCGGAGAGGGTCAGCGCGCGGGGCTTGCCGGTGTTGCGCACCTCGGTGTCGACGATCTCGTCGGCGCGGGCCTCGACCGCGTCGGCGATCTTGAGCAGCAGCTTCTGGCGGGTGCTGGGGGTGGCGTCGCGCCAGATCGGGAACGCGGCGTCGGCGGAGGCCATGGCGGCGTCGACGTCAGCGGCACCGGACAGCGGCGACGTCGCGTACACCTCGCCGGTGGTCGGGTCGACGATGTCGAGCGTGCGGCCGTCGGCCGCGTCGACGAACTCACCGTTGATGTAGTTGCGCAGCGCGCGAAGGTCGCTCACGGATCTCTCCTCGGTCTGGGCCTGCGGCATTGCAGATTCCGGCGCAATGGTACGTCGGCGGATCCGGCGTACGAAGGGTTCCGAGTGGCCGCGACCGGAGCGGCGCGGTCCACTGGTGGCGGTACGCGCAGCGGCCCTCGGGGTCGCGCGCGTACCGTGCCAGGGTAGCCGCACGACTGCCGGTATCGACAGGGCGAGCTCGCTTCAGCGATGAAATCCGCATGCGTTTTCCAAGATCACGACGAAATCAGCAGCTTCCACGCTTGCGAACACGGGAACGATCAGGCACAGTGGCCGCGTGGCCAACCGCGACCGGAACGCCAGCGTTCCCCTCGACGCCGCCTCCAAGGCGATCATCGAGCAACTCCAGGAGGACGGGCGCCGCCCGTACGCCGCCATCGGCAAGGCCGTCGGCCTGTCCGAGGCGGCCGTGCGGCAGCGCGTCCAGAAGCTGCTCGACCAGGGCGTGATGCAGATCGTCGCCGTCACGGACCCGCTCACCGTCGGCTTCACCCGCCAGGCGATGGTCGGAATCCGGGTCGAGGGCGACATCGAGCCCGTCGCCGACGCGTTGGCCGCCCTCGACGAGGTCGACTACGTCGTCTGCACCGCAGGCTCGTTCGACCTCCTGGCCGAACTGGTCTGCGAGGACGACGAGCACCTGCTCGAACTGATCAACAAGCGCATCCGCGCCCTTCCCGGCGTGCGGAGCACCGAGAGCTTCGTTTACCTGAAGCTCCGGAAACAGACCTACACCTGGGGCACCCGATGACAGCCGACCCGGCGCAGAAGGACCTTTCCAAGACCGCCTACGACCACCTGTGGATGCACTTCACCCGCATGTCGTCGTACGAGAACTCCCCCGTGCCGACGATCGTCAAGGGCGAGGGCACCTACGTCTGGGACGACAAGGGACGCAAGTACCTCGACGGCCTCGCCGGCCTGTTCGTCGTCCAGGCCGGCCACGGCCGTGAGGAGCTCGCCGAGGCCGCCGCCAAGCAGGCCAAGGAGCTCGCCTTCTTCCCGGTGTGGAGCTACGCCCACCCGAAGGCCGTCGAGCTGGCCGAGCGCCTGGCCAACTACGCCCCGGGCGACCTGAACAAGGTCTTCTTCTCCACCGGTGGCGGCGAGGCCGTCGAGACCGCCTGGAAGCTCGCCAAGCAGTACTTCAAGCTGACCGGCAAGCCGACCAAGTACAAGGTCATCTCGCGCGCCGTCGCCTACCACGGCACCCCGCAGGGCGCCCTGTCCATCACCGGCCTGCCGGGCCTGAAGGCCCCGTTCGAGCCGCTGGTGCCGGGCACCCACAAGGCCCCGAACACCAACATCTACCGCGCCCCGGCCTTCCTCGAGGGCCCCGACGGCACGGTCGACCCCGAGGCCTACGGCCGCTGGTGCGCCGACGAGATCGAGGTGGCCATCCTCAACGAGGGCGCCGAGACCGTCGCCGCCGTCTTCGTCGAGCCGGTGCAGAACGCCGGTGGCTGCTTCCCGCCGCCGCCCGGGTACTTCCAGCGCCTGCGCGAGATCTGCGACCGCCACGACGTGCTGCTGGTCTCGGACGAGGTCATCTGCGCCTTCGGCCGCCTGGGCACCATGTTCGGCGCCGACAAGTTCGGCTACCAGCCCGACATGATCACCTGCGCCAAGGGCATGACCTCGGGCTACTCCCCGATCGGCGCCACGATCATCTCGGACCGCCTCGCCGAGCCGTTCTACAAGGGTGACAACACCTTCCTGCACGGCTACACCTTCGGTGGTCACCCGGTCTCCTCCGCGGTGGCGCTGGCCAACCTCGACATCTTCGAGCGCGAGGGCCTGAACCAGCGCGTCCTCGACAACGAGGCCGCCTTCCTGGGCACCCTGAACAAGCTGCGCGACCTGCCGATCGTCGGCGACGTCCGCGGCAACGGGTACTTCTACGGCATCGAGCTCGTCAAGGACAAGGTCACCAAGGAGTCGTTCAACGACGACGAGGTGGAGCGCGTGCTCTACGGCTTCCTGTCGAAGGCCCTCTTCGACAACGGCCTGTACTGCCGCGCCGACGACCGTGGCGACCCGGTCATCCAGCTGGCCCCGCCGCTGATCTCCGACCAGTCGACCTTCGACGAGATCGAGCAGATCCTGCGGACCAGCCTCACCGACGCGTGGGCGAAGATCTGATCCCCTGAGCCTTCTTCCCCACCCTCCGCCGAAGGGCGGCCCCGCTCCCCGCGGGGCCGCCCTTCGGCGTGCCCGGCCCGGTTTCCCACCCCCGGAACATCACAGTCGTACGACCAAACATGCCTGAATGCGGGTGATTTGCCCGTGATGGACCAGAGCGCCGCCACCGCGACCAGCCCCCGTCGTTCTAATCTGACGACTGTCATATCCCTGCGGCCACCCAGGATGGATCCTCATGTCAGCGGCACCGCCTGACAACGACGTGCTGTGGGCCCGAGGGATCGTCAAGTCCCATGACGGCACCCCCGCCCTGCGCGGCATCTCGATCGGCGTCCGCGAGGGCGAGGTGCTCGCCGTCACCGGCCCGCGCGGCTCCGGCAAGAGCACCCTGCTCGGCTGCCTCTCCGCGCAGCTCCCGGTCGACGAGGGGGAGGTCTGGTTCAACAGCGCCCCCGTGCACACCCTCGCCCGGGCCGGCCGCGAACGGCTGCGCCGCGACCGCTTCGGCTTCGTCGGCTCCGAGCCCCACCTGGTGCCCGAACTGACCGCCCGGGAGAACGTCGCGCTGCCGCTGCTGCTCGCCGGGGCCGGCAACAAGGCCGCCTACACCGCCGCCGACGAGTGGCTGGAACGCCTCGACGTCGGCGACTGCGCCCGGCTGCGGCCCGAGCGCCTGCTCCAGAGCCAGCGCCAGCGGGTCGCCGTCGCCCGCGCCCTGGCCCCGCTGCCGCCCGTCGTCTTCGCCGACGACCCCACCGCCCCGCTGCACCGCGAGGCCGCCGACCAGGTCATGCGGATACTGACCAGCGCGGCCCGGTCCCACCAGCTCACCCTCGTCCTGGCCACCCACGACCCCGAGCCCGTCCGGTTCGCGGACCGCGCCGTCGCCCTCGTCGACGGACGGCTCACCGCCCCCGCCGCGCCCGTCCCCCGCGGCATCACCGCCCCCGGGGCCGCCGGAGCGCCCGCCGTCACGGCCACCCGCCGCTGAAAGGGTCGACGTGTTCTATCTCCGTCTGGCCCGGGGCTACCGGGTGCCCGACCTCGGCCGCTGGCTGCTCACCGCAGCGGCCGCCGCCGTGGTCGCCGCCTTCCTGCTGCGCTCCCTCGGCCGGGCGATGAGCGAGCAGACCGGCGGCGCCGACCCGCTGGTCCGGCTGCTCTGGTGCCTGCCCCCGCTCGCCGCCCTCGCCTGGTTCGCGGCCGTCGCCGCCCGCGCGGTGCCCGCCCGCCGGCCCGAGCGGATCGCCGGCCTCACCGCCGCCGGGGCCGGCTCCCGCCGCATCCGGACGCTGATCGCCGGCGAGGTCGCACTCGCCTGCACCCTCGGCAGCGTGCTGACCCTGCTGCTCTTCCTGGTGCTGCGCAACGACGTCGCCGGACCCGCGCTCGCCGCCGACCTCGGCATGGGCGTGCCGCTGCCGCCCGCCGCGCCCCTCGCCCTGCTCGCCCTGGTCCCGCTCACCGCCGCCGGCGCCGCCGCCTGCGCGGTCTCCGTCACCGACACCCTGCCCGGCGGCCGTACCCCCGCCCCGACCGGCTTCGGCGTCTGGCGGATCGCCCTGGCGACCGGGCTGGGCGTGATCGGCGCCGCGCTCGAACTCATCGCCCTGCGGCCCGGAGCCGCCGTCGACGGCCGTCCGATCCACCTGCCCGCCGGGCTCGGCTCCACCAGCACCGCCGCCCTCTTCGGCTGGGCCGCCAGCGCGCTCGGCCTCGCGCTGCTCACCGGCCCGCTGCTGGCCTGGGCCGGACGGCTGCTCGCCGTCGGGCGGCCCACCCCGCTGCGGCTGCTGGCCGGGCGCGGCCTCACCGCCCAAGCCCGCCGGCTCGGCGCGCCGCTGGCCGTGCTCACCCTCGCCGTCGCGCTGGTGCTGACCACCGTCCGCTACTGGATCGGCACGCCCGACAGCGCCGACGCGCTGCCCGCCGTCGAGGCCTGCCTGGTCCTCGGCTGCGCCGCCGCCGCGGTGGTCAACCGGCTCGCCGAGGTCCGCACCGACCGACGCGGGGTCACCCACGCGCTGCTGCGCCTCGGCACCTCGCCCCGACTGCTGTTCGGCGCGGTCGCGCTGCGCACCCTCGCGGTGGGCAGCACGCTGCTGCTGACCGGCGGGGCGACCGCCGCACTGGCGGCCGCCGGACTCCGCTAGCGGTCTCCCGGAACGGGCCTCAGCCCGCCGCGGCGAGCTGGCCGCAGGCGCCGTCGATCTCCTGGCCACGGGTGTCGCGGACGGTCGTCGGCACGCCGTGCGACTGGAGGCGGCGGACGAACTCGCGCTCGTCCTCCGGCCGGGAGGCCGTCCACTTGGACCCGGGGGTCGGGTTCAGCGGGATCAGGTTGACGTGCACCCGGCGGTTCTTGATCAGCCGGCCGAGCAGGTCCGCCCGCCAGGCCTGGTCGTTGATGTCCTTGATCAGCGCGTACTCGATGGAGATCCGGCGGCCGGACTTCTCCGCGTAGTTCCACGCCGCGTCCAGCACCTCGGCGACCTTCCAGCGGGTGTTCACCGGCACCAGCTCGTCGCGCAGCTCGTCGTCCGGGGCGTGCAGCGACAGCGCCAGACGGCAGCTGAGGCCCTCGTCGGCGAACCGGTGCATCGCCGGGACGAGACCGACGGTGGAGACCGTGATGCCCCGCTGGGACAGGCCGAAGCCGTCCGGCGCCGGGTCGGTCAGCCGGCGGATCGAGGCCAGCACCCGGTTGTAGTTGGCCAGCGGCTCGCCCATGCCCATGAAGACCACGTTGGACAGCCGCGCCTCGCCGCCCGGGATCTCCCCGGTCTTGAGCGCGCGCATCCCGGCGGCGATCTGCTCGACGATCTCGGCGGTGGACAGGTTGCGGGTCAGACCGGCCTGGCCGGTGGCGCAGAACGGGCAGTTCATGCCGCAGCCGGCCTGCGAACTGATGCACATGGTGACCCGGTCCGGGTAGCGCATCAGCACGGACTCCACGAGCGTGCCGTCGAAGAGCTTCCAGAGCGTCTTGCGGGTGGCGTCGTCGTCGCAGGAGACGTGCCGGACCACCGACATCAGCTCGGGCAGCAGGCTCCCGGTGAGCTTCTCCCGGCTGGCGGCGGGGATGTCCGTCCAGCTCGCCGGGTCGTTCGACATCCGGCCGAAGTAGTGGTTGGAGAGCTGCTTGGCGCGGAACGGCTGCTCGCCCAGCTCGGCGACGGCCTCCTTGCGCTCGGCGGGGCTCAGGTCGGCGAGGTGTCGCGGGGGCTTTGCGCCGCGCGGCGCGACAAAGGTGAGTTCTCCGGGCTTAGGCATGGTTGTTCCAGTGTCGCAGACGCGCGAGGGCCCCGGACGCCAGGCGTCCGGGGCCCTCCCTGGTACGTCTCGTACGCGCCGGTCAGCTGCCGACGAACGCGGCCAGCAGCAGCCAGACCACCGGGGCGGTCGGCAGGAGCGAGTCCAGCCGGTCCATGATGCCGCCGTGGCCGGGCAGCAGCGTGCCCATGTCCTTGATCCCGAGGTCCCGCTTGATCATCGACTCGCCCAGGTCGCCCAGGGTCGCGGTGACCGCCGCGCAGCCGCCCAGGATCAGGCCCTGCCACCAGCTGCCGCCGTCGATCATCAGCTGCATCAGCAGGGCGCCCGCCAGCATCGACAGCGCGATGCCGCCGGCCAGGCCCTCGCGGGTCTTGCCCGGGCTGATCGTCGGGGCCAGCTTGGTCTTCCCGAACTTGTAGCCCACCGCGTACGCGCCGGTGTCGCTGCAGATCGTCACGATCAGGAAGAGCACGATCCGCTGGGGGCCGTCGTCGGCCGCCAGCATCATCGCCACGAAGGTGGCCAGGAACGGCACGTAGAAGGCCGTGAACACGCCTGCCGTTATGTCCCGCAGGTAGTCCTCCGGCGGCTCGGCCATCCGCCAGACCATCACCGCCAGCCCGGTCAGCGCCAGCGCGGCGGCCGCCCACTGGATGCCGGACCAGTAACCGGTGGCGACCATGGCGACGCCGCCCACGACCAGCGGGATCAGCGGCGCCTTGATCTGCTTGCGCTCGGAGAGACGGCTGGTCAGCTCCCAGACGCCGACCGCGACCGCGGCCATCACGACGACCAGGAACAGCGCCTTCACCACGAACAGCGAGGCGACGATCACCGCGCCCAGACCGACGCCCACGCCTATGGCGGCCTGGAGGTTACGGCCACCGCGCTGCTTGGGCGGCTGCGGCTGCGGGGCGGACTGGGCGGCCACGGGTGTCTCCTGCCCTGGGTGGGACGACGGCACGAAGTGGGGCTGCCCGACCGCCGAGTGGTTCGCCGGCGGCGCGGGATGCACCGGTGCCCCCGGGTGCGGCGGGGTGCCGCGGCCGGGGGCGGGAGGGACGTCGTCGGATATCGCGCGCAGCACGACCGTCTCCGTCACGCCCGGCGGCGCCGGCTCGGGCCGGTCCTCCCGGAACAGCGGGCCGTTCAGCCGGCCGGACTCCCTGCCCTGCCCCTCGGCGGGCCCGGCCGGGCCACCGGTGGCGGGCCGGCCGTGGGCCGGGGACCGACCGTGGACGGCGGACCGGCCGCGGGCGGGCGCGCCGGGCGGCGGACCGGCCTCGGCCGGCACGGGAGGCATGACCTGAGTCTCCTCCGCGTCGCCGCCCCAGTACACCGGAGGCTGCTGCGACTGATCCGAACGGAGGCCCGGCGCCCCGTGGGCGACGCCCGGCGCGCCCGGGGGCACGGCGTGGCCGCCCGGGTGGCCGGGGTGTCCCTGGGCCGGCGCCGGCTGCGCGCCGTACCCCGGCACCGGATGGGCCGGGGTACGGGCGGCCTGCGGGTGCGGCGCCGGGTGGTGGGGCTGGAACTGCTGGTCGGACGGGCCCCAGTAGCCGGGGGCGTCAGGGGCGTCGTTCATCAGACCTCGAGCAGCTCGGCTTCCTTGTGCTTCAGCAGCTCGTCGACCTGGGCCACGTACTTGGCCGTGGTGTCGTCGAGCTCCTTCTCGGCGCGGCGGCCGTCGTCCTCGCCGACCTCGCCGTCCTTCACCAGCTTGTCGATGGCGTCCTTGGCCTTGCGGCGCACCGCGCGGATCGACACCTTGGCGTCCTCGCCCTTGGTGCGGGCGATCTTGATGAACTCCCGGCGGCGCTCCTCGGTCAGCTCGGGCAGCACCACGCGGATGATCGAACCGTCGTTGGACGGGTTGACGCCCAGGTCGGAGTCGCGGATCGCCTGCTCGATGGCCTTCAGCGCGGTCTTGTCGAACGGCGAGACGACCGCCATCCGCGGCTCCGGCACCGAGAAGGAGGCCAGCTGGTTGATCGGCGTCACGGCGCCGTAGTACTCCGCGACGATCTTGGCGAACATCGCCGGGTGCGCACGGCCGGTGCGGATGGCCGCGAGGTCGTCCTTGGCGACGCCGACGGCCTTCTCCATCTTCTCCTCGGCCTCGAGGAGGGTCTCTTCGATCACTGTGGTCTCCCTGTCCGGTTCATCTGCTGTTGTCCCGACCGGTGTCGGCGCGGTGGCCGGTCCCGGCGTCGGCGCCGTCCAGTACGGCTGGTTGCTGCTCAGGCCCGGACAGAATCCTGGCTGATGAGTGTGCCGATCTTCTCACTCTTCACCGCGCGCGCGATATTGCCCTCCGCCAGCAGTTCGAAGACCAGCATCGGAAGGTTGTTGTCCTTGCACAGCGTGATCGCGGTGAGGTCGGCGACCTTGAGGTCGCGCGCGATGACCTCGGAGTACTCCAGCGCGTCGAACTTGACCGCGTCCGGGTTCGTCCGCGGGTCGGAGTCGTAGACGCCGTCCACGCCGTTCTTGCCCATCAGCAGGACGTCGGCGTGGATCTCCAGGGCGCGCTGGACGGCCGTGGTGTCGGTGGAGAAGTACGGCATGCCCATACCGGCGCCGAAGATCACCACACGGCCCTTCTCCAGGTGCCGGACGGCCCGCAGCGGCAGGTACGGCTCGGCGACCTGGCCCATGGTGATGGCGGTCTGGACCCGGGTCTCGATGCCCTCCTTGACCAGGAAGTCCTGCAGCGCCAGGCAGTTCATGACGGTGCCGAGCATGCCCATGTAGTCGGAGCGGGCCCGGTCCATGCCGCGGACCTGGAGCTCGGCGCCCCGGAAGAAGTTGCCGCCGCCGATGACCACCGCGACCTCGGTACCGGCACGGACGACGGTGGCGATCTCCCGGGCGATCGCGTGCACGACGTCCGGGTCGACGCCGAGCCCGCCGCCACCGGCGAAGGCTTCACCGGACAGCTTGAGCAGCACCCGGCGGCGCGAGCCGTCCCTGGGGTCCTGCGCGGTCTCCTGCGTCTCCTGCATGGACTTCTCCTTTTTGCACCTACTGGTCACAGGCGCGGGTGTGCGGATGCCCCGCCTGCGCGTACACGAGAGGAGGCCACTGCCGCGGGAACCGGTTCGGTGTCCTGCACGGCAATGGCCTCCTCGTCGTTCATGGTGCCGACGCGAGCCCGCCCGTTGGGGATAGGCGCGGGGTGAGCCCGTTCGGCGTTCCTCCCGCCCCGATCAGCGGGCGGGGGCGGTTCCCAGCGTAAAGGGGCCGGGGACCAGGTGGAACGTGGCTCAGGCGCCGACGCGGAAACGCGCGAAGCGCTTGAGGGCGACGCCGTTCTCCTCGAGAACCTTGGCGACGGTCTTCTTGTTGTCCTTCGCGAAGGCCTGCTCCAGGACGGAGAACTCCTTCACGAAGCCGGTGACGCGACCCTCGACGATCTTCGGCAGGGCGGCCTCCGGCTTGCCCTCCTCGCGAGCGGTGGCCTCGGCGACGCGGCGCTCGTTCTCGATGTCCTCGGCCGGGATGTCCTCGCGGGACAGGTACTTCGGGGCGAAGGCGGCGATGTGCTGCGCGACGTCCTTGGCGACCTCGGCGTTCTCCTTGTCCAGCTCGACCAGGACGCCGACGGCCGGCGGCAGGTCGGGGCTGGTCTTGTGCAGGTAGACCGCGACGAAGCCGTCACCGTCGAACTGGGCGAAGCGGCGGAAGACGATCTTCTCGCCCAGGGTCGCGTTGGCCTCGTCCACGAACTGCTGGACGGTCTTGCCGGCCTCGATCTCGGAGGCCAGGGCGGCGTCCAGGTCGGCCGGGGCGGTCTTGGCGACGTGGGCGGCGATGGCGTCGGCGACCTTGACGAAGTTGTCACCCTTGGCGACGAAGTCGGTCTCGCAGTTCAGCTCGACCAGGACGCCGGACTTCTTGTCCTCGGCGATCAGCGCGGCGACGGCGCCGTTGGAGGCGTCGCGGCCCTCGCGCTTGGCGACGCCCTTCTGGCCCTTGATGCGCAGGAGCTCGACGGCCTTCTCGACGTTGCCCTCGGCCTCGTCCAGGGCCTTCTTGCAGTCCATCATGCCGGCGCCGGTGAGCTCACGGAGCTTCTTGACGTCCGCGGCGGTGAAGTTCGCCATGGTGTGAATCTCTTCTCGCGTCTCGCGTGTCTGCGTGGAGTAGCGCCGGGACCGATGGTCCGGTCCCGGCGCGGGAGAGAGGGGCACCCGCCGGCTTCGTACCGGCGGGTGCCCCTCACCCTTGGTACGTCAGGCCTGCTCGGCCGGCGCCTCGGCCGCGGGGGCCTCCTCGGCGGGCGCCTCGGCGGCGGGGGCCTCGGCGGCGGCAGGGGCCTCCTCGGCCTTCTTCTCGCCCTCGATGAGGTCCTTCTCCCAGGCGGCCAGCGGCTGGTCGGCACCCGGCTCGGCCTTGGCGTCGCCCTTGGCGACACCGGCGCGGGACTTGAGGCCCTCGGCCACGGCGTCGGCGATCACGCGGGTCAGCAGGGTGACGGAGCGGATCGCGTCGTCGTTGCCCGGGATCTTGTAGTCGACCTCGTCCGGGTCACAGTTGGTGTCGAGGATGGCGACGACCGGGATGTTGAGCTTCCGGGCCTCGCCGACCGCGATGTGCTCCTTCTTGGTGTCCACGATCCAGACGGCGCTGGGAACGCGCTGCATGTCGCGGATACCGCCGAGGGTCTTCTCCAGCTTGTCGTGCTCGCGCTGGAGGACCAGGAGCTCCTTCTTGGTCAGGCCGGAACCGGCCACGTCCGAGAAGTCCAGCTCGCCGAGCTCCTTCAGGCGCTGGAGGCGCTTGTAGACGGTCGAGAAGTTGGTCAGCATGCCGCCGAGCCAGCGCTGGTTCACGTAGGGCATGCCCACGCGGGTGGCCTGCTCGGCGATGGCCTCCTGGGCCTGCTTCTTCGTGCCGACGAAGAGGACGCTGCCGCCGTGGGCAACGGTCTCCTTGATGAACTCGAAGGCGCGGTCGATGTAGTTCAGCGACTGCAGGAGGTCGATGATGTAGATGCCGTTGCGCTCGGTGATGATGAAGCGCTTCATCTTCGGGTTCCAGCGGCGGGTCTGGTGACCGAAGTGGACGCCGCTCTCCAGCAGCTCCCGCATCGTGACGACGGCCATTGCCGTGCTCCTTGGTGTTACGGCCCGGCGGCGGCACTGCCTCGCAGCGATAGCCCACAGCCGGGTCAGGCTCGGTTTGTCCGTGGCGGCCAGGTGACAGCCACGCCTGACGCCCCGAACGTGCCGAGCCGCTTGAACCCTCCCGGCCCGGGGGCCGGTCGAGCTCGGCGGACCGAGCGGCACTCGCACCTGGCGGGGCTGCGGACGAACCGCGTCCGACCGCCGGTGGCGGGGCGTGCGAAGTCGACCCGGCGGACCGGGTCGCGTGTGAAGTGTACGGGAAGCCCCGAGGCGCGAGCGACTCCACGAGTGGCCGGGGGCCCGCCGAAGACCTGGGGGGAGCCCGGAGAACGGCCGGGGTGGGCGGGTTTCGGCGGGGGTGCGGTGGGGGTCCGGTGGGAGTGCGGCGAGGGTGCGGCGAGGGTTCGGCGAGCTCGGTGCGGGACCGGGCCGGGGTCCACGGGCCGCTGCGGGAGCGGAGCCGGGGGTGGGCGTGCGGCAGGGCGCGGGGGTGGGGTGCGAGCGGGGGGCGGGAGTGCGAGCGGGGAGTGCGAGCGGGGGCGGGCGCGAGCGGGAGCGATGGCGGGTGCGGGCTCGGGGTGTGGGTGCGGGCTCGGGTCCGGCGGCGGCCGGCACGCGGTCCGTCGGCGGCGGGCCGCTTCTACACCGGATGGTGGCGTTCGTACACCCGTCAGGGGGATGGCGGTCGGGCGTGAGGACGGTTTGTCCACAGGAATCCGAATGTGGGTGGCACTGGGGCGACCGGGCGGCGAGCCTGCGGGCATGACTGGTCGCGGGTGGTTCGGCGGGGTGTCCGTGGTGGTGAAGGTGATGACGGTGGTTCTCGTGCTCGCGCTCGCGCTCGGGCCGGCGGGGGCTTCCGGCGCCGTCGGCGCCTCGGGGGCTTCGGGCGCCGTCGGGGCGTCGGGACGCACGGGTGCGGCCGACCTCCCGGGCTCGGGTGGCGGGGCCGGGTGGGGTGGAGCGCGCGCCTGGCCGGTGGGCGGGCCGGGCGGGGTGCTGGGCCGCTTCGAGCCGCCGGCGAAGGTCTGGGCCGCCGGGCACCGGGGCGTGGACCTCGCCGCCGAGCCGGGGGTGGAGGTCCGGACGGCGGCTCCCGGAGTGGTCGCCTTCTCCGGGCTGGTGGCAGGGCGGCCGGTGGTGACCGTCGCCCATCCCGGTTCGGGCTCTCCCCCGCTGCGGACCACCTACCTGCCCGTCACCGGCACTGTCCCGGTCGGCACCCCGGTGGCCGCCGGACAGCCGATCGGGCTGCTCGCTCCGGACGGGCGCCACTGCGCCGGGCGGGACTGCCTGCACTGGGGGCTGCTGCGCGGAAGCCGCTACTTGGACCCGTTGGCCCTGTTCGGCGCGGGCACGGCGCGACTGCTGCCATTGGGAGGCACGGACGGGTAGGACCGGGGCCGAGGTCAGGCTCGGGACCGGGACCGGGACCGGGACCGGGCCAGGTTCAGGTTCAGGTTCTGGTTCTGGTTCAGGTTCCGGGGTGGACGAGTCCGTGCAGCACCATCGCGACGGCGGCGTCGGCGATCTCCTCGGGGCTCTCGGTCGCACAGCCGGTGCGGCCTCCGGCCGTGGCCTGCTCGGCCCTGCGGGTCGCCGCCTCCACGACGCCCTGGACCAGGGCCGCGGCGAGCCGGGGCTGCGCGTGGCCGAGGTCCTCCAGCGTCCGGCCGACCAGACCGGCCAGCCTGCCGTGCGCGGCCCTGATCCGCTCGCGCGCGGCCTCGTCGAGCTCCAGTGCCGAGATCGCCACCACCGCCCGGTGCCGGGGGTCGGCGGCCAGCGCCAGCTGGCCGCGGACGTAGGCCTCGATCCGCTCGACGGCGGTGTCGCAGCTCTCCATCCCGGCCTCGATCTCGGCCGCCCAGAGCGGGAGGTCCACCTCGCAGAGCGCCTCGACCACGGCGGCGCGGGAGCGGAAGTACTCGTAGACCGAGGAGCGCGCCAGCCCGGTGCGCATCGCGAGTGCGGGGAAGGTCAGGGCCTCCATGCCACCCTCGGTGAGCAGGATGCGGGCAGCATCGAGAAGCGCTGCGCGCTGGAGCTGGCGATGCTCGGCCACCGTGGCCGCTCGGATCTTCGGCACGCTCCCACTCTACGGAGCCATACCTCCGGCCGGTACGGCGCCGCGCATCGGGAAGATGCCCGGGCCCCACGAGCGGCTTCCGGCGGCCAGGTGTCGACGCCCGGGCGCCGATGCCCTATCGGATGTCCGACAGCTTGGCCCGCAGCTGGAGGACGGACTTGGTGTGGATCTGGCTCACCCGGCTCTCCGTCACCCCCAGCACCTGTCCGATCTCGGCGAGGGTGAGGCCCTCGTAGTAGTAGAGCGTCACCACGGTCTTCTCCCGCTCGGGGAGGGTGTTGACCGCCTGGGCCAGCAGCCTGCGCAGTTCGCGGTCCTCGGCCACCTCTACCGGGTTGTCCGCGCCGTGGTCCTCCAGGGTGTCCATCAGGCTCAGCCGGTCGCCGCCCTCCCCCACCGGGTGCAGCAGTTCGTCCAGCGCCACCACGTTGGCCAGCGACAGCTGGCTGAAGATGGCGTGCAGGTCCTCGATCGCGATGCCCATCTCGGCCGCGACCTCCGGCTCGTGCGGCGTCCGGCGCAGCCGGGCCTCCAGCGTGGCGTACGTCCGCTCGACCGCCTTCGCCTTCTGCCGTACCGAGCGCGGGATCCAGTCCAGGGCACGCAGTTCGTCGATGATCGCGCCGCGGATGCGGCTGATCGCATAGGTCTCGAACTTGATGGCACGGCCGATGTCGAACTTCTCGATCGCGTCGATCAGCCCGAAGACCCCCGAGGAGACGAAGTCCGCCTGTTCCACGTTGGAGGGCAGACCGACCCCGACCCGCCCCGCCACGTACTTGACGAGCGGTGAGTAGTGCAGGATCAGCTGCTCGCGCAGCCGCTGGTCCCCGCTCTCCTTGTAGGAGCGCCAGAGTTCCTCGAGCGCGGTGCGGCCCTGGGCCGCGGCCTCCCGGGCGCCCTGCCCCTGGCCTCCGTCCGCCGCCCTCTCCCGGCGGGGCGGCGACACCGGCGAGGCGCAGGCCGGGGAGACGGCGCTCCCGCCCGACGCACTGCCGGGCGACCGGGGCGCACTGGCCACTCCCGCGCCGGGGGGCACCCCGGCGGGCGCGCCGGCGGAGCCTGCCGCGTCCGCGCCCTGGAGCGGCTCGGCACCCCGGGCCGCGTCCGTAGGCTGGGGCGCCACCGCCGGCCGCCCGCCCTGGCGCGACAGGCCTCCCATCGTCCCCGCCGACCTGGCCGGGAAGTCGGGTACGGGGCGCCTCTCGCTCCGCGGCCCTCCCGAGGACCGAGCGCCACCGGTCACTCTGTGTCCGGGAATGTGTGTGGGCATGCGTTGGTCTGCGCCGTTCTGCCGAGTCATGTGCTGATAGGGAAGGCATGTGGAGCGTAGCGTGACCAACTCACTGCAAAGCGCTACCGCCACCCGGTCGTCCCCCGATCCGGTGGCGTTCGCACACCGGATCCGGGCGACGAACAGGAGAACCGGATCGGCAGGTCAGCAGGGCGGCTCCGACGTGCGTTCCCTCGACGCGAGCGCGTTCTCCGTGCCGGCGATCACCTCCTGCGCACCACGCGCCAGTGCGCGCCGTGCCGCTCCACGTAGCCGAGCGAGCCCAACTCGTAGAGCCGTTGAAGAACTTCGTCCGGCGGGAGACCGGACTGCCGGGCCAGTCGCTCGACCGGGGCGCCCTCCGGCGTCGCCGGTACGGCTTCCAGCACCCGGGCGACCGCCGGCTCCAGCAGGTCGCGCGGGAGCACTGGACCGCTGCGCTGCGGTGCCAGATCGTCCCCGATCGCCCCGATCAGCTCGGTGATCTCGGCCGCGTCGGTGACCAGAACGGCGGCGCCGCTGCGGATCAGGGCGTGCACCCCGGCGGAGAAGGCCGAGGTCACCGGGCCCGCGACGCCCATGGTGTGACGGTTGAGGTCCCGCGCCCGTCTGGCCGTACTCAGGGCGCCGCTGCGCACCGCCGCCTCGACCACCACCGTTCCCCGGGTGAGCGCCGCGATGACCCTGTTGCGCAGGACGAAGCGGAAGCGGTTCGGGTGCTCCCCGGGCGGGAGTTCACTGACCAGCAGACCCTGGACGCCGATCCGCCGGATCAGCTCGGCGTTGCCCTTGGGATAGGCCACGTCGACGCCGCAGGCGAGCACCGCGGCGGTCATTCCGCCGACCGCGAGTGCCCCGCGGTGTGCGGCCGCGTCGATCCCGTAGGCCGCTCCGGAGACCACCATCCAGCCGCGCTCGGCCAGTTGGGCCGACAGCTCCCCCGCGACGTGGGCGCCGTAGGCGGTGCAGGCGCGGGAGCCCACCAGCGCGACCGAGCGGAGCGCGAGCAGCCGCAGCGAGCCGGTACCCGCCACCCAGAGCCCGACCGGACGTCCGTCACCCAGGTCGTCGAGTTGGCTGGGCCACTCGGTGTCCCCCGGAATGATGAACCGTCCACCGACGTCCCGTACCCGTTTCAGGTCCATCTCCGGGTTCAGGCCCGGGAGCCGCGCCTGGTACCCGGCCAGTCGGGTGGCGTCCAGTCCGGGATGGTCGGGCACCGTCCCGTCCCGGATCGCCTTGACCACGTCGACGGCGGAGAGTTGGCCGAGCCACCGGCCGACCACCGCGTCCCCCGGTTCGCTGAGCCGGCCGATCAGCACCCGGGCGAGGCGCTCGGGCTCGGGCCCGTCGTTGGTTGCGGCACCGGCACCGGCCTCGGCCGCGCCGGGAATTCGAGGTTGCCTCAGCAGCTGGTTCATGCCTCACCCTTCTGGTTCCGCGAACGGTCGTCGAGCGCCCCGGGCGCCCCGGGCGTCTTGGGTGTCCTGGGCGTCCTGGGCGTCGCGGGCGTCTTGGGTGTCCTGGGCGTCCTGGGCGTCGCGGACCAGCCGTCCTCCGGACTGGCGCGCTGCGCCGGGATTCCGCCGAGCCGGCCGAGGACCCGCTCGGCCAGCGGGAGTCCGTGCTCCACCCCGGTGCGCAGGACCAGCGCGGTGCGCACGTCCCGCTGGTCCGGCCGGTCGCGTCCGGCGAGGTCGGCGACCGTCCACGCCACCCGGAGCACCCGGTCCAGGCCCCGGGCGGTCAGCTGCCCCCGCTCCAATTGCCGCGCGGCGTCGTTGAGCGCGCCGGGCCCGAGCTGCCAGCGGGTGCGCAGTTCGTGGCCTGGCACCTCCGCGTTGGTCCGCCACGGGGTGTCCGCCAACCTGGCCGCCGCCCGCTCACGCGCGGCCAGCACTCTGGCCGCGACGGTCTCGGTGGTCTCCGCCGTGGTGTCCCGCTCCATGAGCTCGACCCTGGTCACCGGGGCCACCTGGACCTGGAGGTCGACCCGGTCCAGCAGCGGCCCGGAGAGCCGCCCCTGATAGCGGCTGACCATGGCCGGGGTGCACTCGCAGCCCTCGCCCCGCCGCGAGTACCGGCCGCACGGACAGGGGTTGGCCGCCAGGCAGAGCAGGAAGCGGGCCGGGAGCCGCAACGAGCCGGCCGAGCGGGCGATCACCACCTCGCCCGCTTCCAGCGGCTGGCGCAGCGCGTCGAGTACCCGGACCGGGAACTCCGGCGCCTCGTCCAGGAAGAGCACGCCCCGGTGGGCCAGCGAGACCGCTCCCGGTCTCGGCAGACCGCTGCCGCCGCCGACGATGGCCGGCATCGTCGTGGAGTGGTGCGGAGCGCAGTAGGGCGCGGTGTCGATCAGTGGGCGCCCGGCCGGGAGCAGCCCGGCCACCGAGTGGACGGCGGTGACCTCCAGTGCCTCCTTCTGGGTCAGCGGCGGGAGCAGCGAGGGCAGCCGCTCCGCCAGCATCGTCTTGCCCGCCCCCGGTGGGCCCTTCAAGTAGAGGTGGTGGCCTCCGGCGGCGGCGATCTCCAGGGCCCGCCGGGCCTCGTACTGGCCGGCCACATCGGCCATGTCGAGCCGGGACGCCCGGTCGTCGGGCAGGCCCCGCACCCCCGCGCTGGGCAGCATCAGACCGGCCATCAGCGGATCCGGCCGGCCGCCGATCGGGTCGGGCGGCTCCTCCGGCGCCTCCGCGCCGGTCAGGGTGGCGACGAGCTGGCGCAGGCTGCGGACGCCGATCACCGTCACCCCGGGAACGAGCGAGGCCTCGGGCGCGGTCTGTTCGGCGACCACGACCCGCTCGTACCCAGCGTCGGCGGCGGCCAGCACCGACGGCAGCACCCCCCTGACCGGCCGCACCCGGCCGTCCAGCCCCAGCTCGCCGATGATCAGCAGGTCGGCGATGGCGGCGGGGTCGAGCCGTTCCGCGGCGGCCAGCACGGCGCAGGCGACCGCGAGGTCGAAGCCGCTGCCGCTCTTGGGCACCGAGGCGGGGCTGAGGCCGACCGTCAGCTTGCGCTGCGGCCAGGCCTCGCCGCTGTTCACGACTGCGGCACGGACCCGGTCGCGGGCCTCGGTGAGCGCCTTGTCGGGCAGGCCGACCAGGGTGAACGCCGCCACCCCGGGCTCCAGATCGGCCTGGACCTCGACGATCACTCCGTCGACGCCTACCAGCGCGACGGAACAGGTACGGGCGAAGGCCATCTCAGACCACCCCCCGCAGGTGGTCGACCAGGGCCGCACCCCGCGCCCGGTTGACCACCGCGACCAGGTCGATCCGCACTCCGCCCGGTGGGGCGGGCGGCCATTGCGGATCGGTGGGCCCCGGGTCGTAGCCGGGCCCGGCCAACTCCGCGAAGTGACCGGGCCAGCGCTCGGCCATCCAGCGCTCGGCCAGGCGCTGCAGTCGGGCCGCCTTGGCCCGGTCGATGGCCTCGGTGGGCTGCTGGAACCCCCGCTCGGAGCGGGTCTTCACCTCGCAGACCGCCACGGTGTCGCCGTCGAGGGCGACGATGTCCAGCTCGCCCTCGACGCAACGCCAGTTGCGGTCCAGGATGCGGAGCCCGGCCTCGGTGAGGCGGCGGGCGGCGACCCGCTCCCCGTAGCGGCCGAGCCCGTTCTTGGTGCTGCGCTCCGGGATCGCCCGCGGGGCCTTCCCGGCTGCGGCCGTGTCCGGTACGGCCTGGTCCTGCACGACGGTGTGCTGCATGGTGACCACCTCCGCCGAGGAGGCTGCACCAAGGCGCGCGCCGAGGCCCGGGAATTCCCTGTCCCTGTGGATAACCCGGGCCTGTGGACAACTTTTGTCACCCGCAGGAGTGAGAAGCCCCGTTCCTCCCGAAATCGGCTGGACAACGCGGGACGGAGTCGTTCAACGTCAGTTCCCGAAGCCGGGCTCGTCCGAGGGCAGCTCCAGGTCGCTCTTCGCGAGTTCCTCGATGTTCACGTCCTTGAAGGTCAGCACCCGGACCTTGCGGACGAACCGGGCCGGCCGGTACATGTCCCAGACCCACGCATCCGCCATCGACACCTCGAAGAACACCTCGCCCTGGACCGAGTGCACCTGCAGCTCGTAGTCGTTGGTGAGGTAGAACCGTCGCTCGGTCTCGATCACGTACTTGAACAGGCCGACGACGTCCCGGTACTCCCGGTAGAGCTTGAGCTCCATCTCGGTCTCGTACTTCTCGAGATCTTCGGCACTCATCCAGGCGTCCCCTCAACTTGTCACGTCCACCCATTGTGGACCACCGCACCCACGGTCAGAGCCGTACCGGATCCACCGGCGGGCCCTCGGCCAGCAGCCGCTCCAGGAAGTCCGCCAGACCGGGCGGATAGACCGTCTCGGCGGTCCCCCTCAGTTCCTCGACCGTCCACCAGCGCGCCGCGAGCAACTGGGCGTGCTCGTCGGCGCCCATGCCCGAGTGGTCCAGCCCCGTCTCCGTGGTCCGGGCCAGGTGGAACCACTGCTCCTGCTCGTAGCGCTGTCCCTGAAAGGAGAACGACACCGTGCCGTACGCCACCAAGGGCCCCAGGTCCACACCCCGCAAGCCGGTCTCCTCGGCGAGCTCCCGCTCGGCGGCCTCGCGCACGTCCTCCCCCGGCTCCAAGCCGCCTCCGGGCGTGAACCACCACGTCTCGCCCGGGGTGGCCGGATCGGCCCCCAGGAAGAGGAGGATGCGGTCCAGCCCGTCCAGCAGCAGGATCCGAGCCGCCCTGCGGCGCCGTGCTGTCATGGCAGCGCTCCACGCTCCTTCCGTCCGCATCGGTGGCGCTACCGATCCTGCCACCCGACGTGGTCGTCCGGGGCGATGTTCGGCAGAGCGGCCCGCCGGGCGACGGTCCCGCTCAGGCGCCGCGCCCCCGGAGCCGGCGGGCCAGACCCGCCACCCCACCCACCACCGAGGTCACGAGGATCAGCGCCGCGCCCGCAACGGCGGCGGCGGCGAGGGGGCCCAGCGGCCCCGGCTTCGAGGCCTTCGGGCCCGCGAAGCCGTCGAAGTCCGTGACCCGGTCGAGCAGGCCCATGCGGCCGAAGGGCAGCACCGTGGCCTCGACCCTGGCCTCGACGGCCTCGGCCGGGACGGTCCCGTCGTCGACCTCCAGGTGGGTGCGGGAGTCGAGCGAGCCCATCCGGTTGTCGCCGAGCAGGAACAGCCGGCCCTGCGGCACCGTCACGCTGAACGAAGCGCCCTGGCGGCCCTGCGTCGCGAGGTAGGGCTCGTCCACCGGCTGCCCGTTGACCGTCAGCCGGTAATCGGCCCCGGTGGTGGCGACGGTGTCCCCGCCGACCGCGACCACCCGCTTGACCATGAGCTCACCGCCCCAGGCCTGGTCCCGGAAGACCACCACGTCGCCCCGCCCGATGTCGCCGCCGCCGACCTTGCGGGCGAGCACGGTGTCGCCGGCGCGCAGGGTCGGGTGCATCGAGGCGGTGGGGATCTTGTACGGCCGGTAGTCGATCGCGATCAGGGTGAAGCCGCCGACCATCAGCACCAGCCCCAGCGCCAGGACGACGCCCTGGAGCACCGCGGCGGCCCCGCGGCGCCCACGGGCGGGTACCGGAGGTCGGTCGACCGTCTGCTCCACGACACTGCTCATCGACACCGTCCACCTCTGGCCGACCGGAGAACACCACTGGCACGCCGGAGGCACGGGCGGAAAAGCCGACGGGCCGTGGCACGTCCGAGCAGATTACTCGTCAGTACCACGGCCCGCGCAAGAGCCGGGGCCAACCCGGCGGAACACGATCCGGTGGAGTTCAGGACTCCTTGCGGCGCTCCGCCCGACCCCGCACCCGACGGACCAGCGGGAGCAGGGCGACGGCCCCCACCGCACCGGCCACGGGGGGCGCCATCGGCGCGGCCGCCGCCAGACCCTTCTGGTCGAAGGTGTCCGGCACCGGCAGCGTGGACCAGTGGCTGATCGGCCAGGCCACCACGAACGCGCGCCCGATCACGTTGTCCACCGGGACGGTGCCGCCACCCGGCTGGTCCATGTGGAAACGGGAGTCCAGCGAGTTGGCGCGGTGGTCGCCCATCACCCAGATCCGGTCCTTGGGCACCTTGACCGGGCCGAAGGGGTGGTCACCGCAGGGGGTGTTGCCCTGGTAGACGTACGGCTCGTTGAGGGCGACGCCGTTGACCTTGACCGGCCCCTCACCCTCGCACTCGACGGTGTCCCCGCCGACCGCGATGACCCGCTTGATCAGGTCCTTCTCGTTGGCGGAGGGCATCAGACCGACGAAGCTGAGCACGTCCTGCACGCCCCGGAGGAAGGCGTTGCTGCTCTGCTGGGTCGGCTCGTCGTTCAGCCAGCCGCCCGGGTCGTGGAACACCACGACCTCACCGCGCTCGGGCTCGGCCCCGAACCACGGGGTCAGCTTGTCCACCAGGACGCGGTCGCCGACCTGCAGCGTGTTCTGCATCGATTCCGACGGAATGGAGAACGCCTGGACGAAGAACGTCTTGATCACCAGCGCGAGGATCAGCGCGATGCCGACCAGGATCGGCAGTTCCTTCCAGAACGAGCGCGGCTTGCGCGGCTTGGAGGGGGCCTCCGACTCCGATCCGTCCGCGGGCTCGGCCCCCGCGTGCGAGGAGTCCGGGGAGTCCTCCGAACCGGCACCCTGCCCGTCAGCGGTCTGCGCCGCGGCATCCTCGACCGAGGCCGAGGAGGCCGCGGACTCGGCGGACCGGTCCGCCCGACGACCTGGGCCCTCGGGCTCTCCGGCGCCTGATCGGGCGCCGATCACCAAATCCCCCACAACGTCTCCTCCCTGCTGTGCGGACGCCCGCGCGCCCGCGCTCAGAGTGCCGCACAGCGGGCACCACGCTCACCACGACCATGAACGCCTCAGGGCTGCCCACCGCGGACTCCCCCGACACCAGCACGGCCTCGGCACACGGCCGGAACCACTCCCGGCCGCACCTGCACTTCTCTATCACTCCCAGGCATCCGGCTCGCGGTCCCACACGCGAGGCCCGTCCGGTCGACGGCCGGCGCTGCTCACTCCGGAGGCCGCCCCGACCTGCGCGCGACGAACGGAAGGATGCCCAACACACCCATAACGAGGGGGGGTTCCACAGGAACCGGCCCAACGCCCACCGACTCCGCGGCAGTTCCGCCGGCCTGCGGCATCCGGGCGAGAGAGGAGAGTGAACCTGGCGCATCGAGTTGATGGAACCGGTCCAGCGGCCAAGCGATCACGAACGCGCGGCCGACCACGTCGGTCAACGGGACCGTTCCCTGGCCCGGATTGCCCATGTGGAAACGGGAGTCGGCGGAGACGTCCCGGTGGTCGCCCATGACCCACAACCGTCCCCGTGGCACCTGCACCTTGAAGGTCTGCCGGGACGGCGGGTTGCCGGGCGCGAGGTAGGACTCCTCCACCGGACGACCGTTGACGCTGAGGCGCCCCTGTGCGTCGCAGCACTCGACGGTGTCCCCGCCGACGCCGATCACCCGCTTGATCAGGTCCTGCTCGTTGTCGGAGGGCAGCAGTCCGACGAAGGTCAGCACCTGTTTGGCCCCGCCCAGCACCGGGCCGTCGTCGGACGGCTTCCGGTCGCGCTCCAGCCAGCCGCCCGGGTCCTTGAACACCACGATGTCGCCGCGCTGCGGCTCACTGCCGAACCAGGGGGTCAGCTTGTCGACCAGTACCCGGTCCCCGATCCGGATGGTCTGCTCCATCGAGCCCGAGGGGATCACGAACACCTGGATCAGGAAGGTCTTCATCACGAGCGCCACCAGCAGGGCCACCAGGACGATCAGCGGCACCTCGCGCACCAGCGAGCGCTTGCGCCGACCGGCCGCCTTGCGGGCACTGCGACGGCGCTCGGCCCGGCCGCGTGTCGGCGGGGCCCCGGTCGGCCCCGAGCCGGCCCCGCCGTCCTGCCCCGGTCCCGGTCCCGGTCCCGGTCCCGCGGTCGCCGCTCCCCCGGCGGCCGGACGGTCGGCGAGCCGTCCCCTACCCCTGGTCCCCATGACCACCCGTCCCCGCAGTCGGGGCGAAGGCCGCGGGCCGCTCCAGGCCGGTCCAGCGCGAGAACGGGTAGACCACCCAGTCCGCCCTGCCGATCACCTTCGCCTCGGGCACGAAGCCGCCGCCGGGCTCGCCGAGGTGGTCGCGGGAGTCCCGGGAGGCGCTGCGGTGGTCACCCATCACCCACAGCTTGCCGGCGGGCACGACGATGTCGAAGGCCACGCTCGACGGGTCGTCGCCCGGGGACAGGTAGGAGGTCTCGTCGATCGGCACGCCGTTGACGGTGATCGGCGCGCCCGGGCCGGTGCTGGTCACCCGGTCCCCGCCGACGCCGATCACGCGCTTGACGTAGACGGTGTTCCCGGCCGGGGCCAGACCGAGGTCCTGGGCGAACGAGCGCAGGCCGTCCCAGAAGCCGGGCGGCTTCGCCGTCTCCCGGAGGAAGGAGCCCGTCCCGTCGAAGACCACGACGTCGCCCCGGCTGGGGTGGCCGCCGAAGGCGTAGGCGAGCTGGTTCGCGACCAGCCGGTCGCCCGGGCGCAGGGTCTCCTCCATCGACCCGGAGGGCACCGAGAACGGACGCGCGACGAAGGCGTTCACCAGCAGCAGGGCCGTCAGGCAGATCCCGGCCACCAGCAGCAGGTCGCGCGAACGCGAG
This sequence comes from Kitasatospora sp. NPDC058063, assembly GCF_042885395.1. Lineage (NCBI taxonomy): Bacteria > Bacillati > Actinomycetota > Actinomycetes > Kitasatosporales > Streptomycetaceae > Kitasatospora > Kitasatospora sp. NPDC058063. The sequence continues at coordinate 39,550 of NZ_JBHVSD010000032.1, forward strand.
TGCCCCGGCTCCTCGTCCTGCTCCGGGCCGTCGTCTCCGCTGCCGCCCGTCCGCTCCCCGACGCCTTCAGGGCCCTCGGCCTGCTCCGGTACCTCAGTGCGCTCCGGTACCTCGGCGTGCTCCGGCCCGCCGGTGGCCGTCGGCCCGTCGGTGGCCACCGGGCCCGCGACAGCCTCCGGGCCGTCGACACCATCCACCGCGGCACCCCCGTCGTCGGCCCCGGCGGAACCGCTCCCGGAAACGACCGCGGACCGCGACAGCGAGTCCGCACCGGTGGGTGCGGGACTGCCGTCGCGGTCCGCGGGTGGTTCGTGCGTGCTCATCGGGGGGTGAGCTTACCTTGCGGCTGTTCGCCCCCCTCGGAGCGTTCCGATCCCCGGCGAGGCCGGGGGCCGGTGGATCAGCGGTCGCGCTTCTCCTTGATCTTCGCGGCCTTGCCGCGGAGGTCACGCAGGTAGTACAGCTTGGCGCGGCGAACCGCACCGCGGGTCACGACCTCGATCTTCTCGACGACCGGGGTGTGCACCGGGAAGGTGCGCTCCACGCCGACGTTGAAGCTGACCTTGCGGACGGTGAAGGTCTCACCGATACCGGCGCCGTGGCGGCGGATGACGACGCCCTGGAAGACCTGGACACGGGAGCGGTTGCCCTCGATGACCCGGACGTGAACCTTCAGGGTGTCACCGGCGCGGAAGGCCGGAATGTCGCTACGCAGCGAGGCCGCGTCGACAGCAGCGAGCTTGTTGCTCATGTTGCTCTCCATCGCAGGCGCCACGGGCCGCCCACGGAAAATCGTCACAATGGGGTTTGCTGCGGGCCGCATCGGCTGACGACGATCCCCCCGTGGCGAGGGCGCCGGTCCACGTGCCCCCTACGGAAGGGAACCAGCGACAGACAACAGCCGCCTATTCTTCCACATCAGCGGCCACGGACCGAAATCGGCCGAGTCGCTCGTCCCAGGCCAGGCCGAGGACGCTCAGCGCCTCCCGCTCCTTCTTGTCGAAGGCTCCGTACTGCCAGCGCTCGACCAGGTCGGGCCGGTTCGCCAGGGTCCGGGCGAAGGCCTGCTCGCGGCGCCAGCGGGCGATCCTGCCGTGGTTGCCGCTGAGCAGCACGTCCGGCACCGTCCGGCCGCGCCACTCGGCGGGCTTGGTGTAGACCGGGCCCTCCAGCAGATCGGCCATCGCGCCCGGCGCGAAGGAGTCGTCGCGGTGGGACTCGGCGTTGCCGAGCACCCCCGGCAGCAGCCGGGCGATCGCCTCGACCATCACCAGCACGGCGACCTCGCCGCCGGCCAGCACGTAGTCGCCGATCGAGGCCTCGACCACCGGCATCCGGGTAGCCGCTTCCTCGATCACCCGGCGGTCGATGCCCTCGTACCGGGCGGGAGTGAAGGCCAGCCACGGGCGCCCGGCCAGTTCCTGGGCGAGCTCCTGGGTGAACGGTCGCCCGCTCGGCGTCGGGACGATCAGGGTGGGCACCTGCCCCTCGGGGCCGCCGGCGATCACCGCGTCCAGCGCCTCGCCCCACGGCTCGGGCTTCATCACCATGCCGGGGCCGCCGCCGTACGGGCTGTCGTCGACCGTGCGGTGCACGTCGTGGGTCCACGCGCGCAGGTCGTGGACGTGCACGTCCAGCTGGCCGCGGGCGCGGGCCTTGCCGACCAGCGAGACGTCCAGCGGCTCCAGGTACTCGGGGAAGATCGTGACGACGTCGATCCGCATGCCGCTCCGCGCGCCGCCGGACCCGGCATCGTCCGCCGCCGGAACGTCCGCCCCGGTGTTCTCCTCCGCGGTCACTGCGACTCCTCCGAGCCCTCGGCGCCGTCGACACCCTCAGCGCTCTCAGCGCTCTCAGCGCCCTCGGCGGTCTCAGCGCCCTCGGCCGAGGAGGTCCCCGCGACGTCGGCCTGCTCCGGGTCGATCAGCCCGGCCGGCGGGGTGATCACGGCGCGCTGGTTCTCCAGATCGATGGTCGGCACGATCTGGCTGACGAAGGGCACCAGCACCTCCGTCCCGTCGGCCTTCTTGACCGTGAGCAGGTCCTGGTAGGGCAGGTGGAGGACCTCGGTCAGCTCGCCGACCAGGGTGCCGTCCAGCAGCACCACGTCCAGGCCGATCAGCTGGTGGTCGTAGTACTCCTCCGGGTCCTCGGGGGTCTCCTCCGGGTCGACCTCGGAGATGAGCACGGTGCCGCGGAGGGCCTCGGCCGCGTTGCGGTCCTTGACGCCGGCGAAGCGCAGCAGCAGCCGGCCGCTGTGCACCCGGCCCGACTCGACGGTCAGCGGCCCGACCGACGCGGGGTCGGTGAGCACGACGGCACCGGGACCGAGCCGGAGTTCCGGCTCGTCGGTGCGGACCTCGACACTGACGTCCCCCCTGATGCCGTGGGCACGGCCGATCCTGCCGACGACGAGCTGCACGGTGATCGTTCTCCTGGAGTTCCTGAGCCGAAACGAAAAGCGACGGCGACGGGCTGCGAAGCGATGATGCGAGGGAAATGCGGAGGGAAATGCGAAAAGGCCGACCGGGACGACATGCGTCCCGGTCGGCCTCACAAGCCCTGACGGCTGAACGAGCAGCAGCGTCAGCGAATGTTGTCCACGTCGACCAGGTCGACCCGGACGTTGCGACCGCCGAGGGCGCCGACCACGGTGCGCAGAGCGCGCGCCGTACGGCCGCCCCGGCCGATCACCTTGCCGAGGTCATCGGGGTGCACTCGCACCTCGATGGTGTTACCCCGACGCAGGTTGCGCGAGCGCACCTGCACCTCGTCGGGGTGCTCGACGATGCCCTTCACCAGGTGGTCGAGGGCGTCCTCGATCACGATCAGGCCTCGGCGGTGACGTCGGCCTCGGCCTCGGCCTTGTCCGACTTCTTGGCCTTCGGGGTGATGGCGACACCGGTGGTGGCGTCCTCGAAGCCGGCAACGGCCTTCGCGAACAGGTGCGAGAAGTCCTCGACCTTCGGCTCGGCGACCAGCAGCGGCGCCGGAGCCGGCAGGCCCTTGAACTTCTGCCAGTCGCCGGTCAGCTTCAGGATGGCGAGCACCGGCTCGGTCGGCTGGGCGCCGACGGACAGCCAGTACTGGGCGCGGTCGCTGTCGACCTCGATCTTCGAGGGGTTGTAGGTCGGCTGGTAGATGCCGATCTCCTCGATCGCGCGGCCGTCACGCTTGGTGCGGGCGTCGGCGACGACGATGCGGTAGTGCGGGGAGCGAATCTTGCCGAGACGCTTGAGCTTGATCTTGACTGCCACGGGAGTGGATTCTCCTGGTGTTGACGTGGGTGAGCGGGCTCGCCATCGCGTGGGGTTGCGCGGCGGACCGTTCAAGGGACACGCCAGCCGTAGGAGAGAGGGGTCCTGCTCGGCTGCCGAGTACTCAGCTGTCCATTCTGCCACATCGGCGAGAACCGCCTGCACGCGGGACCGGGCACCCGGTCAGGGCTCGACCGGGAGCCCCCGCTCCCGGTCCAACCCGAAGACGTCACCGCTGTCCTGCTGTACCGCTCATTCGGTACCGCTCGCTCTGCCTGCTCAGGGCCACCCAGGGCCGCTCAGTGCCGCTCATTCCGGCCGGACCGCTGCCCGCACAGCAGCCCGCCGGGACGTCGAACGACTAAGCGATCTTGAACGGCTGCTGGCACGCGCCGCAGACGATGGACGCCTGCGCGAGCACCGACGGAACGACCCGGACGTTGCGCCCGCAGCCGCAGACCGCCTTGACCCGCACGCCGCCCCCGGAGGAGCCGTGCCGGGCCGCCGGGCCGCGGAAGGCGCGCGTCGCGCCGTCGCCGGCCACCGCCTCCTGGTGCGCCCCGAGGGCACGGTCCAGGCGCTCGATGGTCTCGGCGTACCGCTCCTGCGTCTCCTTGAGCATGGTCACCTGGGAGAAGCCGCTGCTCGCGTGCGGCTCGACCGGGTGCGCCAGGCCCAGCTCGGAAGCGAGCATCAGGAAGCGCCGGTTGTGGTAGCGGCCGGCCCGCGAGGTGTCCCGGATGTCCCGGGCCGCGGCCAGACCGTGGGCGGCCTCGTGCAGGAGTCGCTCGAAACCGAGCCGTGTCCCGCAGGCCGAGGAGGACTCGCCGATCAGCGCCTCGGGCGAGGCGAGGTCGGGGAGGTCCTGGTGGTAGGCCTGGATGTCACTCCAGGCGGCGGCCAGTTCGGCCGCGAGAACGAGGGGCTGTGTCGTGCTCACGCTAGACCAACGATGGAGCGCGAGCCGATGTTCCGCATGTTCTCGTTCCCGGGGAATTCACAGGGAACTCCCAGGAATGCAAGGCCGCGCGCGAATTGCGCGTTCCGGATCTGACGCAAGACCAACCCCCTGCCGGTTTCGGCCCGTCGCGAGGTCGGCGGGCCTGCTGAATTTCCGTCCGGGGAGCGGGCTGTCGCCACCCAGGACGTACGGCCCGTGGGTCTGCCGGATTGACAGGGCCACGGGCCGTACACCGTACCGCTATTCCGTTAATACCGGGAGTTGACCGGCCAGTAGGGATGTCCACCGCGGGGACGCACCGGAGGAGTTACCGGATTCTTACCCTTCCGCATTCCGGGCAAATGTCGCCGCTGTCGGTCATTACCAGCGGGCGACGGACGTCCGGCGGACATCAACAGGACATCCACCGAACACCGAACACCCGTCGGGGCGCACCCGTGACGGCCGCACGCCCCGGAACGGACGCACACCCGGGACGGGCGCGCCCCCGGAGCGGCCCCGGACCCGGACCCGGGACAAGCGGGACCCAGGACGGACGACGGCACGCCCCGGACGGACGTCAGTACGCCCGGGCGACGATCGCGATGTTGCCCTCCTGGTCGTCCGCCGCCGGCACCGAGCCGTCGGCCGCGACGATGCAGCGCACCGTGACACCCTGCTCGGCCAGCTTGGCCTCGCCCTCCGCGCCGAGCTCGGCCCAGGAGATCCGGCCCCAGCCGGTCGCGGCGGCCTCGATGGCCTCGTCGATGGTCTTGACGTCGACCGTGCGGGACTCGCGGCGCTCGCGGGACTGGCGCAGCAGCAGCGCCTGGTCCTCCTCCAGCACGCCCGGGACCAGCGCGACGAGGGAGTCGATGGAGACCGGCTCCTTGCCGCCCGGGATGCGGCGGGCCAGCATCGCGGTGCCGTTCTCCAGGTCGCGCGGGCCGACCTCGATGCGCAGCGGAACGCCCTTGAGCTCCCAGTCGACGGCGCGGCGGCCGAACGGGGTGTCGGTGCGGTCGTCGACCACGACCCGGATGCCGGCGGCCTCCAGCTGGGCGCCGATCTCGCGGACCTTGGCGATGACCGCGTCGTCGCCCTTGATGGCGAGCACGACGGCCTGGACGGCGGCCAGGCGCGGGGGCACCCGCAGGCCGTTGTCGTCGCCGTGGGACATGATCAGGCCGCCGACCATGCGGGTCGAGACGCCCCAGGAGGTCTGCCAGACGTGCTCGCGCTCGGCGCCCTGCAGCTGGTAGGTGGTGTTGAACGCCTTGGCGAAGTTCTGGCCCAGCTCGTGGCTGGTGCCCATCTGCAGGGCCTTGCCGTCGCCCATCATGCCCTCGAGGGTGAGGGTGTTGATGGCGCCGGCGAAGCGCTCCTTGGCGGTCTTGCGGCCGAGCACGACGTCGATGCCGAGCACGTTGGTCATGAAGTCGCCGTAGACCTGGGTGTGGATCATCGACGCGTAGGCGCGGGCGTCCTCGTAGGTGGCGTGGGCGGTGTGGCCCTCCTGCCAGAGGAACTCGGTGGTGCGCAGGAAGACGCGCGGGCGCAGCTCCCAACGGACCACGTTGGCCCACTGGTTGATCAGCAGGGGCAGGTCCCGGTGGCTCTGCACCCACTTCGAGAAGTACTCGTTGATGATCGTCTCGGAGGTCGGCCGGACGACGACCGGCTCCTCCAGCTGCTTGCCGCCGCCGTGGGTGACCACCGCGAGTTCGGGGGCGAAGCCCTCGACGTGCTCGGCTTCCTTGGTCAGGTAGGACTGCGGGATGAACATCGGGAAGTAGGCGTTCTGCGCGCCGGCCTTCTTGATCCGCGCGTCCATCTCCTGCTGCATCCGCTCCCACAGGCCGTAGCCGTACGGTCGGATGACCATGGTGCCGCGCACCGGACCGTTGTCGGCCAGCTCGGCCTTGTTGATGAGGTCCTGGTACCAGCGCGGGAAGTCTTCCGCCTGAGGGGTGAGAACGGGTGCCTTAGCCATGGGGCGAATGGTACGGGGCCCGGGGCCCCGGTTTCGAATCGGTATCACCGGACGGGGGCGCACCACCGCGACACGCGCGCACCACCCTGCACCCCTCTGGACGCCGGGCCCGACCCGCTGTTCGCTGGTGTGGGGCGGGACTTTGGGGGAGCCGTAGCAGCACACCGAAGGACCGGATGGGAGGCCGCCGTGGCTTCAGCTCGGACGACCGGCACGACCGCACGACCGACGGGCGCACGCCCGCACCACCCGCGGACCGGGGCCGCCCGCCCCGCGCGGGCGCGCGACTGGGCGGAGATCCAGGAACGCATGCTGGTGCCGCTCTACGAGGCGGTCTACGACCGGCTGGAGGTCGGCCCTGCGAGCAGTGTGCTGGGCCTGGGCTGCCGGTCCGGACTGGCCCTGCTGCTCGCCGCCGGGCGGGGTGCCCAGGTCGCCGGGCAGGAGCCGCGGGAGGAGCTGCGCGAGCTGGCCCACGACCGTCGGCTGCGGGTGTGCGCGGGGGCTCGGACAGCGTCCGCCGTCCCCCGCTCGGCCCATTCGCTGGTGACGGTTTTCGAGCAGCTGCCCGGTGCCGCCGGGTCCGGCCCGGTGGTCGCCGAGGCCGCCCGGCTCACTCTCCCGGGCGGGCACGTGGTGCTGGCCGCCTGGGGCCCGCCGGAGCGCTGCGAGAGCGCCGCGGTGCTGGACGTGGCCCGGCGGATGGCGGGCCGGACCACCGCGCGGGACCCGTTCGAGCTCAGCGCGCCGGGCGCCCTGGAGGACCTGCTCGCCCCGGCCGGCCTGCGCCCGGCCGGCAGCGGCCGGGTGAGCTGCCCGTTCGCATACGCCGACCTCGACAGCGCCGTTCGCGGCCTGCTCTCCACCGGTCTGTTCGATCCGGCCGAGGAGTTCTCCGGCGCCTCGCTGGTGGCCAAGGAGCTGGAGGAGGCGCTCCAGCCGCATCTGCGCGCGGACGGCACGGTGCGGATGGAGAACCTGTTCCGCTACCTGGTCGCCGAGCGGCCGCGCTAGCAGGGACGGGGAGACGAAAAACCGGGGGCGCTCGCCACTCTGGCGCACGCCCCCGGCATCGGGCGTCACGCCCGGTCGATCGACTTCCCGTCGGAACCCTCGGAACCGTCGGAACCCCCGGGACCTCCGGAGCCTTCGGAACCCCCGGAAGACCCCGCCGAGCCCGCCGAGCCCGCCGAGCCCTCCGAGGCCGCCTCCCGCGGCACCCCCGCCGCCCGGTACGCCGCCTCCTCGTCCAGCGTCTCCGCCTCCAGCAGCGCCGCCGCCAGCGCGTCCAGCCGGTGCCGCTGCTCGTTCAGGATCCGCACCGCGTCGCCGTAGCACTCGGAGACGATCCGCCGGGCCTCCTCGTCCACCGCGTCCAGGGTGGTCGGCGCGGCGGAGAGCCCGTACGCGCCCTGCGGGTCGGAGGGCACCGCGGTGAGCCGCCCGACCCGCTCGCTCATCCCCCAGCGCCCGGCCATCCCGCGGGCGATGTTGGTGACCTGCTCCAGGTCGCTCTCCGCGCCGGTGGTGATCACCCCGTAGACCACCTGCTCGGCCGCCATGCCGCCGAGCGCGCCGATGATCCGGCCGCGCAGGTAGGGCTCGGTGTACGAGTAGCGGTCGTTCTCCGGGGTGGAGAGGGTGACGCCGAGCGCCCGGCCGCGCGGCACGATGGTGATCTTGCGGACCGGGTCCGCGCCGGGCTGGAGCATGCCCAGCAGCGCGTGCCCGCTCTCGTGGTACGCCGTCCGCTCGCGCTCCTCCTGCGGCATCACCAGCGGCCGCACCGCACCGAGCTGGACCTTCTCCAGGGCGTCCGAGAGGTCCCGCTCGTTGACGGCGTCCTGCTCGCGCTTGACGGCCAGCAGCGCTGCCTCGTTGACCAGGTTGGCGAGTTCGGCGCCGGTCATCCCCGGCGTGACCTTGGCCAGCTGGTTGAGGTCGGTGCCGCCGGCCAGCGGGACGCTGCGGCTGTGGATGCGCAGGATCGCGGCACGGCCCTCCCGGTCGGGCGGGCTGACGGTGATCCGCCGGTCGAAGCGGCCGGGGCGCAGCAGCGCCGGGTCGAGCACGTCCGCCCGGTTGGTCGCGGCGATCACGATGACGCCCTCGGAGCCGGTGAAGCCGTCCATCTCGGTGAGGATCTGGTTGAGGGTCTGCTCGCGCTCGTCGTGCCCGCCCATGCCGCCGCCGGCGCCGCGCTGGCGGCCGATGGTGTCGATCTCGTCGATGAAGATGATCGCGGGGGCGACCTTGCGGGCCTCGGCGAACAGCTCGCGGACCCGGCTGGCGCCGACGCCGACGATCATCTCGATGAACTCGGAGGCGGAGGCGGAGAAGAACGGCACGTTCGCCTCGCCGGCCACGGCCCGGGCCAGCAGGGTCTTGCCGGTTCCGGGCGGGCCGCTCAGCAGCACGCCGCGCGGCATCTTGGCACCGAGCCGGCGGTACCGCTCGGGGTTCTTCAAGTAGTCGACGACCTCGGTGAGTTCGGCCTCGACCTCGTCGATGCCGGCCACGTCGGCGAAGGTGGTGCGCTTGCCCTCCTCGGCCATGACCGGCTTGGGCGGGGCCTTGCGGCCGAGCGGTCCGCCACCGAGTCCGCCGGCCATCCGGCGGGCGAGCAGCACCCAGATGAAGATCAGCAGCAGCATCGGGGCGAGCGAGAGCAGCAGGTTGGTGAGGAAGCTGCGCTGCTGGACGGGCGAGGTGGCGGTGACCTCGACGCCCTGCTGCTGCAGGGTGGCCCAGAGGTTGTCGCCCGCGAAGGAGGGCCGCTGGGTGTCGAACTCGGTGTAGTCGCCCTTGCCGCCGTCCGGCTTGGGCTGGGCGCTCTTGAGGGTGCCCTCGATCGCGTCGCCCTTGGCGTAGATCTTGGTGATGTTGCCCTTGTTCAGCTGGTTGTTGAACTCGGTGTACGAGATCGTGGTGGCGCCGGCGGGGCCGAAGAAGGACAGCAGCAGGTCCGAGATCAGGAACACCACGAGGGCGGTGAGGGCGAGGCCCACCCAGCCGCCGGGCATCCGGCGCTTGGGCGGCGGGGGCGGGGCACCCTCCGAACGCCAGGGCTGTTCGGGGGTCTGACGTGGCGGCACGGGTTCGGTCACCCATCGGACAATACGGACAGCTGCTCGGACGAGCCAATCGCAACGCCGCGCCCGGACCGCCGTACGCCCGCGCCACCCCCTCCCACCAGCGGCTATGCCGTTGCGCCCGGCCACTCCTCGGCGGTCAGGGCGAACCGCTCGTGGTCGCGCCAGTCGCCCTGGAGGAACAGCATCCGCGGGGAGAAGCCCTCGTGCCGGAAGCCCAGCCGCTTGGCCATCGCGACCGAGCGCTCGTTGTCCGGCTGGACGTTGATCTCCAGCCGGTGCAGCCCCAGCCCGTCGGCCGACTGCGGGGCGAAGCAGCGGTCCACGACCAGCCGCATGCCCTCGGTCATCCGGCCGGTGCCGTTGAACGGGAGGTAGGAGTCGTAGCCCAGCGTGGCGTTGCAGAAGCGGCTCATCACGATGTTGGCGACGTTCACCTTGCCGACCAGTCCGCCGGTCTCCCGGTCGAGGATCAGGAAGGTGCGCAGCCCGGAGCCCTGGCGCTTCAGCAGGTCGGGCAGTCCGTCCGGCTCGACCGGGTTCCACCGTCCGATGTGCTCGGCAGACCGCCGGACCGCCTCGGCGTACGCGGCCGTGTCGTCGGCCCTCGGGGCCCTGATCATCACTCGCATGCCCCCATCATCGGACACGCGATCGGCCCGCCGCCCGGAAACACCGGGCGACGGGCCGACCAGAATCGATCAGGACCGACCGCCGTTGATCAACGGATGACCGAAGGCGGCGGCACGTCCAAGGACTACAGCATGTCCTTGAACTCCTTGGGCAGCTCGAAGTCGGCCGGACCCTTGCCCGCGCCGAGACCGAACGCGCCGCCGTCCGCCGGACCCTGGCCGACGCCCGGACCGAGCGCGCGGCGCTCGGCGGCCGCGGCCTCGTCCTGCGCCCGCTTCAGCGGGTTGCCGCTCTTGCGCTTGCCCTTGGCCTGCGGGGCCTTCTTGGCGGACTTCTTCCCGCCGCCGCCCATGCCGGGGATCCCCGGCATGCCGGGCATGCCCTTGCCGGAGGCCATCGCGGACATCATCTTGCGGGCGTCGAAGAACCGCTCGACCAGGTTCTTCACCTCGCCGACCTGGACGCCCGAGCCCTTGGCGATGCGGGCCCGGCGGGAGCCGTTGATCAGCTCCGGCTCGGCGCGCTCGGCCGGGGTCATCGACTTGATGATCGCGCCGACCCGGTTGACGTCCTTGTCGTCGATGTTGTTGATCTGGTCCCGGATCTGGCCCATGCCGGGCAGCATGCCGAGCAGCTTGGAGATCGAGCCCATCTTCTGGACCTGCTCCAGCTGGGACAGGAAGTCGTCCAGGGTGAACTGCTTCGGGCCGCCGCGCAGCTTGGCGGCGATCTTCTCCGCCTCGGCCTGCGAGAAGGTCTGCTCGGCCTTCTCGATCAGCGAGAGGACGTCACCCATGCCGAGGATGCGCGAGGCCATCCGGTCCGGGTGGAAGGCGTCGAAGTCGTCGACCTTCTCGCCGTTGGAGGCGAACATGATCTGCCGGCCGGTGACGTGCGCGACGGACAGGGCGGCACCGCCGCGGGCGTCGCCGTCGAGCTTGGAGAGCACCACACCGGTGAAGTCGACGCCGTCGAGGAAGGCCTGGGCGGTGGTGACCGCGTCCTGGCCGATCATCGCGTCGACGACGAACAGGACCTCGTCCGGGTTCACCGCGGCACGGATGTCGGCGGCCTGCCGCATCAGCTCGGCGTCGATGCCCAGGCGGCCGGCGGTGTCGACGACGACGACGTCGTACTGCTTCTGCTTGGCGTACTCGATCGAGTCCTTGGCCACCTGCACCGGGTCGCCGACGCCGTTGCCCGGCTGCGGGCCGTAGAAGGCCACGCCGGCGCGCTCGGCGACCACCTGGAGCTGGTTGACCGCGTTGGGGCGCTGGAGGTCGCAGGCGACCAGCAGCGGGGTGTGCTTCTGCGTCTTCAGCCAGTGGCCGAGCTTGCCCGCGAGGGTGGTCTTACCGGCGCCCTGGAGACCGGCCAGCATGATCACCGTCGGGCCGCTCTTGGCGAACCTCACCCGGCGGGTCTCGCCACCGAGGATCGCGATGAGCTCCTCGTTGACGATCTTGATGATCTGCTGCGCCGGGTTCAGCGCGCCGGAGACCTCGGCGCCGAGGGCCCGCTCCTTGACCTGCTTGATGAAGGCCCGGACGACCGGCAGCGCGACGTCCGCCTCCAGCAGCGCGATGCGGATCTCGCGGGCGGTGGCGTCGATGTCCGCCTCGCTCAGGCGGCCCTTGCCCCGGAGGTTCTTGAACGTCGCTGCGAGGCGATCGGAAAGGGTGTCGAACACGTCGTCGCGGGTCCTCTGCGGCATCGGTATCAGTACGGTCGTCGCCCCCCAGGGTATCCGGCCGCCCCGGGTGAGGTCTCCACCCCCGGTCGGAACTCCTGCTCGTACCCGTGGCCGCACCCCTGCCCGCGCCCTTCCGCGAGCCCGGTCGGCCCGGCCCCGACCGGCCCCGACCAGCCCCGACCGGGCCCGGCGCTCAGCCCAGCGCGGCCCGGACCGCCGCCGCCACCTCGCCGGCCCGCCCGGCGGTCAGCGGCCGCCCCGCCTCGTCGGTCAGGTAGAACGAGTCGACGGCCTCCGCGCCCAGCGTGGACACGTGCGCGGTGCGCACCCGCACGCCCGCCGCGTCCAGCGCCCGGCCGATCCGGTGCAGCAGCCCGGGGGCGTCGTGGGCGCGGACCTCCAGCACGGTCGCGGTCGCCGAGGCCACCGCCGGCGCCACCGCGACCAGCGGCGGCGGGGTGGGGATGCCCCGGCGGCGCGGGGCGGCGGCGTCCCGCTCGGCGAGGCGGCGGGCGACGTCCAGCGAGCCGTCCAGTGCCCGGCGCAGGTCGGCCCGCAGCCGGGCCGCCTCCGGCAGCTCTCCGTACTCGGCCGCCACCCGCCAGGACAGCACCAGCACCGGCCCGGCGCCCACCGGGTCCAGCTCGCGCAGCCCGGCCGAACGGACGGCCAGCCGGTGCAGCGCGAGCACCCCGGCGGCGGTGCCGAGCAGTCCGGGACGGTCCGGGACCGCCAGGTTCAGCTCGACGCCCATCGGCTCGGCGCCCGGCTCCGCCCCCTCCGAGCGGGCCCGCAGCGACAGCGCCGGCTGCCCGGTCCGGGCGGCCTCGACCGCCAGCCGCTCCTGCTCGGCGGTCGGCGCCGCCTCGACCGGCGGGACTCCCGCCCCGGCCAGCCGGTCCGCCACCCGGGCCACCAGCCCGTCCACCAGCGAGGCCCGCCAGCCGCTCCACGCGGCCGGCCCGGTGGCCAGCGCGTCCGCCTCGGTGAGCGCGTGCAGCAGCTCCAGCTCCGGCAGGGTGGTGACCGCCTTGGTGATCGCCTCGACGGTGGCCGGGTCGTCCGGATCGCGCCGGGTCGCGGTGTCCACCAGGGTCAGGTGGTGGCGGACCAGTACCGCCAGGGTCTCGGTGTCCTCGGGGCCGAAGCCCATCCGGGCGCCGAGGTCGCGGACGATCACCTCGCCGGCCGCGCTGTGGTCCCCCGGCCAGCCCTTGCCGATGTCGTGCAGCAGCGCGGCGACCAGCAGCAGGTCCGGCCGGGCCACCCGGCGGGTCATCGCGGCGGCCCGCACCGCCGTCTCCACCAGATGCCGGTCCACCGTCCAGCGGTGCACCGCGTTGCGCTGCGGACGGCAGCGCACCCGCTCCCAGTCCGGCAGCAGCCGGCGGACCAGCCCCTGCGCCTCCAGCGCCTCCCACACCGGGACGGCCGACTCCCCCGCGCCCAGCAGGGTGACCAGCTGCTCGCGCGCCTCGTCCGGCCAGGGCACCGGCAGCGGGCGGCACTCGGCGGCCAGCCTGCGCACCGTGGCGTCCGAGACGGTCAGCCCGTTCTGCGCGGCGGCGGCCGCGGCGCGCAGCGGCAGCACCGGGTCGGCGGCGGGGCGGGCGCCCCGGGCGAGCACCGCCTCGCCGTCCTGCTCGACCACGCCCTCGGCGAGCGGCCGCCGCTCGACCGCGCCCCGGGCCGCCGCTCCGGTGCCGCGTCCGGAGCCGACGAACGGGATGCCCGGCCGGCGCGACCGCCGGCCCCGGCCGCCGCGGGCCGCGAGCACCCGGTCCACCGCCCGCCAGGTGACGTCGCCGGCGTACGCGATGGTGCGGGCGGCCTCGTAGACCTGGCGCAGCAGGGTGTCGGCGTCCAGCACGCCGAGCCGCTCGGCGACCTGGTCCTGGTCCTGGAGGCTGAGCCGTTCGGTGGCCCGGCCGGTGACCAGGTGCAGGGCGTCGCGTACGTCGGCCAGCCGCTGTGCGGCGGCGTCCAGGCCTTCCCGGGGGGCGTCGGCCAGCCAGGTGGCGGCGATCGCGTCCAGCGCCACGACGTCGCGCAGGCCGCCGCGGGCCTCCTTGAGGTCGGGCTCCAGCAGGAAGGACAGCTCACCGTGCCGTTCGGCCCGCTCGCGGCCCAGCTCTCGCAGCTCCGGCAGGCGCGCGGGGGCGCTCGCGCGCCAGTCGGTGAGCACCGCGGCGCGCAGGGCGTCGGTGAGCGCCCGGTCCCCGGCGAGGTGACGGGCGTCCAGCAGGCCGAGCTGGACCTTGAGGTCGGCGGCGGCGACCGAGCGGGCCTGGGCGACGGTGCGCACGGCGTGGTCGAGCCTGGCTCCCGAGTCCCAGACCGGGTACCAGATCCGCTCGGGCAGCTCCCGGGGGATCGGGCCGTCGTGCAGCAGCAGGACGTCCAGGTCGCTGCGCGGGGACAGCTCGCCCCGCCCGTACCCGCCGACCGCGACCAGGGCGACGCGGGGCGGGGCGCCGGCGGCCGCGAGCAGGCCGGCCAGCCAGTCGTCGGCGAGCCGGGCGAGCGCCCGGCGGCGGGGGCGGCCGCCGGGGCCGGGGCCGGCCAGCAGCGCGGCCCGGGCAGCGGCCCTGCCCGCGAGGTCGAAGGGGTCGGCGGGGTCGCGGGCGTCGCGGGCGGCACAGGGGTCGCCCGGGGCGACGGGGCCGGAGGGCTCGGAGGGGTTGGTCTCGGAGGTCATGCGCGTGGTCCCGTCCGTCGTGCTGCTGAGCCGTCGTGCTGGTGAACCGCCGGGGCGTGCGAACCGTCGAGTCGCGGCAGGCCGCCGGGGCGTGCGGACCGTCGTGCCGTGCGGACCGTCGTGCCGCCGCCCCGACCCGCCGGGCGGGCCGTTCGGCCGTCCGGGGGACGCCGTTGCGCCGTCGGGCGGACCCGCGCACCCGGGGGTGGCAGGTCCGCCGTCCCGCGCGGGGCTACAGGGCGTCCGGGCCGCGCTCGCCGGTCCGGACCCGTACGGCGGTGTCGACCGGAATGCTCCACACCTTGCCGTCGCCGATCTTCCCGGTCCGGGCGGCCTTCACCAGGACGTCGATCAGGTCCTCGGCGTCCTCGTCCTCGACCAGGATCTCGATCCTGACCTTCGGCACCAGGTCCACGGTGTACTCGGCCCCCCGGTACACCTCGGTGTGGCCGCGCTGGCGGCCGTAGCCGCTGGCCTCGGTGACGGTCAGGCCGTGCACCCCGAAGGCCTGGAGGGCGGCCTTCACCTCGTCCAGTCGGTACGGCTTGATCACGGCGGTGATGAGCTTCATCGGGCGTCGACCTCGGTCTTCTTCTCGGCGGGCTTCTCGGCGGGAGCCGCGGCGGCGGACCGTTCTGCGGCGGGTTTCGCGGCAGCGACGGCCAGGCCCGGCAGGGCCCGGGCCAGGCCCGCCCCCACGGCGCTGAAATCGTAGGCGGACTCGGCGTGTTCGGCCTGGTCGATGCCGGCCACCTCGACCTCCCCGGCGACCCGGAAGCCGACCAGCCGGTCGACCGCCTTGGCCAGCAGCCAGGACAGCACGAAGGAGTACGCCGCGACCACCGCCACGCCCATCGCCTGCTTGCCCAGCTGCCCGATCCCGCCCCCGTAGAACAGGCCCTTGACGCCCTGGCCGACCCCGCCGGTGGCGAAGAGGCCGACCAGCAGCGAACCGATCGCCCCGCCGACCGCGTGCACGCCCACCACGTCGAGCGAGTCGTCGAAGCCCCAGCGGTACTTGAGCGAGACCGCGGCGCAGCAGACCGCACCCGCCACCAGCCCGATCGCCACCGCGCCGAGCGGGCTCACCGACCCGCAGGCCGGGGTGATCGCGACCAGCCCGGCCACCGCGCCGGAGGCGGCACCCAGCGTGGTGAAGGCGCCGTGCTTGAACCTCTCGTAGACCAGCCAGCCGACCAGCGCCGCGCCGGTGGCGACCTGGGTGTTGACCATCGCCATCGCGGCGACGCCGTTGGCCGCGAGCGCCGAGCCCGCGTTGAAGCCGAACCAGCCGAACCAGAGCAGCCCGGAGCCGAGCATCACCAGCGGCAGGCTGTGCGGGCGCATCGGGTCCTTCTTGAAGCCGATCCGCTTGCCCAGCACCAGGCAGAGCGCGAGGCCGGCGACGCCCGCGTTGATGTGCACGGCCGTCCCGCCGGCGAAGTCGATCACGCCGTTGCGGTCGCCCAGCCAGCCGCCGTGGCCGCCGTCGAAGAAGAAGACCCAGTGCGCCACCGGGAAGTAGACGATCGTCACCCAGAGCGCGATGAACAGGCCCCAGGCCGCGAATCTCGCCCGGTCCGCGACGGCGCCGCTGATCAGCGCCGGGGTGATGACCGCGAACATCAGCTGGAAGAGCGCGAAGGCGGTGACCGGGATGGAGCCGGTCAGCTCGTTGAGGCCGAGGCCGCGCATCCCGAGGTGGTCCAGGTTGCCGATCAGCCCGGCGAAGGAGTCGGACCCGAAGCTGAGCGAGTAGCCGTACAGGACCCACAGCACGCTGACGATGCCGAGCGAGAGGAAGCTCATCGCCAGCATGTTCAGCGTGCTCTTGGCCCTGACCATGCCCCCGTAGAAGAAGGCCAGCCCAGGGGTCATCAGCATGACCAGGGCCGCACTGATGAGCACGAAGGCGGTGTCGCCCGCGCTGAAGCCGTCCGGCATCGGCGTCTCCTCTGCGTCCAGGCCGACCCGCGCCCGGGGACCCGTCCCGTGGTGCCACCCGGGGTGTCGGCGTTGAGGAGGAGCGTGCCGAAGGCTGGTTTCGGCCAGTGCGACCGGTTGTTTCACCGCCGTGACGTGTGCGACGCAGGGGTTACGGCTGCGTGAACCGCGGCCCCGCACCCCCGCGGTCCGGCCGCGCGCCGTGCCGTGCCACCGGGGCGCCGGACATGCCACCGACCGTGACGGCGGCGGCCGTCACGGTCGGTGGAGCACCTCTCGGAAGGCCCTCGGCCGGGCCGGTCGGACCACCGACCGGCGAATCACCGACCGGGCGGACCACCGACCGGTCAGACCACCGAGACGAACTCCGGGATGTCCTGGACCACCCGCTCCTTGAGCCGGCTCACCGCGTCCACGCCCTTGAACCGGGCCGCCGCGGCCTCCGTGGTCTTGCGCACCCGGGAGTTCAGCCGCTCCGAGCGCACCTTGGTGGCGATGTCCACCGCCTGCTCGGCCATCACCGCGGCCTGCTCGGCCTCCCGCTGCAGCAGGTGGACGCTGGCCATGCCGATCAGGTTGAAGGCGTACGAGCGCACGTGGTCGGCGTCCTGGCGGAACAGGTCGACCGCGCGCTCCATCACCGGCGCGGACATCGAGGCGTAGAGCTGCGCGTTGTCCGAGTGGTAGGCGAGGTCGCGGAAGGAGTGCGCGTTCTCGGCGTTCAGCTCGGCCGGCGAGAAGAACTTCAGCCAGTCCGGCTCCTGGTCCCCGTCCCGGATGTCGGTGAAGGTGTCCTCGGCCAGCCGGACCGCCCGGGCGCAGCGGTTGACCTCGCCGATGGTGGCGTAGGCGCGCGCCTCCATCGCGTACAGCAGGGACTGCTGGCGCGGGGTGGCGGTGTCGCGGCTGCCGTACTGGGCCAGGTGGATGAGTTCCAGGGCGTCCTCGCCCCGGTTGAGGTGGATCATCTGGCGGCTCATGTCGGTGAGGATCAGCGCGCCGAACGGGCGGTCGCCCGCTTCCTTGGCCGCGTGCAGGGCGAGCACGTAGTACTTCTGCGCGCTCGGGTGCATCCCGACGTCGTACGACATCCACCCGGCCAGGTGGGCGAGTTCGGCGGTGAGCCGGAACAGCCGCCTGGTGGTGTCCTCGCTGTACGTCTCCTGGAGCAGGTCGGTGACCTCGTGCAGTTGGCCGACGACGGCCTTGCGGCGCAGCCCGCCGCCGTTCTGCGCGTCCCACTGCCGGAACATGACCGTGGTCTGCTCCAGCAGTTCGAGCTCGGGCTCGGAGAGCCGGCCGGTGAACGCCTCGCCGCCGTTGGCCGCGGTGAGGATCGGGGTGGGGACGCCGGTCGGGCCGGGGGTGAGCCAGCGCTGCATCGGCTCGATCAGCGCGGCGCCCGCGGTGAGCGCCAGCGAGGTGCCGAGGAAGCCCCGGCGGTTGAGCATGAGGTCGCTGCGGGAGTAGTCGCTGATCAGCTGGACGGTCTGCGGGCCGCTCCACGGCAGGTCGACGCCGCCGCCCACGGTCGAGACCGGGATCGCGGCGCGCAGGCCGAGGTCCTCGATCGAGACCACCGAGCCGAACCGCTCGGAGAAGAGTTCCGACATGATCTTGGGAATCGGCTCGCGGGGCTGTTCGCCGTCGAGCCAGCGGCGCACCCGCGAGGTGTCGGTGGACACGTGGTGGGCGCCGATCTGCCGGGCCCGGCGGTTGACCTGACGGGCCAACTCGCCCTTGGACCAGCCGCTGCGGGCGAACCACGTGGTCAGCTTCTCATTCGGTTGCTTCTCTGCCATGGGTAACGTCCCCATCCCGCCCGGCCCCTACCGGGGCCCCCGATCGTGACCGCCCGACGGTTGCGGGCTCTTGCCAGACGTGCCGTGCCTGAGGTGCTGCCGTGCCGCGGCTGCGCCGTTCCGCAGCGCCCTCGCACTGGTGTGCCATCGTTGCGGACGATCCGTCAGATCCCCAACTCCCGCTCCTCGACGGCCCGGGACAGACTCCTCGACGACATCCGCGTGCTGAACGTAATGCCCCGCGAGGGGCCCGCGGGAGCGGCCCTGGCGAAACGCCACCTTTCGCCACCCCCAGGAGTGAACCGAAGCCCGGGGGCACACGCTTCACTTAGGGAGTCCCGACGGCTCGGCATATGCGGGCCGCCAAGTCCCCCGGCGCATCCCGGAGGACCCGGCGGACCTCGCAACCCGCCGCAGCCACAGGCGAGTTCACCGTCCACTCGGGACGGCGACAGCCCCACGCACCCGACGATCCGGCATCGGCGCCGCCCCCACAAGGCGGCGCCCGAGGCGCACCGGCGGAACAGGCGCACACCATGCGCTGCGCGCCGCCACTGCACTACGCACCACAGAGCTGACAATCGACACACAGTCACCGTCCCGTAACCATCGGCAACGACAACCTGTTGGGGGAGGCATGGACAACCTGTTCGGCGAACTTCGACTGGGGCACCTGCGGCTGGCACCGCTGGGCGCGCGCCGCCGCACCAAGGTCACCGCGTCCCAGGCCGCCGCGGAGTACACCGGCCGCTGGGGCTGGGCGGTCGCCACCGGCGACCCGGTCACCGGCGCCCCGGTCACCGGCGCCACCGCCCCGACCCGCTGTCCCTGCGGCTCCCCCCGCTGCGCCGCGCCCGGCCCGCACCCCGTGGCCGGCCGCGGCGGCCGGGCCCGCGGCGCCCGCGCCGAGGGCTCGGTGCTGTTCCCCACCGGCCGCGCCTTCGACGTCCTGGACGTCCCCGAGCAGGCCGGGCTCCAGGCGCTGGTCCGGCTGGAGCGGATGGGCACCCAGGTGGGCCCGGTGCTCGCCGTCCCCACCGGCCGGCTCCAGTTCCTGGTCGCCGCCGGCACCGCCCGGCGCCTGCCCGACCTGCTGTACCGGATGGGCTGGGACGACGCCGCGCTCGACCTGGTCTGCCACGGCGAGGGCGGCTACGTCGCCGCCCCGCCCACCGTCCTCGGCTCCCTCGGCCCGGTCCGCTGGCTGCGCCGCCCCACCCGCGACAACGCGGGCTGCCCCCCCGAGGCCCGGCTGCTGCTCGGCACCCTCGCCTATGCCTGCCACCGCAGCCGCGAGCGCACCGCCGAGCCGGCCTGGATGGCCTCCTGACCCGACCGGAGCCCGCCGGGCCGCCGCGCCGGGGCCCGCTCCCCGGGCGGCCGTCCGAGCGGCCACCGCCGGGGTCACCGCGCCGGACCCGGCGCGCCACCCGGCTCCGGGCACGCGGAAGGGCACGCGAAAGGGCCCGCCCCCCGAGATGGGGAGCGGGCCCTTCCTGCGCTCTTCGTACGCCCGTCGCGCCTTTCCGGCGCGCGCGGGGCGTCAGTCGCCGATCAGCGCGTCCACGAACGCCCCCGGCTCGAACGGAGCCAGGTCGTCCGCGCCCTCGCCCAGGCCGATCAGCTTGACCGGCACGCCCAGCTCGCGCTGGACGGCGACCACGATGCCGCCCTTGGCCGTGCCGTCCAGCTTGGTCAGCACGATGCCGGTGATGTCGACCACCTCGGCGAACACCCGGGCCTGGATCAGGCCGTTCTGGCCGGTGGTGGCGTCCAGCACCAGCAGCACCTCGTCCACCGGGCCGTGCTTCTCGACGACCCGCTTGACCTTGCCCAGCTCGTCCATCAGGCCGGTCTTGGTGTGCAGCCGGCCGGCGGTGTCGATCAGCACGGTGTCCACGCCCTCGGCGATGCCCTCCTTGACCGCGTCGAAGGCGATCGAGGCCGGGTCCCCGCCCTCCGGGCCGCGCACGGTGCGCGCCCCGACCCGCTCGCCCCAGGTCTGGAGCTGGTCGGCGGCGGCGGCACGGAAGGTGTCGGCGGCGCCGAGCACCACGGTGCGGCCGTCGGCGACCAGGACGCGGGCCAGCTTGCCGGTGGTGGTGGTCTTGCCGACGCCGTTGACGCCGACCACCAGGACCACCGCGGGGCCCTCCTCGTGCCTGGTCGAGCGGACGGTGCGGTCGGCGTCCTTGCCGACCAGCTCGACCAGCTCCTCGCGCAGCAGCGCGCGCAGCTCGTCGGGGGTACGGGTGCCGAGCACCTTCACCCGGGTGCGCAGCCGCTCGACCAGCTCCTGGGTGGGGGCGACGCCGACGTCGGCGGTGAGCAGCGTGTCCTCGATCTCCTCCCAGGTGTCCTCGTCCAGGTGCTCCCGGGAGAGCAGCGAGAGCAGTCCCTTGCCGAGCGAGTTCTGCGAGCGGGACAGCCGCGAGCGCAGCCGGACCAGCCGGCCGGCGGTGGGCTCGGGAACCTCGACGGCGGGCGCCGCCTCGGCCTCGGCGGGCACGACCTCGGGGGCCTCGACGGCCTCGGGGGCCTCCGCCGTACCGGCCTCCGCCGGGAGTTCCACCTCCTCGATGGTGCGGCGGGGCGCCTCGGTCGGCGGCGCGGACTCCTCGCCGACCTGGGGCTCCTGCGGGGTCGGCTTCGGCGCCGTGATGACCGGCGCCTGCGACTTCGGGGGCAGCTGCTGGCGTCGTCTGCCGGAAACGACGAGGCCGGCGATCGCGCCGACGGCGACCACGGCGATGACTACGGCAAGGATCACGTATTCCATAACTGCTCCAGTATCCGCGACCGGAGCCCGGATGGACCGCAGCCGCCCTACACCGACGCGGTTCGTCCGGCTCGCGGCCGGCGCTCGCGGTGCTCCTCCCGCAGCCGCTGGCTGATCACCTGCGAGATGCCGTCGCCCTTCATGGTCACGCCGTAGAGGGCGTCGGCCGACTCCATGGTGAGCTTCTGGTGGGTGATCACGATCAGCTGGGAGCTCTCCCGCAGCTCCTCCATGATCCCGATCAGCCGGCGCAGGTTGGTCTCGTCCAGCGCCGCCTCCACCTCGTCCATCACGTAGAACGGGCTGGGCCGGGCCTTGAAGATCGCCACCAGCAGCGCCACCGCGGTCAGCGAGCGCTCGCCGCCGGACAGCAGCGACAGCCGCTTGACCTTCTTTCCCGGCGGGCGGGCCTCCACCTCGACCCCGGTGGTGAGCATGTTGTCCGGGTCGCTCAGCACCAGCCGGCCCTCCCCGCCGGGGAAGAGCCGGGCGAAGACGCCCTCGAACTGGGCGGCGGTGTCGTGGTAGGCCGAGGTGAACAGCTGCTCGACCCGCTGGTCCACGTCCCGGACGATGTCCAGCAGGTCGCGCCGGCTGCGCTTGAGGTCGTCCAGCTGCTCGCCGAGGAACCGGTGCCGCTCCTCCAGCGCGGTGAACTCCTCCAGCGCCAGCGGGTTGACCTTGCCGAGCTGGAGGTAGGCCTTCTCGGCCGCCCGCAGCCGCTTCTCCTGTTCGGCCCGGACGTACGGGTACGGCTCCCCCGGCTCCTTCCCGTCCTCCGCGGCGACACCGGCGGCGACATCGGCGGCCGGCGCCGCGGGCGAGGGCGGAACGGGCTGGTCGGGCCCGTACGAGGCGAGCAGTTCGCCGCCGTCGATGCCGAACTCCTCCAGCGCGCGGGCCTCCAGCTGCTCGATCCGCAGCCGCTTCTCGGCCCGCAGCACCTCGTCCCGGTGCCCGGCGTCGACCAGCTTGTCCAGCTCCTCCTTGAGTCCGCGGCCGTGCTCGCGGTGCTCGCGCAGTTCCTGCTCGCGCTCGGCGCGCGCCTGTTCGACGGCCACCCGCCCGGCGTCCGCCCGGGCCAGCGACACCTCCAGGCAGGCCAGCAGCTGCCGGGCGCCCGCCGCGACGGCGTTCGCCACCGAGGCGTCGTGCTCGGCGCGCCGGCGGCGCTCGGCGGCCCGGGCGCGCGCCTCGCGTTCGGCGCGGGCGGCGCGGTCCAGCTGGTCGGCCCGGCCGGCCAGGGCGCGGACCCGCTCCTCGTGGGTGCGCACCGAGAGCCGGGCCTCCAGCTCGGCCTGCCGGGCGGCGCTCGCGGCCCCGGCCAGGCGCTGCTGTTCGGCGGTGTCCGGCTCGTCCTGCCCCGCCCGGGCCGACTCCTCGGCGGCGGCCAGGCGCTGCGCCAGTTCCTCGGCGCCGTCGAGCAGCTCGGTCAGCCCCTGCTCGGCCCGCGCGGCGGCGGCCGACAGCCGCTCGGCCTCCCCGGCGGCGGCGCGGGCCTGCCCGCCGAGCCGGCCGAGTGCCCCGGCGACCTGGGCCCGTTCCTTCTCCGCCTGCCGCCGCCGCTCGGCCAGTTGCTCCACCTCGGCGGCCGACTCCCGCCGCTGTTCGGCGAGTTCGGCCAGCCGCTCGGCCGACTCGGCGCAGCGGTCGGTGAGTTCCCCGATCGCCCGGGCCGCCTCGTCCACCGCCGCCGCGGTCTCCAGCAGGCTCGGCGCACCGCCGGACCCGCCCTGGGCGAAGCCGGCGCCGAGTCGGTCCCCGTCCGCGGTGACGGCGCAGACTCCGGGCTGCGCGGCGGTCAGCCGCAGCGCCCGGTCCAGGTCCTCGACCACCGCCACCCCGGCCAGCAGCCGCCGGACCGCGCCGAGCAACTCCTCGGGGCCGTCCACCAGTTCGGCCGCCCAGCGGGCTCCGTCCGGCAACTCCCCCGCCGCCGGCGCCACCTCGGCGGCGCCGGCGATCAGCAGCGCGGCCCGGCCGGCGTCCTCGGTCCGCAGCAGCCGCAGCGCCCCGGCGGCGGCGGACGGCGAGTCGACGGCCACCGCGTCGGCCGCCGCGCCGAGCGCCGCGGCCAGCGGCACTTCGTACCCCGTCTCGATCCGCAGCAGCGCGGCCGCCGGGCCGAGCACCCCGCCCAGCCGCTCCGCCGCGTCCAGCAGCGCGCCGGTGCCGTCCTTGCGGCGCAGCCCGAGGGAGAGCGCCTCGTGCCGCGCGGTCAGGGCGGCCCGCTCGCGCTCGGCGGCACCGGCCGTCTCCCGGGCCGCGGCCAGCCCCTCCTCCACGGCGGCCAGCCGCTCGCGCGCCCGCCGGTACCCGTCCTCGGCCTGCTCGTCGTCCCCGGTCGCGCCGTCCACCTGCTGCCGGAGTTCGTCCAGCTCGGTCCGGGCGGACTCGGCGCGCAGCAGCGCCTCGTCCCTGGCTTCGGCGAGCCGGCCGATCTCGGCCTGCGCCGCGGCGGCCCTGGACCGGGCGGCGGCGGCCTGCCCCTGCAGCCGGGCCAGGCCCTCCCGGCGGTCGGCGATGGCCCGGGCGGCGTCGCGCAGCCGGCGCTCCTCCTCGGCCAGCTCCCGCTCCAGCCCGTCCTTGCGCTCGACCGCCTCGGCCAGCGCGTACCGGGCCTCCTCCAGCGCCCCGGTCAGCGCGGCCTCTTCCTCGCGGACCCGCCCGGCCTCCTGTTCCAGGTCCTCGGGGTCGCGCCCGCGCCGCTCCTCGCCCCGGTCCCCGGCGGCGGCGTGCCGGGCGCGGGCCTCGGCCAGCCCGATGGTGCCGCGGGTGCGCTCGGCGAGCGCGGAGAGCCGGTACCAGGTCTGCCGGGCGGTCTCCAGGCCGGGGCCGAGCCGCTGGACCTGCGCCTCCAGGACGCTTTCGCGCTGCACCGCGCGGGCCAGTTCCTGTTCGACGGTGGTGCGGCGCAGGCGCAGCGCCAGTTCGTCCGCGATCTCGGCCTCGACGGCCCGGCGGAGCGTGCACAGGTCGTCGGCGAGCAGCCGCAGCCGGGCGTCGCGCAGGTCGGCCTGGATGCCGGCGGCCCGGCGGGCGATCCGGGCCTGCCGGCCGAGCGGTCCGAGCTGGCGGCGCAGTTCGGCGACCAGGTCCTGGACCCGGTTGAGGTTGGCCTGCATCGCGTCCAGCTTCCGCAGCGCCTTCTCCTTGCGCTTGCGGTGCTTGAGGACGCCGGCCGCCTCCTCGATGAAGGCGCGCCGCCCCATCGGGTCGGCGTGCAGTACGGAGTCCAGCTGCCCCTGCCCGACGATGACGTGCATCTCGCGGCCGATGCCGGAGTCGGAGAGCAGTTCCTGGATGTCCAGCAGGCGGCAGGTCTCGCCGTTGAGCGCGTACTCGCTGCCGCCGTTGCGGAACATGGTCCGGGTGATGGTCACTTCGGCGTAGTCGATCGGCAGGGCGCCGTCGGCGTTGTCGATGGTGAGGCTGACCTCGGCGCGGCCGAGCGGGGCGCGCCCGCTGGTCCCGGCGAAGATGACGTCCTCCATCTTGCCGCCGCGCAGCGACTTGACCCCCTGCTCGCCCATCACCCAGGACAGCGCGTCCACCACGTTCGACTTGCCGGAGCCGTTCGGGCCGACGACGCAGGTGATGCCGGGCTCGAAGCGCAGGGTGGTGCTGGAGGCGAAGGACTTGAATCCGCGCAGCGTCAGGCTCTTCAGGTGCACGCGGCCGGTCTCCTCGATCGCTCGGGACAGGAACCGACTTTATCCGGCGCCGGACACGACGAAGGGACGCCACATCCGGGCGTCCCTTGCAAGCTGCGTCCCTTTCGGGGCGGCTCAGTGCACAGCGGCGTCGATCTGCGAGGACCGGGCGGGACTCAGGTGAGAGCCGGCTCCCGCTGATCCAGATCGATGCTGTTGAGCAGCGAGTGCTCGTCAGCGACAGCGGTCAGAGCGTCGTTCTCAGCCTGCATCCGAAGGAGCTCGGCTTCAAGGTCCTGGACGCGCTGCTGAAGCCGTCGCATCTCGGAGAGCATTCGCGGGTCGGGGCCGCCGACGTACCCGAGAAGCGCCTTTGCCATGATGAATGGTCCTCCACGCTGAGTGACCGAACCGGAACGGTCCAGGTCTAGGGGGAAGGGGGACGCACGCGCGGCGCGTCACCGGAAGTGCTGGCTGGGCACTACGGCACAACCACCGTGAGCTGGGCTCACGGGGGCATGCGCCTGCCGGGAGAACGCGGTCGTGTGCGCGGGCTTCCAGCGTCTCACCAAAGACGGAAAGGGTCAACACGATCACCGCACGCTACCGCGCCCCTGTCACCTGCCCGGCGGTGTCGTCACGCCTGGGGGTCTCGGGACGGGTCCACCATGTGCTCGTGGATCATCGTTCGATGCGGAGTCAACCACGAGTCTGCCCGGATGGCAACCTCGTGACACCGCCGGTTCCGGATCTTTTCCCGGAACGCCGCACCCCGGTTCGCCGGAGCTCCGGCCCGGGGCGGTTCAGCGGATCTCGAAACCCTCGTAACCGGGGCCGACGGCCGTCCAGATCTCGGTGACCCCGCTGACGTTCCCCGGGGTCCCCGGGCCGCGCAGCCGGGCCAGCAGCTGTTCGCAGTCGGCCGCGAGTCCCTCGGCCACCACCTGCACCCGGCCGTCGCCGAGGTTGCCGGCGTAGCCGGTCAGGCCGATCTCCAGCGCCCGTGCCCTGGTCCACCAGCGGAACCCGACCTGCTGGACCTTCCCCCGGACCCAGGCGGTCACCCGGACCGGTTCCTCACTGTGGGCGTCGCGACCGTGCATGCCCCCGACCTTAGGACACGCCCCGACGGCCCGCGCGCCCGGCCACCGCCCGGCCGGCCCGCCCCGCGCACGCCGGCCGGGACGAGGACGTCAGCGGCCCCGCCGGTGTTCCGGCGGGGCCGCTGACGTGGACGGTCGGTGCCGCGGATTACCAGTCCCCGCCGCCGAAGTCGCCGCCACCGCCGAAGTCGCCACCGCCGCCGAAATCGCCGCCGCCGCTGAAGTCGGCCGGGTTGAAGTCGGCGCCGGTGTAGTCGCCGCCCTCGTACTGGTCCTGGTAGCCGCCGCCCATCATCGGCGCCGCCGCGTAGGCCGGGGAGCTCATCATCGAGCCGAGCATGGTGCCGACCAGCAGGCCGGGCAGCAGGCCGCCGCCGAAGCCGCTGTAGTAGCCGCCCGCGTACGGGGCGTACGCCGGGCCGGCGTTCCAGTACGGCTGCGGGCCCTGGTCGGTGTCGACGGTGCGGATCGCCGGGTCGAGGCCGGCCGCCACGCGGTCCGCGTCGGCCTGGCAGACCGGCACGGAGCGGGGGGAGCCGCCGGCCGGGGCCCAGTCCACGTCCTTGACGGACGGGCCGTGCCGCGGGTCCATGAAGCACGGGGGACGGCGCTCGGGCAGCGGCCGCTTGTCCCGCCGGGCGGCCAGGGTGGCCAGCGAGAAGCGGCCGTCCTCGATCGCCTCGGTGACCTGCTTGACGTCCTCGGGCTTCTTCGCCTCGTCCATCAGCCGCTTGGACTTCTCGTACGAGTCCAGGGCGTGGCTGTAGTCGGTGCGCTGGGCGTCGTCGGCGTCGGCCGCGGCCGGGCTGAAGTCGAGCCGCTCCAGTTCGACGCCGAAGGCGGTGATGTCCTCGTCCACGACCCGGCGCAGCTGCTCCAGCTCGGCCCGGGCCTGCTCCTCCTTGCGCTTCTTGGCGCGGCGGAACAGCAGGAAGACGCCGGTGCCGGCGAGCGCGACCAGCACGAGCGGGATGACCACCCAGGCGATCGAGGTGCTGTGGTTGACCCCGGTGCCCTTGGTCTGCGGGACGGCCTGGTCGACGAAGGAGTTCAGGGTGGCGTCGATGTCGCCGCCGTTCGACCGGAAGGCCGCCCCGGCGATGCGCTGCGGCTGGCCCGCGCCCATCGCGCCGCGGTCGCCGCCGGCGTCGAACTTGTCGCCGTGCCAGACCGCGTAGACGCCGTCGATGCCCACCAGGGTGCGGAAGTCCTGGAGGTTGCTCTTCGCGTAGGCCGGAGAGTCGGGGATCACCGCGATGAAGATCGGCTTGTCGGCCTTGTCGATCTTCTTGGTCAGGGCGTCGGCCCGGTCCTGGCTGAAGCGGCTCGTCATGGCCGGGTCGACGTAGACCCGGCCCTTCTTCAGGGAGGCCGCGGCGTCGCTCAGTCCGCCGGCCGCCGAGGCCGCCGGCGCCAGCAGGAGCAGCAGCCCGAGCAGCGCCGCCACCAGGGCAAGCGGCCCGGCGCCCCGGGAACGTCGTGCAAGGGTTCTCATGCCCCCGACGCTACCGTGACCGGCCCCGGAGCACGCCATACCCTTCGCATACTGGTACTGACAAGGCTCCCCGCCGTCCGCCGGGTCCGCTCCCCTCCTCGGGGATGATGTTTCCCCCAGCCGTCCCCGAGACGGGGCCCGCGCGGGAACCGGCTGCGGCCCCCGGACGTACGTTCCGGCAGGCCCGGCCCGGTTCCGGGGTACTCCGGGGGGCGTGCCGACCGTACCGTGCGAACGGGCATAGTGGTCCCGAACCACCGGCCCCATTGCCCTTTCTTTACTCAGCCAATCCTTGACTCGACTCCCGATCGGAGCACTCGGTGATCATCGGCCTCGTCACCGCCGTGGCGGCATCCGCCTGCTACGGCACCGGCTCGGTCCTCCAGGCCGTCGGATCCCGCCGCTCCGCCCGGGAGGAGGCCGCCAAGGGCGCCACCACCTCGACCACCGAGCACGGCGGCCCGAGCCTGTCCTCGACCGCGAAGGCCGCCGTCACCTGGGAGTTCATCCTCGGCACGGTGCTCGACCTGATCGGTTTCGGGCTCGGTGCGCTGGCCGCCCGGCTGCTGCCGCTGTTCCTCTCCCAGACCATCATCAGCGCCAACCTGGTGATCACCGCGGTGCTCAGCATCAAGCTGCTGGGCATCCGGCTCAAGCAGCTGGAGTGGGCCTCGATCGCCGTTCTCTGCTCGGCGCTGGTGCTGCTGGCCGTCTCGGCCGGACCGGAGGGCGGCCACCACGTGGCGATGTCCTTCCACTGGTGGCTGCTGATCGTCACCACCGTGCTGCTGGTCGGCGGCAGCCTGCTGGTGCGGCGGATGGGCGCCAACGGCGCGATCGTCGCCGGCCTGCTCTCCGGCCTCGGCTTCGGCGCCCTGGGCGTCGGGGTGCGCATTCTCAACGGCATCGAGCCGTTCGACATCGGTTCGCTGCTCTCCGACCCGGCGCTGTACGCGGTCCTGGTCGGCGGCATCGGCGGGATGTACATCCACACCGTGGCGCTCCAGATCGGCTCGGTCAACGGCGCGACCGCCGCGCTGGTGGTCGGCGAGACGGTGCTGCCCGGCGCGGTCGGCGTGCTCTGGCTCGGCGACTCCTCCAAGGCCGGTCTGGGCTGGCTCGGCGTGATCGGCTTCCTGCTCGCGGTGGTCGCCGCGGTCGGGGTGGCCTACTTCGGCCAGGACACCCACGGCACGCCCGGGGAGCCGGCCGCCGAGGAGCCCGAACTCACCCGCAAGTAGCGCGGGGCCTCAGCCCCCGCCGCTGGTGCGCGGCACGCGCTGGCAGCGGGGGCAGAAGTAGCTGGAGCGGTTCATCCAGGCCGCCCGCCGGATCGGGGTGCCGCAGCGGCGGCAGGGCTCCTGCTCGCGGCCATAGGCGTCGAGGTCCCGGGAGAAGTAGCCGCTCTCGCCGTTCACGTTGACGTAGAGGCTGTCGAAGCTGGTGCCGCCGACGGCGAGCGCCGCGGTCATCACGTCCCGGGCGGCGGCCAGCAGCAGCAGGGCCTGCGGGCGGGTGAGCGTCGCGGTCGGGCGGTCGTAGTGCAGCCTGGAGCGCCACAGCGCCTCGTCGGCGTAGATGTTGCCGACGCCGCTGATCAGGGTCTGGTCGAGCAGGGCGCGCTTGACGGTGGTCCGCTTGGCGCGCAGCGCGGCCGCGAAGGCGGCGTCGTCGAAGCGCGGGTCGAGCGGGTCGCGGGCGATGTGCGCGATCGAGACCGGGGTGCCCTCGGGGTCCCCGTCCTCGGCCTCCTCGACCGCCAGGCCGCCGAAGGTCCGCTGGTCGACGAAGCGCAGTTCGCGCCCGCCGTCGGCGAAGCGCAGCCGCACCCGCAGGTGCGTCTCGTCGGGTACGGACGGGTCCTGGACGAGGAGTTGGCCGCTCATCCCGAGGTGGCCGATCAGCGAGAATCCTCCCCCAGCCTCCGGCCGGGGGGACCCCCACCCGGCCTCCGGCCTCCCGGTGCCGGCCAGCGGCACCCACAGGTACTTGCCGCGCCGCTGCGCGGTGCCGAGGGTGGTGCCGGTCAGCCGGGCGGTGAAGTCGGCCGCGCCGGCCGGCTGGCGGCGCACCGCGCGCGGGTGCAGCACCTCGACGTCGGCGACGGTTCGCCCGGCGACCCAGTTGGCCAGACCACGGCGGACGACCTCGACCTCGGGAAGTTCGGGCACGGGAAGACGCCTCCTGCTCGGTACGGTTCGGCAGGAGTGAAGGCTACTCGGAGGTCACGCCCCGGCGGGCAGCCGGTCGGCGTACTTGTCCTTGATCGCGCGCCAGGCGCTCTCGGCGGCCTTCTGCTCGGCTTCCTTCTTCGAGCGGCCGACGCCGCTGCCGAAGTCCTCGCCGGCCACCCGGGCCGCCGCGGTGAAGGTCTTCTCGTGGTCCGGACCGGATTCCATGACCACGTACTCGGGCACTCCGATGCCCACCGAGGCGGTGAGCTCCTGGAGGCTGGTCTTCCAGTCCAGGCCGGCGCCCAGCTGAGAGGACTCCTCGATCAGCGGGTCGAACAGTCGGTGGACGAACTCGGTGGCCGCGTCCAGGCCCTGGTCCAGGTAGACGGCGCCGATCACGGCCTCGACGGTGTCGGCGAGGATCGACGACTTGTCGCGGCCGCCGGTACCCTCCTCGCCCTTGCCGAGGCGGATGAACGTGCCGAGCTCCAGGCCGCGGCCGACGTCCGCGAGCGCGCGGGAGTTGACCACCGCGGCGCGCAGTTTGGCGAGCGTGCCCTCCGGGACGTCCGGGTGGACGCGGTAGAGGGTGTCGGTCACCACGAGGCCCAGCACCGAGTCGCCGAGGAACTCCAGGCGCTCGTTGGTGGGCAGCCCGCCGTTCTCGTACGCGTACGAGCGGTGGGTCAGGGCACGCACCAGAAGGGCGCGCTCGAGCGTGTACCCGAGGCGCCCTTCCAGGACGTCGTATTCGGTCGAAGCCGGCCCGCCGGCCTTGCCGCCGCCCGAAGAGGAACCCTTCGGGGCGATGGACGCCTTGCGGGTGGAGTTACCGTCCGACATCGATCCGTACACCCCGCCGATCAGACCGAGAGGACCTGGCGACGGTTGTACGTGCCGCAGCTCGGGCACGCGATGTGGCCCAGCTTCGGCTCGTGGCAGCGGTCGCACGCCACGAGGGCCGGGACAACGGCCTTCCAGTTGGACCGACGGTGGCGCGTGTTGCTGCGCGACATCTTCCGCTTCGGAACAGCCACGGCTACTTCTCCTGGTTCTCGGCGAGACCCTCACGGGTGTCGCTGTTCTTAGATCCGTCACCCTCGTCGCCGGGGGCGGCGGAGAGTCCCTGCAGAGCCGCCCACCGGGGGTCGACGGCATCGTGGTGGTGCGCCGGGTCGTCGCTCAGGCGCGCTCCGCACTCGGAGCACAGGCCCAGGCAGTCTTCCTGGCACACCGGCTGCAGCGGCAGTGCGAGCACCACCGCGTCACGCAGCACCGGCCGGAGGTCGAAGAAGTCGCCCTCCAGACGGTAAGTCTCTTCTTCCGAGTCCTCGTCGAGGTCCTCGGCCCCGGCGGTCCGGGCGCGATGGCGCTCGTCGGACTCCGGGTAGTAGTACAGCTCCTGGAAGTCCACGTCGATGTCGAACGCGACGGGCTCCAGGCACCGGACGCACTCGCCCTCGACGCGGGTCTCGGCGGTGCCGGTGACCAGCACGCCCTCGACCACGGACTCCAGGCGGAGCTCCAGCTCGATCGGGCTCTTCTCCGGCACGCCGATCACGTCGATGATCCCGAAGCCCTCCGGGGCCTCCAGGGTCCGGCTCACCTTGCGCATCGAGCCCGGACGCCGACCGAGCTCGTGCGTGTCGAACACGAGGGGGTCGCGGTGGTCGAGGCGGTTCACGGTGTCCTGACTTCCATAGGAATTCAACGAAGCGTCCCCATACAAGTCGGCGCTGCGAGGGCAAGCCAACGGCCGGACATGGGGAGGCCGGAGTGGTCAGACTACCGGAGTCTCCCGTCAGGCCCAACTTCGGTCCCGTCGGGAGACTCCCCCGCGGCCATGCCGGGGCCGGTTCAGCGGCCGCCGAGCTCCCGCAGCCTGGTCATGTCGATCATGCTGGTGTCGAAGAAGCTGGTCTCGTCCAGACCCTGCCCCTGCGCCTGGCCCTGGCCCTGCTGCTGGCCCTGCTGCTGGTGCGGCACGGCCGGCGGGGTGGCCGGCGGCTGGGGGTAGGTGTAGCCCTCGTACGACTGCGCGGGGTAGCCCTGCTGCTGGGGATATCCGTAGCCACCCTGCTGCTGGTCCGGGTAGCCCTGCTGCTGGTAGCCGTCCTGCTGCCCGCCCCACTGGGCGTTGTACGGGTCGCCCTGGCCGGCCGGGTCGTAGCCGCCGCCGTACACCTCGGCGTACTGCCCGCCGGGCTGCTGGGCGGCCGCGTACTGGTCGGTGCCGGGGGCCTGCCAGCCGGCCGCGGCCGGGGTCTGCTCCGGCCAGGTCTGCTGCTGCGGGACGTCCTCGCGGTACCAGGCGATGTCCCCGCCGTCGGGGTCGTGGGCGAAGCCCGCCGCCACCGCCTCGGCCCGCTCCTTGGCCTCCTGGGCCTGGTCGGCGGCGGCCAGGTAGGCGCCCAGCTCGTCGATGGGCCGCTTGCCGAGCAGCTTGTCCCGGCCCTTGCCGACCGCCTCCAGGGTGGCGCCGAGCACGTTCTCCAGGGTGGCGAGCTTCACATCGACGTACTCGTCCACCTCGGGGCTCGGGCTGATCCGCTGCGGGCGGAACTCCTCGCCGTCGCCCTCGCCCTCGGACTCGGTCTCGAAGACGCTGGAGTCGCCGCGCAGCTTGGTGCGGCCGCGGCCGACCGCGCCGAGCGTCTTGGTCAGCACGACCTCGAAGTTGGCGAGCTTGCTGTCCACGTAGTCGTCGGCCTCGGCCCGCTTGGCGTCGACCTCGGCGCGCGCCTCGGCGAGGATCCGGTCGGCCTGGGCCTGGGCCTGGCGGACCACCTCGGTGTCCGAGATCAGCGAGCCGCGCTCGGCGTGCGCGCCCTGGATGATCCGCTCGGCCTGGGCCTGGGCACCCGCCACCACCTGCTCGTGGTCGGCCATCACCGACTGGGCCTGGGCGAGTTCGGCGGGCAGGGCCGACCTGAGGTTGTTGAGCAGGCCGATCAGCTCGGCCCGGTTCACCACGCAGGAGGCCGACATCGGCATCGAGCGGGCGTTCTCGACCGCCGCCACGATCTCGTCGACCTTGTTCTGCACGTCCACGGGGCTTCGTCTTTCCGTGTGCCGCCGACGGTCCGGCGGAGGCAGGCCCGACGCGGTGAACCTCACCGCGGGGCAGGAGTACAGACTGTACGGCCCCTGCCGGGCGGGGTCACAACGCCTGCGCCGAACCGGTCTGCCGCCCTCGGGACAATCCATGACGAACCGGCAGAAGCGGACAGGCGGCGCCTACTGCTCGGCCTTGCGCTCCGCGATCCGCTCCACCAGCCGGCGGTGCACCGTCTCCGGCAGCAGGTGCGAGACGTCGCCGCCGTACGAGGCGACCTCCTTGACCAGCGTCGAGGAGAGGAAGCTGTACGTCGGCGAGGTCGGCACGAACAGCGTCTCCACCCCGGTCAGGCCGTGGTTCATCTGGGCCATCTGGAGCTCGTAGTCGAAATCGCTGACCGCGCGCAGGCCCTTGATGATCGCGGGGATGCCGCGGTCCCGGCAGAAGTCCACCAGCAGGCCGTGGTGCGACTCGACCACCAGGTTCCCGAAGCCGGCGGTGACCTCCTCGATCAGGCCGATCCGCTCCTCGACGGTGAACATGCCCTGCTTGTTCCGGTTGATCAGGACCGCGACATGCACCACGTCGTACAGCTTCGAGGCCCGCCCGATGATGTCGAGGTGACCGTTGGTGATCGGGTCGAACGAACCAGGACAGACGGCTCGGCGCATGGCGTGTGTGCTCCCTCGTGGGGTGACGGCTGCTGCGGGCCGCGGCCCGCTACTTCTGCTCACCGGCCGCGGCGGCGGCGCGACCGTACCAGAGCGTGCCCTCGCCGTAGCGGCGGGAGCGCAGTTCCTCGAAACCCCCGGGCCAGTCGAACCCACCGCCGCGGGTGCTGCGCTCCACGGTGACGAGTGCGTCGTCCGCGAGCCAGCCCCCGGCCAGGAGTGTGATCAGCATCTCGCGGACCTCCTCGTCCGTCACCACGTACGGCGGGTCGAGGAAGACCAGGTCGTACGGGCTCTGCGGGGGCGGGCCGGCGATCACCTTCTCCGCCCTGGCGGCCCGCACCTCGGCCCCGGGCAGGCCGATCGTCCGGACGTTCTCCCGGATCACCCGGGCCGCCTGGCCGTCCGCCTCGACCAGCAGGACGTGCTCGGCGCCGCGCGACAGCGCCTCCAGTCCGACCGCGCCCGATCCGCCGAACAGGTCCAGCATCCGGATCCCCTGCAGGGTGCCGCGCAGCGCCTCCAGGGTGGAGAACATCGCCTCGCGGGCCTTGTCGGAGGTCGGGCGGGTGCCCCGGCCGGGCGGTACGGCCAGTCGGCGGCCGCCGGCCGCCCCGGCGATCACGCGGGTCATGGTGGTGGGAGGTCCTTTCGTCGCTGCCCGACCACGCTATACGGCGCAGGCCCCGCCGGGCTTACCGGCAGGGCCTGCGGGGAGTACGGGTCAGCTCGCCTCGGAGCCCGCCGCCTGGGGCGGCAGGGCCGCGCCGAGCAGGGCCGGCGAGGCGTAGCGGGACCAGGACAGGCAGCCGTCGGGCGGGCAGAACTCGGGGCGGCGCGGGTCGTGCCCGAGCTCGCGCAGCTTGGTCCGGACGGAGTCGGGCGTGCGGCCGAACCGGGCGGCGACCCGGGCGATGGTCTCGCCGTCGTGGAAGCGCCGGACCAGTTCCTCCTCGTGCTGCGGCACCCAGGGGGCGCCGTGGCCGGGGTACAGCTCGCGCAGCACGTCGCGGTCGGGGATGGGCTCGGAGACGTCGGCGACGATCGCCAGCGCCCGCAGCGCGCGGTTGAGCGCGATCCGCAGCGAGGCGACGTCCTCGACCGGCAGGCGGAGCTTGCCCGAGGCGAGCGGTGCGGCGGCCGCCCCCTCGCGCCAGCCGGTCAGGGTGAGGGTGACCTCGCGGTCGTCGTCGCTGGCGAGTTCGATCCGGAAGACCTTGTCGCCCAGCGGGAGCTCGTTGAGATGACGGAATGCCATGGCATGACCCCCAAGTGTCGTGCCAGGTACGCACCTTGGAGGTGCGTCCTGAACAACTCCATTCTCTCCCGGGGGTCTGACAATCCGACCCCCGAAGGGCCGGTCAGCCCTTCTCCATGTAGGCCGCGCGGTCCTCGTCGAGCAGGCTCTCCAGCGCGGTGCGCAGCTCCGGGTGGGCGGCCAGGTTCGGGTCCTCGGCGACCAGCCGGGTGGCCTCGGTGCGGGCGGTGAGGATGACCTCCTCGTCCTCCAGCACCGAGAGCACCTTGAGCGAGGACTTCACCCCGGACTGGGCCTGGCCCAGCACGTCGCCCTCGCGGCGCTGTTCGAGGTCGATCCGGGACAGCTCGAAGCCGTCCAGGGTGCCCGCCACCGCGTCCAGCCGGGCCCGCGCGGCGCTGCCCCCGGGCATGTCGCTGACCAGCAGGCACAGGCCCGCCGCGCTGCCGCGGCCGACCCGGCCGCGCAGCTGGTGGAGCTGGGAGACGCCGAAGCGGTCGGCGTCCATGATGACCATCGCGGTGGAGTTGGGGACGTTGACGCCGACCTCGATCACCGTGGTGGCGACCAGCACGTCCACCTCGCCGGCCGTGAACCGGCGCATCACCTCGTCCTTGGCCTCGGGCGCGAGCCGGCCGTGCAGGATCTCCACCCGCAGGCCGCTCAGCGGGCCCTTCGCCAGCTTCTCGGCCGTCTCCACCACCGAGAGCGGGGGCCGCCGTTCGTCGCTCGCCGCGCCCTCGTCACCGCTCTCGTCGCCGACCTCCTCGAAGTCCTCCACGGCGGCCTTGCGGCGCTTCTTCCCCGGGCCCGCCGCCGGCTCCTCGTCCCCGATCCGGGGACAGACCACGTACGCCTGGTGGCCCTTGGCGACCTCCTCGCGGACCCGCTCCCAGGCCCGGGTGAGGAAGTTGGGCTTCTCCAGCGCCGGGACGACATGGGTGGAGATCGGCGAGCGGCCGGCCGGCAGCTGGTCCAGGACGGAGGTCTCCAGGTCCCCGAAGACCGTCATCGCGACGGTGCGAGGGATCGGGGTGGCCGTCATCACCAGCAGGTGCGGCGGCTGCTCGCCCTTGGCGCGCAGCGCGTCCCGCTGCTCGACGCCGAAGCGGTGCTGCTCGTCCACCACGACCAGGCCGAGGTCCTGGAACTGCACCTTGTCCTCGATCAGCGCGTGGGTGCCGATGGCGATCCCGGCGTCCCCGCAGGCCATGTCGAGCAGCGCCTGCCGGCGGGCGGGGACACCCATCGAGCCGGTCAGCAGCACCACCCGGGTGCCGAGGTCGGAGCCGCCGAGCATGCCGCCCTCGGCGAGGTCCCCCATCATCTCGACGATCGAGCGGTGGTGCTGCTGGGCGAGCACCTCGGTGGGCGCCAGCAGCACCGCCTGGCCGCCCGCGTCCACCACGGCCAGCATGGCGCGCAGCGCGACCAGGGTCTTCCCGGAGCCGACCTCGCCCTGGAGCAGCCGGTGCATCGGGTGGTCGGTGGCGAGGTCGGCGGCGATCTCGGCGCAGACGGACCGCTGGCCCTCGGTGAGGGTGAACGGCAGCCGGGCGTCGAAGGCGTCCAGCAGGCCGCCCTCGCGGGCCCGGCGCGGCTTGGCGGGCAGGGCGGAGTCGGCGGCCCGGCGCTGCGCGAGGGCGACCTGGAGCACGAAGGCCTCGTCCCAGCGCAGCCGGCTCTGGGCCCGCTCGCGGTCGGCGTGGCCGCGCGGGCGGTGGATCAGTTCCAGCGCCTCGGGCAGCGGGATCAGGTCGTGCCGCTCGCGCAGTTCGGCGGGCAGCGGCTCGCCGACGTCGCCGAGGTGCTTGGTGAGCGCGGTCTCGATGCAGATCGACAGCTTCCAGCTGGGCATCTGCGCGCTGGCGCCGTACACCGGGATGAGCCGGCCGGCGAACTGCCGCGCGGCGTCCGACCCGGTGTCCTCGTCGAGCAGCTGGTAGTCCGGCGAGACCAGCTGGCGGGTCCGGTTGAAGACCCCGACCTTTCCGGCGAACAGGCCCTGGGCGCCGGCCTTGAGCTCCTTCTGCCGCCAGCCCTGGTTGAAGAAGACCAGCGAGAGCCGGCTGCGGCCGTCGGTGACCACGACCTCCAGCCGGTCGCCCTTGCGGCCGCGGAACGGGATCAGGGTGACCTTCTCGATCCGGGCCAGCACGGTGACGTGCTCGTCGACCTCCAGCTCGTCCAGGCTGGTGAGCTGGCCGCGTTCGACGTAGCGGCGCGGGTAGTGGTGCAGCAGGTCCCCGACCGTGCGCAGCTTGAGACTGTCGGCGAGCACCTTCGCGGTGCGGTCGCCGACGAGCTTGGTCAGTGGTTCATCGAGAGCGCCCATCAGGCCCCTGTTTACACCAAGGGGCGGACAGAACGGCGGCTACTCCACCCCGATGAGCAGCGGCGCCGGTTCCTGCCCCCCGTGGAAGACCACCGCGTCCACCTCGGGCCGGCGGTGCCGCACGTGGGCGACCAGCCGCTCGGCGAGCGCCTCCTCGGTGCCCTCGCCGAGGATCAGGGTGACGAGTTCGCCGCCCGCCCCGAGCATCCGGTCCAGCACGCTCTCGCCGACCTCGGCCAGCCCGGCACCGATCACCGCGACGTCGCCGTCGATCAGCCCGAGCACGTCCCCGGCCTGGCAGACGCCGGCCATCGTCCAGGACTCCCCCTCGGCGACGGCCAGTTCCGCGTACCGGGTGGCCCCGGCGGCGGAGGTCATGGCGACCACGTCCTCGTCGAAGCGGCGGCCGCCCTCGTGCACCGCGAGCGCCGCCAGTCCCTGCACCGGCGAACGGGTGGGCAGGACGGCGATCCGCACCCCCTCCTCGCGCAGCTGGTCGGCGGCGGCCCCGGCGGCGGCGCGCAGCTCCGGGTCGTTCAGCAGCAGGACGACCTCGCGGGCGGCCGAGCGGCGCACCGCGGCGGCGAGTTCGGCGCTGGCCGGCGGGCGGTCCGGGTCGGCGTGCAGGACGACGGCGCCGGCCTGTTCGCAGAGCTCGGCCAGGCCCTCGCCGGAGACCACCGAGAGCACCGCCCGGGCCCGCTCCTCGCGCTCGCCGGGCTCCGCGGCGGTGCCGGAGCGGGCGGCGGCCTCGGCGAAGTGGGTGATCCGGATCTGGTGCGGGCGCCCGGCCCCGACGCCGGCCTCCACGGCGGCGCCCGCGTCGTCCACGTGGACGTGCACGTTCCACAGGCCGTCGCCGCCGCCGACCACCAGCGAGTCGCCGAGCTCGCCGAGCCGCTCGCGCAGCGCGGGCAGCGCCTCGTCGGGGGCGTCCAGCAGGTAGATGACCTCGAAGGCGGGGTGGCCGGGGCCGGGCGGCCGCAGGTGCGTCTCGCAGCTCTCGACGGCCCGGACGTCCCCGCGCAGCGCGACCGGCCCCATCGGCTGCTGCCCGGCGACGGCGTCGGCGAGCGCGCCGAGGACGGCCACCAGGCCGCGCCCGCCGGCGTCCACGACCCCGTTCTCGGCCAGCACGGCGAGCTGCTCGGGGGTGTGCCGCAGTGCGTCCCGGGCGGCCCGGTGGGCGGTGTCGGCGACCTGCGCGAGCCCGTCCCCGGCCCGGGTCGCCTCCCGGGCGGCGACCCGGGCGACGGTCAGCAGGGTCCCCTCGACGGGCTCCGCGACGGCCTGGTACGCGGAGTCGGCGGCCCGTTGCAGGGCGGCCCGCAGCTGGTCGGCGCCGCCGCCCTCGGCGAGCGTCTCGGCGGTCCCGCGCAGCCACTGGGCGAGGATCACCCCGGAGTTCCCGCGGGCGCCGACCAGCGCGCCGCGGGCCATCGCCCGGACCGTGTCGGCCAGCCCGGGGGCCGTCCCGACGGCGGGGTCGGCGAAGCGGCTCTCCACCTCGGCGGCGGCGGACTCGACGGTCAGATAGAGGTTGGTGCCGGTGTCGCCGTCCGGGACGGGGTAGACGTTGAGCGCGTCGATCTCCTCGCGGGCCTGACCGAGCGCCCGCAGGGCGAGCTGGCACCAGGTGCGCACGGCCGGGGCGTCGAGCGTGTGCAGCACCAGGTCTCCTCCGGATGGGACGCCGCGGTGGCCCGAGGGGCGGCGGCGAGGGGTGATACCGGCAGGTTATCGGGGGGCGGGCGGGGCCGTCCGGGCCGACGACCGGAGCGATCACTCGGCCGGTCATGGTAGTTTCGTGGGACGGAAGCAAGCGTTGTATGCTCTTCCGGTTGCCTGGAACCGTCCAGGCTCACCCCCTCGTCCGGTCTGGTCCACGCGAGTGTTCTGGTGGTCGAGCGGGGTTTTCGAAAGTATCTGATCTGAAGTCTTGGAGTGACTCCTGTGGCTGCCAACTGCGACGTCTGCGGCAAGGGGCCGGGCTTCGGCAACAGCATCTCCCACTCTCACCGCCGTACCCCCCGTCGTTGGAACCCCAACATCCAGACGGTGCGCGCTGTGATTGGGCGGACGCCGAAGCGGCTCAACGTCTGCACCTCGTGCATCAAGGCCGGTAAGGTCTCGCGCTGACGCGCAGACCGGCAAGCCGGTCCTCCAGTGAGCCGGTTCATCCTCGGATGAGCCGGCTTCACTGTTTCCGTGGCCGGCTCTGCCGTTTTCCGGACCCACCGACAGTGGGCGGACTCCCCCCAGGAGCCCGCCCACTGTCGTCTTCCGGGGTCCTCAGCGCCAGCGCCAGGCGTGGTCGACCGGGCCGATGCCGGCGCCCAGGGCGAAGCCCCCGGCGATCGCGCCGGTGATGTACTCCTTGGCCGAGGCCACCGCCCGCGGCAGCGGCTCGCCCTTGGCCAGTCCGGCCGCGATCGCGCTGGCCAGGGTGCAGCCGGTGCCGTGGGTGTGCCGGTTGTCGTAGCGGGGTGCCCGGAACCAGTGCACCTCGTCCGGTCCGCCGTACAGCAGGTCGGCGGCCTCGCCCGGCAGGTGGCCGCCCTTGACCAGCGCCCAGCGCGGCCCGAGGTCGACCAGCGCCCTGGCGGCGTCCAGCATCTGCGACTCGTCCTCGACGGTCAGCCCGGTGAGCTGGGTCACCTCGTGCAGGTTGGGGGTGGCCAGGGTGGCGACCGGCAGCAGCTTCTCGCGGACGGTGGCGACGGCCTCGGCGACCAGCAGCGCGTCCCCGTGCTTGGAGACCCCGACCGGGTCGACCACCACCGGGGCGTCCACCCCGGCCAGCAGCTCGGCGACGGTCTCGACGAGTTCGACCGAGGCGAGCATGCCGGTCTTCACGGCCTGCACCCCGATGTCGTCCACCACGCTGCGGAACTGCGCCCGGACGGCTTCCGCGGGCAGCTCCCAGTAGCCCTGGACGCCGAGCGAGTTCTGCGCGGTGACGGCGGTGATCACGCTCATGCCGTGGACGCCGAGGGCGAGCATCGCCTTGAGGTCGGCCTGGATTCCGGCGCCGCCGCCGGAGTCGGAGCCGGCGACGGTGAGCACCCGGGGAGGCGCGGGGCGGGCGGTGGCGTCGGAGGGGCCGTGCGAAGCGCTTCGGCCGGGGGCGGGGGTGGGAGACGGGAGGGCCATGGGCCCCAACCTACCGGCGCGCTCTCAGAGCACCGCCTCGGACTCCGCCCAGCGGTCCTTCGGCACCGTCTTCAGCCTGGTCACCGCGTCGCCGATCGGCAGCAGCTCGATGCCGGTCCGGCGCAGCGCGGTGAAGTGTCCGAACGCCCCCTGCTGGACGGCCTCCACCGCGTGCCAGCCGAACCGGGTGGCGAGCACCCGGTCCCGGGCGGTCGGGGTGCCGCCGCGCTGGACGTGGCCGAGGATGACCGGGCGGGCCTCCTTGCCGAGCAGGTTCTCCAGCTCGTGGGCGAGCCGGTTGCCGATCCCGCCGAAGGTCCGGTGGCCGTACTGGTCGACCTCGCCGTGGTCGAAGCGCATGGTGCCGGGCAGCGGGGAGGCGCCCTCGGCGACGGCGATGATGGCGAACTTCTTGCCGCGCGCGAAGCGGTCCTCGATTATCCGGGCCACCGCCTCGATGTCGAAGGGCTTCTCCGGGATCAGGATGCCGTGCGCACCGCCCGCCATGCCCGCGGTGAGGGTGATCCAGCCGGTGTGCCGGCCCATCAACTCGACGACCATGACGCGCTGGTGGGACTCGGCGGTGGTCTTCAGCCGGTCGATCGCCTCGGTCGCGACGTGCACGGCGGTGTCGAAGCCGAAGGTCACGTCGGTGGCGTCGATGTCGTTGTCGATGGTCTTCGGCACCCCGACCACGGGCAGTCCGGCGTCGCTGAACAGCTTGGCGGCGGTCAGCGTGCCCTCCCCGCCGATCGCGATCAGCGCGTCGATGCCGATCTCCCGGGCCAGCGTCTTGGCGTTCTCGACCGCCCAGGCGATCCGGTCCCGCCGCACCCGGGCCGAGCCCAGGATGGTGCCGCCGAGGGTGAGCAGGCCGGTGACGTCGTCGTGCGAGACCGTCCTGGTGCGGCCCTCGATCAGTCCGAGGAAGCCGTCCAGGATGCCGACGATCTCGTGCCCGTGGACGTCGGTGCCCCGGTGCACCACCGAGCGGATCACCGCGTTGAGGCCGGGGCAGTCGCCGCCGCTGGTCAGTACACCGATGCGCATGTCTGGTGTGCTCCCGCTCGCAGTGGGTCGGGCCACCCGCGCCGGGCGGGTGGGCTGGGGTGTCGCAAGCCTACGCACAACGCACCCTCGACACCCGTTCCCAGCGCACCGGAGCGTCACGCGCCGCCCGCCGTACGGGGATCGGCGCGGACCGCCCGCCGGGGCCCCGCCTCCCGGGTCCCCGGCGGGGCCGACGCGATCCGGGGGCGGGCCCTACTCGGCGAAGTGGTCCCAGCCGCCCACCCGGTCCCAGGGGGCGCCGTCCACCGTGACCCGGCCGCTGCGGCTGCCCGTCGGGCGGCCGGTCACCTCGCCCACCACCCGCCAGCGGGCCGGGAGTTGGACCCCGCGCGGGAAGGTGGCCACGATCGCGTGGTCCTCGCCGCCGGAGAGCACCCAGACCAACGGGTCCACGCCGACCGCCTGGCCGATGTCGGCCATCTGCGCCGGGACGTCGAAGTCGGCGGCCTTCAGGTCGATGTCCACTTCGCTGGCCCGGGCCACGTGGCCGAGGTCGGCGACCAGCCCGTCGCTCACGTCGATCATCGAGGTCGCGCCCAGCTCGGCCGCCGCCGGGCCCGCGTGGTACGGCGGTTCGGGCCGGCGGTGCGCCTCGACGAAGGCCCGCGGGGAGCGGAAGCCGCGCTGGAGCACGGTCAGGCCGGCGGCCGACCAGCCGAGCCAGCCGGTCACCGCGACCACGTCGCCGACCTGCGCACCGGAGCGGGTCACCGCCGCACGCCCTTGGAGGTCCCCGAGCGCCGTGATGGCCAGCATGACGGTGTCGCCGCGCACCACGTCACCGCCGACCACCGTCGCCCCGGCCACCTGGCACTCGTCGCGCAGCCCGTCCATCAACTCGGTGGCCCAGGTGGTCGGCAGGTCCGCTGGAGTGACCAGGCCGAGCAGTATGGCGGTCGGCACCGCCCCCATCGCGGCCACGTCGGCGAGGTTCTGGGCGGCGGCCTTGCGGCCCACGTCGTAGGCGGTGGACCAGTCCCGGCGGAAGTGCCGGTTCTCGATCAGGACGTCCGTGGTCGCCACCACCCGGCCGTCCGGAGCCCGTACCACCGCGGCGTCGTCACCCGGGCCGAGGTCGACCGCGTCGGTGAGCGGTACCCGGGCGGTCAGCTCCCTGATGAGGCCGAACTCGCCGAGCTCGCCCACGGTCCCCTGCATCTGCCGTCCTCTCGCGTTTCCATCCGTCTTCGGCCCCCGTCGCGCTCCCCCGCGCGCAGCGTACGCCCTTCCGGGGCCTCGGGGTCTCCCCTCCCCGGCCCGCTGCGAGGTAGCGTGGTGATCAGACTGCCGGTGAGCCCACCCACCCATGCGCCTGACCGGGCGATCACGGCGGCGATCCCCCCTCAACCGGCCGCCGGGAGGTCCCCGTGGTACAGGCATACATCCTGATCCAGACCGAGGTTGGCAAGGCCACCGCCGTGGCCCGGACCATCGCCGAGGTCCCCGGCGTACTCACCGCCGAGGACGTCACCGGCCCCTACGACGTGATCGTCAAGGCCGAGGCCGAGACGGTGGACGAACTGGGCCGGCTGGTGGTGGCCCGGGTCCAGAAGGTCGAGGGCATCACCCGCACCCTCACCTGCCCGGTGGTGCACCTGTAGGCCCGTGCACCGGTGCGCCCGGGCCCCGGTGGCCCGGCGCACCGGCACGTCCGGCCACCCGGGCCCCGGTTACCATCGGCGGGTGGCCAGAGAACTCCGCGTCCCCGAGGCGCTGACCGCCCTGCCGGCCCCGGTCCGCTGGCTGGCCCTGCCCGTCGCCCTGACCTGCACCGTCGTGGCGCTGGTCGGCAGCTGGGGGCCGGCCGACCCGAAGGTCGAGGTCCCGCAACCGGGCGGCCGGGCGGCCGGGTACTGCCGGTCGCTGGCCGCCGCGCTGCCGGCCGACCTGCTCGGGCACGCCCGCAACGACCCGTCGCCCGCCTCCCCGTACGTGGCCGCCTGGGGCGATTCCCCCCGGACGGTGCTGCGCTGCGGCATCGACCGGCCGGAGGAGCTGGACGGCGACCACGCCGCGGACTGGTCCCCGAGCGTCGACGGCGTCACCTGGTGGTCGCAGAAGCTCGCCGACGGCGGCTACCGCTTCGTGACGACCATGCGCGCC
The DNA here is from genome assembly GCF_042885395.1 of Kitasatospora sp. NPDC058063. NCBI lineage: Bacteria > Bacillati > Actinomycetota > Actinomycetes > Kitasatosporales > Streptomycetaceae > Kitasatospora > Kitasatospora sp. NPDC058063. Next base: position 82,455 of record NZ_JBHVSD010000032.1, read on the forward strand.
GCCTACGTCGAGGTGACCGTCCCGGCCGGGGCCGCGCAGAACCCCTTCGACCCGGCGGCCGCCCTGACCGGCGCGGTCAAGGCCAACGTCCCGGGCTGAGCCCGGCGGCGGGAGCCGCGCCCCGGGGGGACGCACCGAGGGCGGGCCGGGAGCTCCCCGGCCCGCCCTCCGCGGCAGGACCCGCTAGCGCAGCCCGGTCGAGCGGCGCAGCGCTGTCCCGAGCAGCCGGTCGATCAGCTCCGGGTACGCGACCCCGCTGGCCTCCCACATCTTCGGGTAGGCCGAGATCGGGGTGAAGCCGGGCATGGTGTTGATCTCGTTGATCATCCAGGTGCCGTCCTCCAGCAGGAAGAAGTCCACCCGGGCCAGGCCCTCGCAGCCGAGCGCCTCGAAGGCCTCGACCGCCTGGCGCCGGATCTCGGCGAGCTCCTCGGCGGTCAGGTCCGCCGGGATCTTCACGTCCGAGGAGTCGATGTACTTGGCCTCGAAGTCGTAGAAGTCGAAGCCCTCGCCGACCAGGATCTCGCCGGCCACGCTGGCCCGCGGGCCGTCCTCGAACTCCAGCACGCCGCACTCGATCTCGCGGCCGGTCACGCCGGCCTCGATGATGAGCTTGGGGTCGTGCCGGCGGGCCTCCTCGATCGCGGCGTCGAGGTCGGCCAGGTCCTTCACCTTGGTGATGCCGATGCTGGAGCCGGCCCGGCAGGGCTTCACGAACAGCGGCAGACCCAGCTCGGCGGCCCGCTCGCGCACCGCCGCGCGGCCCGCCTCGGACTCCCAGTCGCGCGGCCGCACGATGGTGTAGCGGCCGACGTTCAGACCGTGCGAGGCCAGGATCCGCTTGGCGAACTCCTTGTCCATGCCGGCCGCGCTCGCCAGCACGCCGTTGCCGACGTACGGGACGCCGGAGAGCTCCAGCAGGCCCTGGAGCGTGCCGTCCTCGCCCCACGGACCGTGCAGCAGCGGGAACACCACGTCGACCTCGCCGAGGGCCTTGGGGGCGCTGCCCGGCTCGGTCAGGACCACCTCGCGGCTGCCCGGGGCGACCGGCAGCGCGACCTGGCCGTCGACGCCCTCGGCGACGTGCGCCACGTCCGGCAGCCGCCCGTCGGTGATGGCCATCCGGGCCGGCTCGTCGCTGGTCAGCGCCCAGCGGCCCTCGTGCGTGATGCCGATCGGCAGCACGTCGTACTTGTCGCGGTCGATCGCCCTGAGCACACTGCCCGCGGTGGAGACCGAGATCGCGTGCTCGGAGCTGCGCCCGCCGAAGACCAGCGCGACGCGCGGCTTCCGGTCGGGCCGGTTCGGGGAGGACTGTTCGATGCTCATATCGGGTTTGAGACTACCGTGCGAGCCCCTGCCGGAAGGCAGGCGCCACCGCGGAGTCGGCGGTCCCGCGGGGACCGGGCGGGCGCCGCGGCCCCGGGGCCGCGGCCCGCCGGACTCAGCGCCGCTCGGCCTTCGCCGAACGCGACATCAGGGTCTGCAGCGCCTCCTGGGTCGGCCGCCCGTTGTGCACCACGTCCACCACGGCCTCGACGATCGGCATGTCGACCCCGTTGCGCCGGGCCAGATCCAGGACCGACTCGCAGGACTTGACGCCCTCGGCGGTCTGCCGGGTGGCCGCGATGGTCTCCGCGAGCGACATGCCCCGGCCCAGGTTCATGCCGAAGGTGTTGTTGCGCGACAGCGGCGAGGAGCAGGTGGCCACCAGGTCGCCCATCCCGGCGAGTCCGGCGAAGGTGTGCGGGTCCGCGCCCAGCACCTCGCCGAGCCGGGTGGTCTCGGCCAGCCCGCGGGTGATCAGGGTCGCCTTGGTGTTGTCCCCGAGCCCCATGCCGGCCGCCATGCCGACCGCCAGGCCGATCACGTTCTTGACCGCGCCGCCGAGTTCGCAGCCCACCACGTCGGTGTTGGTGTACGGCCGGAAGTACGGCGTGTGGCAGGCCGCCTGGAGCCGCTTGGCGACCGCCTCGTCGGAGCAGGCGACCACGCTGGCCGCGGGCTGCCGGTTGGCGATCTCCTTGGCCAGGTTGGGCCCGCTGACCACCGCGACGCGCTCCGGGCCGACCCCGGTGACCTCGTCGATCACCTCGCTCATCCGCTTGGCGGTGCCGAGTTCGATGCCCTTCATCAGGCTCACCAGCACGGTCTGCGGCTCGATCAGCGGCGTCCAGGCGGCCAGGTTGTCGCGCAGCGTCTGCGAGGGCACCACGAGCACCGCGAAGTCGGCGCCGGCCAGCGCCTCGGCAGCGTCGGTGGTCGCCCGCACGGTGTCGGGCAGCCGGACGCCCGGGAGGTAGTCCGGGTTCTCGTGGGTGGAGTTGACGGCGTCCACCAGCTCCTGGCGGCGGGCCCACAGCACGACCTCGCAGCCCGCGTCGGCGAGCACCAGCGCGAACGCGGTGCCCCAGGAGCCGGTCCCCATCACGGCGCAACGGATCACTTGCCGGCCTCCTCGGTGCCCTTGCCCCGCTCGCCCTTGGCGCGCCGGCGCTCGGCCAGCGCCGCCGCGGCCCGATCCCGGGCGGCCCTGCGCATGTCGTAGCGCTCGGCGGGCGGTTCCTCGCCGCGGACCTCCGCCAGCACGGCGGTGATCGCGGTCATGATGTCCTCGGTCGCGTCGGCGAGCACCTGGGCGGTGAGCTCCTGCCCCCGGTACTTGCTCAGGTCCACCGCGGGCCCGGCCGCGACGGTGACCCGGTGCCGCGGGAACAGGTTGAACCTGCCCTTCCCGAGACCGGGCCGGCCGTACGGCGGGATGATCTCGTGGGCGCCCCAGTGCGCGACCGGGATGACCGGCGCACCGGTCATCAGCGCGACCCGGGCGACACCGCTCTTGCCGGTCATCGGCCACAGGTCCGGGTCCCGGGTGAGCGTGCCCTCCGGGTAGAACTGCACGCACTGGCCGCTGTTGACCGCGTCGATCGCGGCCCGGAACGCCTGCGCGGCGTCGGTGGACTCGCGGAACACCGGAATCTGACCGGTCTTGCGCAGCATGAATCCGATGAAGGGGATCGAGAACAGCGAGGACTTGCCGAGAATGCGCGGCGGACGTCCGCTGTTGTACTGCCAGTGCGCGTAGATCACCGGATCGATGATCGAATTGTGGTTCACCGCGGCGATGAAGCCGCCGTTCTTCGGAATGTGCTCCCAGCCCCGCCAGTCGGGCTTCACCAGGGCGGTCGTCACCGGCTTCACCAGCACGGCCGCGAAGCGGTACCAGATGCCGTAGTCGGCGTTGCCGAACTTGGCGTACGAGCGGCGGGCCACCCCAGCTCCTTCTCATCCGATGCGGCACGGATTACCGCGGTCATGGTGTCCCGGTGCCGCGCACCGATTCCACCGGTGCCCGGGCCACGGGCGCGGAACAGTGTCGCCCGCCCGATCACCGGCTGTCGAGCAACCGCGCCAACCCGCCCGGCGGGCGTGATCAAACGCACGTCCGCACAGCTCGGACGGCCTGGCGAGGGCTCCGGGACCGGCGCCAGAATGACGCCGATGACCCAGGACACCGTACGCCCCAGCGGGGCCGTCGCGCCCCCCGCACCCACCGCCGGCTGGTCGCTGGTGCTTCCGCTCAAGCCGCTCACCATGGCGAAGAGCAGACTGGCCCCGTACGCCGGACCGCACCGGGCCGACCTGGCCCTGTCCTTCGCCCTGGACACCGTCACCGCCGCCCTGGCCACCCCCGGGGTCGGCCGGGTCCTGGTGGTCACCCGCGACGCCGCGGCCGGCGCCCGGCTGACCGCGCTCGGCGCCCTGGTGGTCGCCGACGAGCCCGACGGAGGCCTCAACCGGGCGCTGGCGCACGGCGCCGAGAGCGCCCGGGCGCTGGCCCCGCGGGCCCCGCTGGCGGTGCTCTCGGCGGACCTCCCGGCGCTGCGTCCGGCCGAACTGGCCCGGGTGCTGGGCGCGGTGCCGGCCAACGGCCGGGCCTTCCTGCCGGACACCCCCGGCCTCGGCACCACGCTGCTCGCCTGCGCCCCCGGCCGTCCGCTCTCCCCCGCCTTCGGGGACGGCTCACGGGCCCGGCACGCGGCCGGCGGGGCGCTCGAACTGCGCCTCGCGGACGTGGAGTCGGTGCGCCGGGACGTGGACACCGGGACGGACCTCGGCGAGGCCGCGGCGCTCGGCCTCGGCCCGCACACCAGCGCGTTGTTCGCCCGGCTGAGCCTTTCCTGAGCCCTCCCGGCCGCCGCCCGGGCACCGCCCGGAGCCGCCCCGGCGCGTCCCGGCCCGGGCGTCGACCTGCTCCCGGGCCGGGGCCGGCCCGCTCGCTATGCTGCTCGCATGCAGGCCACCTCGTTCACCTTCGACCCCGCCACCCGGGCCGGCTCCGTGCTGCTCGACGACGGGACCCCGGTGCCGTTCGACGCGGCCGCCTTCGACGCCGGCGGCCTGCGGCTGCTGCGCCCCGGCCAGCGGGTGCGGATCCGCACCGAGGGCACCGGCGAGGCCCGCCGGGTGGTCTTCGTGACGCTCCAGACCTTCCCGGACCCCGCCGAGGGCTGACGGCCCCGTCCGGCGCCGCCGGGCCCGGCCGGACCGGCCCGCGGACCGTCCCGCCGCACCGCCCGGAACTCCCCGTGCCGCCGCACGCCGTCGATTCCTGACTAAGCGCCCGGAAATCGAAAGAGCCGCGGCGACCCGTCTCCGTGAATTCACGGAAGGGGGTGCCGCGGCTCTGAGCCGAAGGCCGTCCTGGGACGGTCGCGCGGGACTTACTTGGCAGAGGTCTTGCGCGCGGTGGTCTTGCGGGTGGCGGTCTTCTTCGCCGGCGCCGTCTTCTTGGCCGTGGCGGTCGCCTTCTTGGCGGTGGCCGTGGTCTTCTTGGCGGCGGCCGTGGTGGTCGCCTTCTTCGCCGCGGCCGTCTTCTTGGTCGCGGCGGCCTTGGTCGCGGTCGCCGTGGTCTTCTTGGCGGCGGTGGTCTTCGCGGCCGTGGTCTTGGCGGCGGTGGCCTTGACGGCCGTGGTCTTCGCGGCGGTCTTCTTGGCGGTCGCCGTGGTCTTCTTGGCGGCGGCCGTGGTGGTCGCCTTCTTGGCGGCGGCCGTGGTGGCCGTCTTCTTGGCGGCGGCCTTCTTGGCGGCCGGGGCGGCGGCGGCAGCAGCGGCGGCACGCTTGGTGGCGGCACGCTTGGCGGCCGGGGTGGCGGCCACGCCGCTCTTGCCCGGGGTGAGGGAGCCCTTGGGGGCCTTCTTCACCGAGGGGCCTTCCTTCGGCAGCTTCTTGCTGCCGCTGACCAGGTCCTTGAAGCCCTGACCCGGACGGAAGCGCGGGACCGAGGTCTTCTTGACCTTGACCCGCTCGCCGGTCTGCGGGTTGCGGGCGAAGCGCGCGGAGCGCTCCACCTTCTCGAAGGTGCCGAACCCGGTGACCGAGACCCGGTCACCGGCCACAACGGCACGGACCATGGTGTCGAGCACTGCGTCGACGGCCTCTGCGGCAGCCTTGCGACCGCCCAGCTGCTCGGCCACCGCTTCGACAAGCTGAGCCTTGTTCACGTCTTCCCCTTCGGAAACGGGCGCCGGATGATTCCATCCGTTCTTTTCGCACGTTAGGTATGTATCTGCGGACTTTCAATTACCAAACGCGCGAATCACCCTAGTGTCGCAATGGATTTGCGCGTCGGCGACCTCAGTCGAGCGGCGGGGGCCGCTCGTCGAGGTCATGTACAAAGCGACTCAACCGCCTTGCCGCCTCCGGAAGATCGCGCTTGGCGGCCTCGGTGACGATGAGGAGTTGACGGGTGAGAGCGGTCTTTGCATCGGCAGACACGTTCAGCGCATGCACGCGGGCGTGAGCTTGCTTCAACCGCTCGGCCACAAGCGCGTAGAGCGCTGCGACTTCCTGGTCGTCCGGCCCCTCAGCTGGTGCGGAGGTGACGTCCGGCCGATCGTCAATTCGGCGTTCGGATGGCCGGCCCATGGAGTCCTCAGCCGCGGGTTCGCCGCCCGCGTACGGAGGTTCATGGTGCCGGTGCATGTACTGATTGTGCCATCTACCCGCAGTTGTACTTGCGCGGGCCCCTCTTCCGCAAAGCCAAATGGGCAATCCGGGGCGGGCCGCGGCGCTAACTCGTGCTCCGGAACGACGGATGGCCCGGCCCCCCCGAGGGGGGCACGGGCCATCCGGTGGATCGTCAGAATGCTTGTTCTGAGGGGAACTCAGGCGACCGGCAGAGTACGGGGCTTGAAGGCCGGACGGGTCTCCTCGAAGGCCGCGATGTCGGCCTCGTTCCGCAGGGTGATGCTGATGTCGTCCAGGCCGTTGAGCAGCCGCCACCGGACGTTGTCGTCCAGTTCGAAGGCCGCGACGACGCCCTCGGCACGCACTTCGCGCGCCTCCAGGTCAACGGTGATCTCGGCCGAAGGGTCACTCTCCGTGAGCGCCCAGAGCCGTTCCACGGTCTCCTGCGGCAGGACGACCGTCAGCAGGCCGTTCTTCAGGGAGTTGCCCCGGAAGATGTCGGCGAAGCGCGACGAGACGACCGCGTGGAAGCCGTAGTTCTGGAGCGCCCAGACGGCGTGCTCCCGGGAGGAGCCGGTGCCGAACTCGGGGCCGGCCACCAGGACCGTGGCGCCCTGCCGCTCGGGCCGGTTGAGGATGAACGACTCGTCCTTGCGCCAGGCCTCGAACAGGCCGCCCTCGAAACCGGATCGGGTGACCTTCTTGAGCCAGTGGGCCGGGATGATCTGGTCGGTGTCCACGTTGCTGCGGCGCAGCGGCACGGCCCGGCCGGTGTGGGTGGTGAACTTCTCCATGGCTCAGGCCTCCACGGCAGCGACGTCGGCGGACAGGTCGGAGGGGGCGGCGAGACGGCCCAGGACGGCGGTCGCGGCGGCGACCTGCGGGGAGACCAGGTGGGTACGGCCGCCCTTGCCCTGCCGGCCCTCGAAGTTGCGGTTCGAGGTGGAGGCGCAGCGCTCCCCCGGGGCGAGCTGGTCGGGGTTCATGCCCAGGCACATCGAGCAGCCCGCGTGGCGCCACTCGGCACCGGCAGCGGTGAACACCTTGTCCAGGCCCTCCTCGACGGCCTGGAGGGCGACCCGGACGGAGCCGGGAACCACCAGCATCCGGACGCCGTCGGCGACCCGGCGGCCCTCCACGACGGCCGCGGCGGCCCGCAGGTCCTCGATCCGGCCGTTGGTGCAGGAGCCGACGAAGACGGCGTCGACCTTCACCTCGCGCAGCGGGGTGCCGGCCTCCAGGCCCATGTACGCCAGGGCGTTCTCGGCGGCCAGGCGCTCCTGCGGGTCGGCGAAGGACGCCGGGTCCGGCACCTCGGCGCCCAGCGGGGCGCCCTGGCCCGGGTTGGTCCCCCAGGTGACGAACGGGGTCAGCTCGCTCGCGTCGATGAAGATCTCGTGGTCGAAGACCGCGTCCTCGTCGGTGCCCAGGGTCCTCCAGTACGCGACGGCGGCGTCCCAGTCCTCGCCCTGCGGGGCGTGCGGGCGGCCCTGGAGGTAGGCGAAGGTGGTCTCGTCCGGGGCGATCATGCCCGCCCGGGCGCCGGCCTCGATCGACATGTTGCAGACGGTCATCCGGGCCTCCATGGACAGGCTCCGGATCGCCGAACCGCGGTACTCCAGGACGTAGCCCTGGCCGCCGCCGGTGCCGATCTTCGTGATGACGGCCAGGATCAGGTCCTTGGCGGTGACGCCCTCGGGCAGTTCGCCCTCGACGGTGATCGCCATCGTCCGGAACGGCGCCAGCGGCAGGGTCTGGGTGGCCAGCACATGCTCGACCTGGCTGGTGCCGATGCCGAACGCCAGTGCGCCGAAAGCGCCGTGGGTCGAGGTGTGGGAGTCACCGCAGACCACGGTCATGCCGGGCTGGGTCAGGCCGAGCTGCGGGCCGACGACGTGCACGACGCCCTGCTCGACGTCGCCGAGCGAGTGGATCCGGACGCCGAACTCGGCGGCGTTCCGGCGCAGGGTCTCCAGCTGCACCCTGGAGACCGGGTCGGCGATCGGCTTGTCGATGTCCAGGGTGGGGGTGTTGTGGTCCTCGGTGGCGATCGTCAGATCGGTGCGGCGGACCGTGCGGCCGGCCAGTCGCAGCCCGTCGAAGGCCTGCGGGCTGGTGACCTCGTGGAGCAGGTGCAGGTCGATGAAGAGGAGGTCGGGTTCGCCCTCCGCGCGCCGCACGACGTGGTCGTCCCAGACCTTCTCTGCGAGTGTCCGTCCCATCGGATTCCCTCCAGCCGGCCGCGTTGCCGGCCTTCTCGGTGTCGTCGAGGTCAAAGCGTGTGCGCCGCCCTGAGACTCCCGGGCCGCTCCCGTCCAGAGTGGCGCTTTTCGCCGGAGATTGAACTTGTGTCTCGCGGAGTGAGACCGCAGTCTTAGCGCATGGACAGCGCTCCGCCCCCGTCCGCCGCCGGGCGACAGGGCCCGCGGAAAGCCGGAAGGGCCCCGCGGAAAGCCGGAAGGGCCCCGCTCGGAACGGAGCGGGGCCCTTCGGGGCATTTCCGGGGAAAGCAAAAAGACCCCGGGGACCGGGGTCTTTCCAATTTCTGGCTGGGGTACCAGGACTCGAACCTAGACTAAATGAACCAGAATCACTCGTGCTGCCAATTACACCATACCCCAACACAAAGCAAGGGCCGATGGGCTGGCCCACCGGCTTCCTGCTCTGAAGTACCCCCGACCGGATTCGAACCGGCGCTACTGCCGTGAGAGGGCAGCGTGCTAGGCCGCTACACAACGGGGGCTTCCTGGCGATCCCTTGCGGGATCAGTACCCCCGACCGGATTCGAACCGGCGCTACTGCCGTGAGAGGGCAGCGTGCTAGGCCGCTACACAACGGGGGCTTTCCAGGTGATCCCTTGCGGGATCAGTACCCCCGACCGGATTCGAACCGGCGCTACTGCCGTGAGAGGGCAGCGTGCTAGGCCGCTACACAACGGGGGCTTGATCTTCTTTTGTGGTGCTGTACTCACGTACTGCGCTGGGGTACCAGGACTCGAACCTAGACTAAATGAACCAGAATCACTCGTGCTGCCAATTACACCATACCCCACCAGAGTTGAACCCTCGCGGGCCCTTCTCAGGCGTTGCGCCTCTCGGTCGGTCCCTTCCGAGGGGCTTTCGTTCCCTCGTCCGTTCCCTCCCGGGCGGCGCAGAAAGAACATTACCCGACGTCGGCCCCGGGTCCAAAATCGATAACCCCAGGCAGCGGCCGGGAGGCCTGCGGACGGCCTCCGGGTACGCCGCGGGCCCGGCACGAAGCCGGGCCCGCGGCCTGCTCGGAACCCCGCTCAGGCGGCCGGCAGGGCGTCCAGGGCGGCCCGCAGCCGACGCAGCGTCTCCGGGCGTCCCAGCAGCTCCATGGACTCGAACAGCGGCGGGGAGACCCGGCGGCCGGTGACGGCCACCCGCAGCGGCGTGAAGGCGAACTTGGGCTTGATGCCCAGCCCCTCCACCAGCGCCTCGCGCAGCGCGGCCTGGATCGGCTCCGGGGTGAAGTCCGCGAGCTCCTCCAGCGCCTTGATGCTGGCCTCCAGCACCGGGCGGGAGTCCGCGGTGAGCACCTTGGCGGCGTCGTCCGGGTCGAGGGCGAACTTCTCCGGCGCCACGAACAGGAAGCCGGCCATGTTCACGATCTCGCTCAGCACGACCATCCGCTCCTGGGTGAGCGGCGCCACCTTGGCGAGCAGGTCCAGCTGCTCGGCGGTGGGCTCGGCCGGCAGCAGCTCGGCGCCCTGGAGGAAGGGAACCAGGCGGCTGACGAAGTCCTCCGGGGCCAGCCGGCGGACGTGCTCGGCGTTGATCGCCTCGCACTTCTTCAGGTCGAAGCGGGCCGGGTTGGCGTTCACCTTGGTGACGTCGAAGGCGGCGACCATCTCGTCCATGTCGAACAGGTCGCGGTCCTCGGCCAGCGACCAGCCCAGCAGGGACAGGTAGTTGAGCAGGCCCTCGCGGATGAAGCCGCGCTCGCGGTACATGTTGAGCGAGGACTGCGGGTCGCGCTTGGAGAGCTTCTTGTTGCCCTCGCCCATCACGTACGGCAGGTGGCCGAAGCGCGGGGTGGTGCCGTTGCCGACGCCGATCTCGGCGAGCGCGGCGTACAGCGCGATCTGCCGCGGGGTGGAGGACAGCAGGTCCTCGCCGCGCAGCACGTGGGTGATGCCCATCAGGGCGTCGTCCACCGGGTTGACCAGGGTGTACAGCGGGGCGCCGTTGGCCCGGACGATGCCGTAGTCCGGCACGTTCTCCGGCTCGAAGGTGAGCGTGCCGCGGACCAGGTCGTCGAAGCTGAGGGTCTTGTCCGGCATCCGGAAGCGCAGGATCGGCTCGCGCTTCTCCAGCTTGTAGACCGCCACCTGCTCGTCCGTCAGGTCGCGGCAGTGCCCGTCGTAGCCGGAGGGCTTGCCGGCCGCGCGGGCGGCCTCGCGGCGGGCGTCCAGCTCCTCGGTGGAGCAGTAGCAGTAGTAGGCGTGGCCGGCCTCGTGCAGGCGGCGGGCGACATCGGCGTAGATGTCCATCCGCTGCGACTGGCGGTACGGCGCGTCCGGGCCGCCGACCTCCGGGCCCTCGTCCCAGTCGAGGCCGAGCCAGCGCATCGCGTCGAGCAGCTGGTTGTACGACTCCTCGGAGTCGCGGGCGGAGTCGGTGTCCTCGATCCGGAAGACCAGCGTGCCGCCGTTGTGGCGGGCGTAGGCCCAGTTGAAGAGGGCCGTGCGGACCATCCCCACGTGGGGGTTGCCGGTCGGGGAGGGACAGAAGCGAACCCGGACGGCCGGGTCAGTGTTAGCCACGCTTGATCACCTTGTTGGTGAGAGTGCCGATGCCTTCGATGGAGACGGCGACCTCGTCGCCGACGTTGAGCGGGCCCACCCCTGCGGGCGTGCCGGTGAGGATGACGTCGCCGGGCAGCAGCGTCATGGCCTCGGAGATGTGGACGATCAGCTCGGCGACCGAGCGGACCATCAGGGAGGTGCGGCCGGTCTGGCGGAGCTCGCCGTTGACCGTGCAGGTGATCGCGAGGTCGCTCGGGTCGAGGTCGGTCTCGATCCACGGGCCCAGCGGGCAGGCCGTGTCGAAGCCCTTGGCCCGGGCCCACTGGCCCTCGCGCTGCTGGACGTCCCGGGCGGTGACGTCGTTGGCGCAGGTGTAGCCGAGGATCACCTCGGGCACCCGGTCCAACGGCACCTCACGGCACATCCGGCCGATCACCACGGCCAGTTCGGCCTCGTGGTGGACGTCCGAGGAGAACGGCGGGTACGCGATGCTCTCGGTCGGACCGATCACCGAGGTGGACGGCTTGAAGAAGGTGAGCGGGGCGTCCGGGACCTCGTTGCCCAGCTCCGCCGCGTGCGCCGCGTAGTTGCGGCCGACCGCCACGATCTTGTTCGGGAGCATCGGGCTGAGCAGCCGGACGTCCTGGAAGCGGTAGCTCTCACCGGTGGGCTGGGGCTGGCCGAACGGGTGGCCGGCCAGCGCGTGGACGACCAGCGAGTCGGGCCGGGAAGGGTCGCCCTCCACCACGCCGAAGGAGACGCTGCCGGCGGCAGGGCTCCCTTCCCGGACGGAAAACCTGGCAATGCGCACGGCTGGGATACCCCTCGCTTCGTCGGCCGCCCGGGGCGCGCCCGGGCGCTGGTGGGCGCCCCGCCCGCAGTGGGCGCGGCCCCGTCAATCGGCCTCCAGGCTATCGCGTGGGGGCCCGGCCGACCGCTTTGCCCCTGTTCAGGAGGGTCGGGGCCGAATGCCCCGCGAGGCCCGCGGGCGGGCCGCCGCCGCGGGCCGCAGCGGCGCCGCACAACGGCGAGGGCGCCGCCGCCACCGGGGTGACGACGGCGCCCTCGACGCGGCGCTGCGGCGGTCAGTCCTGCGGGACGACGACCGGGGCGACCATCAGCCGGGTGCGGCGCGGGTTGGCGGTGGCGGCCGGCAGTTCGGAGCCGTAGGTCACGACGTCCTCGGGCTTGCGGGCGCCCGGGATCTTGCTGAAGTCCTCGACCGAGGCCAGCGTCGTCCGGCGGGGGTTCGCCGTGGGGCGGCAGGACAGCGTGGACTTGGTGGCGTTCTTCGCCTGGGACATCGAGAGCACCTCGTGGTCATGGCCGGGTCGATCGCGGCGATCGGCACCGGCCTGATGGATTCCGATTGATTCGGAGGGGTTCTGGGCAGGCTGATCGGGGCCGTGCTCCGGAGACAGCCAGGTTACGAGATCTCATTCCACAGAGGCCGTGACCAAAGCTACACATTAGACTGTGATTTTGCTCACAAAATGCCGAGCAAAGTGCAGATATCCGACATATCGCCGCACCGGGATTTTCCGGCATTTCGCCGATAAGGGGCATTCCGGAAGGTCTGTGACTCTTCCCGACCCCGGGTCCGCTTGGCATGTATCCGGCGAGTGTCCGAAAAAGGCGGTATTCCGGTCCTGTTACCGCACAGTCCGTAAGAAGACGCAAGCGGTCGGTAGCGCCGGACGCCCGGTACGTGCGGCCCTTGTTGGGATTCCCCGGCTGTGCTGGAATGCGACGGACCGTGGGTAGGGAGTGGTCCACCCCGGTGCCCGCTCTCCCGGACCGGCCGGGGTGCGGATGGAAACTCGACACCGTCCAGGCCGTGGCGACGCGGCGGGACGCCCGGTCCAGAGGTTGCGACGCCAGTGCAGGGACGTTTCAAAAGGGGTAGCGGCGCCGCGGGTAACCCGGAGTCGCGTGAGCCTGTGGCAGCCCCTCAACAGGCGGCGGCCCCCGGCGGCCCGGCAGAGCCGGTGACACCCGAGGCCATCGGCCACCCGGAGGAGGAGGGCCAGGAGCGGAAGTCCGCCCGGGACAAACTCCGCACCTCCCTGACCCGGCGCCGCGCCACCGGTCTGAACCGGCTCGCGATGCGCAACTGGCGCATCCGCACCCGTCTGATCGCGCTGCTCGCCCTCCCCGTGCTGGTCTCGCTGGTCCTCGGTGGCCTGCGCATCCAGAGCTCGATGGAGAACTCGCAGCAACTCGCCCAGATGGCCAACCTCTCCGACCTGGCCAAGAAGGCGACCAACCTCGCGGACGCACTCCAGACCGAGCGCGACATCAGCGCCGGCCCGATCACCCACGACCCGGCCGCGCCGCTGGACGACGACATCGTCGCGGCCCGCAAGTCCACCGACGACCTGAGCCGCACCTTCACCGCCTCCTCCGACAAGTTCGAGAACCTCGAACTGTCCGGTGGAAAGGCGCTGTTGCTCCAGATCCGCAAGGACCTGAACTCGATCGCGGACACCCGCAGCCTGCCGTACCAGAACAACCAGAACATCCAGTCGACGATCACCGCCTACGACGTGATCATCCGCGACCTGCTGTCCATCACCCAGGACATCGCGCTCGCGTCGAACAACAAGGACCTGGTCGTCTCCACCCGCGCGCTCCAGCAGTTCTCGCTGGCGAAGAACGCAACCTCGCAGCAGCGGGCCCTGATCAGCGCCGCGCTCGCCAACCCGAAGACCCCCGACCTCAGCCCCAGTGACGAGTCCTTCGGTATCCGCCTGCGCAGCTCGTACGACAACGCGATCGCGAGCTTCAACAACATCTACACCGCGCACGACCTGGACAACCTGCGCAGCCAGCTGAGCTACAACTCGGTGGTCGCCGACGCCGACCGCTACGCCTCCACGATCCTCACCCAGAGCGGCATCCGCCAGACCGAGGCGGTCAGCTACAAGGACTGGTTCGAGAAGGCCAGCTCCAAGATCACCGCCGAGCGCCGGATCGAGTCCAAGCTCATCGAGAACCTGGACGGCAAGGCCCAGGACCTCCAGTCCCAGGCCGACGCCGACGCCCTGATCATCGGTGTCGCGGTCGCCCTGGTGCTGCTCGTCGCCCTCGGTGGCGCCGGTCTGATCGCCCGCTCGATGGTGCGCTCGCTGACCCGCCTCCAGGCGGCGGCCGAGGACGTCGCCGAGCGCCGTCTGCCCGAGCTGGTCAAGACCCTCTCCGAGGCCGACCCGCACGACGTCGACACCACGGTCGAGCCGGTCGCCGTCGACTCCACCGACGAGATCGGCCACGTGGCCCACGCGTTCGACATGGTGCACAGCGAGGCCGTCCGCCTCGCCGCCGAGCAGGCCCTCCTGCGAGGCAACATCAACGCGATGTTCACCAACCTCTCGCGTCGCAGCCAGGGCCTCATCCAGCGCCAGCTGTCGCTCATCTCCGAGCTGGAGAGCCGCGAGGCCGACCCGGACCAGCTGGCCAACCTCTTCAAGCTGGACCACCTCGCGACCCGCATGCGCCGCAACGGCGAGAACCTCCTCGTCCTCGCCGGCGAGGACCCGGGCCGCCGCTGGACCCGTCCCGTCCCGCTGGTCGACGTGCTCCGCGCCGCCGCCTCCGAGGTGGAGCAGTACGAGCGCATCGAACTCGCCGCCGTGCCGTCGGCCGAGGTCGCCGGCCGCGTCGTCAACGACCTCGTCCACCTGCTCGCCGAGCTGCTGGAGAACGCCACCTCGTTCTCCAGCCCGCAGACCCGCGTCCGGGTCACCGGCCACGCGCTGCCGGACGGCCGCGTGCTGGTCGAGATCCACGACACCGGCATCGGCCTGAGCCCCGACGACCTCGCCGAGATCAACGAGCGCCTCGCCAACCCGCCGACGGTGGACGTCTCGGTCTCCCGCCGCATGGGCCTCTTCGTGGTCGGCCGCCTGTCCCTGCGACACGGCATCCGCATCCAGCTGCGCCCCAGCGACTCCGGCGGCACCACCGCGCTGGTCATGCTCCCCGTGGACGTCACCAATTCGGGTGACCGCCGCGGCGCCGGCCGGGCCGGTTCCGGCCAGGGCAAGCAGCAGCGCGGGGTCACCCCGACGCCGCGCCAGCAGCGCCAGGTGCCGCCCGCCCGCCAGGGCGGTCCCGCCGCGCTCGGCCAGGGCCCGGCCGCGGGTGCCCCGCAGGGCGGTCGCCCGCAGCTCGGCCAGGGCGGTCCTGCCGCTCCGGCCGCTCCCGCTCCGCAGGGCGGCCCGCAGGCCGGCCCGGGTGCGCCCGCCGGCGGTCTGCCGACCCGCCAGGTCGGCAAGTCGCTGCGGGAGAACCCGGCCCCGCAGGGCGGCGCTCAGCAGGGCCAGGGTCAGGGCCAGGGCCGACGGCCCGCCCAGCCGCAGCAGCCGCAGCAGCCGCAGGCGCCGCAGCAGCAGACTCCGCAGCAGGCCCAGCAGGGCGGTCTGCCGCAGCGCGCCCCGGGCCGCCAGGGCCCGCCGCAGAGCGGCCCGAACGGCCTGCCGCGCCGCGGCGGCCGTCCGCAGCAGCCCGGCCAGCCCCAGCCCGGTCAGCAGCAGGCCGGTCAGCCCCAGCCCGGTCAGCAGCAGGCCGGTCAGCAGCAGCCCGGCCGGCCCGGCCAGGAACGGCAGCGTCCCGGCGGCGAGTTCGACGGCGGTCCGGGTGCCCGGACCGGCGAGCAGCCCCAGCACGGCCGCCCCGGCGGTCCCGGCACGCCGCAGCAGGGTGCCCGTCCGGGCAACCGTCCGCAGGACGGCCTGCCGCAGCGCCGTCCGGCCCCGCAGGGCCCCGGTGCCCCCGGCCGGCCCGCCGGCCAGGGCCCGCGCGGTCCGCAGCGCCCCGGCCCGGACGCGCCGCAGCGCGACCGTCAGCCGCAGCTGCCGCCGCAGGCCCAGCAGCAGCCCCAGCAGCTGCCGTCGGCCGAGCCGGCGCCGGTGGAGAGCACCCAGCAGTTCGCCCGCCCGCGCTTCGAGGCCAGCCAGATCGACCCGCGCGACCCGCTGGGCCTCGGCCTGGTCGAGCCGGTGCTGCCGAACGTGCCGAACCCGCCGCGTCCGGAGCCGGTGCGCCAGGAGCAGGCGCCGCAGCAGCCGCAGCCGCTGCCGTACCAGGAGCCGATGGCACTGCCGACCGGTCCGTCCGAGGCCGGTCAGCGGCCCGGCGGCGAGCAGCCGTGGGCCCCGCAGGCCGACGGGCAGCAGGCGCGGCAGCGGTCGTACCAGCCGCGCCGCCCCGGTACCTCCTCGCCGGAGTTCCAGCCGCAGGCCCAGGAGCAGCAGGCCCCGCAGCAGGCACCCCGGCAGCAGGCGCCCCAGCCGGCTCCGCAGCAGCAGGCCCCGCAGCAGCCGCAGGCCCCGCAGCAGCAGAACCAGCAGCAGCCTCCGCAGCCGCAGGGCCAGCAGCCCGGCACCGGCGACGCGCCGTGGCGTCCGTCCGCGAACGACGAGCGCTGGCGCCGCGCCGAGCAGGTCCGCGAGCCCTCGACCAGCGGTGTCACCATGTCGGGCCTGCCCCGGCGGACCCCGCAGGCCAACCTGGTCTCCGGCACCGCCGAGGCCTCGCCGCTGACCGGTCCGCAGGTCTCCCGGGCCCCCGAGGAGGTCCGCGGCCGGCTGACCAACCTGCGCCGCGGCATCCAGCAGGGCCGCCGCGTCGGGGCCGAGCAGGCCGCCAACCAGTCGGGCTTCCAGCATGGTGCCCAGCAGCCCGGATTCGATAGTTTCGGTGGCCGGAGCGACGGCAACGGCGCAGATCACCAGGAGCGTTGAGTTGAACCAGATGAGCCAGGCCGCACAGAACCTGAACTGGCTGATCACCAATTTCGTGGACAACACCCCCGGGGTGTCCCACACCGTGGTGGTCTCCGCGGACGGCCTCCTGCTGTGCATGTCCGAGGGCTTCCCCAGGGACCGGGCCGACCAGTTGGCGGCGGTCGCCTCCGGTCTCACCTCGCTGACCAACGGTGCGAGCCGGATCTTCGAGGGCGGCGAGGTCAACCAGACCGTGGTCGAGATGGAGCGGGGGTTCCTGTTCCTGATGGCCGTCAGCGACGGCTCGGCGCTGGCCGTCCTGGCCGCCCCGGACTCCGACATCGGCCTCGTCGGCTACGAGATGGCCCTGCTCGTCGACCGGGCCGGCGCCGTCCTCACCCCCGCACTCCGCGCGGAACTCCAGGGCAGTCTCCTGCACTGACCCGGGGCTCCCGCGCGGATCCGACCACCCCGTCCCACCTGCCCTCGCCGGGTCCGACCCGACCGGACCCGGCGAACCACCCTCAGCTACCCTCAGGCAGCTGATCTCGCCTCAGCTGGCACCGCCCCAGCTGGAACCGGCTGCTCAAGGCTGCAGCACTAGGAGGACCCATGACCCCGCCTTCGACACCCGCCGGCTCGTACGGCAACGGGTACGGCAGCGGCTACGGCGGGCAGCAGTCCGACGGCTACGAGCAGCAGCCGCTGGTCCGCCCGTACGCGATGACCGGCGGCCGGACCCGCCCGCGGTACCAGCTCGCCATCGAGGCCCTGATCTCCACCACCGGCTCGGCCGACCGGGCCAGCGGACTGCTGCCCGAGCACGCCCGGATCGTCAGCCTCTGCCGCGAGGTCAAGTCCATCGCGGAGATCTCCGCACTGGCCGGCGTGCCGCTCGGTGTCGCCCGCATCCTCGTGGCCGACCTTGCCGAGGCCGGTCTCGTCGCCATCCACCAGCCCGCCGCCGCGGGCGAGTCGGGCGGAACGCCCGATGTCACGCTGCTCGAAAGGGTCCTCAGTGGACTTCGCAAGCTCTAACGCGGCCGCCCCCACCCGCGCCACCACCTCCGCGAAGATCGTCGTCGCGG